>DATBZF010000079.1:0-31167 GCA_036513315.1 Roseiarcus sp.
GGTCGGCGCGACGCTCGGAGTGGGCGCCGGCGCTGGAGCCGGGGTCGGCGCGATATCCGCCTTTTTGGGCGGTGGCGGCGGGGCCGATGTGTCGACGGGCGGCGCGGCGAGCGAATCATCGGGCGCCTCTTCGGCGGGCGCGGCGGTGGTCTTGGTCTTCTTCCACCAGCCCTCGATCGTATGTTCGGCGTCGTCGGGCAGCATGGCGATGACGCGGTCGGCGGTCTCCATCAGGATCGGCCGCGTCTTGGCCTCCTTCACCCATTCAGGCTGCTGTTTTTCCGCGACCAGCCAGTTGAAGATGGCGAAGGCGACGACGCCGAGCAGGAAGCCGCGCGCCGCGCCAAACAGAAAGCCGAGCGAGCGGTCGAGCGCGCCGACCTTGCTGTCGAGAATGGCGTCGGAAATGCGCACCGTCAGGATCGAGACGATGATCAGCGCAACGAAAAAGATCACCGCCGCCGAGATCACCGCCGGCAGCGGCTCCTTGTGAATATAGGGCGAAACATAGGGCACGAGATTGGGATAGAAGAAATAGGCGGCCGCCGCCGCCGCCGCCCATGAGCCGATCGCCAGCACTTCGCGGGTAAAGCCGCGCACCATCGACAACAGCGCCGAAACCAGAATGATGACGATCAGTCCGAGGTCGAGATAAGAGGGCATTTCAATTGGCCTCGCATGGCTTTTGCGCTTTGCGCTCGTCAGGGAATGCCCGCGCCCGCCGCTTATAGCGAAGCCGGTTCACTTCGTCACCCTGTTACGGTCTTTGTTCACGGCAATTCCCGCCGCCGCGATTTCCGCGACAAGGCTCGCCACCGACGACACCGGACTCAAGGCGAGGCTCGTCGCGCCATTGCCTTGCCGCTCCGCCGAGGCAGGCGCGACCGCGCGCTTGAAGCCAAGCTTGGCGGCTTCCTTCAACCTGAGCCCCGCATGCGCGACGGGCCGGATCGCGCCCGACAGGCCGATCTCGCCGAAATAGACGGCGTCATGCGGCAGGCTGGCGCCGACCAGCGAGGAGACGAGCGCGGCGGCGGCGGCGAGATCGGCGGCTGGCTCGGCGATTTTGAGGCCGCCGGCGACATTGAGATAGATGTCATATTGGCCAAGCTTCAATCCGCCATGCGCCTCGAGCACCGCGAGGATCATCGCCAGCCGGCTCGAGTCCCAGCCGACCACGGCGCGGCGCGGCGTGCCGAGATTGGTCGGCGCCACCAGCGCCTGGATTTCGACGAGCAGCGGACGCGCGCCCTCGATGCCGGCGAACACCGCGGTCCCAGGGCTCGCCCCGTCGCGTCCGGCGAGAAACAAAGCGGAAGGGTTGGCGATTTCGCTGAGGCCCGCGCCGGTCATTTCGAACACGCCGATCTCGTCGGTGGCGCCGAAGCGGTTCTTCGAGGCGCGCAGGATGCGGAACGCATGGGCGCCTTCGCCCTCGAACGACATCACCGCGTCGACCATATGTTCAACGACGCGCGGCCCGGCGATCTGCCCGTCCTTGGTGACATGGCCGACAAGGATGATCGCCGAACCGCTCGCCTTGGCGAAGCGGATCAGCGCCTGCGCCGAGCCGCGCACCTGGCTCACCGTGCCCGGCGTCGATTCGATCGCATCGCTCCACATCGTCTGGATCGAATCGATCACCACCAGTTTCGGCCGGTCGCCCGAGGCGAGCGTGGCGACAATATCCTCGACGCCGGTCTGGGCGGCGAGTTCGACAGCAGCGTCGGAAAGACCGAGCCGCGCGGCGCGCAGGCGCACCTGCGAGGTCGATTCCTCGCCTGAGATATAGACGACGCGGCCGCCTTGGCGCGCCAGGCAAGCGCAGGCCTGGATCAGCAGCGTCGATTTGCCGATGCCTGGCTCGCCGCCGATCAGCGCGACCGAGCCGGCGACGAAGCCGCCGCCGGTGACGCGGTCGAGTTCGCCAAGGCCGGTGACGATGCGCTCCTCGGCGCGCGCGGCGCCGGCGAGGCCTTCAAGCGCAAAGGCGCGGCCGGCATTGCGGTTGCGCGAGGCGGCGATGCCGGCGGCGACCGCCTCCTCGACGATCGTGTTCCATTCGCCGCAGGAATCGCATTTGCCCTGCCAGCGCTGCGTAATCGCGCCGCAGTTCTGGCAGACGAACAGGGTTTTCGATTTGGCCATGCAGGAGGGGCGCCGGATTCGCAGCGGGATGTCAAGGCGACGGCGCGCGCGCCCAGGACATTTGGGCGCCGATCCAGCAGAATCAATGGCGTCGGATGCGGAAATGTCCCGTTGAGGCGGATCGCGCCTCGCGCCTTTTCAGCAAAGCCGGACCAGCATTGCGCCATCCCCGGAGGGCTTCGCCTGGCGGTAACTCGAAATGCGCGTGATCCGCAAAAAACTCAGTTCTTAGATACAATCCGCGCCCGCTTCCGCGATTTACAGTCGTTGTTGGGCACTGCGTCTCGCGAGATATCCGGCAGGAGGAAGCTGTCCCGCAACAGGCGGCCTTCATCGTTTTCATGAGGATCCCAGAGATCGAGGGCTCGCTACTCGTTAGAAGACGATCCCGCGAGGGCATCGGCGCCAGATTGCTTCACAATCGCGGCGTGTCGCCGAGATCGCACCCGACCAAACAAGCGTCGCGCCGCCGAATGCGCCGCCAAAATCAGACAGATATTCGGCAACAATCGGAGAAGGACCATGTCGACAAGTTCGTTATCGCTCAATCGTCGCAATGTGCTTGCCGCCGCGGCGGCGGCCGGCGCTGTCGCCCTGTTTCCGGCCAAGTTGCGCGCAGCGCCTGATGACGAAGCAATCCGCCCCTTCCGCTATAGCGCTCCGGAAGACGAGCTTGTGGACCTACGTCGACGCCTGACGGCGATCCGTTGGCCGGATCCGGAAACCGTCGCCGATGATACGCAAGGCGTGCGGCTGGCGACGATTCAGCAACTCGCGCACGATTGGGCGACGAATTACGACTGGCGCCAGTGCGAGGCGAAACTGAATGCGCTGCCGCAATTCATGACCAAGATCGACGGGCTGGACATTCACTTCATTCACGTTCGCTCGAAACATGAGAATGCGCTGCCGCTCATTGTCACGCACGGTTGGCCGGGCTCGATCATCGAACAATTGAAAATCATCGATCCGCTCACCAATCCCACGGCCTATGGCGCAAACGCATCGGACGCGTTCGATATCGTGATTCCGTCGCTGCCGGGCTACGGATTCTCAGGCAAACCGACCGTTACGGGTTGGGACATCGCCCATATAGCACGCACGTGGGTTATCTTGATGAAGCGCCTGGGATATCAGCGCTTTGTGGCGGCGGGCGGCGATGTCGGCGCCCAGGTTGTCGACGAATTGGGCGTGCAGGCGCCGCCGGAAGTGCTCGCCATTCATTCGAACATGCCTGGTACTGTTCCAGCCGACATTTCCAGGGCGATCAATTTCCACGAGCCGGCGCCGGCCGGGCTCTCCGCGGAGGAACGCAGCGCATGGGATCAACTGGACTTCTTCTATAAAAAAGGCCTGGGATACGCCACCGAGATGTCGCTGCGTCCGCAGACGCTCTACGGGCTCGCCGATTCGCCGATCGGCCTGGCCGCCTGGATCCTCGACCACGACATTCGCAGTTACCAACTGATCGCGCGCGTGTTCGACGGCCAGTCGGAAGGGCTGACGCGAGACGACATACTCGACAATCTGACGCTCTATTGGTTGACGAACACCGCGGTGTCGACGGCGCGTTCCTATTGGGACTACAGCGCCACGGCGAAAAAGGGCTTTTTCGACGTGAAGGGCGTCGTCATCCCGGCGGCGGTGAGCGCCTTCCCCGACGAAATCTATACCGCCCCGCGTAGTTGGGCGGAGAAGGCCTATCCCAAGCTCGTTCATTACAACAAGCTTCCCAAAGGCGGACATTTCGCGGCGTGGGAACAGCCGGGGTTCTATTCGGAGGAAGTTCGCGCGGGTTTCAAGTCCCTGCGCAAATCGATCTGATCGCCGTGCAGGCCTGCTCGGCGCACCGCGCTGCGCCGAGTAGGGCGATCAACCGAAACGAAAAAACCTATTGGCGATGCGATCATCGCGGCCAAGAAGGGCGACCTTCAAATGGTATTGGCGTTGTGCGATCGCTGACATCTGATGATCTCCTGTGGATTTGAAACCGTCGCCGCCTCACATCGTCCTGAGATGTTCGGCCATCCGCTCGAGGCCCATGCTGATCATCTGGCCGAAGCCCATGCTCGCGGTGAGATCGCGGTCGGCGAAGGAATCGAAGCGCGACACCAGCATCCACTTGGTCTGAGCGCCCGTCTCTTCGAGCGTTATCGTATTATGGTTTGTCGGGGGAGAAGGGTTGCGGCTGGCGTCCCTGAGGGTCCGCCATAGCAGCCGTTCCGGTCTGACGACCTCTTCGAATATGCTGTTGATCGTGAAGCGTGCTCCGTTGGGCGCCTGCATGACGTGACGCCAGGCCCCGCCAGGGCGCAGATCCATCTCGCACACGGGATTGGTGAAGCCCGGCCCGCCGTACCATTGCGCGACGTGCTTCGGATCGGTGATGGCGGTCCAGACCAATTCACGCGGCGCATCGAATATGCGCGTGATGACGATCACCGGCTGATCCATCGAACTGATGTCTATCGTCGCTGCCATCGGGACATTCTCCGTTGATCCGGCCTTGCTCGCTGATCCGGCCTCGAAGTTTTCCAACAATCGAGGCGGCTCATCGTTACTCCTCGAGCTTTCGCTTCTGCATTGTCTTGAGATGCGCAGCCAGACTGTCGAGGCTTTCATCCCAGAAGTGCCGATAGCCTTCGAGCCACGCATAGACATCGCGCAGAGGACCCGCTTCGAGGTGGCGCGGACGCCACTGGGCGTCTCTCCCGTGTGAAATCAAACCCGCGGCCTCCAGCACCTTCAGATGCTTGGAAATCGCCGCCAGACTCATCTCATAGGGTTCCGCCAATTCCTTCACGGTCGCATCGCCGGTCGTCAGGCGCGCCAGAATGCCGCGCCGCGTCGGGTCGGCGAGGGCGGACAGGGTGGCGCTGAGACGATCCGACGGCATATATTTAACCAACTAGTTATCAACCTATTGGTTACATACAGCAGACTTGTTCGGTTTGCAAGCCCCCGGTAAAGCGATCATTCAGTGGAAGCCGCGCGACCGGCGTTGCGGTTGCGCGAGGCGGGCATTAGTCTCCGGCGCTCCGCTCCGCGCTCATCCAGGAACTCGAATACCCGCGAAATATTACGATCTCCGCAGGATCGTCCAAAGCAGTGTCAGGCATGAGCACCGAGATCGAACGCAGGCTGACCAATATCCTTTCGGCCGACGTCTTTGGCTACAGCCGCTTGATGAGGCTGGACGAGGCCGGGACGCTGGCGCTGCTCAACGACTACAAGGGCATAATGACCGGAATTATCGCCGGGAATCGTGGGCGGATCGTCAGCACCCCCGGCGACGCTGTGCTGGCCGAGTTCCCGAGCTCTGTCATGGCGGTGCAGACGGCCGTAGACATCCAGCGTCAGCTTGCCGAGCGGAATCAGAAGCTCGAACCTGACCGGCAGATGTGGTTCCGCATCGGCATCAATCTGGGCGACGTGATCGTAGAGCGCGACGATATATTCGGCGATGACGTCAATATCGCCGCGCGCCTTCAATCTCTGGCGGAACCTGGCGGCGTTCTGATTTCGGGTACCGTATTCGACCAGGTCAAGAACAAGCTCAGCCTGAGCTTCAATTTCCTCGGGCCTCAGCGGCTGAAGAACATCGATACCGAAGTGCCCGTCTATAGCGCGGTGATGTTCGACGCAATCAAGCCGCCTGTCGACATCGGCGGCGGCCAGAGCGCTCCGCCGCGGAAGAAACAGGAGAGGCTGATCGTCAGCGCGATCCGGGCCGGCGCGATCGTCGCCTTCCTCGGCGCGATCAACCTGTTCTCCTGGAGCGGCCACTTCTGGTTTCAGTGGCCATCTGCGGTCGTGCTCCTCATCTTCGTCGTCCGCGCCACAAGCCTCTATCGAGAGCAGGCGGACGAGGAGTCCTCCAAGCGCTGAGCGGGCGCCGTCCGCCGAAATGGGTTGAGAACTAACCTGTCGCCGCCGACCGCAGCGCCTCAGCGGGGCAGGTCTTGCGTATGGCCGATGTCGCTCGTGAGCGGAATGTCGATGGCGCAGCAAAAGCCTGACGGACGAAATTCCTGGGTCACGATCGCGTCCATCTCACGAGAGAGGGTGCGCTCGATCAATGTCGAGCCGAATCCGCGTCGCGAGGGCAGTCCGGCGATCGGCGGTCCGCCGGTCTCGATCCACAGGAAATGCAGCGTCGGTCCCGACCTGCGGCTCACAGTCCACGATACGGCGAGCGACCCGGCCTCTGTCGACAGGGCTCCATATTTCGCGGCATTGCTCGCCAGTTCGTGGAACACCATCGCCAGCGCCAGGCCGGCCTTGGGCGAAATCCCAACATCCGCGCCGGCAATCGATAAGGATTGGCCGCCCCGATCGTAAGGCGCGAGTTCGGCGGTTAGAAGTTCGCGCAATGATGCGGGGCCGCCGCCAGACTGGGTCAGCATGTTTTGGGCTCTGGAAATCGCGGCGATGCGCCCCTCGATCGCCGTCGCGAACGCCGCCGGGATCGCACTGCTCTCCAGGCTCTGCGTCACCACCGAGGAAACGATCGTCAGAATGTTTTTGACGCGATGATCGAGTTCGGCCAGCAGCAGCGACTCATGCTGATCGGCTCTCCGCCGTTCGCTGATGTCGACAAAGGTCAGGACGACGCCGTCAACGGCGTCGTCGATGGTGCGATAGGGCCGGATGCGCAGGATATAGGCGGCGTCGGCCGTCTTGAGGGCGACCTCGCGCTCGACGACGGTGAGGTCGCGCAGCACTTTCGCCACATCCTTGGCGATGTCGTCATAGGCGAGTAGCGTGACGATTTCGGTCGCCGGCCGACCGCGATCGCTCTCCCGAAGATGGAAAATCTCCGTCATTCCGGGGGTGAAGCTTTTGATGCGCAGCGCGCTATCAAGAAACATGGTCGCGATCTGCGTGCTGTCGAGCAGGTTTTTCAGATCGCTATTGACGCGCCTCAAAGCCTCGTTCTTGGCGTTCATCTCCGCATTGATGGTTTGCAGCTCTTCGTTGATCGACTGCATTTCCTCTTTCGAGGTCTCAAGCTCCTCATTCGACGATTGCAACTCTTCATTGACGGATTGATATTCCTCGGCCGCCGATTTCATCTCCTCGTTCGCGATCTCCAAATCATCGATGCTCGATTGGAGTTGGTTCCGCACCGTCCGCAGTTCGTGTTCGATCGCGCGCATCCCGGCCGTCGCGGGCTCGCTCTCATTGGCGGCGTCGGGCGCCTCGCTCCCATAGTGGCCTTCGAGAAAGATGATCATGAAAAGCGAGGTCTCGCCGTTCCCGCCGGATAGGGGCTCGGCGATCACGGTCACCGGGCGGATGCGGCCGTCGATCCGGATCGCGACATTGTCCTGGACGGCGGCCGCGTTCGTCGTCGACATCGTATGCAATGCCGCCCGGACGGCGAAGCGAAGAGTCTTTCTCAAATTACTAAAGAGTTTGAAGCTCGGCGCGCCCGCGGCGGGCTCGAGATAGGAGCCGACTTCGCCGCCGGAAAACCGCAGGATGTTCTCCTGCCCGTCGATCACGATATAGACGGGCGAATATTTCGCGAGCGCGCGGCGCGCGCTTCTGTCAATCCGATCGTTGGCCGCCGGAACGGTCGGCGCTACTGCATGGTGCGGAGAGAGGACAAGCGGGACCCCGGTAGACGGCATGTTCGGAAACCTTGCGTCGGCCTCCCGACGTTGGAAAATGTGGTGCTTCTTGTCGAGAGACGCGAAAAGGGCGCCGAGGCGACCGACGCCTTCGGAAGGCCCCAGAAAAAGAATGCCGTCGGGTTTCAGCGCGTAGTGAAACATGCGCAGCATGCGATCCTGCAATTCAGCGTCCATGTAGATCAGCAGGTTGCGGCAGGACACAAGATCCAGTCTGGAGAACGGCGGGTCCTTGACGACGCTATGCATGGAGAAGACGCACATCTCGCGGATCTCCCGAATCGGACGAACCTCGTCGTCCTCGGCTGTGAACCAGCGGGCAAGGCGTTCGGCGGAAATGCCGGTCGTCTTGCGATAGCGGCCCCATCTTGCGAAGGCGACAGCGTTATCGTCGATGTCGGTCGCGAATATCTGGGTTCGAAAAGCAACCCCATGCTTTTCCATCGCCTCCTTCAGGAGGATCGCGATGGAATAGGCTTCCTCGCCGGTGGCGCAGGCCGGAACCCAGATGCGGACGTCCTCGCTCACGCTCGTTCGCTGGAGAAGCTTTTCGATCGCCAGAGTTTCCAAGGCGCCGAACGCGTTGGGATCGCGAAAGAATTGCGTCACGCCGATAAGCATTTCGCGGAACAGCAATTCCACCTGACGGGGGTCTTCCCGTAGACGCGCGAGATAAGCGGGAACCGTATCGGTTTGCAGCACCTGCATCCGCCGCTGAATGCGCCGGATGACCGTCTTTTCTTTGTATTTGCTGAAATCATGGCCGATCTTGATGCGCAGCATCGTGACGATGGCGGCGAGGTGTTCGGCGGCGTCATTCCTTGTGCCGTCGCCATCCTTGTGATCGGAAACCTCGGTGAGGTGGCGCTGATAATCCCGGAGCTTGGCCGGCATTTCCTCGACCGGCAGCACATGATCGACCAGTCCCGTCGCCGTCGCGCTGTGCGGCATGCCAATCATCGCGGTATGGTCGAACTCAGCCTGGGCCAGCGTCAGGCCGCCGTTTTCCTTGATCCGCTTCAAGCCGAGCGTGCCGTCGCTCCCCGTGCCGGAGAGGACGATGCAAATGGCGTTTTCGCCTTGATCCTCGGCCAGCGAGGAGAAAAAAGTGTCGATCGGGCGCCGGTGTTCGCGCGGCGGCGCGGGCCTCTCCACTCGAAGGCGGCGGTCCTTCACCGTCAGCGTGGAATCCGGCGCGATGACGAAGACCCGGTTCGCTTCGACCGGCATTCCGTCCTCGGCTTCCACCACCACCATGGCGGTGGATCTGCCGAGAAGCTCGGTGAGCATGCTTTTGTGGTCGGGCGAAAGGTGCTGGATCAGGACGAGCGCCATGCCGCTATCCGGCGGCATGTTCGACAGGAACGACTTGAATGCGCTGAGGCCGCCCGCGGATGCGCCGATGCCGACGATCAGGCCGCCATCATTGTCTTTCGACCTGGAGCGGCCTGGCGCGGTCTCTTTGCTGCGAGAGGCGGCGGACCCGGCCTTGGCCGCGGCGCGCTTGCCTTCGCTTTCGCTTTGACCGCTCATGGACGTCACCAGTCTTCGGCGCGGTCCCATAACGCGGGCCAAGGGAATTGGGTTGTGCGGCCTTCGCGGAATAGAAGCGATAGGGCCAGAGAAAGCGGAACCGAATTGCCAATAGCACAATAACCGGAAGAGCGCCCGCCAAGCCGGCGACGCGCGGCTTGTCCGGCCGCAATTGCCGAAGGCGCCATCCAACAGATGGGCCGCGTTGCGACAATGCCGCAGTCATGCGCGCACGAGCTGGCCCTACAGGCTCGCCGCGAACAGATCCCATCGTCCCGGCAGGCCCTTCAGCTCATGCGAACCCCGTTCGGCGAATTTGAGGCCGGCGCCGGCGACGAGATCGGTGACGACCCTGGAAACAAGAACTTCGCCCGGCGCGCAATGCGCCATCACGCGCGCCGCGGCGTGCACGGCGATGCCGCCGACATCACGGCCTCTCAATTCGATCTCGCCGGTATGCAGGCCGGCGCGCAGCGGCAGGCCGATCTGTTTGCCCGCCGTCTCAAGCGCCAGCGCGCAGCGCACCGCGCGGCCGGGGCCGTCGAATGTCGCCAGAACGCCATCGCCGGTGGTCTTGATGAGATGGCCGCGATGTTTCTCGACGGACTGCTTGGCAATTCTGTCGTGGCTGTCGAGCAGTCGCCGCCATTGCTGATCGCCCATTTCAGCGGCGCTGCGCGTGGAATCGACGATGTCGGTGAACATCACCGTCGCCAGGATGCGCTCCACGTCTGCGGCGGAACTGTCCCGCTCGCCGGTGATGAATTCCTGGATATCGCCGAGAACCGTCTCCGTATCGCCGGCGAAAGGCACATGGTCGCCTCCGGGATATTCGATATATCTGGCGCCCGGAATCAGGGCCGCGAGCTCTCGCCCCCGTTCAACGGAAATCAGCGCATCGGTGTTTCGGTGAAGCACCAGCGTGGGCACGCGCACGCTCGCCAATATCGACGTCACGTCGATGAGGCGGTTCATCGACATATACGCCTTGGCGGCGCCGGGGCTCGCGGAAAGCCGCTCGAATCTCGCGAGCAGTTTGATCGCATCCGGAGTCGCCGACAGGCTCATTGCGGCGCGAGCCATCACGGCGCCCGTGCCCCAGGATTTCAACCGCTGCGCCAAGGCCTCTTCCGTCAAATACGCCTTGGCGTAGCCGCCGAAAAGGATGAGCTTCGAAACGCGCTTGGGATTCGTGGCGGCGAAATAGGCGCTCATTGCAGAGCCCTCGGAAAGTCCGAACAGCACCGCCCGTCGCGATCCGATCTCGTCCATGATGGCGCGGACGTCGTCGACGCGCTGTTCGAGCGAGGGCGCTCCCGATATCGCATCCGACAATCCTTGCCCCCTTTTGTCGAAGGTCACCACGCGGGCGAATGTCGCGAGACGGCGCAGAAACGATGTATATTCGGGGAACTCGTGCAAAAACTCGACATGAGAGACGATTCCCGGCACCAGGATGATGTCGATCGGTCCGTCGCCCATCACTTGAAAGGCGATGTTGACGTCGCCGCTCTGCGCATAGCGCGTATTGGGCATTTCAAAATCGCTCATGGCTGCGCGCTGCTCCAAAGTTGCGCCCTGGATCGAAAGTCTAGAATGCAAGGCAATGCCCGTCTCTGTCGATCTCGATCGCAGCGACGGACGGACATTATCCGGCGCGGCGACGCCCGGCTATTACCTCGGCGGTAATAAATGCTACGCGCCAAGCGAGCCCCAAGAGCGAGCCCCGCGCTTGAACCCCGCCGCGAATTCGGATAGGCTCAAAGCGCATCAAGAGTTGGACCTGTTGTCCAACGCCAACCTGCGTCCCGCGCAAGGTGGCGGCCTCGAGAGAGGCGATGCGGCCGATATTCGGCAACGAAACGGGACGTTTCAGGCGCCCTTTCGTCACAGGATGAAATGGAGCGCATTGAAATGCTGCAAGCCGCCTATGAACCCTTCATCGAGGACGAGATCGAACAGGCCTTTCCGGGCTGCGTGCTGACCCATGTCCTGACCGTCGTCAGCGACGATCAATTGGCGATCGCCGTCGAGGCCCTGCAGGCGGTGGCGGCGCTTGGCGGGCGATTGGAGGGGCTGCATCTCACGCGCCGCGGCCAATCGCGCGATCACCGTCTCAAAATCGTCGGCCTGCGACCCCATTCGGCGCGCGCTCTCTGCGATCGCCTCGCCGCGCTGCCCGGCGTCGCCCGCGCCAGCGTGGAGCATCAGATTCTGCGGCGGTAGCAGGGAAAGGCGGCCGTCATCGCGAGGGAGCGCAGCGACGAAGCGATCCAGACTAAGCCGCATGCGCGACTTATCCGGGTCGGGGGGCGCCGTCAAACGATGGCTAAAATAGCTCAGCCTTGGATTGCTTCGTCGCTTCGCTTCCTTCCAATGACGAGGAAGCGATTCCAACAAGAAGCAAGCCGCTCAATCCCGCCCCATTTCGACCGGCGAAGACAATTCCAGATCGGCCTTCAATATCTCCTCCACCACATTGGCGAAGGCCGGGCGGGCGCGCAGTCGCGCGTACCAGCCGGCCAGCGCTTGATGCGGATTGGGCGTCGGTCCGCCCAGGCGCAGGCTGAAATGCACCGCCATGAACAGCGCAATATCGGCGATGCTGAGCGCGCCGCAGAAATAGGGATGGCCATTGAGACGCCGATTGAGTTCGCCAAATTGCCGCCGGATCACGCCTTCCGCCTCTTTCGCTTTTGTCTCGGCCTGCGTCCAGGCGTCGGGTTCATCGGGACGCGGCCCGGTGCGATGCATAAGGGCGCGCAACGGGACCAGCATGATTTCGTCGGCATAGAGGTCCAGCAACCGACATCGCGCGCGGTCGGCCGCCGAACGTGGGAAGAGCGCCGGCGCCGGATGAGCCTCTTCGAGATATTCGAGGATGATGGTCGAATCATAGAGAGTCAGATCGCCGTCGATCAGAACCGGAACCTGCGCCTTCGGATTGGCGGCGAGCACATCGGGGTGTTTCGGATGATAGCCGACGCTCTGGTCGAACGGCACCATCACCCGCTCGAAGGAAAGCCCTTTCTCTCGCAGCGCGATTTCGACCTTGCGCGAGAACAGGCTGAGCGGCGCGGAATACAGCTTCATCATGGGCTGCCCCTCGAATTTGCGAAGCGCGAATCTTTCCACAGCCTATCTTGGCCACAGCCTATCTTAGCGTCGCCGCGATATTGCCGCCATCGACGGTTGTGACGCCGGCCGTCGAGCGTTCGGCCAAAGCCTGATGGACGAAGGCCTGGGCCACGTCATCGGCGGTGACTTCAAGGCCGAGCAGATTGCCGCCCATATAATCCCTCACCGAAACGCCGCGCGTGGCGGAGCGGCGCGCGATCATCTCCTCGCTGAGCAGCCCCGAGCGTATGCGATCGGCGTTAACGGCGTGGACGCGGATGCCGTCGGCGCCATGTTCGAGCGCATATTGGCGCGACAGGAACAAAGTCGCCGCTTTCGGTAGGCCGTAGGCGCCGAAATTGGCGCCGGGATTGACCGCCTGTTTGCTGGCGTTGAACAAGAGAACGCCGCCGGTTCCCTGTTGCTTCATGATGCGCACAGCATTCTGCGCGACGCTCTGGTGGGCGAAGAAATTCAATTCGAAGCTCTTGCGCAGCAGCGCATCGTCGAGCGTCGCAATCGCGCCTTCCCACGCGGCGCCCGCATTCGAGACGACGATGTCGACGCCGCCATAGGTCGCGACCGCTCTATCGAACGCGGCGCGGACGGAGGCGGGATCGGTGACGTCGCAAGGCGCGCCAATTGATTGATTGCCGACATCCCTGGCGACTTTCTCCGCCTTCGCCGCATCGATGTCGAGCACGACGACATGGGCGCCTTCGCGCGCAAAAGCTTTGGCGGTCGCCGCGCCGATCGCCCCGGCGGCGCCGGTGACGACCGCGACCTGGCCGGTGAAAGGCTTCGATTTGGCGCCGGCGAGCTTGGCCTGTTCCAGCGACCAATATTCGAGATCGAACAGATCGGGCCGCCCGACCGGTTCGAAACGGCCGATCGATTCGGCGTCGCGCAAAGTCTCGATCCACATTTCGGCGACATCGGCGGCGATCTTCGCATCGCGCAATGTGCGGCCATGACCGATGAGGCCGAGGCCCGGGACAAGCGTCAGCCGCGGCATCGGGTCGAGCATGATCAGCTTCGTTTCGCTACGCGGCGCATTGGCGCGGAAATATTCAGCATATTCGGCAGCGAAGGCGGCGACGCGCTCCCCGATCGTCGCCCCGAAGGCGGCGAGCTTGGTCTTGTCGGGCGCCGGTAGAACCATCGGGCCGGTCTTGATGCGGATCGACAGGTCGGGCGTCGAGACGCCGCGGCCAGCGAGATCGGCGAGTTCGGCCGCATTGACGAAGGCGAGAATGGCCGGCGAGGCCCGGAATTCGCTGACCATGCGATCGTAGCGGCCTTCGCCGCGCGCGACCGCCACGGCGCCGCGCAACATCGGAGCGATCTCGCCGGGCGTCGCCAGCGCGTCTGGCAGCTTGACCGGCGTCAGTCGATTGCGCGCGTTTTTGCGGACATGATCCTCGGCGAGCGTGACGTAATGGATCATCCTTTCATAGGCCTGTTTCGCCGTCGGGCCGAAGGTGAAAATGCCGTGCTTGTCGAGAATAAGCCCTTCGACGGAGGGGTCGGCGTCGAAAATATCGGCGGCGGCTTTGGCGAGCGCGAAGCCCGGCATCACATAGGGCACGAAGCCCAATTTGGCGCCGAAGACTTCCGCGCTCATGGCGCGGCTCTCGCGCTGGTCGGCGATCGCCAGAATGGCGGTGGAATGGGTGTGGTCGACGAATTTATGCGGCAGGAAGGCGTGCAGCAGCGTCTCGACCGACGGATTGGGCGCGTCGGGATCGAGAAGGTTGGCGCGTTGCAGCGTCACCATGTCCTTGTCGGAAAGGCGTGCGAGTTTGCGCGCTTTAAGCAACGGCGCGAGCTTCACGGCGGGCAGGCCGGCCGGCTCGATCACCCCCATGTCCCAGCCGCTGCCCTTGACGCAGAGAACCTCGAAACTGTCGCCGACAAGATCGGCGGCTTTCGTCTTGACGGAAGTGTTGCCGCCGCCATGCAGCACGAGGCGCGGATCGCCGCCGAGGAGGCGGGTGGTGTAGACGCGCAGCGCAAGGTCGCGGTCGACGTTCCTGTCCGCATAGGCCGAGATCATCGCTTCGGCGTCGCGGTCGTCCCAGAGGTTTTTCATGGCGGCGGTGTATCGCGCCGGGGAGAGGCTTGCAACGCCGCGCCGGATGAGGGGCGGCGCGACGTTGCAAATATAGCTACCTCCGCGCCTCACCAAATATCGCCCTCAGATCCGCGCCAATCTCGCTCTTCGGCTCCATCCGCAGCCTCTGTTCGACATGCAGGAAATGGTGGTGCGACAGCGCGATTGCTCGCGCCGCATCTTTCGCGCGCAACGCTTCGACGATCGCGCCATGTTCGTCGACCGCGCAGATCGATTGGCTGGCGGGTTCATAGACCGAGACCATTACGGATGAGCGGCTGAGCAGATCGCGCAGGAATCGCGACAGTTCCGGATTGCCAAGCGCATCGACGAGATGAAGATGAAAGGCGCCGGAGAGGCGCACCGATTCGGCGCGGTCGCCGCGTTCGGCGGCCTGTCGCTCCTGCGTGAGATGGGCGTCGAGGACGCCGAGAATCCGCGCATCGAATCGGTCGACCAATTGCACGATGATTCCGGCTTCCAGCACCCGGTGCGCCTCGTAGATGCGCTTGACCTCGTCGATCGTCGGTTGCGGCACGCGAACGCCGCGATTGGGAACGATCTCAAGCCGCCGCTCGGCAGCGAGGCGATGCAGGACCTTGCGGATGCGTTCGCGCGAGGCGCCGAAGATCTCGGCGAGCCGATGTTCGGGCAATTTGGCGCCCGCCTTCAATTGCCCGTGCAGGATCGCCCGGGCGATCGCGGCATGGATCGACTTGTCGGTATGGGGCGGCGCGGCTCCGCGTTTTTTGCCGCGCCCGCCGCTCGGCGCCGCCTGTTTGAGCGCCTCATCGTCGCCTTTGATCCGATCCATGGCCTTTGCCGTGCTTCAAAAATGTGCACAAAGATGAAAATCATTGTGCACATTTTGTGCCGCCGCTTTCCATCGTCCGCAATAGCGTATCACATAACTATTTGGAGTGTAAGCTTTAATCGACATTGTGCACAATTGGCCCGGCGCTTGCAAGGCCGGAGCCGGGGCCTCAGCCTCGCAACAGCGGAGACAGAGTGATGAGCCTGAACCAGCTATCGCGCCGAAACCTCTTGAAAGCCGGCGGCGCTCTCGTTGGCGCTTTCGCCATGCCGGCCATCGTCAGGGCGCAGGCCAAGGAAATCGTCGTCGGCGGTCCGGCCGGCGCCGCCAAATATTTCAACGGCGATCTTTTCCCGGTCCTCGAAAGCAAGCTCGGCCTTAAGATACTTTACGAGGGCAGTAATTCGCTGACCAATCTGCAAAAGATGCAGGCCGACAAGGCGGCGCCGAAAATGTCGGTCGTCATCATGGACGATCCCGTCATGATTCCGGCCGCCAATGAAGGCCTGATCACGCCGATGTCGGTAAAAGCGATCCCCAATCTCGACAAGCTGGTCGCCGGCGCGATCCATCGCGACGGGCTGTGGGCGAATTACCAGAAGCCATGGGCGGGGATCGCGTTCTCGACCGCCAAAATGCCGGCCGCGCCGGCGAGCTGGACGGAAATGTATGATCCCAAATATGCCCAGAAGATCATCGTGCCCTCGCTTTCCAACACCGAAGGATTCTGGAATCTTCTCGTCGCCGCTCATCTCGACAGCGGCAAACCCTATTCTGACGCGCAATATGATGTCGATGCGGGTTTTAGGAAATTGAAGAGCCTGAAGGCCAATCTTTTGAACGTCTACACCAACGCGCCGCAGGCGATCAATCTTCTAGAGCAGGGCGAAGCCTGGATGATCGGCGGCCAGTTCTCGGCCTATACGCTCATCCGCAAGGCGGCCGGTTCGCCCGTCGATCTGGCCGTTCCCGCCGACGGCGCCTTCGCCATGCCGTCGGGCATCGCCAAAGTGGCGGGCGGCCCGGTCGGCGATCTCGCCGACGCTTTCATTGATGCGATGCTTGGGGTGGAGGCCCAATCGATCCTGGCGACGAAAGCCTTTGTCGCACCGACCAATCCGGCGGCGCCCAAGCCCGCGGGCTTTCCCGACAGCGCGACTTTGTTTTCTCCCGATTGGGCCTTCGTCGCCAAGGAGCGGGCGGGCTGGGTCGAGCGCTGGACGAAGGAAATGTCCTGATCGATGTCGCCACCGGACGCGCCGCATCTCGTCGTTCGTCAGGTCTCCAAGCGCTTTGGCGCGGCCCATGTGCTTGATCGCGTCGATCTGACGATCGCGCACGGCGAGCTCGTCACGCTGCTCGGGCCGTCCGGGTGCGGCAAGACGACTCTACTGCGCATGATCGCGGGGCTAGAATCGCCCGACTTCGGCGCCATCGAACTGGCGGGGCGCGACATCACCCGCGTTCCGCCGCACCGGCGCAATGTCGGATTTGTCTTCCAGTCCTACGCCCTGTTTCCGCATCTGACCGTCTACGGCAATGTCGCGTTCGGACTGAAGTCGCGCGGGCGAACGCGCGGCGACATCGACGCGGCGGTTAAGCGCGCTTTGTCGCTCGTCCATCTCGAACATCTCGGCGCCCGTCGCATCGCCGCTTTGTCCGGCGGCCAACAGCAGCGCGTCGCGTTGGCGCGCGCCATCGCCGTCGAGCCGGAGGTGCTGCTGTTCGACGAGGCTTTGTCGGCGCTCGACCGCAAATTGCGCGAGGAAATGCAGGTCGAATTGCGCCTGCTCTTACGCGAGATCGGCGCCACCGCGATTTTCGTGACGCACGACCAGGACGAGGCTCTGACCATGTCCGACCGCGTCGCAGTGATGTTCGCCGGGCGGATCGAACAGGTCGCCGAGCCGCGCGTCGTCTATGCCAGGCCGGCGAGCCTCTTCACCCTCGGTTTCGTGGGCCTGTCGACGCGGATTCCCGGAACCGTCGCCGCGTCCGGCGAAGGGCGCGTCGAAGTCGACACCGCCATTGGGCGTCTGTCGGCAATCGGTAATTTCATCGTCGGCGCGCCGGTCATCCTCGCCGTGCGGCCGGAACACCTGCGCCCCGCAGCGGCGCCGTCGGGCAATTGCGCGAGCGGCCGCGTGCGCTCGATCGTGTTTCATGGCGCCAATTCGTTGATCGAAATCGAGGCCGTCGCCGAAACGACCTTGCTCGCGCAAACTGCCAACGACGCCAGCGCGCATCTGAAGGTCGGCGATGCGACCAGGCTCTGCTGGCCGGTCGCCGAGACTTTCGCTTTTCCCGACCCTGGGGCGGGCGCATGACCGTCGCCGCCGCGCCAGCGCCGCCGCGAGGCAGCTCCGTCGATCGCGAGCAGTCGATGGCGCTCGCTTTTCTTGCGCCCTCGCTGCTGTTTCTGCTGCTCGCTTTCGTCACGCCGCTGGTCCTGTTGCTTGGCGTCAGCGTCAGCGGGCGGAGCGGGCTGTCGCTCGAGTCTTATGCGAAATTGCTCGGTACGGGCTATTATCTCAATGTCATCTGGAATTCGCTGCGGTTGGCGCTGCTGACCACCATCCTCGCGCTGGCGATCGCCTATCCCGCCGCATTCGCTCTGGCGCGCGCGCGCGGCATGGTCCGCACCGCATTGCTGAGCTGCCTGTTCCTGCCGCTGGCGGCGAGTGTGATCGTCAAGGCGTTCGCCTGGACGATTCTGTTGCGCAGCGACGGCATCGTCAATCGCATCCTTATCGCCCTCCACGTCATCGACGCGCCGATCCGGATGATTTTCACCGAGACGGCTCTGGTCGTCGGCTCGGTCAATATTTTCCTGCCCTTCATGGTCCTGCCGATCTATGCCGTCGTCACCCAGCTCGACCGCCGCCTCATGGAAGCGGCCGCGACCCTGGGCGCGCCGCCGGTCGCTGCGTTTCTCAAAATCGTCGTGCCGCTCACCATGCCGGGCGTGATCGCCGGCGTCGCGCTGGTGTTCTCGCTGGCGGTCTCGGCCTATGTCGTGCCGACCTTGCTGATCGGCGAGCTTTATCCGACGCTCGCCTCGACCATCGCCAAAGCCTATCTGCTGGCGCGCGATCCGCAATTCGGCGCCGCCGCCGGCGTCGTCCTGCTTATCATCGCTATCATTGTCGTGACCCTCAGCGCGCGGCTCGCGGGCAGGGAGAACGATCGATGAGCGCGCGGATCGCGATTCTCTTCGCCTGGGCCTGCGCGATCGGCGTCGTCGTGTTCCTGTTGTCTCCCCTGCTGGTGATCGCGGCGGCGAGCTTTTCGCCGACGCCAGTGTTCGACCTGCCGGTCGGCGGCGCTTCGCTGCGCTGGTACGCCCGTATCAGCGCGCTCGATGGATTCTGGCCGGCTTTATCGCTGTCGCTGCAACTCGCGCTTCTTTCGACGGCTTCGTCCCTGGCGCTCGGCACATTGGCCGCGATCGCGCTGGCGCGCGGCAGGCTCAGAGGCGCCCGGACGATCGCCACCGCGCTCGTCTCGCCCCTGATGATGCCTGGACTCGTGCTCGGCATCGCATTGCTGCAATATTTCCGCGCGATCGGCTTCAACGCGACCTGGAGCGCGCTGCTGGTCGCCCATGTCGTGGTGACGCTGCCCTATGTCGCGCGCACGATGATCGCCGGCATGGCGCGTTTCGACTTCACCCTGATGGAGGCGGCGCGAACGCTCGGCTGCACTTTCGCCCAAGCGATCCGGCGGGTAATGATCCCGACGCTGGCGCCCTCCTTCCTGATCGCCGGCCTGTTCAGCTTCCTCGCCTCATTCGACAATTATCCCGTTTCGATCTTCCTGACCGACGTGCGCACCAAGACGCTGCCGATCAAGATGCTGCAATATATCGATGAGGCGCCCGATCCAACGCTAGCCGCGCTGTCGACGCTGATCCTCATCGCCACCGTCGTCCTGCTGCTGGCGAGCGATCGCCTCGTCGGCCTGCATCGCATGGCGGGAACGGGAGACTGATTCCAATGACTTTTGAGACGCGCATTGAACCGGGCCATCGCGATTTTTCCGGCTATGCCGGGACGCCGCCTGATCCGCGCTGGCCGGGCGGAGCGAAGGTCGCTCTGTCTTTCGTCATCAATTTCGAGGAAGGCGCCGAACTTGCGGTGTCGGAAGGCGACGCGCGCAATGAGGGCGTCTACGAGGTCGACCATCGGATCGAAGGTCCCGATCCTTGCGTTGAGAGCCATTTCGAATATGGCTCGCGCGCCGGCTGGTGGCGGATCATGGATCTGTTTGACGCCTATGGAGTCAAGGCGACCCTCAGCGCCTGCGGACGCGCGGTCGAGCGCTCGCCGGCGCTCGCCCGCGACGCCGTTGCGCGCGGACACGAAGTCGCCGCCCACGGCTGGCGCTGGGAGAGCCATGCCGACATGGCGGAGGCGACCGAGCGCCAGGCGATCGCGCGCACCGTCGCGACGATCGCGGGCGTCACCGGAACACGGCCAGTCGGTTGGCACACGCGCTCAGCCGCCTCGCAGAATACGCGCCGGCTACTCGTCGAGGAGGGCGGATTTCTCTACGACGGCGACGCCTACAACGACGATCTACCTTATTTCACCGGCGTTTCCGGCAAGCGCCATCTCGTACTGCCTTATGCGTTCGACACCAACGACATGCATTTCCAGCATAGCCAGCGCTTTCGCGGCGCCGATTTCGCCGATTACATCATCGCCGCTTTCGATTGGCTGGTGCGCGAGGGGGCGCGCGCGCCCAAAATGATGACGGTGGGGCTGCACCTGCGGATGATCGGGCGGCCGGGCCGCATCGGCGCGCTTGAGACGATCCTGCGCCATGTCGCGGCAAGCGACGCGGCATGGATCGTCCCGCGCGCGGCAATCGCGCGGCACTGGCTCGCGACATTTCCCGAGGCGCCGCGGTGACATCCAGGCGCCGCATCCTGCTGATCAATCCCAACACTTCGCGTGTCGTCACTGAAATCCTCGCTGCCGAGGCGCGGCGCATTGTCGGGGAGGTCGCGGAAATCGTGTGCGTCACCGCGCCGTTCGGCTCGGCCTCGCTCGAATGTCGCGCCGAACTTGTGATCGCCGCGCATGCGGTGCTGGAGACGATCGCCGCGCACGCCGATCATGACACGGTTGTGATCGGCGCCTTTGGCGACCCTGGCCTTGAGGCGGCGCGAGAGATCGCCAAAGCGCCGGTGTTCGGCCTCGGCGGATCGGGAATTCGCGCCGCCGCCGCTGGCGGGCGCCGGTTCGCGATCGTGACGCTCGGGCCGCGCATGCGCCCCGACATCGAGCGGATGGTGGCGGCTCGCGGATTGTCGCGCCAATTGGCGGCGATCCATTTCCTGAATGCGGACGTATGCGATATCGCCAGCGACCGTGCGGCGTTTCACGAGGCCTTGGTCGCGGCCGCCTATTCCAGCGCGAAGGAGAGCGGCGCCGAGAGCGTGCTGTTCGGCGGCGCACCCTTCGCCGGCGTCAGCCGCGCTCTCGCCGACCGCATCGCCGTTCCCGTCTTCGACGGGCTTGCGAGCGCGTTGCGCGATGCGATGAGCGCATCGCCGGTCGCTGCCGCGTCGTCCGACGTGTCGCCGCGCAAAGCGATGGTGGGGGTCGCACAATCGCTCGCCGAACATATTGACGATTTCCTGAAGCGGCGAGACGATCCGCGGGCGGGCGCCATCGACGATTAGGCGGCTCTCAGGATGCATCGGTCGGAGCCGGAAGACAACAGCAGCGACAAGCCTGTTTTGGCCGCGAAATCCGACCCCGTGCTATCCTGTCGCAGAAGCGTGGGAGCGATTGCGATGGACAAAACCGACCTCTGCGAAATCTACCGGGGCTACATTGCCTGCCTCAATCGGCAGGACTGGGCGAAGCTGGATCAGTTCGTTCATGACGAAGTCAGCCACAACAATCGCCGGACCGGGATATCCGGTTATCGCGAAATGCTGGAGAGGGATTTTGACGAAATTCCAGACCTGTATTTCGATATTCAGCTTCTCGTTTGCGATCCGCCCCATATCGCCAGCCGCCTGGCGTTCAACTGTGCGCCAAAGGCGAAATTCCTCGGCCTTGATGTAAACGGCAAGAGAGTTTCCTTTACCGAGAACGTTTTCTATGAATTTCGGGCAGGCAAGATATGGCGGGTGTGGTCAATAATCGATAGGGCCGCGATTGAAGCTCAGCTTTAGAGAGCGGGGATCATACCAAAGTGTGTGACGGTAAGACCTCTGCTGGATTGGCGTAAAACCGCACATCGATCAGTCTCATCTCCAGCGGCGGCGTTGCGCTTGATCGCCGGTGGAGCGGGAAAATGAGAAAGTACGGCGAATATGAAAATCGAACGCAGCCCTGGTTCGATCAGTCCAAATTTGATGGATTCAACTTCGCCATCCCGATGAAGACCCTGGTGATTTATTGCTTCGACCCTCGCGCGGCCGATATCCCGCAGGCGGTCGCCGCCTATTTTGGGGACGAAGTCTACCCTGGCGAAAACATTCTCGACGCGGCTGGCCGTCGGGTTGGCTCCACGCGGACACTATTTACCGCGACAAACGGGGGCGGCCGCGCCGGGCCTGTTCTCATGTCGGTCGCAGAAATGGACTACCTGTTTCATGTCCAAAACGTCGTTGTGGTGCACCACTCGTTTTGCGGCACGACCGCTTTCACGCCCGAGATCCTCTTCGACAAGTTTCACGATCATCACCACGCTGATATCTCGAAATTGTTTGATCACGATAGCGTCGCCATTACGGACTACGAGAAGTCGATCAAGTATGACGTCGAATTGCTTCGCGCGAGCCCGGCAGTGCCGAGAGAGGTCAAGCTCTACGGCTTCTTCTACGAGATCAATTCCGGCAAATTGACCGAGGTCGTCCGGGACATTCCTGAATAGATCGCGGGTGTGCCGCATTCACTCGGATTGATCGGCGGGTGGTCTGTTGGCGAGAAATTGGCGGGGCCAAGAGCAGCTTTGGCCGCGCAGAACGTGCCTGCTCAAAAAGGCTCGCGCCTCCAGGAGCGATGGCTCAGGACGCAGCCAGCCGGCTGCGCACGGACATGAACCGCTCGAGGTCTTCGCTGGGCATCGGCTTGGCGAATACAAAGCCCTGCAAAATGTCGCAGCCGAGATCGCGCAGCACGCGCGCATGTTCCATCGTCTCGACCCCCTCGGCGACGATTTCGATATCGAGCGATTTTCCGATGTCGACGATCGACTGGACGAGGCGGCGTTGCGTTTGCGAATGAACAATGGGGGTGACGAGCTGCCGGTCAATTTTCAGGCGGCGGGGCTTCAGCTTCGTCAGGCTGACGATCGAGGCGTAGCCGGTGCCGAAATCGTCGATTTCGATATCGACGCCAAGCTCCTTGATCTGATCGATGGTCCAGGTGAAATGATCGTCGCTTTCGTCGAGATAGATCGATTCGACCAGTTCGAACGAGAGCGTGCCCGGTTGAATGTTCAATTCGCGCAGGCTTTTCAGAAGTTGATCGTCGCGCAACCGGCGCAGCGAAACATTCACCGAAAAGCGGGGAACGCCGAAGCCGAGATTCTGCCAGCGGCGGAACTGGACAAGCCCCTGTTCGAGCACCGCGCGGTCGATCGCCGCCACGACGTTCAATTCCTCGGCGATGGCGATGAATTCCGCCGGCGCCACGATGCCGCGCGTGGGATGGCGCCAGCGCACGAGCGCTTCGACGCCGGCCAGTTCAAGCGTGCGCGCATCGAATTGCGGCTGGAAATAGGGAATGAATTCGCCGCGCTCCAGCCCGCCCATGATGCTGTCAGCGGTCTGTTTGTTGCGCACGATCTCAGCCTGCAGCGCTTCAGTGAAAAACTCGAAGCGATCGCGGCCAAGGTTTTTGGCGCGGTAGAGCGCGATATCCGCATTGACGAGTAGCCGCGCCCGGTCGACCGCGCCGCCAAAGGCGCCGGCGACGCCGATGCTCATGCCGAAACGGCACTCATGACCGTCGAAATGTGCGGGCTTGCGGACGCCTTCGATCAGCCTTTGGGCAAGAGCGCCGAAGCCGTCCATTTCCATATCGGCTTTGCAGACGATGACGAATTCGTCGCCGCCGGTCCTGGCGACAAAATCGCCCTCGCGCAAGTTCGCGCGAATGATTTCAGCGGTATGGGCGAGCATGGCGTCGCCGGCGGGATGGCCCAGCGTATCGTTGATCTGTTTGAAACGATCGAGATCGATGTGCAAGAGCACGATGCCTTCGCCGGTTTGCGCGCAACGCAGGGCGTGTTCTTCCAGCACGCGTTCGAGATACATGCGGTTGGGCAATTTGGTGAGGAAATCGTGCAGGGAATTATGCTCGATTCGCGCGCGCGCTGATTCGAGTTCGGCGTTGCGCGCCTCCGTCAACGCCTTGGAGCGCGTCAGGTCCTCGGTCAGGGCGACGGCGGCGGTGACGTCCCAATTGACGCCGAGGATCTTCGAAGGCGCGCCGGGCGCGGCGTAAACGCTGCCGATCGCATGGATGACCCTGGTGCGGCCGTCGGCGAGCTTGAGTGCATATTGCGAATCGTAGCGCCCGTTGGTGCGCATGGCGGTTTCAAAATCATGGAGAGCCCGTTCGAGATCTTTGGGGTCGAGCCTGTCGCGCCAATGCGCATAGGTGCGGATTCCATTGTCGAGCGGATAGCCATAGAGTTCGTTCATCCGGTCGTCCCAAACGAGGTCGCCGGTCTCGATCTCCATTTCCCAGACGCCGACTTTCGATGTGTCGAGCGCGAGCTCGAGCCGCCGCGATAAGCGCTCAAGCTCCGCTTCGCGGTCGCGAAGCTTGGCCGAATGTTCGCGACGTTCCTCAACCAGTCGCCCGATCAGCCATGTCGGGATCACGATCAGCAGGCCGCCGACGATGAGGACGAGCCGCAATATCCAGCCGTTCGGCGGCGACGCCCGCCAACCGCCCTTGGGCGTCGCGGCGATCTGCCAGGAGCCGGACGGCAACGCGACCGTGGCGGTGACGGGATTGTCGGTTGCGACCTCAGGGCCGCCGAAGAAGCGCACGCCGGCCGTGCCGAGCGAGTCCTGTCCGGTGATGGCGACGTCGATCGACAGATCGGCGCCGATGAGGCCGCTGTCGCGATACAATCGATCGACGTCGATCACGGCAGAGACGATTCCCCAGAATGTTTCTTCGGCGCCCTGCCCATGAGAAAATACCGGGAAGCGGACGATGAAGGCCCGACCGCCCTGGACCAGATCGAGCGGACCCGCCAATACGAGTTCGCGCCGATCGCGCGCGCGTAACGCCGTTTCGCGCTGCTGTCCGTTCTGGCGATAGTCGAGGCCGAGCGCTTTCTCGTTTCCCTTCATCGGATACATCAGGGATACGACAAGGCCCGGCGCGCCGGCGATATTGCGGATCTGCGATCGCTCCATCAGGAGATTCGCGGCGAGATCGGCGAAATGCGCCTGCGTGATATAGGGTTCGGTCGAAATGGTGCTGACGAGGCCGCGCACGAGCTGGATGTCGCCGTTGATATTGCCCTCGAGTTTCGACTGGATCAGGCTGACCTGGGAGACAACTTCGGCGCGCAGGCGCTCGTCGAAAAGCTGCCGGTTCTGCCGGTCCGTATAGAATCCGAACAGCACGATGACGACCGCGGCGATCGCCGCGGGCACGTTGGTCGGTCTAAACAATTGTTTCGCGTGTCTGGACAGTCTTAATCCCACAATTCCGCGTCCTCGCCTGGCCGCCTCGGCCATGACAAAGTCAGAATGGCGGTCGCCCATTAACCCGTCCTTGATTATCTCGCCGCCGCCGTCGCGAAGTCACGGCCTGCTTAACGAAGGGTGAATCGGCGGCGAACAATGCGAAACGCCCGCTTGCCGCGCCGGAAATTATGGTAATCTTCGCCAAGCGAGCGGAGGGAAGATGAAAAACCTGATCCTGACAGCCGGCACGATCGCTTTTTTCGCCCTCGCCAGCGGCATCGGGCAGGGGGCCGAGGTCGACCAAATCGCCCAGCAGAAGATGATCGGACTTTCCAAAAAACACATCCGCATCTGCCTCGGCGCGCCGGCCAAGCGCGTCAGAATCGGCTCGACCGATATCTGGACCTATCCGATCGGCCAGGCGATAGGCGACAGCCCCTTTTTCTCGCCGGCCCTGTTCATGGCGCCGCCCTCGGTCTTTGGCGCCGACAATGGCGCGTGCAACGTCAATATCGTTATGACCAATGGCGCGGTCAGCCAGGTTGTCTATCACGCGGCCGACGGCGGCCCGCTCCCGCTCGGACGCGAATGCCTGTTCGCGGTCGAAAGCTGCACCGCGCCCGCGCCGGGTGGGGTGGTGCGCGCGACTTATTAGGGCGCGGTCACATATCGCCTGCTATAGCGTCGCCCTAAGCTCGTCAGCACGTGATAGCCAATCGTGCCGGCGCGCGCGGCGAATTCGTCGATGCCGATCGTCGCGCCCAGCAATTGCGCGCTGGCGCCGCCAAGCGCGGCGTCCTCGGGAAGCTCGGTGACGTCGGCGATGCAGAGGTCCATCGACATGCGCCCGACCAGCGGACAGCGGCGCCCTGCGATGACGACATCGGCGCCGGCGCCGCGATGGGTCGCCCCGGCGCCGCGCGGCAGGCCGTCGGCATAGCCGGCGAGCAGAGTGGCGAGCCGCGTGCGCCGCGGCGCGATCCATTGCTGGTTATAGCCGACGCTGTCGCCCGCCTCGATCCAGCGAACCTGCTGGATCGCGACATCGAGCGTGACGACCGGCTTCATCGGATTGGGCGCGCCGGGCGTCGGATTGCCGCCGTAAAGCGCATAGCCAGGACGCGTCAGATCATAGACTGGGCGCTCAGTGAGGAACATGCCCGATGAATTGGCGAGGCTGGCGGGGATATCGCGAAACAGCATGCGCGCCTCGTCGAAACGCGCGATCTGCACGGGGTTGATCGGATTGTCCGGTTCTTCGGAAGACACAAAATGGCTCATGAACAGCGCGATGCCGAGCGCGTCCTCGCCGTAGCGCTGCAGAGCCACCTTCAGCGCCGTCAACGAGGCGAAGCCAAGCCGATTCATGCCGGTGTCGAGATGGATCGCGCAAGGCGGCGGCTCTGTGCGGTGCGCCGCGAAGGCGGCCCAGCGCGCCAGCTCCTCCTGGCTGCCGATGACCGGCGCGAGGCCATGCGCGGCATAATCGGCCTGCGGATCGGCGCCTGCCTGCAGCCCGTTGAGCACGTAGATCTGCGCCGGCGCGTCCGGCGCCAGCGCCGCTCTGACGCGCGCGCCCTCGCTCAATTGCGCGACGAAAAAATCGCGACAGCCCGCGGCATAGAGCGCGGGCGCGGCCGCCTCGATGCCGATCCCATAAGCATCAGCCTTGACGACGGCGCCGCAGCGGGCCGGCGCCGCGCGTTTGGCGAGCGCGCGCCAATTATCGGCGAGCGCCGAGAGATCGATGGTCAGAACGCCTGAGGATTGCGACGACGACATGGAGGCTTGCATCGCCTTCGCTTACGCGAAGGCCGCCTTCGAAACAACTCAGCCGCGCGCCAGCCTTTGCGCGCTGGCCAGCCATTCCCGCTGGTTACGGCGCACATGCGCCGGCGCGCGCGCAAGCCCGCGCACGACATCCTCGGCGATCGTTTTCGCCTCTGTCGCGCGGCCGAGCTTTTGCAGCAATTGCGCTTGCCGCACGCGCGGTTCGACGCCGGGGAAATATCGGCTGACATTGGCGTATTGAGCGAGCGCTTCGTCATCGCGGCCGGCCTCCTCCAGCGCGATCGCGTAGAGGAGATGGCCGTCGGCGGAATGAAAATCGGGCCAGCGCCGCGCCAGTTCGTCGAGCGTCGCGATCGCCGCGACAGGTTGACCCAGCCCGAATTGCGCGCGCGCCTTGCCGAGGAAGAAATGCGGCTCCTCGGCGAGGGGATGGGTGAGTATCGCGGAATAATGAAGCAACGCCTCATCAAACTTGCCAAGCGCCAGGCATTCCTCCGCCAATGCCGCGCGGTTGGCGATCGTATCGACTAGCGCCAGGTCGCCGGTCAGTTCCCGGTATCGGCGGCCGGGATTGATCGCGCGCGCCATCGTCTGACGCGCGATTCGTCCCTTATGGGTGCCAAGCCATTCCGGCAGGAGTTCGGCGACGATATAGATGGCCGCGCCAATGCCCGGCAGCAACATGATGACATAGCCCCAGGGCATGAATCGCCCGGTCTTGGCGGCATGGACGATCAGCAGGATATCGAAGATCAGGAGGAGGGTTGCAATCGGCACCGAAGGCTCCGGCATCATCACATAAGTCAGAATGCGGCCCCGGAAGGCCTGCAATTCGGCGTCAATTTATGAGATCGATGCGAAGAATGCAACCTCAGATTGCGTGTGAAGAATTGTTATATTATACAATGATTTCAATTCATTACATGTCTGGCGAGATTCTTGAAAAGCGGAGATGCACGCCATAGTTGCGTATCTGCGCGGAATGGACTCGTAAGATTTCAACGCGGCCGCGCGGAGCAGCAGTTGGGCGACGATGAGCTTCGCAAAGCGCCGCGCGGGCGGCGGGCCGGCGCCAGGCGTCCTGCTCTAATAATGCGCCGGCAGGGCGTCTTCCTTGGCGAGATTGCCGAAGCGGGTCAGCTCGGCCTCGAACTGTAATTCGACCGTCCCGGTCGGCCCGTGGCGCTGCTTGCCGAGGATCACCTCGGCGCGGCCATGCGTGCGCTCCATATCCGCCATCCAGGAGATATGCTCGGGCGTGCCGGCGCGCGGCTCCTTGTTCTTCAGATAATATTCCTCGCGGAAGACGAACATCACGACGTCGGCGTCCTGTTCGATCGAGCCGGATTCTCTGAGGTCCGAGAGCTGCGGGCGCTTGTCGTCGCGCTGCTCGACCTGACGCGAAAGCTGCGACAGCGCGAGCACCGGCACGTTCAGTTCCTTGGCGAGCGATTTCAGACCCATGGTGATCTCGGTCAGTTCCTGTACGCGATTGTCGCCTTTGGTTTTCGCGCCCGACAGCAATTGCAGATAATCGACGACCAGGAGATCGAGGCCGCGCTGACGCTTCAATCGCCGCGCGCGCGCGGTGAGCTGGGCGATCGAAATGCCGCCGGTCTGGTCAATGAAGAACGGGATCGATTGCATGTCGCGAACCGCTTCGGCGACGCGGTGAAAATCCTGTTCGGTAATGTCGCCGCGGCGGATCTTGTACGACGGCACGCCCGATTGCTCGGCGATGATGCGCGTCGCCAATTGTTCGGACGACATTTCAAGCGAGAAGAAACCGACGATGCCACCGTTGATCGTCTCGTTGGTTCCGTCGGCGCGCACTTGCGCGCGATGCGCCTTTGCGATGTTGAACGCGATATTGGTGGCGAGCGCCGTCTTACCCATGCCGGGGCGGCCGGCCAGAATGACGAGGTCGGAGGCTTGCAGGCCGCCCATATAGCGATCGAGATCGACAAGGCCGGTGGCGATGCCGCTAAGGCTGCCGTCGCGCTCATAGGCTTTGGCGGCCATGTCGACTGCGGTTTTCAAAGCATCGGAAAAACGCTGGAAGCCGCCGTCGTAACGCCCGCTTTCGGCGATCTGGTAGAGGCGGCGCTCGGCCTCCTCGATCTGTTCGCGCGGGCTCGAATCGACCGGCGCGTCATAGGCGACATTGACCGTATCCTCGCCGATCAGGATCAGTTCGCGCCGGATCGCCAGATCATAGATGGTGCGGCCGTAATCATTGGCGTTGATGACGGTGGTCGCCTCGGCGGCGAGGCGCGCCAGATATTGCGGCACAGTGGCGCCGCCGACGTCGTGATCGCCGAGGAAAGTCTTGAGGGTGATCGGCGAGGCGAGCTTGCCCGCCCGGATCAGCGAACCGGCGATCTCAAAGATGCGGCGATGGATTTCCTCAATGAAATGTTCGCTGCGCAGGAAATCCGAAACGCGGTCGAAAGCGTCGTTGTTGACGAGGATCGCGCCCAGCAACGCCTGCTCGGCCTCGATATTGTGCGGAGGCGTGCGATAGGCAGGCTCAGCATTATTGGAAACGGCGGTCAGCCGCCCCGCGAATTGTTCGACGGTCGCCATGGTTCGGTTCAGCTCGGATGAGGAAATGCGCAACGACTGACGCGACTCAGAACGCTGACGCCATCTTACGCCGACCGTCAGCAGGCGAACATCTGTGCCATGATTGAGCGTCATATGCGAGGGCAGAATGCACCCGCCGCGCTCGCCGCCCTCTTGTCCCCATTATCCCAAGCTTCAGATTTTTTTATGGCCGCCCGCTTGACTCGCGTCTGACAAAAAAGGCGGCCCCAGGGCCGCCTCATTCGCAAGAAAAATTGCCTGGATCAGTAGGAATAATACATGTCGAATTCGACGGGATGCGGCGTCATTTCGAAACGCATCACGTCGCCCATCTTCAACTCGATATAGCTGTCGATGAAATCGTCGTTGAACACGTCGCCGGCCTTGAGGAAGGCGCGGTCCTTGTCGAGATTGGACAGGGCTTCGCGCAACGAACCGCAGACGGTTGGAATCTTTTTCAATTCCTTCGGCGGCAGGTCGTAAAGGTCCTTATCCATCGCCGCGCCGGGATCGATCTTGTTCTTTATGCCGTCGAGGCCCGCCATCAGCATTGCGGCGAAGGCGAGATAGGGATTGGCCATCGGATCTGGGAAGCGGACTTCGACGCGCTTGGCCTTCGGGTTCGACGTCCAAGGAATGCGACACGAAGCCGAACGGTTGCGCGCGGAATAAGCGAGCAACACCGGCGCCTCATAGCCGGGCACCAGGCGCTTGTAGGAATTGGTCGAGGGATTGGTGAAGCCGTTCAGCGCCTTGGCGTGTTTGATGATGCCGCCGATGTAATAGAGGCATTCCTGGCTGAGGTCGGCGTATTTGTTGCCGGCCATGATCGGCTTGCCGGCCTTCCAGATCGACTGGTGAACATGCATGCCCGAGCCATTGTCGCCGAATACCGGCTTCGGCATGAAAGTCGCGGTCTTGCCATAGCTCTGCGCGACCTGATGGATGCAGTATTTATAGATCTGCATATGGTCGGCCATCATGGTCAGCGGGCCGAATTTCAGGCCGAGCTCATGCTGGGCGGAAGCGACTTCATGGTGATGCTTTTCGACGATGGCGCCCATTGAGGCCATCGCGGCGAGCATTTCGCCGCGCATGTCCTGCGCCGAATCCTGCGGCGGCACCGGGAAATAGCCGCCCTTGGTGCGGATGCGGTGGCCGTGGTTGCCCCCTTCGTAAGGCGTGTCCGAGTTGATCGGCAATTCGATCGAATCGATCGTGAAACCGGTGTTGTAGGGGTCCGACTTGAAACGCACGTCGTCGAACACGAAGAATTCGGCCTCCGGCCCAAAGAAACACGCATCGCCGATACCGGTCGACTTCAGATAGATTTCCGCCTTCTTGGCGATGCCGCGTGGATCGCGCCCATAGGGCTGGCCGCTGGCGGGATCGAGAATGTCGCAATTGATGACCATCGTCGAGGCCGCGAAGAACGGGTCCATACAGGCCGAGGTCGGGTCGGGCATCAGGGTCATGTCGGATTCGTTGATCGCCTTCCAGCCGGCGATCGAAGAGCCGTCGAACATCAGGCCCTCGGCGAACGCGTCTTCATCGATCAGCGTCTGATCGAAGGTGACGTGCTGCCACTTGCCCCGCGGATCGGTGAAGCGCAGATCGACATATTTGACGTCATTGTCCTTGATCGCCTTCAGGACGTCCTTGGCGGTCTTCATGTTTGCCTCTCTCGAAATTGAATTATCACTCACCCGCCCGACGCCGGGAGCGTTGGGAAGCACGGAAATCTGATGAAGTC
>DATBZF010000080.1:0-74180 GCA_036513315.1 Roseiarcus sp.
AGCGGTGAAACACGCTCCGCCATGCGAAACGATGGATCATACTCGACCGTTTCAGTTGTCGTTGGTCTCGCGCTGGCGCGGCCCGCGCCTTCTTCCTGAGAACCGGCCCGGACGAATGCTCTTGAAGCTTTTGTCTCCATTGTGAACCTGCACAATTACGAGCGGTAATCCGGACGAATGCTTCGCATTTCGCCTTGTGAACCAATCCAGACGAAGGCTTTCAAAAGCTCAGTCTGGATTGCTTCGTCGCTTCGCTCCCTCGCAATGACGGAGAGTGATTCCAATAGAAAGCAGCATACTCTCTAGCGCCGCCTCGCTGCGTCCGACTGGGACCGGCGTGATTTCGAGCGCAAATTCAAGCCAATAAAAAGCCCGCCGTCGCCGGCGGGCTTTTCCTTTTTCAGGCTTCAGCGCTTGGGGCTTAGCTGCGCTGCTTGTAGGTGATCTTGCCGTCGTCGCCCTTCTTCCAGACGTACCAGACGAAGTCGACGCTGGTGCGGTCGCCCTTCTTGTCATAAGCGATGTCGCCGATCACGGTCTTGAACGTGATGCCGGAATGCATGACTTCGGCGATCTTCTTCGGATCGAGCGAATTGGCCTTTTCGGCCGCCTGCTTGATGATCTGCACGCCGGCGTAGGAATAAAGCGTGTAGGCTTCGGGCTCATATCCTTTGGCGCGGAACGCCGCGACAATGTCCTTGGCCGACGCGTTGTTGCGGGGATCGGGACCGAACGACATGAACGTGCCTTCGACGCCGGGTCCGCCAATCGAGGCGAATTCGTTGTCGGTGATGCCGTCGCCCGAAATGACGATGGTGTTCATGCCCTGGTCGCGCATCTGACGGATGATGAGACCGCCTTCGGTATGCAGGCCGCCCCACATCAGATAGTCGGCGCCGGAGGCCTTGATCTTCGACACGATCGCCGAATAATCCTTCTCGCCGGTGTTCACGCCTTCATACAGAACTTCCTTCTTGCCGCCGGCGTTCATGGCGACCCGGGCGGCGTCGGCGAGGCCTTGGCCGTAAGTGGTCTTGTCATGGACGATGGCGATCTTCTTGTCTTTCAGTTCGCCAAGCGCGAGATCGGCCCACAACTTGCCTTGCTGGTCGTCACGGCCGCAGGTACGGAACGTATCCCATAGGCCGCGCTCGGTGACCTTCGGATTGGTCGCCGATGGGGTGATCATCAGAATGCCGTTATCGGCATAGACTTCGGAGGCGGGGATGGTGACGCCCGAGTTGAAATGGCCGATCACGAATTTGACGCCGTCGCCGACGAATTTATTGGCGACCGATACGCCCTGTTTGGGATCGGAAACGTCGTCGCCCTGTTCGACTTCGATTTTCTGACCAAGGATGCCGCCGGCGGCGTTGATGTCCTCCGCCGCCTGCGCGACGCCATGGGTCAACTGGGCCCCGAACGAGGCGTTAGGGCCGGTGATGGGTCCGGCGACGCCAAGCTTGATCTGGGCGCTCGCGGCGCCGGCAAAGGCTAGGCCCGCGGCGAGCACGAGACCGGTTAGCCAAATCTTCTTCATACCCTACTCCCTCTGTTTCGGGCGCGCCAAAAAAGGTCGCCCACTCGGTAGAAACTCCAATCCCACCTTGGCGTGGGATCAGACCTTGTTTTTCCTTAAAAGTCACCTGAAATTGCGGATGTTTAAGGATTCTTTCGTCGCCTGATGAACGCCCGAGGCCCTAGCGGGATCGCCAGTTCAGGCCGACCTTTTCGTATGACCAGGAATATTGCGTCGCCATCTGCGTCGCCCGCATCGACTTGTAGCTGAGCCATGCGACAACCAGCAGAATGACGAAAGTGACGAGATAATAGTGCACCGACGAAAGCTCTTCCTGGAAGAGCGAGAAGTGCAGAAAGCGCACGGCGGCCGAGAGAACCGCCATATAGGGCGCGATCAGCCAGACCGGGCTCCAGGTCTTGGCGAGCGCGCGTCCGCTGGAGGCGGCGGCCGCCGCTCCCAGCACCGTCAACAGCACGAAAACGAACAGGCCATTGTCGGTGTCGGCCCAGAGAATCCCTGACATCAATGGCCCCCTTCGAGATAGGCGGCGCGCACTTCGGGTCTCGCCAGCAATTCTGCGCCTGAGCCTTGCATCGTGATCTGTCCGTTGACCATTACGTAACCGCGGTGGGCGAGTTTCAGCGCGTGGAAGGCATTCTGCTCGACAAGAAAGACCGTGAGGCCCTGCGTCTTGTTGAGATCGGCGATCACGTTGAAGATCTGCTTGACGATCAGAGGGGCGAGGCCGAGCGAAGGCTCGTCGAGCAGCAACAGGCGCGGGCGGCTCATCAGCGCGCGCGCGATCGCCAGCATTTGCTGCTCGCCGCCCGACAGCGTGCCGCCCCGTTGCGGCGCCCGTTCCTTGAGACGCGGGAACATCGTGAACACCCGCTCCAGATCGTCATCGAAATGGGCGAAATTGTCGATCGATGCGCCCATCTGCAAATTCTCGAAGACGGTCATGCGCGGAAATATGCGCCGACCCTCGGGCGACTGGGCGATCGACAAACGCGCGATCTCATGCATCGAAAGGCGCGTGATGTCGCGCCCATCGAAGACGATGGAGCCGCGCCGGGCGCGCGGAGAGCCGCAAATCGTCATCATCGTCGTCGATTTGCCCGCGCCATTGGCGCCGATCAGCGTGACGATCTCGCCCTCGTTGACGTCGATATCGACGCCTTTGAGCGCCTGGATCTTGCCATAGAACGTCTCGACGCCGCGCACCGTCAGAAGGGCTTTCCCCGTGACGGAAACCGGCGCGGCTATGGTCATGCTCGCGACGCTCATGTCCCGATCTCCGCTTCGACGACAGCCAGTTCTTCCTCGTCGGCGACGCCGAGATAGGCGGCGATCACTTTGGGATCGTTGCGAACGTCGACCGGCGTGCCGTCGGCGATCTTGGTGCCGTAATCGAGCACAACGACATGATCGGAAATCTGCATGACGACCGACATGTCATGTTCGATGAGGAGAATCGACACGTGATGCTGGTCGCGGATGGCGTTCAAGAGGATGTTGAGATCGGCCGATTCACGCGGATTGAGGCCGGCGGCCGGTTCGTCGAGGCAGAGCAGGATTGGATCGGTACACATGGCGCGGGCGATTTCGAGCCGCCGCTGCGCGCCATAGGGCAGTTCGCCCGCCGGATCGTCGGCGCGATCGAGAAGATTGATCTTATCGAGCCAATAGGTCGCCCGCTCCACCGCTTCGGCCTCGCTGGCCCGATAGGACGGCGCGCCGAACATGCCGAGCACTGTAAAGCCGCTCGCCTGCATCAGTTTGTTGTGATGGGCGACCATCAGGTTTTCCAACACCGTCATGCCCTGGAACAGGCGAATGTTCTGGAAAGTTCGGGCGACCCTTGCTCGCAAAGCGATTTCATTGCCGGCCATGCGTTCGAGCAAATAGAGTTCGCCGCCGTCCGATTTCACATGCCGGTTTGGCGACCTGGTCAGCGCCTCGACATCGGCGGCGGCGGCGACGCCCGCTCTGGCCAGCGCCAGACGCCCTTCAGTCGGTTTGTAAAAGCCGGTGACGCAATTGAAGACAGTGGTCTTGCCGGCCCCGTTCGGCCCGATCAGCGCGGTGATGTCGCCGCGGCCGACTTGGAAGGAAAGATCGCTGACAGCGACGAGGCCGCCAAATCGCATGGTCAAATGTTCGACGACGAGGAGAGGGTCGGTCATCCAGCGCATCAGCCGTGCCCCTCTTTGACGAGGGAGCCGGATACTGCCTTTTTCTCCTTGAGAAAGATCGAAGGCAGGCGCGTCGAGACGAAACCTCGCGGCCGCAGGATCATCATGACGACCATGGCGAGGCCGAACAGCAGTCCGCGATATTGCGCGGGGTCGAAATCCGGGATCCCGAAGATTGTTTGCATCAATTGGCGCATCCATTCGAGTTCGCGCAGCAGTTCGAAACCGCCGATCAGGAAAACCGCGGCGAGCGCGACGCCGATCTGCGAGCCCATGCCGCCCAGCACGACGATGGCGAGGATCGTCGCTGATTCGTTGAAGGTGAAGCTCTCAGGGCTGATGAAGCCCTGGCGCACGGCGAAGAACGACCCGGCGAGGCCGCCGAAAAAGGCGCCAAGCGCAAAGGCGGTGAGCTTGGTGTTGCGGGTGTTGATGCCGAGCGAGCGGCACGCGATCTCATCTTCGCGCAAAGCCTCCCAGGCGCGCCCGATCGGCAGCCGCCGCAGGCGCAGGGTGACGAAATTGGTGATCAGCGCGAGGGCGAGGATCACGTAATAGAGGAATATCTTGCTATGGATCGGCGAATATTCGAGGCCGAAGAATTCGGCGAAACTACCGGGCGCGTCGCGCATCGGCAGTCCGAAGAAACTCACCTTCGGAATCGAGGCGATGCCGGCATAGCCGCCGGAAAACGGGATCCAGTTGATGAGCACGAGCCGGATCATTTCGCCGAAGGCGAGCGTGACGATCGCCAGATAGTCGCCGCGCAGGCGCAGGACCGGAAAGCCGAGGATCATGCCCCAGAAGGCGGCGAGAATGCCAGCCAGCGGCAGGCATATCCAGAACGACCAGCCGAAGGTGGTCGCCAACAGAGCATAGGCATAGGCGCCGACGGCGTAGAAGGCGACATAGCCGAGATCCAGCAGGCCGGCGAGGCCGACGACGATATTGAGACCCCAACCCAACATCACATAGATCAGGATCTGGATGCCATAAGAGTCGATCCACTTGAGCGAGCCGGATGATCCGAGCGAAGCCCATACCGCCAGCGGAAATACGACCAGCACCGCGAGGCCGAAGGCGCCGATATAGCGCCCGATGAAGGCAGCGCTCGCCGAAGGCGCCGCGGCCGCGACGACCGGACGGTCCGCGACCGGCCGCGCCTGATATAACGAGACGGACAGCCGTCCCGCGAACGCAATCGCGCAAATGACGACCACCGCCCAGGGGCGCCAGGTCAGAAACAGATTGCCGTCGTTGTCCGATTCGGCATGCAGCATGATGATGGGGAAGCAGAGCAGGAACGCCAGCACGGCGGCGGCGATGGCGTCCTTGATCATCGCGGCGCCGATGCCGGTGGTCGCGCTGGCGGCGTCGATCTTATGTGTGGTGGCCGTCATGGCTACACCTTCTCGATTTCGGGTCGGCCAAGAATGCCCGACGGCATGAAGATGAGCGTGATGGCAAGGATTGCGAAAGCGGCGACATCCTTATAGTCGGTGGAGAAATAGGAGGACCAGAAGACCTCGATCAGGCCGATCAGCAAGCCGCCCAGCACGGCGCCGGGCAACGAACCTATGCCTCCCAGCACCGCGGCGGTGAAGGCTTTCACGCCGGGCAGGAAGCCGTCCGAAAAATTCACGACGCCGTAATACATCATGTAAAGAACGCCGGCGACCGCCGCCAGCGAGGCGCCGATGACGAAAGTGATCGATATCGTGCGGTCGACGTCGATGCCGAGCAGCGCGGCCATCTTGCGGTCTTGTTCGCAGGCGCGTTGCGCCCGCCCGAGCGCCGTCTTCTGGACCAGGTACCAGAAGGCGAACAGCAGGACGGCGGTGACGAAGCCGATGACCAGTTGCTTGTATTGCAAGGTCACGTCATAGGCCCCGCCGGGCGAAAAATGAATGACTTCGTTGAACATCGGCGGCACCGGCTTGTTGCGCGGGCCCTGCACGACTTGGACGAAGTTCGACAGGAAGATCGACATGCCGATCGCTGAAATCAGCGGCGCCAGCCGGAACGAGCCGCGCAGCGGCCGATAGGCGAGGCGCTCGATCGTCCAGTTCCAGACCGAGGTCAGCACCATGCCGGCGATCAGGACAATGACGAAGGCGAGAGCCAGCGACGTCACGCCGAGAATCTTGGTGAGCACCAGAAAGACCAGCAATGCGATGAAGGCCGACAGCATGAACAAGTCGCCATGCGCGAAATTCACCATGCCGATGATGCCAAAGACCATCGTATAGCCGATGGCGATGAGTCCATAGATCGAACCGAGCGTAAGCCCGTTGATCAGCTGCTGCAGGAAATTGCCCATGCGCGGCCGTACTCCCCCGTTTGTGACCACAGCGCCCGGGACCGGCCCGTCTTTCGACCGGAGCGAAACCCGAGGTCCTATTCTTACTCCACGGTCCGGCTTGCCGGCCTTGGTTTTCAGTTAGCAAGTTCCGGGCCAGAAGCGCCGGCGATTAAACATATGATTTCTTACAAAAAACAAATAGCGTCGTTGCGCTCCGGTTCAGAATATCGTCGATGTTGACCGCATCGTTGCTGCAAGCAATTGCATGCCGCCGCATGTTTGACAATATCGGCTGTGCGCTCAAACTGGCGATCCATGTGCGAATCTTTCGCGCCCACGAGGGTGGCGCGCGAGGGAGCGGATGGGTCGGGGACACGAGGCGTCGTAGCGCGACGCCTGCGAATGAAATATCGCGCCGGCTGCTCGATTGTGTCGAGACGGCCGGGCTGAACGCGTGAAAGGAAACGCCAATGGCGATGACAATGACGGGCGAGGTCACCTTGCCCGCCGACCGGCCGAGGGTCTGGGCGTTGCTCAATGATCCCGAGGTTCTCAAGGCCAGCATTCCTGGCTGCCAGTCGCTGGAGAAGACCAGCGACACGTCGTTCGCGGCGATCGTCAAGATCAAGATCGGTCCGGTCGGCGCCAGTTTCAAAGGCAAGGTGCAACTCTCCGATATCGATCCGCCTAATGGCTATACAATTGGCGGCGAAGGCGAGGGCGGCATCGCCGGCTTCGCCAATGGGGGCGCCAAGGTTGTTCTTGCCGACGCGCCGGAGGGCACCCTCCTAAAGTATGACGTGCAGGCCAATGTTGGCGGCAAGATCGCGCAGCTCGGCTCGCGGCTGATCGATGGCGTCGCCAAGAAAATGGCCGACCAGTTCTTCGCCAATCTGGCCAAGGCCGCGGTGGAGCCCGGCGCTTCCTGAGAGGCGGCGTGGCTGATCCTCAACGGGCGCTTTCGGACAACTTGACCTTGACGGCGGCTTTGGACAATCTGATGCGACTTGGCCAATCGGTCAGATCGCCTTGCGAAGGAGGCGCTCAAATCCGATCTTATCCATTCCATTTCATTCCATGCGCCCGATGGGGCTGTCTGGACAAACATAAAATAAGGGAGGCTGATCTATGATCCATGTTTCCATGGTGGTGAATGGCAAGCCGGCGGCGGCGGACCTTGATCCGCGCACGCTGCTGGTGCAGTTCCTGAGAGAAAACCTGCGGCTCACCGGCACTCATGTCGGCTGCGACACTTCGCAATGCGGCGCCTGCGTCGTCCATGTGGACGGGCGCGCGATCAAGTCCTGCACGGCTTTGGCCGTGTCCCTGGAAGGTGCCGAGGTCACCACTATTGAAGGCCTCGCCAAGGGCGGCAAGCTGCATCCGATGCAGCAGGCGTTCCAGGACAATCATGGCCTGCAATGCGGCTTCTGCACGCCGGGCATGATCATGACCTCGATCGACATGGTCAATCGAAAGGGCTCGAATCTCGATGAACATACGATTCGCGAGGAGCTCGAAGGCAACATCTGCCGCTGCACCGGCTATCACAACATCGTCAAATCCGTCGCCCAGGGCGCGCGCGAGATGGCGGTCGCCGGGACCGCCAAAGCGGCGGAATAAATTCAATCGAGAGGAAACCGCATGAAGTCCGGCCCGAACAACGAGGCTGGATGATCATTGATCGGCCGATCGACCCGCTGGGGCGAGATCGGCGACACCAGGGAGACATTCATGAGCGCGACCGGCATTGGCGCCTCTGTAAAGCGCAGCGAAGACATCCGTTTCATCACCGGCAAAGGCCATTACGTCGACGACATCAACCGTCCGGGCCAGGCGCATGCCTATTTCCTGCGCTCGCCGCACGCCCACGCCACTCTCAACGGGATCGACCTTTCGGCGGCGCGCAAGGCGCCCGGGGTCATCGCCGTGTTTACGGGCGAGGACCTTGTGGAAGATAAGGTCGGCCCGCTTGTTTGCGGTTGGATGATCCATTCGAAAGACGGTTCGCCGATGAAGGGGGTCGTGCACCCCGAACTCGCACAGGGCCGCGTGCGCTATGTTGGCGACGCCGTCGCCGTCGTCATCGCCGAAACCACCGCGCAGGCTGAGGACGCGGCCGAGAAGATCGTCGTCGATTATGGCGTGCTTCCCGCCGTGACCGATACGGCGAAGGCGATGGACGCCGGCGCTTCCCAGTTGCATGAGGCCGCGCCCAACAATTCCGTCTACAACTGGCATATCGGCGACAAGACGACGACCGACGCGGCCTTCGCCGCGGCCAGGCATGTCGCCAAGCTTGACCTCGTCAATAATCGCCTGATCCCCAATGCGATGGAGCCGCGCGCCGCGGTCGGCGAGTATGATTCGGGAACGGATGCGCTCACGCTTCATACGACGAGCCAGAACCCGCATCTGGCTCGGCTCGTTCTTTCCGCCTTCGTCGGCATTGCGCCGGAGCACAAGCTTCGCGTGATCGCGCCCGATGTCGGCGGCGGGTTCGGCTCGAAAATTTTCATCTACGCCGAGGAAACGGTGTGTGTCTGGGCGGCCAAAAAACTCGGCCGGCCGGTGAAATGGACGGCCGAGCGCACCGAATCCTTCCTCACCGACGCGCATGGCCGCGATCACGTCACCCATGCGGAATTGGCGATGGACGCAAACGGCAAGATTCTCGGCATGCGCGTCCATACGATCGCCAATGTCGGCGCCTATTTGTCATTGCTGGGGAGCGCTGTCCCGACGTGGCTCTACGGGCCGCTCTTGTCCGGCCAATATGCGATTCCGGCGATCTATTGCGAGGTCGACGCGGTCTATACCAATACCGCGCCGGTTGACGCCTATCGCGGCGCCGGCCGCCCGGAGGCGACTTTCGTCGTCGAGCGCATTGTAGAGATCGCGGCGCGGCAATTGGGGCGCGACCCCGCCGAATTCCGCCGCGCCAATTTCGTCACGTCATTCCCGCACCAGACGCCTGTCGTCTTCGCTTATGACGCGGGCGACTATGGCGCGACGCTGGACAAGGCTTTGGCGCTTGCCGATTACAAGGGAATCGGCGCGCGCAAGGCGGCCTCCGCCGCCAAAGGCAAGCTGCGCGGGATCGGCTTTTCCGCCTATATCGAGGCTTGCGGCCTTGCTCCGTCGGCTATTGTGGGCTCAATCGGCGGCGGTGTGGGTCAATGGGAATCGGCGGAAGTGCGCGTCAACCCGACCGGCTCGGTCGAGGTTCTGACCGGCTCGCACAGCCATGGCCAGGGCCACCAGACGACGTTCGCCCAACTCGTGTCGGAGCGCCTCGGCATCCCCTTCGAGAATGTCTCGATCGTCCACGGCGACACCGACAAGGTGCAATTTGGCATGGGCACCTATGGCTCGCGCTCCGGCGCCGTCGGCATGTCCGCCGTTTCCAAAGCGCTCGACAAGGTCGTCGCCAAGGCCAAGAAAGTCGCCGGCCATGTGCTGGAGGCGGCGGAAGGAGACATCGAATTTGCGGATGGCAAATTCACGGTCAAGGGTACCGACAGGACCATTGATTTCGGCTCTGTCGCAATGAACGCTTATACCGCACATAAATTCAACGGACAGGAATTGGAGCCCGGTCTGAAGGAGACCGCGTTTTGGGATCCGACCAATTTCACCTTCCCGGCCGGCGTGCATATCTGCGAACTCGAGATCGATCCAGACACCGGCGTGACCACCATCGACCGCTGGACGGCGGTCGATGACTTCGGCGTGCTCATCAATCCGATGATCGTCGAGGGCCAGGTTCATGGCGGCGTCGCCCAGGGCATCGGCCAGGCGTTGATGGAAGGCGCCGTCTACAATGGCGATGGCCAGCTCCTCACCGCGAGCTACATGGACTATTGCATGCCGCGCGCCGACGATCTTCCCTCGTTCCAAATCGGCATGACGGAAACGCGCTGCCCTTCCAATCCGCTCGGCATCAAAGGCTGCGGCGAGGCAGGCGCGATCGCCTCGCCACCCGCCGTCATCAACGCCATCACCGATGCGGTTGGTCACGAAAATGTGGCGATGCCGGCGACGACACAGGTCGTCTGGCGCGCCGCCCAGACGGCGGCGCGCAAGCACGCCGCGGAATGATCGCCGCCGCTCCCGTCCGGTGAGCGGCGCCCCAATTCATAGGAGAATTCCATGTATGCTTTCACCTATCACCAACCCACCAATGTCGCGGCGGCGGTGGCGCTATTGGGCGACGACGCCAAACTGCTGGCCGGCGGACAGACGCTGCTGCCGACCATGAAGCAGAGGCTCGCCGCGCCGGCCTCGCTCGTCGATCTCGGCAAGATCGGTGAGCTGTCGAGCGTCAGCCGGCAGGGGGACGAGATCGTCATCGGCGCGATGACGCCGCACGCCGATGTCGCGGCCAGCGCCGCCGTCCATCAGGCCATTCCGGCGCTTGCCGCGCTCGCCGGGATGATCGGCGATCCGGCGGTGCGCAGCCGCGGCACGATCGGCGGTTCGCTCGCCAACAATGATCCGGCCGCCGATTATCCGGCGGCGGCGCTGGCTTTGGGCGCGACGATCGTCACCAACAAGCGCGAAATCGCCGCCGAGGCTTTCTTCAAGGGCCTGTTCGAGACGGCGCTCGGCGACGGCGAGATTATCGTCAAGGTCCGTTTCCCGATCCCTGAAAAGGCGGCTTACGAGAAGTTCCGCAATCCGGCTTCGCGCTTCGCGCTGGTTGGCGTCTTCGTCGCCAAGACGAAAGGCGGCGTGCGTGTCGCGGTGACGGGCGCGGGTTCGAGCGGCGTGTTCCGCGTCAAGGCTTTGGAGGCGGCGCTCGACGCCAATTTCACCGCCGCCGCGCTGAAGGGCGCGACGGTTCCGGCGACGGGCCTGAATTCGGATCTCCATGCCGACGCCGCCTACCGCGCGCATCTGATCGTCGTTCTCGCCCGGCGGGCGGTCGCGGCGGCAGGGTGACCGAAGTCAAAAGGGGCTGACGAAGGCTTTGCATTCGCCTAGAGAGAGGGGCGCCTCGGCCCCCTTCTTTCGAGCCTCAAGGAACAGCCAACGCATGCCGGATGTCGACCGGGCGGCTAAAGCCGTCCCCAATCCCGCCTCGATCGACGAGACGCTCGCGCTGCTCGGCGGCGCCTCTTATATTGCCGAACGCGCGCTCGCCACCGTTCTCTTTCTCAGCCTGCGCCTCGGCCGACCTTTGTTCCTCGAAGGCGAGGCGGGCGTCGGCAAGACCGAAATCGCCAAAGTTCTCGCCGCCAGCCTTGGGCGCCGGCTGATCCGCTTGCAATGCTATGAAGGGCTCGATGTCGCCGCCGCGGTCTACGAATGGAACTACGCTGCGCAGATGATGGCGATCCGCCTCGCCGAGGCGGCCGGCGAGCATGACAAGGACCGTATCGAACATGACGTGTTCTCGCAGCGCTATCTCATCAAGCGTCCGTTGCTGCAGGCGCTGGAGCCGTCGGCTGGCGGGCCGCCGGTGCTGCTGATCGACGAGATCGATCGCGCCGACGAGGCGTTCGAGGCGTTCCTGCTGGAGATTCTCTCCGACTTCCAGGTGACGATCCCCGAGATCGGCGTCATTGCGGCCGAGCAGCCGCCGATCGTGGTGATCACCTCCAACCGCACCCGCGAAATTCACGACGCGCTGAAGCGCCGCTGCCTCTATCATTGGGTCGGCTATCCCGACGCGGCGCGCGAAATCGCGATCGTGCGCGCCAAGGCGCCGCACGCGCCCGCCCACCTCACCGCCGAACTCGTCGCCTTCGTCCAGGCGATCCGCAAACAGGATCTGTTCAAGGCGCCCGGCGTCGCCGAGACGCTCGACTGGGCGAGCGCGCTCACCGAACTCGACGCTGTCGCGCTCGATCCGGCAATTGTCTCCGACACGCTCGGGGTGCTGTTGAAATACCAGGACGATATAGGCAAGATCCAGGGCGCCAAGGCGGGCGAACTGATCGATCAGGCGCGCAGTGAAATGAAACTGGCGCAGATGAAATAGGCGGCGGCGCGTGCTAAAAAGTTGCAGAATCGGAGATGTAATTAGGTTGTGCACGACCCTTCGACGTCATGGCCGGGCTGTCCCGGCCATCCCAAGGCGAATGCGGAGCATTCGTCCGCACGTGGCGCTGCTGTGAGCAACTTTTGAAGTTGGTGACGGCTTCTGGGCGTGGATGCCCGGCACAAGGCCGGGCATGACGTGCTGGGTTGCAAAAGGCGGAGTGCTGCAGGCAAACCCGGACTACTGGCCTCGCCGTGCGCTGACACGTCGGCGCCGTCGCGATGCAAGGGGAAACATCAAGCCATGAGAACGAAAAGCTTCATCGCCCTGGCGGGCGCGCTTCTGACTTTTTCGAGCGCGGCCCACGCCGATTGCTACGATGTTTTCGGCTGCACCGAGCGGGACCGTTTCCAATTCGAGCCGCTCGCCAACGGCCCGAATTGCGATTTTCTCTATACGATGCGCAACCGCATCTACCAGCAGCACCAATATTGTTTCAAGACTGCGCGCGCGATCGCAACGCTCGGCAATGACAATTGCCGCATCACTGATATGAATCAGGTACCGCTCAGCGCCGTCGAGCGCGCCAATGCGGCGACCATCTTGCAGGTCGAGCACGCCAAGGGCTGCCCGGAATAGAAGCGCGAGAAACATTTGATCGCCAATCCCGCCAGCGAAGACGAACCGATCGCGGCGCCGCCGCGCGGCTCTGGCCGGCTCGCCGAGAACATCCTGTATTTCGCGCGCGCGCTGCGCGAGGCGGGCCTGCCGGTCGGTCCCGGCAGCGTGCTCGACGCGCTCAAAGCGGTCGTGGCGGCGGGGATCGGCGACCGCGCCGATTTCTACGCGACGCTGCACGCGATCTTCGTCAGGAAGCACGAACATACGATCCTGTTCGACCAGGCGTTCCGCATTTTCTGGCGGCGCAAGGGCTTTCTGGAAAAGCTGATCGCGATGATGTCGCCGCAAGCCAATCCGACCAAGCAGAAAGACCAGAAGGCCGAGGCGGGCGCCAATCGCGTCGCCGACGCTTTGTTCAAGAACCCGGCAGACCAACAAAAGGCGGCGCCCTCGCTCGATCTCGATGCGCGCTTCACCATGTCGGCGGCGGAAGTTTTGCAGACGAAGGATTTTGCGCAAATGACCGCCGCGGAAATCGCGCGCGCGAGGGAATTGATCGCGCGCCTCACGCTGCCGCGCGATCTCACGCCGACGCGGCGCCATTTCGCCAGCGCGCATGGACGCAAGGTCGACCCGCGCCGTTCGTTTCGCCGCACGTTGCGCAATGGCGGCGCCATTATCGATCTGGCGTTTCGCGCCCCCGCTTTGCGCCATCCGCCGATCGTCGCGCTTTGCGACATATCAGGATCGATGAGCGATTACACCAGGGTGTTCCTGCACTTCCTGCATGCGCTGGGCGAGCAGCGGCGGGTGACGACTTTCCTGTTCGGCACGCGCCTCACCAATGTCACGCGCGCGCTCAGGGCGCGCGATGTCGATGAAGCGCTGGAGCTCTGCTCCGGCCAGGTGAAGGACTGGGCGGGCGGCACGCGAATCGCCTCCTCGCTGCATCGCTTCAACCGGGAATGGTCGCGCCGCGTGCTGGGGCAGGGCGCCGTCGTCCTCCTGTTCACCGACGGGCTGGAACGCGACGGCGCCGAGAACTTAGCGCGGGAGATGGAGCTTTTGCGCAAATCATGCCGCCGGCTGATCTGGGTCAATCCGCTGCTGCGCTTTGGCGCGTTCCAGGCCAAGGCGCTCGGCATCCGCGCGATGCTTCCCTTCGTCGACGAATTCCGGCCGATCCATAATCTGGCGAGCATGGCGGATCTGTGCAGGGCGCTGGACGGCGCCGGCGGCGCCGAGGCGGATCCCAAGGATTGGCTGCGGCGGTCGGCGTGAGGGGGGAGTGCGGGCGTACTTTCAGCGTCGCGCCGCCCCTCATCCGTCATGCTGCGCATGACACCTTCTCCCCGCTGCGCGGGGCGAAGGGGCGCGCGTTCCCCTCGCCGCGCAGCGGGGAGAAGGTGGCGCGAAGCGCCGGGCTTGCGCGGCGGCGCGAACATCGCCATCTTCAGTTTGAGTTGTCGGAGGAAGGGCCATGAGCGAACATGCGATCGAGCAAGTCGCCGGCAAATGGGCGACGATCAGTTTCGATGGGCAGCGGTGCATCCACGCGCGGCGCTGTGTGATTTCCGAGCCCAAGGTTTTCAAAGCGAATGTCGAGGGGCCGTGGATCGACCCTGACGCCGCCTCGGCGGAGGAGTTGATTTTCGTCGCGCTGAACTGTCCCTCGGGGGCCATCCAGGTGACGCGCCATGACGGCGGCGCGCCGGAGCCGATTCCCGCCGTCAATACCATCGCCGTTCGTGAGAACGGCCCGCTGGCGGTCAGCGCGGAGATCGAAATAGCCGGCAAGGCGATCGGCACGCGCGCCACGCTCTGCCGCTGCGGCGCCTCCGCCAACAAACCTTATTGCGACGGCGCGCATGCCGGCGCCGGCTTTGTCGCGTCCGGCGAGCCGGCGACCAAGCCGAGCGAAATGCTCGCCGAGCGCGGCGGCGTCCTGAAAATCACGCCCTACGCCAATGGCCCGTTGGGGATCAGCGGCAGCGTCGAAATCCTGTCCGGCACCGGCCGTACGATCGACCGGGCGCAGGCGACCGCGCTTTGCCGTTGCGGCGCATCCAAGAACAAGCCTTATTGCGACGGCACGCATAAGGCGATCGGCTTCGTTGCGCCGGCGACGGCGTCGTAATCGAGGGCGGTCAAGAGGACAGAGCGAAAAGATGCTGAGCACCGAAGATGACATTCTGGTCGCCGCGCAGGACTGGCGCGAGGCGGGGCGCGACGTCGCGGTCGCCACCGTCGTCGAGACCTGGGGCTCGGCGCCGCGTCCTGTCGGTTCGCATCTGGTGATCGACGGCGACGGCAATTTCCTGGGCTCGGTCTCGGGCGGCTGCGTCGAAGGCGCGGTCGTGACCGAGGCGCTCGACGTCATCGCCGTGGGCGCGCCCAGAATGCTCGAATTCGGCGTCGCCGACGAGACCGCCTGGCGCGTCGGCCTTTCCTGCGGCGGGCGCATCAAAGTCTATGTCGAGAGACTCGACTGATGCGGCTCGATCTTCTCAAGGGCATGAACGAGGAGCGCCTGAACCGGCGCGCTGTGGTCCTCGTCACCGAGATCGGCGGCGGCGAACAGCGCCTCGTCAAAGCCGACGCAGTCGGCGCCGATCCGCTCGCCGAGGCCCTGGAAGCCGCGCTGCGTTCCGGCAAAAGCGGCCTGATCGAACATGCGGGCTTGCACTATTTTCTGACCGTGCAGGTTCCTTCCGTGCGCCTCGTGATGATCGGCGCGGTGCATATCAGCCAGGCGCTGACGCCGATCGCCAAAATCGCCGGCCTCGATGTCACGATCATCGACCCGCGCACCGCCTTCGCGACGCCGGAGCGGTTTCCCGACACGCCGCTCATCGCCGAATGGCCGGATGCGGCGCTGGATCGCGCGCCGCTCGATCGCTATACGGCGATCGCCTTGCTCACCCACGATCCCAAAATCGACGATCTCGCGCTGGTCCGCGCCTTGAACGCCGAATGTTTCTACATCGGCGCGCTCGGCTCGCGCAAAACCCACGCCAAGCGGCTCGAGCGGATGCGCGCGCAGGGCTTTGGCGAGGCCGCGCTTGCGCGCATACACGCGCCGATCGGCCTCGACATCGGCGCCGTCAGCCCGGCCGAAATCGCCGTCTCGATCATCGGCGAGATCGTCGCCGCCTTGCGCAAGAAGCCTATGCGCGCAGAGGGACAAGCGGCTTGAAATTCGGTCCGGTTCCCGTCGCTGAGGCGCTCGGCGCGATCGTCGCGCATGCGGTTCGCCGCGATGGGCTGGTTTTGAAAAAGGGCCAGCTCGTCACTGCCGAACATCAGGCCGCGCTCAAGGCGGCGGGCGTCGGAAAGATCATTGCGGCGCGCCTCGATCCCGGCGATGTCGGCGAGGATGAAGCGGCGCGGCGCCTCGCCATCGGCCTGGCGGGGCCCAATCTGCGCGCGGAGGGCGCCTTCACCGGCCGCGTCAATCTTTTCGCCGCGAAAGCCGGCCTGGTCATCGTCGACGCTGCGAAAATCGCCGGCGTCAATGGAATCGACGAGGCGATCACCGCCGCCACGCTGGCGCCGTTTCGCGCCGTCGCGCCGGGCGATATGGTGGCGACCGTCAAGATCATCCCCTTCGCCGTGCCGGGCGACGCGCTCGAGGCTGCGCTCGCGGCGGCGGGAAAGGACGCGGTGCGCATCGCCGCCTTTCGTCCTTTGCGCGTCGGCGTCGTCTCGACCCTGCTGCCTGGGCTGAAACCCAGCGTCATCGCCAAGACGTTGCGCATCCTGGAAGACCGTCTGGAGCCTGCCGGCGCGCGCATCGTGCGCGAAGAGCGCGTCGCGCACGAGCCTGACGCCCTGGCCCGCGCGCTGACCGCCATCGCCCCCGATTGTGACGTGCTGCTGGTCTATGGCGCCTCGGCGATCACCGATCGCCGCGATGTGATTCCGGCCGCCGTGGAGGCGATGGGCGGACGGGTCGATCATTTCGGCATGCCGGTCGATCCCGGCAATCTGCTGCTGATCGGCGCGCATGGCCGCGTGCCGATTATCGGGGCGCCAGGCTGCGCGCGTTCGCCCAAGGAAAACGGCTTCGATTGGGTGCTGCGGCGCGTTCTCGCCGATCTTCCAATCAAAGCCGCCGATATCATGGGCATGGGGGTTGGCGGCCTGCTGATGGAAATCGCCTCACGTCCGCAACCGCGCCTCGGCGATGGTTGAGGTCGCCGCCATCCTTCTGGCCGCGGGGACCTCGTCGCGATTCCGCGCGGCGGGCGGGGAACATTCCACCAAACTCGCCGCGCCGCTGGCGGGAAAACCGCTGGTGCGCCACGCCGCCGAGGCCGCGCTCGCCTCTCTGGCGCGTCCGGTCGTCGTCGTCACCGGCCATGACCGGGCGGTCGTCGAGAGGGCGCTTGCCGGACTGGATGTCCGCTTCGTGGATAATCCTGGCTATGAACAGGGACTTTCGTCATCGTTGAAGACGGGAATAGCGGCCCTGCCGGGAAACGTCGCGGGCGCGCTCATCCTGCTCGGCGACATGCCGGCGGTGACGCCGGCGCTGATCGACCGTCTCATCGCCGCGTTCAGCGCGCGGCCCGACGCCCTGGTCGCCGCGCCGTTTGTCGAGGGCCGGCGCGGCAATCCGGCCCTGCTGGCGCGCGCGCTGTTCCCTTCGGTCGCCGCGCTCGCCGGCGATGAAGGCGCCCGCAAGATTCTGGACGGCGCAGCGCCGGATAGGACGATCGAGGTGGACGCGTCCGGATTCGCAGCGGTCCTTGACGTTGACACGCCGCTATCCCTCGCTGAAGCGCGCCGGCTTTTGGAAAAATAGAACGGCGACCTCCCGGCCGGGCGGCGAGATGCCTCGCGGCTGCTCCGGGCGCAGGCCCCGCGCAATATATTCGATGTAACCAGCCGGTGCGTTAACCCGCGATTAGCATCGCACTTATAGCGTCTCCGGTTAATCTACATCGGCGCAATATGCTCCAAATATTAAATTACTTACCGCTCGAACTCGACTGGCCTCTTCTTGGGCTCGCCGGCGTTGTTTTCTGCACGGCTGGCCTGGTCGCGTTTCATCTGTTCCGGCGGGCGCGCTCGGCGAGCCGGATTCAGGTCGCCCGGCTCGACGCCGCGCTCAACAACATGTCGCAAGCCCTGTGCATGTTCGATTCCGAGCGTCGGCTCATTGTCTGCAATGGCAATTACGCCCGTCTCTTCAGTCTGCCCCCCGAACTGACGAGAGCGGGAACGTCCATCGAAGACATTGTCGATCACCGGATCGCGCTCGGCTTGTTCGCCGGCGAGGACGCTGCCGCCTACAAACGCGACCGGCTGACCATCGCCGTCAATAATGTTCCAAGCAAGACCCTGCTTGAATTCAGGGACGGGCGGATTTTCTCCGTCGTTCATCAGCCGATGGCCGAAGGCGGGTGGGTGGCGACACATGAGGACATTACCGAACAGGTCCGTGCGCAGCGCGAGCTGAAGCGCCTGCATGCGACGCTGGAAGAGGCGAAATCGCAGGCCGAGCGGGCGGCGGCGGAGGCCAGAGCGGCGCATCAGCAGCTTGTCGAAGCGTCAAACCTGATGTCGGAAGGCCTGGTGCTGTTCGACGCCGAGGATCGACATGTTCTGTGGAACCATCGCTACGCGGAAATGTATGGGGAGGCGCGCGACGCCATCGTCGTCGGCGCGCGCTTCGAAGACACGCTGCGCGCGGGCATGGCCAAAGGCAATTACGTCAACAAAGGGCGCGAGAAAGAATGGCTCGCCGAGCGGCTGGCCGGTCATCGGCGACCCGAGAACAGCTTCGAGTTGCAACTTCCGGGCGATCGTTGGGTGAGGGTCGACGAGCGCCGCACGGCCGATGGCGGCAGCATCGGCGTGCGCATCGACATTACCGAATCGAAACGGCGCGAAGAATCGCTGCGGCTGTTGTTCGCGGGAAACCCGCTGCCGATGTGGGTCTTCGACAAGCAGACCTTGCGATTTCTCGACGTCAACGACGCCGCAATCGGCCACTACGGCTACAGTCGCGAACAATTCCTCGCGATGACGATCCTTGACATTCGTCCGCTCGAGGACCGGGAGCGCGCGCTCGGGGTGGCGGAGAGATACGACGGCTCCTATCTGAATGGCGTAAGCTGGCGTCATCGGAAGGCCGACGGCGAGTTGATCGATGTGGCGATCTATTCGCGGCTCCTCGATCATGGCGGGCGCCCGGCGGCTCTCGTCGCCGCCGTCGACATCACCCAGAGCAAACGGGCGGAGACGGAAGTTCAGCGCACGCGCGAATTCCTCGACACGATCATCGAGAACGTGCCGGCCCCCATCATCGTCAAGGATGCGCGCGACTTCCGGCATATCCTGATGAACCGCGCCGCGGAGGCCTTCCTTGGCGCGCCGCGCGAGGGCGTCATCGGCAAGACGTCCGGAGAGCTGACCGATGCAGCAACCGCCGCCCTGATCCTGGAGCGCGACCGCTTCGTTCTCCAGAATCGCAAGGAATTGTTTTACGATGAGCATCGCTTCGACACGCCCGGCGGCGGCGTGCGCTATGCGACGTCGAAGCGGATGCCCATTTTCGACGAGAAGGGCGAGCCGCTCTACCTGCTGACCGTCATCAACGACTTTACGGAACGGCACAGCGCCAACGAGCGCATCGCCCATCTGACCAGCCATGACGCATTGACCGGCCTGCCCAATCGGGTCTCCTTCGGCGAGCAGCTCGCCCAAACGCTCGAGCTTACGCACCAGCAGGGCGTGGCGGCGCTCTGCGTCGATCTCGACCGGTTCAAGGAAATCAACGATATGCTCGGCCATGCCGCCGCCGATCGGGTCATCGCGATCGTGGCGCGCCGCCTGCAGGAAGCGGGCGCCGGCGCGTATCTGGCGCGGGTCGGGGGCGACGAATTCAATCTGATCCTGACCGACGCCGATCAGCCCGCCGCGGCCGCCGAGACCGCCAAAGCGCTGTTGCGGGCTTTTGCCGAAGTCGTCGAGATCGATGGGGCAGAAATCAAAGTCGGCGTCAGCATTGGCGTCGCCATCGCTCCGGCCGACGGGACGGATGTGACGACATTGATCGCCAACGCCGAGGCGGCGCTCCATCGGGCCAAGAGCGAGGGACGTGGAATCACCCGCTTCTTCGAGGCGGACACGGAAAAACAATTGCGCGAGCGGCGCGCCATGGAGCAAGAGCTCAAATCCGCCATCGAGCGCGATGAAATGCGCCTCTATTACCAGCCGCAGACGGATGTGGCGGGCAAGCTTCTCGGCTTCGAGGCGCTGGTGCGCTGGCAGCATCCGACGCGCGGCCTGGTGCCGCCGGGCGCTTTCATTCCGATCGCCGAAGAGAGCGGATTGATCGTCGAGATCGGCGCCTGGATCCTTCGCGCGGCGTGTCGTGAGGCGGCGTCCTGGCCCGATGAGCTGAGCGTCGCCGTCAATCTGTCGCCGGTGCAGTTTCGCCAGAGCGATCTCTTCACCCTGATCCACTCTGCTCTTGTCGAGACGGGCCTGTCGGGCAATCGCCTCGAACTCGAAATTACCGAAGGCGTCCTGATCGCCGATTCCGCGGCGGCGCTCAACGTCTTGCGCCACGCCAAGGCGCTCGGCGTGCGCATTGCGATGGACGATTTCGGCACCGGCTATTCGTCGCTCTCGTATTTGCAGTCTTTCCCGTTCGACAAGATCAAGATCGACCGCTCGTTCATCTCCAACGTCGACAGCAATCCCCATTCGGCGGCGATCGTGCGCGGCGTACTCGGCCTCGCGCACGGCCTCCACCTTCCGGTCCTCGCCGAAGGCGTGGAGACTCACCAGCAACTGGCCTTCCTCAAAAAGGAAGGTTGCGAAGAAGTGCAGGGTTATCTGATGGGCCGTCCCCGCCCGATCGAGGAATATGCCGAGTGGATCGGCGGCGGCGCGTTGCCCCGCGTCAGCGAAGCGGTCGCCTGAGGGCGAGTTCCCAGACATCGCAGACCGTAAAAATCGCACGGCGACGTGGTCGCGCCTCGTGGCGCGGACAAAGCGGCCGTCATTGCGAGGGAGCGAAGCGACGAAGCAATCCAGACGAGGCTATTGGGGCTCAGTCTGGATTGCTTCGTCGCTTCGCTCCCTCGCAATGACGGTGATGCGTTTTCAGCGCAAGCCTGTGCTGATTGTCCGGTTGGAAATAGTTCACGCATACTCGGTCGCAGCGACGCGGCCAAAGGTTCGTCGGTGAAGTACGGGAAATCCATTGCCTGATTTCCTCCCGCATGCGCAGAATGATTTCTCGTCTGGCCGGACGCGCGCTGAAATCGGCGGCGGCGCCGAAGCGATGGCGGCTTGGTCACATCTCCGCAAACGGGGTAGGGCATCGTGAACCTGCGCACCGAGAGGATTGCGACGCGCGCGAGCGGCGATCGCGCAAGCGTTTTGATCTTGCCGCCGGTGTGGCTTGCTCTTGGCCTCGCTTTGGCGCTCGGTTCGGGCGCAAGCGCGTTCGCGCAATCGGCTCCCACGCCCGCCAAACCTGATTTCGCAGAATTGTCCAAGGGCATCGTCTCCTCGCTCGATCTGCAGACCGCGTTCCCGAATGCGGCGGTGGCGAGCGGGTCGGAGCCCTGGCTGGCGAGCGATTTCTCCCGTGTGCTGCTGTGGGCCGCCGTCGCCATCGGCGTCGTCGTCATCGCGCTTTATCTGCGCGACATCCTGCCTGGCGGCGGCCTTGCACGACGCAGGGGATGGGATCCCGGCGAAGCCGGCCTCGCCGCCGCCGGCGCCAGCGCCGAAGCGCAAGCGCAGTCCGACGCCGACGAGCTCGCGCGACTCGGGCGGTTTGTCGACGCCATGCATGTCCTGCTGCTACAGGCGCTCGCCGATATGCATCGGCGGCTCGATGTCGCGCTCGCCGATTCCTTGACAAGCCGCGAGATCCTCCGCCGCGCGAAAGTGTCGCCGCTCGCCAAATCGGCGCTGCAAGAAATCATCGGCGCGGTCGAACGCGCCTATTTCGGCGACCATCCGGCCGGCGAGAGCGACTATCTCTCCTGCCGAACGAATTTTGCGACATTCGTCGGCGCGCTCAACAGCGGGGCGCCCGCATGAGCGGCGCCAGCGTCTTCTCGCCGCGCATCCTGTTGATATGGGTCTCGGCGCTCGCCGCCATTCTCGGCCTGTCGCTCTATCTGTTCGCCTATGGGATCGGCGCGCCCGAATCGCAGGCGGTCGGCCCCAGCGCCTATTCGCGTTCGGCGATCGGCTATGCCGGCCTCGCCGAACTGGTGCGCCGCGCCAATATTCCGGTGGTCAGGAAACGGATCGGCTCGCCAGCCGATGACACCAAGGCGAGCCTGCTGATCATCGCCGAACCTGAGGTCTCGGCCCAGACCGAGGCGAACGGCTTTGCCTTTGGCCGCGCCGCCAATGTTCTGATCATCCTGCCCAAATGGATCGGCGACCGTGACGAGGAGCACCAGGGCTGGATCAGCCATGTCGAACCGGCGTCTGAAGGCGCCGCCAATTGGGCGCTTTCGATCCTCGGCGCTGGCGGCAATATTGCGCGCGGCGGAGAGAATTCGCCGCTCAGCGGAATCGTCACCGTCAACAAGTTGGCCGTCGCGCCGACGACGCCGGGCGATCTCCAGCTCATCGTCAAGTCTTCGCTCGTCCCGATCGTGGCGACCAGCGCCGGCGTGCTGATCGGCGAAAAGATCGTGCGCGGGCGCCGGGTCTGGGTCGTCTCCGATCCGGACATCCTGTCCAATCACGGCCTCTTCGACGGCGCCAATGCGGCATTCGCCGGCGCCTTGATCGACAGAATGCGTGGCGCGAACGGCAATGTGATTTTTGACGAGACCGTGCATGGCTTCGCCGCGCCCGCCGCTAATCCCCTGCGCGCCCTGCTGGAATTCCCGTTTGTCGTGGCGACAGCCTATGCACTGGCGGCGCTCGCCTTCGTGCTGTGGTCGGCGATGCGCCGGTTCGGTTCGCCTGAGCCTTCGCCGATCGTGCTGAAAGCGGGCAAGATGGGCCTGATCCGCAATGTCGCCAATCTCATTCAATTCGCCGGCGGACGCCAGGACGTGGCGATCAACTACCTGCGTTTTGCGGTCGACGATTCCGCGCGGCGGCTGCGCGCCCCCAAGGGCCTAAGTCTCGATCGGCAGATGGAATGGCTCGATCGGGTGGGTGAGGCGCGCGGCGTCAAGACGAGGGTCGTCGAAATAGCACGAAAGCTCGTCAGCCAGAATCAGGATGCGGCGCTGTCGCGCGCCGCGCTCGACCTTCACCTTTGGAAGCAGGAGATTCTGCGTGGACCTTGATCAGATCGGCGCGATGACGGAGGGCGTGCGCGGCGAAGTGCGCAAAGTGGTGATCGGGCAGGATGCAGTCGTCGACCTCCTGTTGACCTGCCTGCTCTGCGGCGGCCATCTGCTGCTTGAAGGCGCGCCGGGCACGGCCAAGACCCTGCTGACTCAGGCCTTCGCCGCCAGCCTTTCGCTGCGCTTCGGCCGCATCCAGTTCACGCCTGACATGATGCCGGGCGATATATTGGGCACCAATCTGTTCAACTTCCAGACCAATGATTTTGTGCTGACCAAGGGGCCGATCTTCACCCAGACGCTGCTCGCCGACGAGATCAACCGCACGCCGCCCAAGACCCAGGCGGCGTTGCTGCAGGCGATGAGCGAGCGCATCGTCACCATCGACGGCAAGGACTATCCGCTCGGCGACGAATTCATGGTGGCGGCGACGCAAAATCCGATCGAGCAGCAGGGCACCTATCCCTTGCCGGAAGCGCAGCTCGACCGTTTCATGTTCAAGGCGGTGATCGAATACCCCTCGCGCGACGAGGAGCGCGCCATTGTCGAGCGCCATGGCCATCGCTCGGCAATGCCGCGGCTCGCCGATTTCGGCCTCAACGCGATCGTCAGTCCAGAAATGCTCGCCGATGTTCGCCGGACCGTCGAGCGGATCCGGCTTTCGGATGTGTTGATCGATTATGTCGTCGATGTCGTGCGGGCGACGCGGCAGCATCGCTCGATCGAGACCGGCGCTTCGCCGCGCGCGGCCAATATGCTGGCAGCCTCGACGCGCGCTTATGCGGCGATCCATGGCCGCGATTTCGTCATTCCTGACGATATCAAGACGCTCGCTGCGCCGCTGCTGCGCCATCGTCTCGCGCTATCGCCTGGCGCCGAGATCGAAGGGATCAGCGCCGATCGCGTGATCCGCGACATTCTCGATCAGACGGCGGCGCCGCGCTGATGAATCCGACCCCGCGCGCGGTCCTGATCTTCGCCGCCGGCGCGCCGCTCGCGCTGATGCTGGCGGTCGCCCAGCCGGCCTTATGGACGCTGGCGATCGCCTATGCGCTCATCGTCCTCACCGCGCTGGGAATCGACGCGCTGCTCGGCGCGCCTTTGCGCGGGATGCCGATAAAGGCCGAGATTCCGGCGAACGCCGCGATCGGCGAGAACGTCGCGCTCGGTTTCGATTTCGCTTCCCCTCACGCCGCACGCCCGGTTCGGCTCGATCTGCTGCTCGAGCGGCGCGGCGCGCTGGAGCCGGGCAAGGGCGAAGCGGTCACGCTTGGCGCCGGCGGCCCGACGCGGGCGACGCTCGCCTTGCGGCCATTGCGGCGCGGCCAGATCCATGTCGATGCGCTTTGGGTGAGTTGGCGCGGGCCGCTCGGCCTCGCGCGATTCGTTCGGCGGCTGGCGCTGGACGCGGTCATCGACATCCTGCCCAATGTGCGCGGCGTGCAGAACGCGGCCCTGCAATTCTTCGCCCATGACGCGATCTACGGGGTCAAGGCGCAGCGGCAGCGGGGCGAGGGATCGCAATTCGAGGCGTTGCGCGAATATGCGCCCGGCGCCGATCCGCGACATATCGACTGGAAGCGTTCGGCGCGCCACCGCAAGCTGCTGGTCAAGGAATTCGACACCGAGCGCAATCATCCGATCGTCATCGCCTTCGACACCGGCCATCTGATGCTGGAGCCGATCGACGGCATCCCGCGGCTCGACCATGCGGTCAACGCCGGGCTGTTGTTGAGCTGGATCGGGTTGCGCGCCGGCGATCTGCTCGGGCTGTTCGGCTTTGACGCGCGCGTGCGGCTCTATCGCCCGCCGACCCGCGGCCTCTCCAGCTTTGCGCAGATCCAGCGGGCCGCCGCGACGATCGCCTATCGCACGGAGGAAACCAATTTTACTTTGGCGCTCGCCGATCTCGAACAAAGGCTGAAACGGCGAAGCCTCGTCATCCTGTTCACCGAATTCGTCGACACGATCGCCGCCGAACTTCTGCTCGAAGCGCTCGGCCGCCTCGCCAACAAACATGTCGTCGTCCTCGTCACGATGCGCGATCCCGCCTTGCGCGCCGTCGCGGATGCGCGGCCGCAGGATTTTTCCGCGCTCGCCGAGGCGGTGATCGCCGGAAACTTCCAGCGCGAACGCCAGACCGTGCTGGAGCGGATGGAGCGGATGGGCCTGCATTGCCTCGATGTCGCGGCGGGCGAATTGTCGATCGCGGTGATCAACCGTTACCTCCTGATCAAGCAGAGGGGCCTGATATGAGCCTCAGTGAGGCCTCCGGGCGCCTCGTCGCCGAGGAGGAGCCGCGGCCGGTGGTGACGCTGCGCTCCAGCGAATTCCGGCGCGGGCGCGAGCAGGGCTGGCGCGATCTCGAAGCGCTGGTCGCCAAAGCCGAACAGCGCGGAATCGGCGCGCTTGGCGTCGGCGAATTGCAGCGCCTGCCGCAGCTTTATCGCGCCGCGCTGTCCTCGCTGTCGGTGGCGCGCAGCATCGCGCTCGACCGCAATCTTCTGCAATATCTCGACAATCTGTCGCTGCGCGCCTTCCTGATGGTCTATGGGCCGCGCCAGTCTCTCGCCGAAGGGGCGCGCGATTTTGTGGCTCGCGGATTTCCCGCCGCCGTGCGCGCCGCGCGCATCGAAATCCTGCTCGCCTTTCTCGCTATTCTCGCCGGCACGCTCGCCGGCTTCCTGCTGACCATCGGCGACGAGGCGTGGCTCACCGCGCTCATCCCGGACAGTATGGCGAGTGGTCGCGGCGTGCATTCGACGCGCCAGGAACTCCTCGACGACGAAATATTCGCGCCCTGGCCGGGCTTCGCGCGCTCGTTCGTCGTCTTCGCCAATTTCCTGTTCCAGCATAATACGATCATCGGCATTATGACCTTTGGGCTCGGCATCGCGGCCGGCGCGCCGACGATCCTGCTGCTTGCCTATCAGGGCCTCGTCTTCGGCGCTTTCATCGGCCTTCATTATGACCGAGGCCTCACCCTCGATTTTCTCGGCTGGGTGTCGATGCATGGCGTCACGGAATTTGGCGCGATCATTCTGTGCGGCGCCGGCGGGCTTGTCGTCGCCAGGAGCATCCTGTTTCCGGGGCGCTTTTCGCGGGTCGAGAATCTGGCCGCCAATGGCCAGATGGCGGCGCGGCTGGCGGTCGGCGCGGTCGCGATGTTCTTCATCGCCGGCATACTCGAGGGCGGCTTGCGCCAGCTTGTCGCCAACACCGATGCGCGCCTGTCGATTTCGGCGCTGACGATGATCCTGTGGGGCTGCTATTTCTGCTTCGCCGGCCGGGGTGCGCGGAGATGAGCGTGACGCAGGACCGGGTCGACCAGTTGCTTGGCGGCGTCCCGCGCAGCCTGCGCGAGATCGTGACGCCGGAGGGTGTGGCGCTGCATGTCGAGCTTGCCGAACATGGCGAGCGCGCGGCGGCTTTCGCCATCGATCTGGCGATCTGGCTCGGCGTGGCGTTCTTCTCCTGGCTCGTCGTCTTCGCCTTTGTCGTCGAGACGCGGGCGATCGGCATCGTCGTCACCCTGGTGCTGTTCATCGGTTTTTTCGTGCGCAATCTCTATTTCATCTATTTCGAACTGGCCTGGCAGGGTTCGACGCCGGGCAAGCGCATCAATCGGCTGCGCGTGATCGACCGCGCCGGCGGCCCGCTGACGCCGGGCGCGGTGATCGCGCGCAATCTGACGCGCGAGGTCGAAGTGTTCCTGCCGCTGGGGATTGTTCTCACCGCCGGCGCTGGCGGCCTCGCCGACGCCGTGCTCGGGCTATGGCTGCTACTGTTGGCGGCGATGCCGCTGTTCAACCGCGACCGCATGCGCGGCGGCGATTTCATCGCCGGCACCATCGTCATCGCGCTGCCCAAACGCCTGCTGCTCGCCGATCTCGCCGAACAGAGCGCGCGCTATGTCTTCACCAACGCGCAGCTCGCCGCCTATGGGGCGTTTGAATTGCAGGTGCTGGAGGAGCTGCTGCGCAAGCCGAGGAATTACGAGACGACGCAGGCGCTGGATGGCGTCTGCGACCGCATCTGCAAGAAGATCGGCTGGACCGGCGCAGTACCGAAGGCGCGGGCGGTCGAGTTCCTGACGGAGTTCTATACGGCGGAGCGGGCGTATCTGGAGCGGGAGCAGCTTTATGGGCGGGCGCGGGCTGATAAGAATGCGACGCCGGGGTAGGGTTTGTCGCAAGGACGGCGGGTGATTCCGACACGACGTCACACCGACTAATCGAACACTTGGACGATATGTTCGATGTCTGCGCCCTCCCTGGCGAGACGCAATTGGGCGTAGAGGACGGCCACCGCAACCGCGCCGAACCCGTTGGCGATCCCTGCGACAGGGAGGCGGACCGCTGTGGCAATAATCGGATGTCCCGTCCGGCCTCCTAGATAAGCGATGATCAGAACAGGGATTGACGCGCAGAGAGCGAGAGCTACGGTGAAGCCGACTATGCGCCATCGATTGTTTTTTGTCAGAAACTCGCTGCGCGAAAGGGCTTTGATCGGACCTGTTCGTTCGACGACGCACGCCGGAACGGCGACGGCGTACACCGATTGGACAACAAGTATGGGCACAATAAGGAAGAGACCGGCGAGTATCGAAATCGCCTGCAGCAGAGCGACCGCGATGAGCGCTGGCGATTGATGCAGCGCCATGCCAAGCGCTTGACCGAGAGAGAACGGACGGCCGCCGAGCTCCTGAGATACAATGACACAAATGACAGCATCGGCGAGCGACTGTATGGCGCTGTCAGGCAGGATGTTGAGGAACGGCTCCCAGTAGTAGCTGATGAGGATCACGTAGTTGCTCGTGATCGTCCACATGGTTGGAACCTTCACCACCAGCATCGCCGCATTGGCGACCATCGCGATGCCGGAAAAAATCGCCCAATGTGCGACAAAGGCAATCCACGCTTGGGCGAACACATCGTCAATCCAGATGGCCGGCGCGGGCGTCGCGATGGAAGCCGACGCTGTCGTGTCCGCCATTGAAATGTTTCCTGCTGAAATCGCGGATGTTTGCAATACACATCGTCTATGGGCGCAGGCGCGCTAGGTCAATCCGTGTTGTGAGTGATAAATGGTATGCGATATAATGAGTACCGCCACTGGTCTTTCGCCGAACGCGACGGCGCTCAACGCGCCAACGACGATATCGATGGCCGGAGAGGTCGCGAGGGCGGCGACGCCGGTGAGGCGCGCCGGAATTGATGATGTTCCTGTACCAAAGGCGTCGTCCGCGAACGAATGCGAGCCTCGGAGCGCGGCCGTCCCGGCGCGAGCTTGGTTGTTCCGTGCCGCTTGACGCTGTCAGCGCGCGCTGGAGGATAAGGCCGAGACGTCGCGCCGCCCCTTATCCGGTCGGCGCCGCCGACCACCTTCTCCCGCTTCGCGAGAGAAGGAAGGCGCGCGCCTCTTCTCTCGCGAGGCGTGTCCGGGGAAAACGAGAAGTTGCAAAACCGGAGATGTAATCAGGTTGTGCACCACCCATCGACGTCGTGGCCGGGCTTGTCCCGCCATCCACGCGGCGCCGCTGCAAGCAACTTTTGAAGTTGGTGATGGCTTCTGGGCGTGGATGCCCGGCACAAGGCCGGGCAAGACGTGCAGGGTTGCAAAAGGCGGAGCGCTGCAACCGAATTCTTTTCCCCGGACAGCCGTGCGTGAAGCGGGAGGCGTCATGCGGAGCATGACGCCGGACGAATGCTTCGCATTCGCCTTGAGATGAAGGGCGGCCTAGTCGAACACGGCGGCGATTTTCTCGATATCGGCGCCTTCCCTGGCGACGCGCAATTGATAGTAGAGTACGCCGACCACCACCGCGTTGAACGCGCCGATGACGGCTTCGATCGCGAAAGTCGCGACCTGGATGAGGCGAGTCCCGCCGGCCAGTCCCGCCAGTCCGCCGACGATTCCGCCGACTACGATGGAGGCGATGAATATGAGCGCGAATACGCCAAATATCCGCCAGCGATTGCCTTTGGTGAGGAACGCGCCGCGGGTCATGCTGGCGGTCGGACCAAGCGTTTCGACGACGCAGACGGGGACCACCACGGCATAGACGCACCAGACGATGATGCCGGGAACCACCAGCAGAATCGCAGCGAGCGTGACGAGGATGCCGACCAGCAGGGAGAGCCCGATGACGGGGCCCAGCCGGGCAAATCCGATACTCAGAGAGTCGCCGAAAGTGAAGCCGCGGCCGCGCAATTCCTGCACGACGCCGTAAATGATCGCGGCATTGGCGAGGGAAGAGCAGGCGAGCCGGACAAAGACGGCGATGAAACCGCCGACCGCGGCGCCCGATGTGCCGGTCGATCTGGAAACGAGCAACCCCAGGATGAAAGTCGGCGCGAAGGCGATGAGAGAGAGCCCGATGAAGGGGACTGCGCGCGTCAGGAACAGCCTGAGCGAATCGGCCAGAACGTCGCCGACGCGAATTGCGGCAGGCGCGCCGGTCTGGCCTGCGACGAATGAATTAACCATGACGTCCCCCCATTGCGCGGTCAATATGAAATACTTGGCGTCGACAAGACTGTCGCCTGGCGCGGCGCCTGTCGAGTGCGCGAGCGTCTCGTGCGATAAATAATCTTCCGATTCGAGCCATGATGAGCCGACCCCTCGAACGGCCCTGACGCGCCGCCGCGAAATGCGCGGCGGCGGTGAGCGATCGTTTGCCGGTTTACGGGATGGGGTTGCGCGGGCGCAGGACAGCGCGGATAAGGTTCTCGACGGCCCGCGGGGGCTGTCCGGCGGTAGCATATGGCGCTCGCTCGTGCGGCCTTGCCGAGAGTTTGCGCCGCCCCTCATCCGGCGCTTCGCGCCACCTTCTCCCCGCATAGAGCGGCAGGGCTGTCCGGCCCCCGCGCGTCGTGCCCGGGCTCGTCCCGGGCATCCACGCCGTGCGGAAGCCGCCAACTTCGAAAGTTTCTTGCAACGGCGCGGCGTGGATGGCCGGGACAAGCCCGGCCAAGACGCCGAAAGGTTCTATTCCACTTAGATTCTCTCGCGTGACGGGACTTTTTAGCGCAACCGGACAGCCGCGGCACAAGGCCGGGCATGACGTGCTGGGGTTGCAAAAGGCGGAGTGCTGCAACCTATTTCTGTTCTCCCCGCAAGGGCGGGGAGAAGGGAAACGAGGGGGCGCTGTTTCAGCGACGCGCGGCCAGCAACTTCTCGATTTCAGATTGCAATTGCGACTGATGATAGGGTTTCGACAGGCGCGGCAGGCTCGACCTTTGTCCGGCCGGCAGGTCGGCATAGCCGGTGGCGAGCAGGACCGGCAGGTTGGGACGCTTGCCGCGCACGATTTCGGCGAGCTCGGTTCCGGTCATGCCCGGCATCGCCTGATCCGTCATCATCAGATCGAGTTCTTGTCCGCCTTCGACGATCGCGAGCGCTTGGCTGGCCGAATTGGCTTCGATCGCGGTATGTCCGAGATCCTCGAGCATATCGACGGTGCTCATCGCAATGAGCGGGTCGTCATCGACCACCAGAATGACTGCGGCGCGGGCGGCCTCCGTCTGCGGCGCCGACTCGGCGGCCGCCACGGCGGCCTTGGTCGCGATCGGCAGCCAAAGCGTGGCGATCGTGCCTTTGCCGATTTCGCTTGAAAGCTCGAGCGATCCGCCGAGCTGGACGGCCAGCCCATGTACCATCGACAGGCCGAGGCCCGTTCCCTTGCCGAGCGGCTTTGTCGAAAAGAAAGGCTCGACCGTCTTTTTGAGAGTCTCCGCATCCATGCCGGAGCCAGTGTCGCGGACCTGAATGCGGATATAGCGGCCGGCCGCGGAATTCCTGACGCCGTCCGGCTGCGCCTGCTCGGCTCTGATCTCGATCGATCCGCCGTCCGGCATGGCGTCGCGCGCGTTGATCGCCAGATTGAGGATGGCGAGCTCCACCTGGTTGGCGTCGACCTGGGCGGGCGGCAACCCGTCAGCAACATTCAGCCGCAATGCGATCTGCGGACCAAGCGACCGTTCGAGAAGGTCATGCATGCCGTTCAGGAGGGAGGCAATGTCCATCGAGTTCGTCTTCAGATCCTGCTGCCGCGCGAAGGCGAGCATGCGCTGGGTGAGGGAAGCGCCGCGTTCGGCGCCCTGAATAGCGCCGTCGATCAGCCGCTGCGCGCGCGCATTGCCGTGCGACTGCTTGCGCAAAAGCTCCAGATTGCCCATCACCGCCGTCAGCAGATTGTTGAAATCATGGGCGATGCCGCCGGTGAGCTGACCGATGCTCTCCATTTTCTGCGACTGCAGAAGCTGTTCCTGCGCCTTTTCGCGCGCCGAAATCTCGACCGTCAGTTCGCGAGTGCGCTCGCGGACGCGGTTCTCAAGGGTCAGCGTCAGATCCGACAGCGCCTCGCGCTCGGCCGCCAGCTCGGCCACAAGACGTTCTCTATCGAGTTCCGACATCTTGCGCGCCGTAATATCGGAGGAGACGCCGACAAGCTGAAGGATGGCCCCGGACGGGTCTTTAAGCGCGCGGGCGCGCATATCGACCCAATGCGACGAGCCGTCCGGCCAGATCGTGCGATATTCAATGCCGTAGTCGACGCCGGTTTTCAGCGTATGGTCGATGACGCGCCCCATATGCGCGGCGTCTTCCGGATGCGCCGCGCGGCGGAGATCGTCATAGGAAAATGGCGCATCGGCCTTGCGGCCGAAATGGGCGCGGCAGGTCTCGGAGGCGTCGAGAATCATGTTTTCGATTCTGAGCGTCCAGGCGCCGAGACGGCCGGCATGCAGCGCGGTCTGCAATTGGCGCCGTCCCTCGCCGATTTCCTCCAGGCGCGCGCGCGCCTCATATTGACGCCGCCGCCCGCGCACCGCGGCCCGCACGAGGCTGATCAGAGTGGTCGGGTGAAATGGCCGCTCCAGGAAAGTGACATTGCCGAGCGTTTCGGCGAACGCCGCCGCGACCGGATTGCGCTCCGGGCCGCCGCCGCGGCCGGTCAGAAGAATGATGGGAAAGTCGGACCATGCGGGCTGTCGTTTGAGAATCGCGACCAGCGGACTTGAGTCGGCCGCATGAATCGCTTCGTCGGCCAATATCGCCAGAGCGGCGCCGCGCTCGAGTTCTCCGACCAGCGTCGGAATCTCGGCGCAGATTTTCGCGGCGAAACCGCCTTCGTTCAGCATCGCCGACGCCAGCGCGGCGTCGCGGCCCGTCGGGGTCAGGATGAGAGCGCGTTCGGAGAGCGGCCCTCCGCGACTCATTTTTGCTTGCCTTCCAACAGAGGTTCCTTGCCGCCGGAATAGGAGGGGACGCCGCGCAATACGCCATGAAACGCATCGAGCGGTTCACCGAGCGCGAGACCGTCATTGCTGACGCGGTATTCGCGAATGGTCGTTTCATGCGGGCCGGTGCGCTTCTTGATGACGGAAATGGCCCGACGCACTCTACCGCTCGCCTCGAAATAGCGCAGCAGGATGACGGTGTCGGCGAGATAGGTGACGTCGACGGGGGACAGCATATCGCCGACCAATCCGTGCTGCGCCACGGTCATGAAAGTCGTGGCGCCGCGACGATTGAGATATTGCAGCAATTCGTGGATGTGGAGGATCAGCGAGTTCTCCTCGGGCATCGCCGCCTGATAGCCGTTCAGGCTGTCGATGATGACCGTCCTGATTTTCAGATTGTCGACCGTCGCGCGGACGCGGTGAGCGAATTCCCCCGGCGAGAGCTCGGCCGCGTCGATCTGTTCGATGAACAACTCGCCGCGTTGTTGGGCCGCCTCGAGATCGATGCCGAGCCCTTTCATCCGATCGAACAGCAAACCCAGTTCTTCGTCGAAGATGAAAAGCGCCGCCTTTTCGCCGCGGGCGATCGCCGCCATCGCGAAGGTCAGGGCGATGAGGGATTTGCCGGTGCCGGCGGGGCCGAGAATCAACGAGCTGGAGCCGGCATGGACGCCGCCGCCGAGCAAGGCGTCGAATTGGACGATGCCCGTCGAAAGCTGCGAGCGCGCGAAGGGCGTGCGATGCTCCGCCGCCACCAGACGCGGAAAGACGTTGACGCCGCCGGTCGTGATCGTGAAATCGTGATAGCCGCCGCGATATTTCTGGCCGCGATATTTGAAGATGCGGACGCGCCGCCGCTCCGCGCCATAGGCGGGCGCCAACTCCTCCAGGCGGATGACGCCATGCGCGACGCTATGGACCGTTTTGTCGGCCGCTTCCGAGGTGAGGTCGTCGAGCATCAGCACGGTGGCGCCATGGCGCGCGAAATAATGTTTGATCGCCAGAATCTGCCTGCGGTAGCGTAGCGAGCTTTGCGCCAGCAGCCGGATCTCCGATAGGCTGTCGAGGACGACGCGACTCGGCTTCACGCGTTCGACCGCTGCGAATATCTGCTTGGTCGCCTCGTCGAGCTCGAGATCGGCCGAATAGAGCAGGCTCTGCCGGTTTTCATCTTCCAGGAGACTGTCGGCCGGGATGAGCTCGAAGACTTCGATGCCCTCGCCCAAGGTCCAGCCGTGCGAAGCGGCGCCCTGGCGAAGCTCGGCCTCAGTCTCGGACAGGGTGATGTAGAGGGAGCGCTCGCCGGCTCTTTCGCCCTCCAGCAGGAATTGAACGGCGATGGTGGTCTTGCCGGCGCCCGGCGTGCCCTCCAACAGGAATATATTGCCGCGCGAGAGCCCCCCGGAGAGGATTTCGTCGAGCCCCGAAACGCCCATCCTCGCCTTGCCGTCTTCAACAACCACGTTTTTCCCCCTGCCGCTTGCCTCACCGCGGCATCCCGAAGCGTTCACGCTGACAGTGAGAGCCATGGCGCCGGAAACGCTTTGGGCCCCAACGAGTTCCCCACCACGCCATCGATGCGATGAGATTTCTGTTCGAGCGGCGTTCTTTTCGAGGCGGGCGACAAAATCTTTCTGAAAATCTGAATTTATGTTATAACAAGCGATCTGTTTCCAGAAAGCCGGGAGCCTTCGCCTTGAACCATTCCCCCAAAGCCGAGCCTGCTCGCAGGCCCCGGGTCACCGCTCAGGACCGGGAGATCCGGCGATTGCGGATTTTTGCGCTGAGGCAGATGGGCCAGTCCTATGACGAAATCGCAAGGCAAGAAAATCTGAGCAGCGAGCGAATTCGTCAGATTGTCGTAGACACTTTGGAGCGGCGATTGCTCGACCCGGTCCGCGATCACGCGCGTCTGCAGATCGCCCGCCTCGATCCCGCCTTGCGCCTCGCAGCCGAGAAAGTGGCGACGGGCGATTTGCGCGGCGTCGATCGCCTCATCAAACTGCTCGACCGATTGGACAAATACCAGGGATTCGCGGCAAGCGCGGCTGACCGCGACGAAAACGACACGGAAAGGCTCTTCGCCAAAATCCTCAACGCGATAAGCAATCGCAACGCGGCGCGCGAAGACGAGGAGACGCAGGAGAAGGCGGCGGCCAAGGAAGATCGCCAGCCAGGCGCGGCCGAGGCGGCGGAACGGATGGCTCGGGAAAACGACGTCGCCAAATTTTTTCCGCGATAGGCGCATGGCTGTGCGGAGAACAGAATTCGGTTGCGGTAATTCGTCTTTTACAGCCACGGCACGTCGTGCCCGGGCTTGCGCCACGGCTGTCCGGTTCGGCACGACCGGTTGTAAAGTTCAGCTCGCTCTCAACCCTTGCGCGTCGTGCCCGGGCTTGTCCCGGGCATCCACGCCCAGAGACCACCACGAACTTCAAGCATTCGTCCGCACGCGGCGCTGTCGCAATAAACTTTCGAAGTTGTCAGCTTCCGCTCGGCGTGGATGCCCGGGACAAGCCCGGGCAAGACGCGTGAGGGTTGTGAGGGACCTGAACTTTGCAACCGGTCCTGCCCGAGCGGTCCAAAAATAAATTTGGAAATATTTGGCGCGCTGCGGGCGGAAATTGGGGAAACCGGCGTTCGCGGCGCCCGCGATCACCAGAGAGGCGCCACCGCCGCCCCGTCCAGGACTTCCGCCAGCCGCGCCCGCGTCGCCCGGCCTGCGCCCTCGGGCAGCGCGTCGCGCGCGAAAAACCGCACCTCGGCGATTTCGCGGTCGGGGATATGCGGCCCCGTCTGGCGGAAGCGGCGCACGATATAGACGGCGACATGATCGCGCGGCGACACCGCCTTGTTGAAGAATATGCCATGCAGGCGCGGCTCTTCCTCCATGACGATATTGCCCTCTTCAGCCAGCTCGCGGGCCAGCGAGGCGAGCACTGTCTCGCCGCGCTCGACGCCGCCGCCCGGGAAGTGCCAGCCGGGAACATAGGTGTGGCGGACCAGCAGGACACGGTCCTCGCCGTCGAGCACCATCGCGCGGACCCCCAGCGTCATCGGCCGCGAGAGGAGAAACCACCAATGAAATACACGCAGGACCTGGCGCTCCCGCATCGTCTTCGGCCTATCGGCCATCCCGTCACTCCCTTGCGCCGATCCCGGCGTTTGCTAGCACGGACCCGGCGGCGTCGGAATGGCGCGCCCGCGGCGGGACAGGGTCGGGGTTGAATCTGTGGCCCGCTGCCCTTAATGCACTGCCAAGAACTGTTGGCGCATTTTATGCTCGGGCTAGCGCTGAGCGTTTCAAGCGGGGCTCATGGGTTTTACGATCGCGCATCTCTCCGATCCGCACCTGGGTCCACTGCCAAGCTTTCGCCTGCGCGACTTCACCGCCAAACGGGCGATGGGTTACGTCAACTACAAGCGCGGGCGCGAGCGCCTGAACGACATGAGCATGCTGAAGCGCCTGGTCGCCGATATGATCAGCCAGAAGCCAGATCATATCGCGATGACCGGCGATGTCGTGAATATCGGCCTGCCGGCCGAATTCGCGGCGGCGACCGCCTGGATGCATACGCTTGGCGATCCCTTCGACGTGAGTTTCACGCCCGGCAATCACGACGCCTATGCGCATCGCTCGATGCCCTATCTCACCGCCGCTCTGGCGCCCTGGACATCAGGCGACGAAAGCGAGGCGCGGGGCGGCGGCGCATTCCCGTTCCTGCGCGTGCGCGGCGATGTCGCCCTGATCGGCCTTTCCTCGGGCGTGCCGACCGGACCGCTGATGGCGACCGGGCGAATGGGCATGGAGCAAATGGCCCGTTTCGCGCGTTTGCTCGACGAGACGCGGGCGCGCGGATTGGCGCGGATCGTCCTCATCCATCATCCCCCGCTGTTGTCGGGGGCGACGACGCTGCGCAATCTGACCGATGCGCGCGAGTTCGAGGCGATCGTCACGCAGCATGGCGCCGAAGTGATCCTGCATGGCCATAATCACAAACGGTCGGTTGCGCATCTGAAATCCGACGCCGCGATGACGACCAACGGCCGCATCCCCGTCATCGGCGTGCCCGCGGCCTCCTCGACATCCAAAGCGTTGCGCCAGCGCGCCGCCTATCATCTGATCCGGCTCGAGCCCGAGGGCGGCGCCTGGCGGATCTCGGCGCGCGCACGCGGCCTGATGCCAAATGGCGGCGAGATCGGCGAGCGCGAGGAGATCGCGGTTTAGCGCTGTTTGCGTCATGGAGCGTGAACCGCGCGGGACCTTGCAATGGGGACGCTGCGTCGCCAGTTTCCCGTGATCGGCGCACGGCGCCTATCGACGATATCCGTCCAGAATATCTATCAACGAGAGGAGCGCAGCCGTGACGCAGCAGGACAAGCCGGTTTGGTTCATCACCGGCTGCTCGACCGGCTTTGGCCGGGAACTCGCGCGCGCGACGCTGGAGCGCGGCTATCGCACCGTCGTCACCGCGCGTAACGCCGCCGATGTCGCCGATCTCGCGCAAGGCCATGAGACGCGCGCGCTGATCCAGGCGCTCGATGTCACCAGGCCCGACCAGATCGCCGCCAGCATCGCGGCGGCCGAAGCGAAATTCGGCCGGATCGACGTGCTGGTGAACAATGCGGGCATCGGCTATTTCGCGGCGATCGAGGAAAGCGACGACAGTGAAGTCCGGCGCATGTTCGAGATCAATTTCTGGGGGCTCGCCAATATGACCCGCGCGGCGCTGCCCGGCATGCGCCAACGGCGATCGGGCCATATCGTCAATATTTCCTCGATGGGCGGCGTGCGCGGCGCGCCGGCGGTCGGCTATTACAACGCCACCAAATTCGCCCTCGAAGGGTTTTCAGAAGCGCTGGCGCAGGAGACCGCACCGCTTGGCGTCAAGGTGCTGATTGTCGAGCCGAGCGGCTTTCGCACCGATTGGGCGGGCCGCTCCGCCAATGAAACGCCTAATCCGATCGCCGACTATGATTCCACCGCCGGCGCGCGGGCGCGCATGATCCGCGGTTACAGCGGCAAGCAGCCGGGCGACCCGGTCCGCGCCGCCGCCGCCATCATCAAGGCGGTCGAAGCGCCGGACGCGCCGCTGCGCCTGATGCTCGGCAAGGCGGCGCTCGCCGCCGGGCGCGGCAAGGTCGAGGCGCTGGCCAAGGATTTCGAATCCTGGGCGGATGTCACCGAAGGGGCCGATTTTCCGGGCTAAAACGACGGCGCACCGAACCAGCCGGTCCAGAGGGCGCGTCCCCAGGCTGCCCAGGCCGCATAGGCGCCGAGGCCGACTAGCAGGCAGAAGGTCATCGAGCCAAGCACCAGCAGTAAGAAGCTGAAAAGGTCGGCGGCGCGGCTCACCCAGGAGCGGCGCGCCGCCGGCGTGTCGGCAATGGCGTCGCTCATCTCGGCATCGCTGGGCGTCTCGTCCGCCGACCGCTTGCCTTCCTCGGCCGCTCTGGCGAGGCCGGCGGCGCGCGCGCGGCTCCGGCCCGGCGTCGGCGCGCCCTCTTTGCTGCGCCAATCCGAGGCGAGCGCGCGCTCGCGCTCGACCAGCCGGCGCCCGATGTAATTGGTGATCGCGGCGACCACCCGGTCGATCCGTTCGGTCTCGGCGATCAGCACCCGCCCGTGCCTGGTATCCTGCAAAAAGCGATAGGTGCGCCGGTCGTGCGCCATTTCGACGAAGCCGATCATGTCGATGAACAGGCGCGGCCGCTCGCCATAGGCGATGCCGACGTCGAACAGATCGACGCCGTTCGGCGCCTGGTCAAGCACCGGGCGCACCGCCTCTTCGACCAATTGGAGGCGGGCGATTTCCGTCTCTCTGAGATCGGCGACCGCCTGGTTTTGTTCGGCGCCCTCGATTCGTGCGCGCCGGATCGCCGCCGTCAGGCTGGGCGGGACGCTTTTGAGATGATCGGCCTTCTTTTCGTCCATGCGCCGCCTGTGGGGTCGGAGGTAACGATATGTTTACCAGTTTGGCGGGCGCGTAAAGCCCCGCCGCCGCGTTCCATCAGCCGATTGTTGGCGGCGTCGATTAGCTGATATGAATTGGCGGAAAATTCGACGCTTTCAGCACTGACGGGGTTTTTCAGGCATGACGATTGCGCGACTGCTCGATATCGGAACCGAGGCGGCGGCGGCGTTGGCCGACAAAAGGCCGGTGGTCGCCCTGGAATCGACGATCATCACCCATGGCATGCCGTTTCCCCAGAATCTGGAAACCGCGACCATGCTGGAGGCGACAGTGCGCGCCAATGGCGCGGTTCCGGCGACCGTCGCGGTCGTCGAAGGACGCCTGAAGGCGGGGCTCGACGCGGCGACGCTGGAGCGCCTCGCGCGCCTGTCCGGCGGCGTCGTCAAGGCGTCGCGGCGCGATCTTGCCGCCGTCGCCGCGCGCGGCGGCACGGCGGGGACGACGGTGGCGGCGACGATGTATGTGGCGGCGCTGGCGGGCATCGAGATTTTCGCGACCGGCGGCATCGGCGGGGTGCATCGCGGGGCCGAGGAGACGTTCGACATTTCCGCCGATCTCATCGAGCTCTCCCGCACCAAAGTCGCCGTCGTCTGCGCCGGCGCCAAATCGATCCTCGATATCGCCAAAACGCTTGAGTTCCTGGAATCTCAGGGCGTGCCGGTGATCGGCTATCGCTGCGACGAATTCCCGGCGTTTTTCGCGCGCTCGAGCGGCGTCAGGCTCGACCATCGCTGCGACGGCGCCCACGATGTCGCGCGGATGGTCCGCCTGCAGCACGAAATCGGCCCGGGCGGCCTGCTGATCGCCAATCCGATCCCCGAATCGCATGCGCTCGACGCCGCTTCGATCGAGGCGCGCATCAATGAGGCGGTGGTTGAGGCCAAGGCGCAGGGCGTCGGCCAGAAGGAGGTGACGCCCTTCCTGCTCAGGCGCATCGTCGAACTGACTGACGGGCGCAGCCTCGAGGCCAATATGGCTTTGGTCAAGAACAATGCCGTGCTCGCCGCGCAGGTGGCGGTCGAGCTGACGCGCCTGTAGCCGGTGGCGCGCGACAGAGGAATTCTCGTTATCGGCGACGTGATGATCGATCTGCTGGTGCGCCCGGAAGGGCCGCTGGCGGTGGGGACGGACCGCCGCGCCTCGATCGTCGCGCGGCCCGGCGGCTCGGCGGCCAACCAGGCGGCGTGGCTCGCCCGTTTCGGCGTGGCCGTCGCCTTGGTCGGCCGCATCGGGGCGTGCGATCACGCCGAGCAGACCGCGGCGTTCCGCGCAAGCGGCGTCGAGCCTCATCTGGCCGCCGATTCTGAGCGCGAGAGCGGCCGCCTGATCGCGATTATCGATCCCTCAGGCGAGCGCAGCTTCCTCACCGACCGCGGCGCCAATGACGGGCTCTGCGAAGAGGACATTCCCAACGGCCTGATCGCCGGCGCCGACCTCATTCACCTTTCCGGCTATTCCTTCGTCGCTGCTTCGCCGCGCAGCGCAGTACGACAAGTCATCGCGCGCGCGGGCGCTGTTCCCGTCAGCGTCGATCCGGCCTCGGCGGAGTTCTTGCGCGAAATGGGCCCGGCGAATTTTCTCGCCTGGACGCGCGGCGCGCAGATCTGCTTTCCCAACAGCGACGAAGCAGCGATCCTGACCGGAACCGACGACCGTTCTGAACAGCTCGCCGTTCTGGCGCAGCACTATCCGTTGGTCGTCGTCAAACGCGGCGCGGAAGGATGCGAGGCGGCGGCGGGCGCCGAGCGCTGGCGCGTTCCGGCGCCCGCCGTCGAGGCGATCGACACGACCGGCGCCGGCGACGCTTTCGTCGCCGGGTTTCTCGCCGCCAGGCTCGCGGGCGCTGGAATCGAGGAATGCCTGGCGCGGGCGGCGCGGGCAGGGGCCGAGGCGACGCTGTTCATTGGCGGCCGTCCCCAGCCGAGGTGATGTTTGCGCAAATGCAAACGCGCGTCGGCCTGGAGATGTGGACGTTTCGCGGGGGCGGGACCAAGTATCGACCAACAGGCACTTAAGGAAATCACGTCATGTCCATCCGCCCCGTCAAACGCATAGCCCAATCGACGCCGACCATGGAAGGCGCCGGCGTCAAGCTGCGCCGTGTCTTCGGATTCGGCGACCCCTCCGAATTCGACCCGTTCCTGATGATGGACGATTTCCGCGGCGACAAGCCGAGCGATTATATGGCCGGCTTTCCCTGGCATCCCCATCGCGGCATCGAGACGATCACCTATGTGCTGGCGGGAACCGTCGATCACGGCGACAGCCTCGGCAATCGCGGCGCGCTCGGCGCGGGCGACGTGCAATGGATGACGGCCGGCAGCGGCATTCTCCATCAGGAAATGCCGAAGGGCGATTCGCAGGGCCGTATGCATGGCTTCCAGCTCTGGGCCAACCTGCCGTCGTCGCTCAAAATGACCAATCCGCGCTACCAGGACATTCCCGGCCTCGCCATTCCCGAAGTCGTCGACGATGACGGAACCAGCGTCAAAGTGATCTGCGGCGATTTCTGGGGCAAGCGCGGGCCGGTCGACGGCATCGCCGCCGAGCCGCGCTATCTCGACGTCTGGGTGCCGCCAAACAAGCGCAAGACGTTGCCGGTTGAAACCTATCGGCAGGCTTTCGCCTATGTGTTCGAGGGCTCCGGCTCGTTCTCCGGCGCCTCCGAGCCATTCGGGGTGCTGCATGAGAAAGAGGTCGACGGCGAAGAACTGTTGGTGCGCGCCCGCGTCAGCAATCGCCATCTCGTCGTCTTCGACAGCGGCGATGAAGTAACGGTTCAGGCCGGCGAACAGGGCATCCGCTTCCTGCTGGTCTCCGGCCGGCCGATCAAGGAGCCGGTCGCCTGGCACGGCCCGATCGTGATGAACACGCAGGCCGAGATCAGGCAAGCGGTCGCCGAACTCGGCAACGGCACCTTCATCAAGCACGGGTGATTGGGAACAGGGGCGATCCGCCTGCCGCCGCCGGAGGGTTGTTCGCATTGCGAGCGTTCGCGACGCGTCGCGAACACTCTCGCCGCCGCCGCTAATTTCCGCTAGCTTGGCTTTCAAGCGTTCCCCGCGGCGGCCCTTGCTGTCGCGCCGGGCTGCGCGCAATCCCGATTCAAGTCGGGGAGGAGAGGCATGGGAGCGGCGCGCGCGTTCGGCGTCAACGAGACGCATGGGATACTCTGGCGCGAGACCAATCGGTTGCGCGCTTCGAGCGACGGCGCCGGCTGGACTTCGCTTTACGCCTCGGCGCAGCGCGAGGCGCCCTATCAGGCCTCCTATGGCGCCGTTCCCGATCACCTCGTCATCCTGCATCTCGATGGGCCTGTCGGGGTCAGCCGCTATCTCGGCAAAGGCCAGGCGCGACGCGCGATTCCGCCGGGCGGTCTGTTCATCCTGCCGGGCGGCGTCGATTTCGGCGTGCGGCTGGAGGGCAAGCTCGAGAGCCTGCATGTCTATATCCGCGATAGCGTGCTGCGCGAAGTCGCCAGCGATTTGTTCGGCGCCAGAGCGGACGCGATGAAGCTGGCGCCGCGTCTTGGCGATCAGGACCCTTTGATCGAACGCCTGGCGCTCAACATTCGCGACGCTTTGGGCGATCCGGATCCAAGCGCCTCGGTCTATGTCGATTATCTCTCGCGCGCGCTCGGCGCCCATCTGCTGCGCGCGCATTCGAGCTACAATGGCAGAGCGAGCGAACCGCGCGCCCCGGGGGCGTTGACGCGCGCGCAACTCGATCGCGTCGTCGATTGCATGGACGCCAACCTGACCGACACGCTGACCCTTGCGGATCTGGCTTCCGCCGCTGGCCTCAGCCCGACGCATTTCGCACGACGCTTCAAGGCGACGACCGGCGCCGCGCCGCATCAGCATGTGATGCGCCTTCGTCTCCAGCGCGCCCAGAGGCTCTTACGCGAAACGCCTCGTTCGATCGCGCAAGTCGCCTTCGAATGCGGCTTTGCGCATCAGGGACATTTGACGCGGGTTTTCACCAGGCTCGCGGGCATAACGCCCGCGGCCTTCCGGCGCGCGGCGCATTCCTGATCGTGTCGCGCGTTTCGTGCAAGAAGACGATGGGAACGTGCATGACGCAACGCCCGCAGCGCTGCATTATCCGGGAACGTAAACGGCGATCCGCGGAAAGCTGGGCGGCGATGCGTTCAAGCGGGGATATTTGCAGCAGGCTATCGGCGACCGTCTGATGGAAAATTTCGTCTATAACGCCCATCCTGCCCGAATCGTTTTCGGCTTCGGCACGCTGGCGCAGGTCGTCGACGAAGTGCGAGGGATCGGCAGGCGCGCGATCGTGCTGTCGACGCCGCAACAGATCGACCAGGCGCGCCATCTCGCCGCGACGCTCGGCGACCTCAGCGTCGGAATATTCACTGAGGCGGCGATGCATACGCCGGTCGACGTCACCGCCCGCGCGCTGAAGACTGTTGAAGAACTTGGCGCCGATTGCACCGTCGCGCTTGGCGGCGGTTCGACGACCGGGCTCGGCAAGGCGATCGCGTTGCGCACCGACTTGCCGCAGATCGTGATCCCGACCACCTATGCCGGCTCGGAGATGACGCCAATACTCGGCGAAACCGAGAATGGCGCGAAGAAGACGATCCGCAATGCGAAAGTCCTGCCGGAAGTCGTCATCTATGACGTCGATCTGACCATGTCGTTGCCCGCCTCTCTGTCGGCGAGCAGCGGCATGAATGCGATCGCCCATTCGGTCGAGGCGCTCTATGCGCAGGACGCCAATCCGATCATCAGCCTGATGGCCTGCGAGGGCATCGCGGCTTTGGCGAAGGCTTTGCCGACGCTTTTCGAGAGACCGGGGGATCGCAACGCGCGCTGGCAGGCGCTTTACGGCGCCTGGCTCAGCGGAACCTGCCTCGGCGCGGTCGGCATGGGCCTGCATCATAAACTCTGCCACACTTTGGGCGGCGCCTTCGATCTGCCGCATGCCGAGACCCATACGATCGTGCTGCCGCATGCGCTCGCGTATAATGCGCGCGCGATCCAGCCGGCGATGGCGCGCATCGCCGCTGCGCTCGGTGCACAAGACGCAGCGATGGGTCTTTACGATCTGGCTGGGCGCATCGGCGCCAAGCGCGCGCTCAAAGACATCGGCATGCCGGAGGTCGGTGTCGAACGCGCGGCCGAAATGGCGCTCGCCAATCCCTATTGGAACCCGCGGCCGCTGGACCATGAGGCGATCAGGCGACTGATCGCGCGCGCCTGGTCCGGCGCGCCGCCGGATCCGGCGATCTGAATGGACGACAAAAACGAAAACAGGAGGAAGCAAATGGGTGGGAATGGTTTCTCTTTCACGCGTCGTAGGTTTTTGGCGACCAGCGCGGCGACCGGCGCCGCCGTCGCGACTTCGGGCGTTTTCACGCCGGCGGTGCGCGCCGCCGCCAAGCCGCTGAAGCTCGGCTTCGTCAGCCCGCAGACCGGGCCACTGGCGGCTTTCGCCGAAGCCGACAATTACAATCTCGGCCTGGTGCGCGAGACGTTGAAGGGCGGCTTGAAGAGCGGCTCGTCGACCTATGACGTCGAGATCATCGTCAAGGACAGCCAGTCCAATCCCAACCGGGCGGCTGAAGTCGCCAAGGACCTCATCGTCAAGGACGAGGTCAATCTGATGCTGGTCGCCTCGACTCCCGAGACCACCAATCCGGTCTCGACACAATGCGAGATCGAGGGCGTGCCCTGCATCTCCACCGCGGCGCCCTGGCAACCCTATTTCATCGGCCGCCAGGCCAATCCAGGCGACCCTAAAAGCTGGAAGCCGTTCGACAACACTTTCCACTTCTTCTGGGGGCTCGAGGACGTCATCGCCGCCTACACCAATATGTGGGGCCAGCTCTCCACCGATAAGTCGGTCGGCGGCCTGTTTCCCAATGATGGCGACGGCAACGCCTGGGGCGACAAGATGGTCGGTTTCCCGCCGGTGCTCGACAAGCTCGGCTACAAACTCACCGATCCCGGCCGCTATCAGAACCTGACCGATGATTTCAGCGCGCAGATCGCGGCGTTCAAACAGGCGCAGGCCGAGATCATCACCGGCGTCGTCATTCCGCCCGATTTCACGACGTTCTGGAACCAGGCCAACCAGAAGGGGTTCCGCCCGAAAGTCGCCTCGATCGGCAAGGCGATCCTGTTCCCGGTCGCGCTCGATGCTTTGGGCAAGGCCGGCAACAATCTTTCCTGCGAAGTCTGGTGGAGCCCGGCCTTCCCGTTCAAATCCTCGCTGAGCGGCGTCTCCTCCGCCGATCTCGCCAAGGGCTATATGAGCGCGACGGGCAAGCCCTGGACGCAGCCGATCGGCTTCGCTCATGCTCTGTTTGAGGTCGCTGCCGACGTGCTCAAGCGCAGCGCCGATCCTACCGATCCGAAGGCCAATGTCGCCGCCATCGCCGCCACCAATCTGGCGACGATCGTCGGCCCGGTGAAATTCGGCAGCGAGGCGCTGCCGCCTTTCGCGCGCAAGAATATTTCCAAGACGCCGATCGTCGGCGGCCAATGGCGCCTCGGCGCCGACGGCAAATACCAGCTCGTCATCGTCGAAAACCAGACCGCGCCGAATATTCCGACTGGCGGCAAGATGGAGGCGATAGGGTGAGGGGAGCGAGGCGATGAACGCGGTCCATCGCTCGCGTCGCTCGACCGTCATGGCCGGGCTTGTCCCGGCCATCTCAAGGCGAATGCGAAGCATTCGTCTGCACGCGGCGCCGACGCAGAACGCTTTCAAGTCTCGTCGTCGCGGGACGGCGTGGATGGCCGTGACAAGCACGGCCATGACGCGAGGCGTTGCAAGTCAGCATGGCGTAACGCGTCCGCGGCCGCCCGATGATCCTTGAACTGCACGACATCTCCAAATCCTTCGGCGCGCTGAAGGCCGCCGACGCCATCTCGTTCGCGGTGCCGGAGGGCGAGGCGCTCGGCATTATCGGGCCCAATGGCGCCGGCAAATCGACTTTGTTCAGCCTCGTCTCGGGCGCGCTGACGCCCAGCGCCGGCCGCGTGCTGCTCGACGGGCGCGATGTCACGCGAACCAGCGCGCAACAGCGCTGCGTCGCCGGCATCGGCCGCTCGCATCAGATTCCGGCGCCGTTCGAAAAGCTCACCGTCTTCGAGAACCTTCTCGTCGCCGCTTGTTTTGGGCGCGGCAAACGCGAAGCGGAAGTGGTGGAATCCTGCGGCGGGATTCTCGAGGCGACCGGCTTGCTGGCGAAAGCCAATCGCCTCGCCGGCTCATTGTCGCTGCTCGATCGCAAGCGGCTCGAAATGGCGCGCGCGCTGGCCACGCAGCCGCGCCTGCTGTTGCTCGATGAAATAGCCGGCGGGCTCACCGAGGGCGAATGCCAGGAACTGGTCGCCGCCATCCGCAAGATTCACGCGGCCGGGACGACGATCATCTGGATCGAACATATCGTCCATGCGCTGCTGGCGGTGGTGTCGCGGCTGGTGGTTCTGAATTTTGGCCGCATGATCGCGCAGGGCGATCCGCGCGAAGTGATGGATAGCGCTGAGGTGCGCGAGATCTATCTCGGTTCGCCGATCTGAGGGACCGGGATGGCGTTGCTGGAAACCCGTGGCCTGACCGCCCGCTACGGCGACTTCAAGGCTCTGTTCGGCATCGACTTCGCCATCGAGGCGGGCGAGACGGTGGCGATCATCGGCGCCAATGGCGCTGGCAAGTCGACGTTCCTGCGCGCAATCTGCGGGCTGCTCGCCGCGGCGCCCGAATCGATCCGTTTCGACGGCGCGGCGATCGGCGGCGCGGCGCCGGCCGAGATCGTGCGGCGCGGCATCGCGATGGCGCCGGAGGGGCGCAAGCTTTTCCCTTCGCTCAGCGTCGAGGAAAACCTGCGCGTCGGCGCCTGGTCGCAAAAGACGCCGGGATACTGGAATCTGTCGTCAGTCTACGAACTGTTTCCGATGCTGAAGGAGCGGCGCTCTACTCCCGCCACCGCTTTGTCGGGCGGCCAGCAGCAGATGGTGACGATCGGCCGCGCCTTGATGTCGAACCCGCGCCTGCTGCTTTGCGACGAAATATCGCTCGGCCTCGCGCCGATCGTCATCCGCGACATTTACGCGGCTCTGCCACGCATCAGGCAGGGCGGCGTCAGCCTCGTCATTGTCGAACAGGATATCGCCCAGGCGATGGCGGTCGCCGACCGCGTCTATTGTTTTCAGGAGGGGCGCGTGACCTTGTCGGGTGCGCCGGCCGCGCTGTCGCGCGACGCCATACACGAAGCCTATTTCGGCCATTAAGGGGGAGCGATGACGGCGGTTCTCGACACCATCCTCCAGGGCGTTCTGCTCGGCGGGCTCTATGCGTTGTTCGCGGCGGGACTCGCACTGATCTTCGGCGTGATGCGGCTCGTCAATCTCGCCCATGGCGATCTCATCGTGCTCGCCGCCTATCTGATCCTGCTGATCGCCAATACGCTGCATCTTGGCGTGATCCTCAGCTTCATCATCGCGCTGCCGCTGATGTTCGCAGCTGGTTACGTCCTGCAGACGGGACTGCTGAACCGGGTGATCGGCAACGACATATTGGCGCCGCTGCTGACCACTTTCGGCCTGTCGATCATCCTGCAGAATGCGATGCTGACCGGCTTTTCCGCCGACAGCCGCCGCCTGACCAGCGACGGCATCGAGACGGCGTCGCTGCCTTTGTTCAACGGCCTGGCGATCGGGGTGATGCCGCTGCTGACCTTCCTCGCCGCCGTCGCCGTCATCATCGCGCTCAACCAGCTCTTTTATCGCACCGCGCTTGGCTACGCCTTTCGCGCGGTCTCCGACGATCCCGTCACGGCGCGGCTGATGGGGATCGACGACAAGCAATTGTTCGGAATCGCGATGGGCGTGGCGCTGGCGGTCTGCGCGGTCGCCGCGCTGTTCCTGGGACTGCGCGCCAATTTCGATCCGACGATCGGGCCGGGCCGGCTGATCTTCGCCTTTGAGGCCGTGATCATCGGCGGGCTCGGCAGCCTGTGGGGTACGCTGGCGGGCGGCGTCATCCTCGGCGTCGCGCAGACGATCGGCGCCTCGATCAATCCGGAATGGCAATTGCTCGCCGGCCATCTCGCCTTTCTCGTCGTTCTGGCGGTGGCGCCGCGCGGACTGTTTCCGCGCGCGGTGGATTGAGGCGATAGCGATGATGAACTCCGCCGCGCCTCGTTTCGTCATCGCCACGCGAACGCCGGTCTCGACGGTCGCCGCGTTTGGCTCGGCGGCGCTGATCCTGTTCCTGGCGGCGTTGCCGTTCCTGGCCGGGCGCAACGTCATGCAGAACATGTTCTTCATCCTGACCATGCTCGCGCTCGCACAATTCTGGAACCTGCTCGCCGGCTATTCCGGGCTGATCTCGGTTGGACAGCAGGCGTTCGTCGGGCTTGGCGCCTACCTCTTGTTCGCGTGGACGATCCTCGCCGGCGTCGATCCGGTGCTGGCGATCGTGCTTTCCGGCGCCGTCGCCGCACTGATCGCGCTGCCGACTTCGTTCCTGGTGTTCCGGCTGAAGGGCGCCTATTTCGCCGTCGGCACCTGGGTGGTCGCCGAAGTGTTCCGCCTCCTGCTCGCGCAGGTGAAGATCCTGGGCGGCGGCACCGGCACGGCGCTGCCGAGGGAGGTCACCAATGACGCCGTCTTGGTCTCATGGATCACGCATCTGACTGGCGCGCGCGCGGCGGTGGCGCGCGACATGGCCGATTATTGGCTCGCGCTGATCCTGGCCATAGCAGCGATCGGGCTGGTCTATGGATTGCTGCGCTCGCGGCGCGGCCTCGCGCTGGCGGCGATCCGCGACCATGAAGCGGCCTCGGGCTCGGTCGGCGTCGACGCGACGCGGACGAAGCGCCTCGTCTATGTCGTGAGCGCTTTCGGCGCCGGCATGACGGGGGCGCTGATCTATCTTTCCAAGGCGCGCATTTCGCCGGACGCCGCCTTCTCGCTGATCGATTGGACCGCCTTCGTCTTTTTCATCGTCATCATCGGCGGCATAGCGACCATCGAAGGGCCGATCATCGGCGTCCTGGTGTTCTGGCTGATCCAGAACGAATTGTCGTCGTTCGGCAGCGTCTATCTGATGCTGCTCGGCGCCCTGGCGATCGTGATCATGCTATTCTTCCCCAAAGGCATCTGGGGAACGCTCGCTGAGCGCTTCGATCTGCACCTGTTTCCGATCCGTCGCCGGCTGGAGATCGTCGACCGCGCGGGAAGTCCTGACGATATCGACTTGCGGCCAGCCCCGGCCGCTCATGTTCACGGAGGAAAGCCATGACCGATCAAACGGCGCCCAATCGCAAGGCGCACAAATATCCTTATTTTGCCGAGGAGAAATCCGCAGATGTCGTCAATGCGCGCATGTCGCCCGACGCTGACGCGCGCCTCGCTCAGGTGATGGCGGCGATCGTCAGGCACATGCATGCGGCGGTCAAGGAGATCGAGCCGACCCATGACGAATGGCTGGCGGCGATCAAATTCCTCACCGACACCGGCCATAAATGCACGGACTGGCGGCAGGAATTCATTCTGCTGTCGGACACGCTCGGCGTCTCGATGCTGGTCGACGCCATCAACAATCGCAAGCCGAACGGCGCCACCGAGAACACCATCCTCGGGCCTTTCTACATTCCCGACGCGCCGCACTATCCGGCCGGCGGCAATATCTCGCTCGACCACAAAGGCGAGCCGCTGGTGGTGCGCGGCAAGGTCGCCGACGCGCAGGGCAGGCCGATCGCCGGCGCCAAAATCGACGTCTGGCAGGCCAATGACGACGGCTTCTACGACGTGCAGCAGAAAGGCGTGCAGCCGGACATGAACCTGCGCGGCCTTTTCACTGCCGATGCCGAGGGCGCCTATTGGTTCCGTTCCGCCAAGCCGCGCTATTATCCGATCCCCGATGACGGGCCGGTCGGCAAATTGCTGGCGAAACTCGGCCGCCATCCCAATCGCGCCGCCCATCTCCATATGATCGTCACCGCGCCGGGCTTCGAGCCGGTCGTCACCCATATTTTCACGCCGGATTGTCCCTATCTCGACGAGGATGCGGTGTTCGGCGTCAAGGAAAGCCTGATTGCCGATTTCAGACATGTGGACGACCCGGCGCGGGCCAAGGAATTGGGCGTCGCCAATCCGTTCTGGTCAGTGAATTGGGATTTCGTGCTGGCGCCGGCGGCGCCAGGCGCGGCGGAGCGGAAGATGTTTCATGTGTCGGGGGCGTAGACTTCTCACGATCGGCGCTCCACTCGCGCCACCGTCATTGCGAGCGGCAGCGAAGCAATCCAGACGAAGGCTGACATGGCTCAGTCTGGATTGCTTCGTCGCTTCGCTCCCTCGCAATGACGCGTGATTGCGGCGGGAGCGATCATGCGTCTCACCGCATTCGAGAAAGACATGGCGGCCGGCGGGCAGGGGGCGGCGGCCGCTTTCGCCATGGACATTCTGCTGCGGTTCGGCGAGGCGATCGGCGCGCCCGCGCTTCTTGAAATTGCCCAGGCCCATGTCGACGGCTGCCTCTATCATGGCGAGGTCAGTCTCGATTTTGTCGAGCGGCTGGTGGCGGAAGGCGGACGGGTGCGCGCGCCGACGACGCTCAATGTCGGCTCGATGGACCTTCTTCATCCTGAACTGATCGGCGGCGCCGCGGCGCTGCGTTCGGCGGGCCGCAGGCTGATGGAGGCGCATCTTGCGCTCGGCTGCGAGCGGAGCTTCACCTGCGCGCCCTATCAGACGCGTTTCCGGCCGCGCTTCGGCGAACAGATCGCCTGGGGCGAATCGAACGCGATCGTCTTCGCCAATTCAGCGATCGGCGCGCGCACCAATCGCTACGGCGATTTCATTGATCTTTGCTGCGCGATGACCGGCCGTGCGCCAGCCTTCGGCCTGCATCTCGACGCGAATCGCAAAGGCGAAATCCTGTTCCGTGTGCATGACGCGGCGGAGGCGACGGATACGCTCTATGTCGCAATCGGCGCGATCGTCGGCGCGCGTTCGCAGGGGCGTATTCCCGTCATTGAAGGATTGCCGCCGCCGCGATCGGAAGATCAGCTCAAGGCGCTTGGCGCGGTGGCGGCCTCGACAGGCTCCGTCGCGCTTTTCCATGCGATCGGGATCACGCCGGAGGCTCCTACCTACCGCGACGCGTTTGGCGGCGGCGAGCCGCGGCAAATCATCGAACTGTCTTCGGCGGACCTGCGTGACGCGTTGGCGAAACTGTCGACCGCGCCGGAAGGCGCGCCGCTCGTTGCAGTCAGCCTCGGAACGCCGCATTTTTCAGTCGGTGAATTTCAGACCCTGGCGCCGCTGCTCTCGGGGTTCCGCGCGGCGCCGGGCGTCGAGGTCTACGTCAATACCGGCCGCGAGACTTATGCAGCGATCGCCGGGAACGGCCTTCTCGCGGGTCTCGAAGCGGCGGGTGTGATCGTCGTCACCGACACCTGCACTTATGTGACGTCGATCCTGCGCAAGCTCGACGGCGTCGTCATGACCAATTCCGGCAAATGGGCGCATTACGCACCTGGCAATCTCGGCGTCGAAGTCGCGTTCGGCTCGCTCGAAGATTGCATCGCCTCGGCGGCGGCGGGGCGCGTCGTGCGGAGCGCCCTTCTATGAATCTGGCCGCGCGTTGTCTCGTCGAAGGCGAAGCGGAAGGCGCTGTCGCGCTACTGTCGATTCCGCTCAGTTTCTGGGGCGGCTTTGATCCGGCGAGCGGCCGGGTGATCGATCGCTCGCATCCGGTCTTTGGCGCCGAGATCGCCGGCCGCGTGCTTGCGATGCCATCAGGGCGCGGCTCGAGCTCGGCGAGCTCGGTGCTCGCCGAGGCGATCCGCCGCGGCACGGCGCCCGCCGCGATCATTCTGACGATCGCTGATCCGATCATCACGGTCGGCGCCATCGTCGCGCGCAAGCTCTATGGCAAGGCGTGTCCGGTCGTGGTCTGTGACGCGGCGGATTTTGAACGGCTGTCGGAAGGGATGCGCGTTCGCGTCATCGCGCGTGAGGGTTTGTGCGCGATCGTCGCGACTGGCGTGTGACCTGTGGATCAGACGCTTCATCCGCTCCCGGCTGAAATCAGATTCCTCCATTGATTTCTTGGGCGGAGCGGGGCGCGGAAGGAGATTGAAGTCAAGGGTGCGCGAAGCGCATCGCCTTCGGCGACGACCGCTTTTGCGGCCGCCCTTGAGTTCAATCTCCTTCCGCGCAGAATGGCCGCCAAGAGATCAATGAAGGTTTGTCGCCGAATGCGGCGGAGCGTTCCGCGCAAATTCAAATGCAGGATGCTGCCAGCCGTCGCGCAGACCGACGCGCTCTATCGCTGTCCGCCCGAGGCGGTGATGCGCTCGCCCGTCAGCCAAGCGGATTCGTCGGAAGCCAGGAACAGCGCGACGCGCGCAATATCGTCAGGCTGTCCCAGCCGGCCCATCGGCAGCGCCGCGCCCATCGTTTTCGCCGTCTCGCCTTCAATCCCCAATGCCGCAAGGCCCTCGGTCGCCGTCATGCCGGGCGCGATCGCATTGACGCGAATTTTGCGGCCCGCGAGTTCATTGGCGAGCGCCCTGGTGATCGTGTCGACCGCGGCTTTCGAGGCGGAATAGATCAGCGAGTTCGGCACCGGGTTCACGCTCGAAATGGTGCTGAGGTTGATGATGCTGCCGCCATTGGGGCCGAAGGCGCCGACGGCCTCCTGACTCGTCAGGATCACGCTGAGCACATTGGTGTCGAATTGCCGATGAAAGTCCGCCTCGGTCGCCGCCTCCAGCGGTCCGAAGGTGAACACGCCGGCATTGTTGACGATGACGCTTGGCGCGCCGAGCGCGGCTTTGGTCTCGGCGAACAGCCGCTTCACGTCGGCGATCTTGGCGACATTGGCCTGGATCGCCACGGCCTTGCCGCCCTCGCGCGTGATCTCGCCGACGACTTTGTCGGCGTCGCCCTTGCTGGAGGAATAATTGACCGCCACCGCCGCGCCCGCCTTGGCGAAGCGCCGCGCGATGGCGGCGCCGATGCCCTTCGAAGCTCCGGTGACGATCGCCACTTTGCCGGTTAGCTCACCCATGACCATGCTCCTTGCCGCTGTCGTCGTCCGCTGAAATTCGGGACGTCCGAGAGATAGATCATGCGCGGCATGGCAGGTAGCGTGCCCGGTTTCATATGATATATTCATTTTCGGCATGAATGATCGGCTCCAACAACTCACGCTCTTTGTCCGCACGGTGGAGACCGGCAGCTTTTCAAAGGCGGCCCGCGAATTCGGGCTGTCGCAGCCTTCCGTGTCCCGCACGATCGCCGCGCTGGAGGATCGTCTCGGCGTCAAATTGCTCGTCAGGACCACTCGTCAGCTTTCCCTCACTAATGCGGGCGAGGCCTTGCTGAGGCGGGCGCGCGAGGCTTTGGCGGGGATCGACGACGCCGAAAACGCAGCGCGCGGCGCCGATCGCCTTTCGGGATTGCTGCGGGTCGCGCTGCCGATGACCTTCGGCGCCCGGCAGATCGTCCCGCTTCTGCCGGCCTTCCTCGAGAACCATCCGCAGCTCCGGATCGAACTGATGATGTCCGATCGCTACGAGAATCTGATCGCCGAGGGCGCCGATCTCGCGCTGCGGCTTGGCGACCAGCCCGATTCCAGTTTCGTGATGCGCAAGCTCGCCAGCGCGCGGCGCCTGTTCGTCGCCTCGCCTTCCTACCTTGCCCGCCGCGCGGCGCCCCGGACCATGGCCGATCTCGCCGGTCATGAGCTGATCGGCGGCCCGTCCGATTCCGGCGATCGAAATTGGGTCGCGCGCCGCGCCGGCGTGAATGAGGTGCAGGCGGTGGAAGCCCGTATCCGGACCGGCTACGCTGCGGGCGTTGTCGCCTGTGCGGCGGCCGGCCTTGGCATCGCCACCGCGTCGGTCTGGATGTGCCGCGAAGAGCTCGCCTCCGGCGCGCTGGTCGAGATACTCGCCGATTATCGCCTCGATCCGGTCGCCGCTTTCGTCCTGTTCCCGGCAGGGCGCCGGCCCTCGCAAAAAGCGCGCGCCTTCAGCGACTATCTGGAGGGCGCGCTGGCGCGAATCGAGGCGTAACCGCGCCTTTTCCGGGGCGCGGCTTGCCTTTCTTCGCGCGCTGGCCATAATGAAGACGTTGGGGGGTGACGCATGATGTTGCGTCTCGCGACACTCGTGGGCCTAGGGCTCTTTGGCGCCGTACAGGCGACGGCCGAGGAATTGTCGCCGCTTATCCTGCATCCTGCGGCGCATGAGCGCTCCAGCGAGATCGGCCTGGCTTCGTGGTATGGCAGCGAGTTTCACGGCCATGCGACAGCTAATGGCGAAATCTTCGACATGGGCTCGCTTACGGCGGCGCATCGCACAATGCCGCTGCCGAGCTATGCGCGCGTCACCAATCTGCGCAACGGTCGTTCGGTGATCGTGCGCGTCAACGATCGCGGGCCATTCGTCGGCGGCCGCATGCTCGATGTCTCGGCGCGCGTCGCCAACCTGCTGGAATTCAATCGTACCGGCGTCACCAAGGTCCGTCTCGATTATATCGGCAAGGCGCCGCCGGCCGGATCCGACGGGCCGTCGCTGCTGGCGAGCCTGCAGAAGAACGGCGTCCCGGCCGCCGTCAAGCCGACATTAGCCGCCGCGAGCCCTGCGCCCGATTCAGGCGCGACCATGATCGCGCGCGCGTTCGAACATTCGCTGACGGATGCGCCGTCGCCAACCGCGCTGCGCTTCGCGCCCGATGAGGGCGAGACCGTTATTGCGCGCGCCGTCGAACATACGCGCGCGATCGAACTGACGCCCGTCGTCGCCGCCGCGCATCCGGCGCCCGTCGCGGCCGACACGATGGTCGCGCGCGCCGACGACGAGCGGCCGGCCGCCGAAGCCCCTTCGCCCTATGGCATATTGATCGCCTATCCCTTCATCGTCCAGATCGCGCCGCTGCTGAGGGGCACGACGTCGCAGTGATCAACGAACCCGGCGGTCGGATCGTGTCCCCGATGAGCGCGCGACCGTCTGAGATCTATGAGCGCCATCCATTTGAGATGAAGCAGTCGTCGCGGGATGCCGCCTCGCCGCGGTAAACGAGGAGGCGACGCGCCGGGGCAAATCGTCAGTTGCTGACGCGCAAGCGCTGATCGGGCATCGCTTGCAGGGTCTTGATGATCTGATTGGTTGGCGCGCTATTGGCGCAAAGGCCGGTTGCTGTTTCGCCGAAGTCAACCAGGCTGTGATATTCGGGCGTCGGCGCCTTTTCGAGCGGCAACAGCCATGCTGGCAAATTGCGCTTCTTCAGGCCGTCGAAATAGAGCTGCTGGGTGAAGAAATAGACATTCTCGTCGCGGGGATCGCCAATCACGAAAATGCGCTGGTCCCCAGCGGTCTGGATTTTGCCGATATCCGAATAAGGGTCGAGGTTGACCGGGCTGTCTGCTCCCGGCGAATGATGAGCGGTGAGATAGGCGCGAAAGTTCGCCGCGCCTGACGAGATGATGGCGCAGCGAAGGTCCGTGCGCTCTGTCAGCATTTGCGCCACCAGCGTGCCGCCGCCGCTATGGCCTCCCAAGGCCCACGATACCACGCCATAACGCGCCTTCAGCGCGTCCAGGAAGGCATTGATCAGCTTTCCCTCGATAACGCGGCTCCGCATGGTGAAGTGCCGGCCGGCGCTGCCGTAGCTGCCGGGACGGGCGAGGAAGATGAAGGGTACGCCAAAGCGTTGCGACAGTTCGCGCTCCTGATCCACCATGGCGTTCACGCCAAGGTCCTTCATGTGCTTGTCGGCGGGGCCTTCGTGTTTGCCCATGACGTCGCCATGCAGCCAGCCGGCTACGACAGGATTGGGGCCAGGCGCGGGCTTCAGGCCGGAGGCGTAGTAGCGCAGGCAATATCCCTCGCCATCAACCTGGACCCAGGCCCCCGTTTCCTGTCTCTCAAGATCCGCGCATCTGTCGCGAGGGATCGTAATCCCGCCGACTGCAGCGGCTGGATCGAACATCTCACCGCTGCGTAGCGATTGGGCGGAAACGGTTGCGGCGCCGCAAGCGATCACAAAGCCAGCAACGACAAAAGCAGAGGTAGGAAAACATTTGCGGGTCAATTATTCTCTCACATAATTCGAGGGCGGGCGATCAATCGCGCGCGTGTCTCAAACAATGCGGGCAGAATCTTGACCCGATGTGAGCGTGAAGCCCTTCGATACAATCGGAGTCGAGCTGGATACTGAGATCACCGGACCGCGGTCGAACGCGTCAGGCGATGACGGACGCGATGTGAGCGCGGGTTTCCCACCCTCCTAATGCACGGTCGTTCGAAGGTACGAATCCGGTAGTAGTACTCCGCCTTTTGCACATCCTGAACGTCATGCCCGGCCTTATGCCGCGGCTGTCCGGTTCGGCAATACAGGTTGCAAAATCTAAGTCGTCCACAACTTTCGCGCGTCTTGCCCGGGCTTGTCCCGGGCATCCACGCCGTGCGGAAGCCGCCAACTTCAAAAGTTTCTTGCAACGGCGCGGCGTGGATGGCCGGGACAAGCCCGGCCAAGACCAGAGAGGTTCTTGTTCCCTTCAGACTTTCTCGCGTGACGGGACTTTCTCGCTCAACCCAAGCCCGGCCATGACGTCAGAGGGCAGCGCACGAGGGGGAAGGCGCCCGCGGTGGCAGGCATTGCCGCTCGCGTTTAGTGCGGCTCCCACTTCGCCGGGACATAGCTGCGCATCTTGCCGGGGTTGAGCAATCCGTAGGGGTCAACCTCCGCCTTGAAGCCGAGCTGGTCGGCGTCGGCGCGGCGGTAGCGGCTGCCGTCCTCCAAAGTATAGACATGCGGATTGGCGATCATCACGCCGGCGGCTTCATAGGCGGCGATGATTTCATAGAGCCGTTCGCGGTTTTTGTAGCGCACGATCGGCAGCGCGCTGGCGGTGACATGGCCGGCGTAGCGGGAGAATTCGAGGTGGTGGAGAACCTCGTCGCCGAAAGCCGCGACCATTTCCTTGACCAGCGGCACCAGCCGGTCATGCGGGAACAGACATTGCAGGTAGGTCACGCTGCGGTCGCGTTTCAGCATGTGCAGCGTGGTGTGGTTCCAGCAATATTCGTAGAGCGGCGTTTCGCCTGGGCCTTCGCTGTTCGGCGCTTCATAGGTGATGGCGCCGCGCCCGGCGAGCGCGACGTGGAAGCTCTCCAGCGACGGCGCCGCGATCATCGCGATCAGCAGGCTCTTGCCCGGTGGACAGGCGGCGCCGAGTTCGCGAAAGTCGGCGGGGATCGGCCATGTGATCGGCGTCAGCAACTTTTTGACGATGCCGTCGGACATTGCGATCTGGCGGCCGATCTCGACCGACTCAAAAAAATCGTCGAAGGCGACGATGACGTCGATCCATTCCCAGGCCGGCGCCAGCGGCATTTCAAGCTCGGTGATGAGGCCGGTCGAGCCGAAGGCGCGGTTGATCTTCTGCGTCGCCGCGCCGCGTAGTTCGATAATGCGCGGCTCGCGCTCGAGCGTGACGACGCGCGCGGCGAGAATATTGCCGGGATCGCGCAGGCCGCCGTAAGTGATCGAGCCGACGCCGCCCGAGCCGCCGGCGACGAAGCCGCCGATCGTCGCGCTGCGCTTGGTCGAAGGATGCATGCGCAATTCCCAACCCGAGGGGCGCAAGGCGGCGTCGATGTCGTGCATTTTGGCGCCGGCCTCGACGCGCAGCACGCCGGGCTTGCTCCACAGGATGCGATTCATCGCAGAGAAGTCGATCAGCACGCCGCCATGCAGGGGAACCGCCTGGCCGTAATTGCCGGTGCCGCCGCCGCGCGGCGTCAGCGCCACATTATGCCGGGCGCAGGCGCGGGCGACGCGGATGACGTCTTCCTCGCTGCGCGGCGTGACGACGACATCGGCCGATTTGCCGGTCAGCTCGGCGTTGAGGATTGGACTGTACCAGAAGAAGTCGCGCGAGCGGCGGCGCACCGAGGTCGGCTCGGTGACGATGGGTACGTCGCCGATGTCGGCGAGCACGGCTGCGACCGGCGCAGGAAAATCATCGCGTTCCCGCTCATCAGCAGCGGCCACATTCGTCTCCTTCATCAATGGCCAGCGCCGAGGCGGCGGCGCGCCTCAGCCGGCGATTCTGGCGGCCGCCGGCTGTTTGTCGAGCGCGGTGAGAACGCGCAGGCGCGACAATTCGAGGAGTCGGCGCATCGCATCGGAGGCCGCCTCGCCGCGCCTCGCAAGAATGGCGCCGAGGACGGCCTCATAGGGCTCCATCTCCATCGCCGGCCGGCCGGGGCCTTTCTGGGTCAGCGCGAAGGAGACGCGCAGGGCGGTCTTGACGGCGCCGCCGATCGTCACGAACAGGCCGTTATGGGTGGCGGCGATGATGGCGAGGTGGAAATCAGTTTCGGCGCTGGCCGCCAAAGCCGGCGTCTGCAATGTCGACAGCATGTCGGCATAGCAGCGATGGATCAGTTCGAGATCGTCCTTGGCGCCGTCGCGCGCGGCGAGATAGCAGGCGCGCGGCTCGAAACATTGGCGCATCTCGTAAAGGTCCTCGACGATGCGATTGTCGAACTGGGCGTTGAGGCGCCATGACAGAACGTCGGGATCGAGCAGGTTCCAGTTGACGAAGGGCAGCACGCGGGTGCCGACTTTCGGGCCGACTTCAAGCAATCGTTTGGCGGCGAGGTTTTTCACCGCCTCGCGAATGGTCGAACGGCTGACGCCATAGGCCTGGCACAATTCGCTTTCGATCGGCAGGGAATCGCCGGGGGCGAATTCGCCCGACACAATGCGCGTGCCGATGATGCGCGCGACCTGGGCGCTCATCGTGCTGACCGAATTGTTTCGCTCAAACATTTTCTCCCCCGGCGCGAAGCCTTATGCGACTCTTGACACCGCCGCTATCGATTTGTAACGTCTATTCATCTTATCATAGACAATCAAAAATACGAACAGGGCGGAACGACATTGAGTTCAATCGAGATTGACAGGGTCTCGAAGCGATTCGGCTCGGTCGAAGTCATTTCCGAACTCTCGCTCCGCATCGAATCGGGTGAATTCATTGCTTTTCTCGGCGCTTCCGGCTGCGGCAAGACCACGCTGCTGCGCATGATCGCCGGCCTCGAGGCCATCAATTCCGGGCAAATCCGCATCGGCGGCGAGCGCGTCGACCATCTGCCGCCGGGCGCGCGCGGCGTCGCCATGGTGTTCCAGCATTACGCGCTTTATCCGCATATGACGATCTACGAGAACATGGCGTTCGGGCTGAAGAACATCGGCGTCGCCTCGGCGGCGATCGACCAGCGCATTCGGCAGGCCGCAAAAATCCTCGAAATAGAGCCGCTGCTGGCGCGCAAGCCCGGCCAGCTCTCCGGCGGCCAGCGCCAGCGCGTGGCGATCGGGCGGGCGCTCGTCAAGGACCCCAAGGCGTTCCTGTTCGACGAGCCTCTGTCCAATCTCGACGCTGCGCTACGCGTCCGCACCCGCGTCGAGCTCGCCCGTCTCCATCAGCAGACGCGGGCGACAACGATTTTCGTCACCCATGACCAGGTCGAGGCGATGACGCTGGCCGGGCGCATCGTCGTGATGAACGCGCGCAGAATAGAGCAGATCGGCACGCCCATGGAAATCTACGGACGCCCGGCGAGTGAATTTGTCGCGCGTTTCGTCGGCTCGCCGCCGATGAATTTTCTGCCGGTCAGCGTGGCGGACCAGGGCGCCGCGGCGCTCATCACGCTGGCCGGCGGCGTCGAACTGCAGACCTATATCGCGCGCGAGGATTTGCCGTCGGCTGGGCCGATGCGGCTCGGCATACGCGCGGAAGCCATTCGCCTTGACGCCGAGGGCGCGCTGCCCGGTACGGTCGAAGTCGTCGAGCGACTCGGCGATCGGACCCATTTGCACGTGCGGCTCGCCGATGATTCCACTTTGATCGCCGAGGATGTCGGCCATAGCCGCGCGGCGCCGGGCGACAGCGTCAAGCTGCGCGTCGATCCGGGCCAGGCGCATCTCTTCGACTCGGAGGGCCGCGGCTATCGCGCCAAAGCGGAGGCGGGCCGATGACCGCGACCGCCGAGCGCGCCGCCGTTTCGCGCCGGGCGCAGGCCGGCGGCGCGCGCATCGGGGCGGACTGGCGCAATGGTCTGTTCATCGCGCCGTTCCTGATCATCTATTTCGGCATGCTGGTCTATCCGCTGTTCCGCGGCATGTGGGTCAGCCTGCAGGAATTCGACATGTTCGATCAATCGGCGAGCTTCAAAGGCCTCGCCAATTTCAAACGCCTGCTCGGCGACGCGATTTTCCTCGGCACGGTGCGCAACACTTTCCTGTTCGTGCTGATGACGGTTCCCGCTTTCGTCATCATCGGCCTCGTGCTGGCCCTGGCGCTCAATCGCGAAGGGCGCACGGGCGCAACGCTGCGCGCGGTGTTCTTCGGCGCTTCGGTGCTTTCCGTCACCATCGTCACGATCATCTGGAAGATCATGTATCTGCCAAATATCGGGCTGATCTCGCATGTCCTCGCATTGTTCGGCATCGCCCCTATCCCGTTTCTGACCAATCAGGATCTGGCGCTCCCGGCGATCGCCGCCACCACGGTCTGGTGGATCATCGGCCTGCCGATGATGCTGTTTCTGGCGGCGCTGCAACAGATTCCCGGCGATCTCTACGAAGCGGCGGCGCTCGACAATGCCGGCCGATGGCGATCGCTGTGGTCGATCACCTTGCCGTCGATCCGGCGAACCCTGGTCGTCGTCGTCATTTACGAGATCGTCGCGCAATTCCAGCTCTTCGGCCAGTCATGGCTGCTGACGCGCGGCGGCCCCAACAATATGTCGCGCTCGATCGTGCTGTTCATCTACGAGACCGGCTTCCGCGACTGGAATCTCGGCTATGCCGCCGCCGCTTCAGAAGTGCTGTTCCTTTTGATGGCGATCGCGGCGATGGCGCAATATATCGCCTCGCGCCGCAAGGAGGCCTGAGAGCCATGGCGCGCACGGGCACTATCGCAGGGCGCGGCTTTGGCGACCGCGTCATTCTCGGCGCCGTGATTTTTCTGGCGTTTCTCTGGGTCGTCCCGGTGCTGTGGGTGCTGATCCTGTCGTTCAAGGCCAATAGCGAATTGATGCTGTCGACCGGCAGCGCCTTCCGATTGCCCTACACGCTGAAGAACTATTCCGACACTATCGCCACATCGGGCGTGTTTCGCTGGTTTTTCAACAGCGTCGTCGTGGCGAGCCTCAACACTTTAGCGACGCTCATTCTCGCTTCGCTCGCCGGCTATGGGTTCGCCCGGACTGAGTTCCCCTTCAAGAACATCATCTTCGTCATCGTACTGCTGGGCCTGGCGATCCCCGAGCAGGCGGTGATCATCGCGCGTCATCAGATGTTCACCGACTGGAAGATGCACAACACTTATCTCGCGCTGATCCTGCCGGGGCTCTCCAACGCGTTCGGCGTCTTCCTGATGACCCAATATTTCCGCTCGATTCCGAGGGATATCGACGAGGCGGCGATGCTCGACAATGCCTCGCGGTTCAAGATTTTCTGGAAAGTGCTGCTGCCGCTGACCGTGCCGGCGCAGGCGACGCTCGGCATTTTCACCTTCCTCGCCTGCTGGAACGATTACCTCTGGCCGCTGATCTCGGCAACCAAGCCGGAAATGTTCACGCTGACCATCGGCATCGCTTCGACGCAAACCAATTTCGCGCAATCGGAGGGGCTCGGATTCCTGATGGCGCAAGCGGTGTTCGCAGGGCTGCCGGTGTTCGTCGTCTATCTGTTTTTCCAGCGCTACATCATCCAGGCGGTCGCCGGCGCGGCGATCCGCTAGCAGCGGGAGAAAACAAACCAGCGTTTTGGCCAGGCGCGGGGGTGATGCAAAGGCCGCAACGGAGGAAAGCATGAAAATTCTATCGACTATTTTATTGGCGGGCGTCGCCCTCGCAGGCAGCGTCGCCGCGGCGAGCGCGGCGGATAAAACTGAGATTTCCGTCTCGCGGTTCTTCGGCGCCTGCGAAGCCGATTACGGCAGCGTCACCGATGTCGCCAAAGCCAACGGCGAATGCGGCATCATCACCGCGCTGATCAACAAGTTCAACGCCGACAGTCCCGATACCCATGTCAAGGTGGATATCGTCGAATGGCCAGGCTACGACCAGCTCACCGCACGCATCCGCTCCGGCGAGCCGCCGACGATTTCCGTCATGCATGAAGCGGTCATCTCAGACTATTCCTCACATGGCCTGCTGGAGCCGCTCGACAAGGGCCTGAAGGCGGCCGGCGTCGATACAGCGGACTTTACCGAGGCCGCCAAGGCCGGCGTCACCAAGGACGGGCAGATCTACGCCTTGCCGTTCGATACGCATACCTGGCTCTGGCACATCAATCTCAATCTCTTCAAACAGGCCGGACTGATCGACGCCTCGGGCAATGCGATATTGCCGAAATCGGCCGACGAGCTTCTCGCACAGGCCAAACAGTTCAAGGAGAAGACCGGCAAGCCCTATTTCGTCTCGACGCTGGCCAATGAAAAGGCTTTCTACTATCGCACTTTCGAGACGCTGCTCTATCAGCAGAATTCCAATTTCTTCGCCGACCCGACCAAGATTTCGCTGGTGACGCCCGAGGGCAAGACAGCGCTGACGCTGCTCAAGACAATCTTCGACAAGGATTACACCACCAAGAACGAGGACTATGCGGCCTCGGTGGCCGGCTTCTCGAGCGGCGAAGGCGGTGTTTTCATCTGCGGGACGTGGCTCGTCAACAGCTATGACGAAGAAGCCAAGAAGCCCGGCAAACCGCTCTCCGGCGGCTATGCCGTCGCGCCTTTCCCGCAATTATATGCCGGCAGCAACAAGGTTTGGGCCGACGGCCATAGCTGGGTGATCCTGAAAGCCAATCTTAGCGACGCGCAGCGGAAGTCCGCTTATGAGTTCCTCAAATTCCTGTGGGACAACGATTTCCAATGGGCGCGCACCGGCCATCTGCCGACCAGCCAGAAGATTCTCGCCAGCGCGGAATTCCTGGCGCTGCCGTTCCGCAAGGCGCTGGCGCCGCTGGCTGAGAGCGGCACGGCGTTGCCCGCCGGCGTCAAGCGCCAGTTCAGCGCGCAGGACATGGAAGGCGAGGAAATCGCCGCCGCCATGCGCGGCGACAAGAGCGTCGACGATGCGCTGAGCTCCGCGCAGGATCGCATCAATACGCTGCTCGCCAACGCGAAGTAGCAAAACCCGGGGCCGGCCCGACGCGGCCGGCCTCTCACTTTTCCGCCCGGTGTCACCGACCGCAAAACCCTAGCAGATTGTCTGGAAAACCTCATGCCCGCAGCCCGCCTGATTGTTGATCGCGACTTCGCCATTTCGGACATCGACCGCCGCATATTTGGATCGTTCGTCGAACATATGGGCCGCTGCGTCTATACCGGCATATTCGAGCCCGGCCACCCTACCGCCGATGCACAAGGCTTCCGCCAGGATGTCGCCGATCTGACGAAAGAGCTCGGCGTCACCATCGTGCGCTATCCCGGCGGCAATTTTCTCTCAGGGTACAATTGGGAGGACGGCGTCGGCCCGGTCGACAAGCGTCCGCGCCGGCTCGACCTTGCCTGGTTCTCGACCGAGACCAATGCGTTCGGGACCAATGAATTCGTCGACTGGACGCGCAAGGTCGGCGTCGAGCCGATGTTCGGCGTCAATCTCGGCACGCGCGGCATTGATGAGGCGCGCCGCTTCATCGAATATTGCAACCATCCCGGCGGCACCGAACTCTCCGACCTCCGCCGAGCGCATGGCTATGAAAAGCCGCATGACATCAAGTTCTGGTGCCTCGGCAATGAAATGGACGGGCCCTGGCAGATCGGCGCCAAGACCGCTCAGGAATATGGCCGGCTCGCCCATGAGACCGCGAAAGCGATGCGCTGGGTCGATCCCTCGATCGAGCTGGCCGCCTGCGGCTCGTCAAACCGCGAAATGGCGACTTACGCGCGCTGGGAATATGAAGTGCTCGGCCATTGTTTCGACCATGTCGACTTCATTTCGCTGCACACTTATTTCATGAATCCGCATGACTCGACCGAGGAGTTTCTCGGCAATATCGAGCTGCTCGATTTCTTCATCAAAGAAGTCATCGCCATCGCCGACGCGGTCGCCGCCACGCGGCGCTCGCCCAAACGCATCATGCTGTCGCTCGACGAATGGAACGTCTGGTACAAGGCGCGCTCGCACTCAGACCTGCGCAAGCCCGGCTGGCCGGAGCACCCGCCGCTGATCGAGGAAGTCTACAATACCGAGGATGCGCTGCTGGTCGGCGGCGCGCTGATCACGCTGCTCAACAATGCCGATAGGGTGAAGACCGCCTGTATCGCGCAACTCGTGAACATCATCGGCCCGATCATGACCGAGCCCGGCGGGCCGGCCTGGCGGCAGACGATTTTCCATCCCTTCGCGCTGACGACGCGCTATGCGCAGGGCAGGGTGCTCCGCACATTGGCGAGTTCGCCGACCTATGCCGGCAAGGCTTCGCCTGAAATGCCCTATCTGCACGCCTGCGTCACCGAGGACGAGGCGACCGGCCAGATCGTCATTTTCGCGCTGAACCGCCATTTGCGCGAGGAAATGGAGCTCGAAGTGATCCTGCGCGGCTTCGGCGAGGATCGCCGCGTCATCGACGCGCAGCAGGTCACCCATCCCAATATGAAGGCGGTGAACACCAAGGACGATCCCGACAATGTCGCGCCGCATCCGATCGGAGGCGTGTCGATCGACGGACGCACGCTGAAGGCGAAGCTCGCGGCAGGCTCGTGGAACGTGATCGTCACCGGCGCGGCGTGAGGCGGGGTTTTGGCCATTATGGCCGGGCTTGTTCACATAGACGCAAACTTAGTCGTTCTGCTCCGTCTTGGGGATTGGCAAGCGCTGCAGGATGAGACCGAAATGTCGCGCCGCCCCTCATCCGTCATGCTCCGCATGACACCTTCTCCCGCTTCGCGAGAGAAGGAAGACGCGCGCCCCTTCTCTCGCGAAGCGGGAGAAGGTGGTCGGCGGAGCCGACCGGATGAGGGGCGGCGCAAGCCTCTAGGCCCGGGGCCACTCACGCGAGCGTCGGATAGCCCGCCGCGATCGCTTCGCGCTCAAGCTGCGCGACGCGCTCGTAATCCGCATCGCCGAGTATTTCTGCGCCGATAAGCCCGGCCGTCCGGCGCGCTTGCGCGAGCGCCGGGTCCTTCAGCGTCGCAAAGAGCGCAGCGCGGACGGCGCCGAGATGGGACTCGCCAAGGACGGCGCTGATGATGAAGGGGAGCGCCGGCGTCGCCGGGCTTTCGGCGATCGCCTCGACATTCTCGCAGAGCTCCGGCCGGCCCCGTTGCAGCAGCGCGAGGCTCACGCAATCGATCGCGGCGATATCGGCCGCGCCTGCGCTCACCGCCGCAAGGCTCGCTTCATGCGAGCCGGTGAGGAGAACTTCGGAGAAGAATGGGCGCCCCTGCGCGAACGGCGCGATCGCCACGCGAAACAGGTTCATGCCGCTATTGCTGTCGCGGCCGTTGATCGCCGCGCGGGCGCCGGCGAAATCGACGAGCGTGGCGCGCGCTCGTGTTTTGTGGGCGATGATGACGCTGCGGTGCGAGGAGCCTTGGCAACCGGGAAAAGCATAGATCGGCGTCGCCACGAGCACAGCCTTGCCGCTGAGATGCGTGACATAGGGATAGCCGCAGGTCTGGCCGAAGATCAGGTTGGGATCGCGCCAGATCTGATGGAGATCCAAACCGCGCGTGAGCTTCGAAGGCGCATCGATTCCCGCTTCGCGCAAGCGCGCGGACATGGCGGCCCATAGCGCATCATTCGCTTTGGCGGTCCAGGGGAAGTCATACATGCCGAGAGAGGCGATGAGCGCGGATGAAGCAGTCACGGCGCGTCCGCGCGCAGACCGACATGAGATGCACTCTCGTCGCTGCGCCAAGGCGAATGAATACATTCGCCTGACCTCGCAATGACGGTGGGTCGTCTTGGCAAACCTTCCACCTATTCCGCGCCGGCCGGCCGGTGCGGATGCAGCGCCTGGTCGTGCGGGCGGAAGAAATAGCGGCGCAGCACGTCGCGGTAGGTATCATAGACCAGCCCGCCATTGCGCTCGATCAGCGCGGCGCGATTGGCTTTGTACCAACGCGGCAGCGCGTACCATGGCATGGTGTGGCGCATGTGATGGGCGACGTGCAGATTGTTGAACAGGAACAGCGGCCCGAGAATCCAGCTTTTTTCGACAATCGCGGTGCGCCGCTCGACGATGCTTTCGGCGCGATGTTCGGCGAAGGAGCGCACCATCGCCAGCGACGTGCCCGCGTAAACGAAGCAGAAGAGATAGGTCAGCAGCGGCATGCGGCAGACGCCAATCACCCAGGCCAGAACGACGATCATCTCGAGGAGATGAACGGCGGCTTCCTGAATCTTTTTGGAATTGCCGGCGGCGATCGCGGCGATTTCCGCCTTCCAGAGTTTGCCGGCCGCCCAGAACGGGCCGATCAGCAGGCGGCCGAGCATCGACGCCTGCAGACGTACGATGCCGCGGCCGAAACGGCCGAGACCGTCCCAATCCTGCTGTCGCCAATAATAGGATTCAGGGTCGTCGAGCGGATCGGTCAGGCGTTCGTCATTGTGATGGGCGAGATGGGAATGGCGGTAATTCTCGAACGGCAGCCACAGCGCCAGGGGCCATTGGCCGATCAGATTGTTGAGCCAGCGCTTGCGGGTGGGATGGCCGTGGATGATTTCGTGCTGGAGGCTCATATGCCAGGCGGTGGTCCAGGCGGCGACCAAAGTCAGAGCCCAGAAGGGCAGGCGGCTCCAGAACAAGGTCGCGGCGAACCACATTGCATAGATGATCGCGGCAAGGGCGATCGTCGGCCATTCAATGCGCGGCGTTACAGTGGGAAAATCCTTTATTTCCATTAACTTCGAATCTCGATCCGATTCAGTGAATCATTGCGCAGGGATGAACGCAACAAGGATTGACGCGCCGCGTCACAGAAAATATCGGCCTCCGCCCGCAATCATTCGCTAAGGGCGGAAGGCAGTTCGGTCGCATGGCCATTGCTGCGCGCATGGGCCTGGGTGATCTGGCTGCCGGGGGCGACGCCATGCGTCAGCCAGACATTGCCGCCGATCGTCGAGCCGCGTCCGATGACGATGCGCCCCAGGATCGTCGCGCCGGCATAGATGATGACATCGTCCTCGATCATCGGATGGCGGGGCGCGCCCTTGACCAGCGCGCCGTTTTCGTCGGCCGGAAAATGGCGCGCGCCGAGCGTCACCGCCTGGTAGATGCGCACGCGCTCGCCGACCACCGCGGTGGCGCCGATGACGACGCCTGTGCCGTGGTCGATGAAGAAACTCGCGCCGATCCGGGCGCCCGGATGGATGTCGACGCCGGTCTTCGAATGGGCGATTTCCGAGACGAGGCGCGCCAGCAGCGGCGCACCGAGTTCATGCAGCGCATGGGCGAGCCGGTAATGCAGGATCGCAATCATGCCGGGATAGCCGAGCAGGATCTCTGGAAAGCCGGCCGCCGCCGGATCGCCTGAGAAAGCCGCGCGCAGATCATGGACCAGCAGGCCGCGTATGCCGGGCAAAGCGCCGGCGAAATCGCGCACAATCGCCTGGGCGCGGGCGGCGAGCGCGGCTTCGTCGGGCTCGCTTTCGCTGGCGAAGGAGAGGCTGAGGCGGACTTGTTCGACGAGCTGGGCGAGCGCCTGGTTCAAAGTGGCGCCGACGAAGTAATCGAGCGATTCGACCGCCAGTTCCGGCCCGCCGTAATGGGCGGGAAACAGCGAGGCGGCGAGGCCTTCGACGATGGCGGCGATCGCGGCGCGGGCGGGCGGGCGGCGGAAGCGGCCCTTGGGGCGGATGTTATGGGTCACCTCGCGCGACAGCCGCAATTCGGCGACCACCGAATCAAGCCGCCAGCGTGAGGGCGCGACGGACTGCGACGCCGGCGTTTCGGCGATCTCCGACGGCTGGGATAGGCCAAAGTCAGACGATTTCGCTTCGACGCTCATGCAAGGCCTCGCGGCTGGGGAGGGTGATAGGCCAGCCTTGGCTAGGCTTATCCGCACGAAATCATAAAGTCTATAGTTTTTGTAGCTTTATGTCGTTGCGGATTTGTTTGCGCCTCACGGGCGTTCGAACCCGGACACGCGACGGCCCGGCGCACGAAATTCGCTGCCCCTCGAAATTCTTTTCTCCGCCTTGCGATCCTTTCCGCGCGTCCCGAGCGTCTCTGGCAGGACCGGCGCGATTGGGCGTCGGCGACGATGAGGGATCAAGACCATGCAAAGAGTGACCCTGGTGCGCTATAAGACCAAGCCCGGGCGCGCCGACGAAAACGAGGCGCTGTCGAAGGCGGTGTTCACCGAACTCAGGCAGACCAATCCGGGCCATGTCGCCTATGGTCTGTTCCGCGACGGGTCGGACTTCGTCCATCTGTTCGCCAATCTCACCGATGACGATTCAAGCCCGGTGACGGAACTGGCGAGCTTCAAGGCCTTTGCTCAGGATATCAACGCGCGCTGCGAGGCGCCGCCGGAGGCGACGCGATTCGCGCTTAACCTGGTGGAATCCTATGGGCTGGCGACGGGCCGGGCATAGGCGAGCGGCGCCGAGTCGGCGCCTTGCTCGCTCCTCGTGAAGGCGAGCGAGGCGGCCATAGGCGCTAACTTGATCGCTCCGTACTGTTCGCGCGGCGGCGGGCGCTGGTAGACAAAGCCGAAACGTCGCGCCGCCCCTCATCTCTAGGCGAATGCGCAGCATTCGTCCGGCGGCGCTTCGCGCCACCCGCTATGCGGGGCGAAGGGGTGCGCGTCTCCTTCGCTCCGGGATTTCAAACTGTGATGTCGGGGAGAAGCCTCGGCCGCTACGTTGCGGCGGCGAGGCCATGTATAGTCCAATAGATTATTGCGCAGCAGTCAACGAGAGGACCTCATGAACAAGTTTGCCGGCAATAGGCGCCGCGGCCAGCGTCGGGCTGCGGCCTGCGCCAGCGCACTGACCCTGGCGTTGACGACTTTCGCGCGCGCGCAGGAATTGCCCGCGCCGATCCAGGCGCCCGGCGAGACCGGGCTGCTGACCGTCCATGCCGAAGGCGCGCAGGTCTATGAATGCAGGGCGGATGCGGCTGGCAAGCTCGCCTGGGCGTTCCGCGAGCCGATCGCGACGTTGCTGCGCGACGGCAAGACGATCGGGCGCCATTATGCCGGCCCGAAATGGGAGCTTGACGACGGCGGCGGCGTCGAGGGCAAGGTCGAGGCCAAGGCGCCGGGGGCGGGCGCGTCCGACATCGCCTGGCTGAAGCTCAGCGTCGCGGCGCATTTCGGCCGGGGACTGCTCAGTGATGCGGCGACCGTTCAACGGATCAATACGCGTGGCGGCGGGTTGGACGGCGCGTGCGAAGCGGCGGGGGCTTTTCGCAGCGTTGCTTATTCGGCCGACTATGTGTTCTTGAAGAAGGGGGGGTGACGACGTCATGCGGCGGAGCCGGAGGAGCCAATTATCGCCCGGAATCCGCTTGCTTGGCAAGAAATGAGATCAAAGTCCCTCCATGCAATCAATGAGCGGTTGTCGCCACGAGGCGCCGCGCTTCGCGCATCGTTCAGTTCGATATTGCTCCGACTGCGGCGATCGGCATGCGCGTTATCGTAAGCGCGAAACTCATTCCGGCTCGAGGCCGCGAAAGCGTCAGCCATAATCCACCGTCGATCAGCGCGCCGGCGCTGAAGATGGAATATCTGGCCTCGGCTGCTTAGTTACAGCGTAAGAGCCACGACGACAATTCAACCGAAGGAGTCGACAATGGCGCTTGCGGAGGAAACCGACGAAGTGAAAGGACTGCTCGACGCCGCCGCCGGCCGGATCGCCAAGGCGCGCTTTTGCTGGCTGCTGACCGACGCCGGCGAGGGCGGCGTTCGGCCGCGGCCGATGGGCCGGCTGCCGCGCGACGCGGATGACGATCCCTGGACGCTGCGCTTCATCACCGACGGCGCCTCGCCCAAGGCGGCCGCGCTGCGCCGCGGCGGCGAGGTCTCCGTCATCTTCCAGAACGATGCGGACGACACTTTCGCCGCCGTCGCCGGAAAAGCCAGGCTGATCGAGGACAAGGGCGAAATCGGCAAGCGCTGGAACGCCGCCTACGACGTCTATTTTCCGGAAGGGCCGGAGCGGTCGAGCGCGATATTCGTCGTCATCGACACTATGCGCGTGGAGCTCTGGATACGCGGCGTGACGCCCGAACCATTCGGGATTCGCACGACCATCGTCGAGCGTGACGCCGGGCGCCATTGGCGTCTCATCGCGAGCTGACGCGCGATCAGAAATGGTAGTTGAGGCCGACGCGTCCGATATTGGCCGTCAGAGCGACGGCGCTTGAGCCGTTGAACGTTCCGAACCCGGCCGGAAGGGCCGGCGTCAGCGTGCTGGAACTGGCTCCGCTCTTGCCGAGGTCGACATAGAGATACTCGCCCTTGAGCGACCATTGTCTGCTGAGCGCATATTCGACGCCGGCGCCGACGGCATAGCCGACCCGCGTCGCCGAGAAATTGTTCTGGCTCCCGAATGGGGCGAGCACAGTGAGCGTCTGCGAGAAATTCTCCTGGCCCACCGCGAGGCCGCCCGTCACATAAAACAGCCATGTGTCGACCGCCCAGCCGACGCGTGGCCGCGCTGTGAACAGCCAATTGGTGGAGACGCTGGTCGCCGTCGAAAAGAACGCGGTCGGCGGTCCGACCAGCCCGCCCGGCAAAGTGCTGGGGATCGGACCCGCGCCGTTTTTCGAGCCCCTCAGCCCGAGATAGTCGAAATCGCCCTCGACGCCCCAGACCAGGGGGCCGTTCTGAAAATTATAGCCGGCCTGGGCGCCGCCGATGAAGCCGGTGGAGCTGACGCTTCGCGATTCCGCCGCCGACAGCGCCGCGACATCCCCCGGTATGAATGGCGGCGCCGGGAAGCCGGAGTTGGAGGTGATCGCGGAGGAGCCCCAGGCGTCGCCGACATTGCCGCCGAGGTAGAAGCCGCACCACAGGCAGGCTGGCGGCGGCTCAGGCGGCGGCGCCTTGTGGGTCGGCAGGTCGGCGGCGAGAGTGGGACCGGCTGTGATTGCCGCCAGGGCGAACCCAAGCGCCAGCGATCCCACTCTCATCACGCCCCCACGCCGACCGCGCCCCCCAGCCCGAGCGGCGAACTTACTATTTTTAATAATCATATATGTAATCCCGAACGCTCAGAATGTCTGTGCCGAATTGGCAACACGTGACGAGAAACCATCGTGCGCGGCGCCGGCGATGGGGATCGATTTCAAGCGCGCGAATTTCCGCTTGACTGATCCATATCCAGATGGTTATGAATCGATCAATAGCCATCGAGTTATTGATTGTGCCGCCAGAACCGCATGACCTTCTCTTCCGATCGCTGGCCGACCCGACCCGCCGGGCGATTTTCGAACGCCTGTGCCGGCAGGGCGAGCAGACAGTGGCGGCGCTGACGGCCGAGGCCGGCATTTCACAACCGGCGGTGTCGAAACATCTCGGCATCCTCAAACAGGCGGGGCTGGTGCGCGACCGTCCGCAGGGACGCCAGACGCATTATCGCGCCGAGCTCGCCGCGCTCGCCCCGCTGACCGACTGGACGAGCGAGATGACCAGCTTCTGGCGAAGCCGGTTCGACGATCTTGAAGACTTACTCAAAAGGATGGACCAATGACCTCTATCGCCTCTGAAACGCGCTCCGTCGTCATGGAGCGGGAAGTCGCTTTTCCCCCGGAAAAGATCTGGCGGGCGCTGACGCAGCCGCACCTGATCGCGGAATGGCTGATGAAGAACGATTTTCTGCCGGCCAAAGACCATCGTTTCACGCTGCGCGGCGACTGGGGCAGCGTCGACTGCAAGGTGCTGGCCGTCGAGCCGCATAAAGTGTTGTCCTACACATGGGATGCGATGGGCCTCGAAAGCATCGTCACCTGGACGCTCACCCCGACCAGTGCGGGCACCCATCTGCGCGTGGAGCAGGCGGGCTTCCGGCCGGATCAGCAGCAGGCATACCAGGGCGCGCAATATGGCTGGCGGAAGTTCCTGGGTAATCTGGAGCAAGTGCTGGGACGGAACGATTGAAGCGCCGGCGCTTTTAGATGACGATCAAGCGCCGCATAGGAAACCGGAACAGCAATGGAAAGCGTGAAAGAATCCTTGAATCCATCGGAACGCATCGACCAACTCATCGACGGACTGACAGACTGGCGCGGGCAAACGCTCGCCGCGGTCCGCAAGTGCATGCTCGCCGCCGATCGCGAGATCATCGAGGAATGGAAGTGGATGGGCAGCCCGGTCTGGTCGCGCGACGGCCTGATCGCGGTCGGCAACGCGCATAAAGACAAGGTCAAGCTCACCTTCTCGCATGGCGCGGCGCTGGCCGATCCCGACAAGCTCTTCAACAATGGCTTTGGCGGCAAGGTGTGGCGCGCGATCGATTTCGTCGAAGGCGATGAGGTGAACGAGGCGGCGCTTAGAAGACTGATCCGCGCCGCGGTGGATTACAACCGCGCGAAGAAAGCGCCGGCGCGCGCCAGAGCGAAAGCGGGCAAAGGTACGAAGACGTGAACTGTAGGCGTCAAAGCGCTCCGCCGTCATCGCGAGATCAGGCGAATGTATTCATTCGCCTTGGCGCAGCGACGAAGCGTTCCGGACCAAGCTCTGATAGCCTTCGCCTCGCCTGGCTCTGAGTACGTACGCCAGCACGCGCCAAGGCCAGACGAATTATGATGCAAGGTCGAGTGTGATCCATCGTTTCGCATGGCGGAGCGTTTCACCGCTGAGACCTTTGTCAATGACGACCGCGAAAGCGGTCGCCGCCTTCGGCGGTGGCCTGAAAGGCCATCATTGACAAAGGTCTCAGGGGTGAAAAAATGGCCTCCATGCGAACAATGGCTCATTGACGAAAGCGACAGGGTGAGACCGATTGAATCCACGCGACCTCGGCTTGAGAGCATCGCGATTTATCATGCTGTCGCGTAGCGGTCGCCGCGGGCCGCGGGGATTCAATCCAGACGAGGCTCACAGAGCTCAGTCTGGATTGCTTCGTCGCTTCGCTCCCTCGCAATGACGTACGTACTGTATCGGGCGCGACGCGTACGCCCGCTTCGGCGCACGTCTCAATAGCGTACCTTGTCGTCCTCCGGCGCCGGGGCGACTACTGGACGATGGGCGCCGGCGAAAGGCTTACCCTCTGCCCGCCGGCTTGCATTCGCGGGCGAGAGACGGTCCGCCGCCTCAACCGACGATTGCGGCGTATCCTCTTCGTCCGAGGACCGGGCGTCGGCGCCGAAGGCGCAACAGACGAGGGCGAGGCTGGCTAATCCCGACAGAACAATCTTGCGCATGGTCTTCTCCATTGCTGATGCAACAGAGACTCGGGCGCGGCGGTTTCTATTCCCGGCGAGCGCAATAAATTCGCGCCCGCTCATGCAAAGGTTCGGCCCTCTCGCCTCGACCGGACTTCAATTTCATGCTTCGTTCTCGCCGAGCATATCCTGCTCGCCGGGCGGCAAATGATCGGCGTCCTCGCTGGCCGCGTCCTTCGCTTTGCCAGCCGCCTGTTGAGCGTCGCCCTTGGCTTGCTGGAGCTTTCCCTCGGTCTTCATCCTTTCAGAGCCGACCGCCGAGCCAACGCCCTGCTTCGCCTTGCCAAGGGCTTCATTCGCGGCGCCGCTAACCTTGTCCGCCGTGCCTGTCATCGCAAGCTCCCATCCGCCGTGATTGGCTGGCGAGGGAACGCAAGGCCATGCCGATTGTTCCGGCGCGCGGCGTTGCGCGGTGTTACGAAGGAGAAGGATCTTGTGATGCTTATGTGGAACCGCAGCGATCGTCGGCGCGGTTGGGGGCGGGAGCGGTATTCCTCGATTGATTTCTTGGGGCGAGAGGGCGCGCGAGAGATCTAGGCAGGGGTGGGGAGCGGGGGCCGTCCTTGCTGTGCAGGTTCACGAATTCGTTGATTGGGCCTCCAATATGGGAGGAGGTTCAGGGTGCGCGACAACAGCTTCGCGAAGTTTATCGCCCCTGCTGACTTCGCTATTGAGCCATTGTTCGCATGGAGGCAATTCTTTCACCGCTGAGACCTTTGTCAACGACGACCGCGAAAGCGGTCGCCGCCTTCCGCGGTGGCCTGAAAGGCCATCATTGACAAAGGTCTCAGCGGTGAAACACGCTCCGCCATGCGCAACGATGGATCACACTCGACCGTTTCAGTTGCCGTTGGTCTCGCGCTGGCGCGGCCCGCGCCTTCTTCCTGAGAACCGGCCCGGACGAATGCTGTTGAAGCTTTTGTCTCCTATCCTGCACCTCCTTCCTGTTGGAGGCCCGATCAACGAAGTTGTGAACCTGCACAGCAATGACGGCGAGGCCGACCTTCCATCCCGTCGCGAATTAATAAGCGGGATGGATTATGCTGCCTGCGACTGATGAGGGGAAGGCCGACGTTGTCGACTACGACATTTTCTTTCTGAAAATCGAAATATCCGCTATTCTACGTCTCCGCCGCCCACCCCCTCACGGAGACCCGCCCATGTGCGACCCCGCGCCAGCCCGCCCCGCGCGCCCACGCCGCACCGCTTGCGACCGCGCGCAGCGCTGCAACCGCATTGTCTCGCGAATGCTGGAGGGGCTGACCGTGCGGCGGGTGCGGGGGAGGCGTTGGATCGGCGGGGTATCGAGCCGCGCGAGGAATATGCGCTGGCGCGGATGGCCCGGCTCGCCGGCGCGTTGCGCGTGGTCGGGGGCGAGATCGCCGATGGCAAGCTCTGCGCGGCGCCGCAAGACCGCTATCATGGCGTGCAGGTTCATGAACCGAGAGGCCTGCGCCGCCCCTCATCCGGCGCTTCGCGCCACCTTCTCCAGGCAAAGCGGCTATTCGATTCACACATTTCCGCGGGCCAGTTTCGCGCCATATTTGATGGCGTGAAATTCCTGCAGCCCGCGATTGAGGACGCGTGGTCCTGGTTTGCCGTAGTATCCGGTCCAGGCGCCGAGGCGGGCGATGAC
>DATBZF010000081.1:0-38357 GCA_036513315.1 Roseiarcus sp.
GTATTCTGACCGCCGCCGGACGAATCCTGACCCGTCAGAGCGGCGTTGCCGAAGCCATTCTGCAGCGTCAACTGGCTATTGGCCCCGCCGTGCGAAGTCACCTGACCGACAAGCGCCGTGTTGGCCCAGCCGGACGACACCACCAGCGAGTTATTCTTGCCGCCGCCCTTGCTGGTAGCTTGACCAACAAATGCAGCGTTGAACCCGCCGTGTTGAAGAACCGCCGATTTGTTGTTGCCATTCGACTGCGAAACGACCGCCGCGTTATAGACACCAACCTGGCCAATAAAAGATTCATTGCTCCCGGCATAAGCTACTGAACTACCAGCAACAATAAGCGCTAACGCTGTCAACGCCCTCATAGCGTACTCCCTAGACTTCGAGTGTGGGGCCAGCGGCAATCGCTACCCTCGCGAAAACATTAACGCATTTTTAACCACCGGCGCCAAGAGGATTCGCTAAAATGTGGTTAAATTCGAATCAAATATTCCTGAGAGGAGTTTGTTGCCCTTTTGAAATAACAGGCTTTATCGCCGCGCCGCTTAATCGTATGAGACGGCCGATCGGACTGATAAAACCTGGAGGGCGCATCCTGTCGGCGCGATCCGCTGCATTCTGGACAGTCTTTGCTTGTCGATCGGCAGACAAGAATGGAACGCCGACAATCATCGCGATCCGTCAAATCGCTTGAAGGTCACAGTCGATTGCGCGAATGCTTGACGACCTGCGATATCGGTCCACGTGTGACGCTCCGAGGCTTTGCAACTCCGACTGAATTGCAAGCCTCTCGGACGCCAACCCATAAATCCGCGGGGCTCGGCCATCATTCAAAGGATATCCGGGCCGTGCAGGCTAGCGATTGCGGTGGGCCCGACGGCCAGTTCCGCGCGGGCGCTTCCCCAGGTCGGAACGTCTCGCAATCATCCTGAATGCCCTGCCGCCGGACCCGTGGGGTGATAATGGCGTTGCTGCGATGAAAGTCGCTATAGTATCATCGCGGCGACGAGCACAAGCATGCGATGATCTATATTCACCAACTATTTAGGGCGCACCCGGTTTTGGCAGAACGCAGAAGATTCAATCGGGTACATTATTGACGGTCGGCTGATTAGGAGCTCGGGAGATGACCTTAACCGCCGCGCAACTCAAAGCCGCACGCGAACTGATCGGATTGTCGCAATTGTCGCTGGCCGTTCAGTTCCAGGTTGGACTTCGAACAGTCACGGAATTTGAGGCCGGCAAGCAGACCTTTTCGTCAGAGACCCTTCGCGCCCTCGGCCAAGCGCTTGAAGCCGCCGGCGTAGACTTCTCTGCAGACAATGGAGGGGGCCGCGGCGTCAGATTAAGGAAAGGAAAGTGGTGGGCTTGACGAGATCCGAGCGCCGCCACTGCCGTTGCGTATCGAACGCGCGCCTCAAGTTTGGGTAGCATCGTCGCGGATGTCTAATGCTGCGCCGATCGGCCATCGATCATCTCGACTGGATCAAATGAGGTTTTCGCGCGCGGTTGATTCGGTCGCGCCGCGTTCGCGCGCCGCAGCGGCTCACAGATATCCGCACGTGAAAAATGAAATCTCCCTGTCCGCCTTGAGATTCGCGGCTGACTTGCTGGCGACGGTAAATGTGACGCCGGCTGCCTCCGACGTCTTATTCAATTTGACGCCGACGCCCGAGCGCTGGGCGAGCCCCTTTTTATTGGCGTCGCCGCCGGCAAGCGCGCGGGCCGCCCTGGTTCGATTTCCAGAAATTGGCATGCGGTTGGTTCATCCAGGGATGACGCTGATTCGCACCTCTCAGGTATTGAACACTGACGCTTGGCGTTTGCCAGGACGAACATGGGGTCGGCAAGGTTATCAACCGCCAAATTCACCATAGCAGAGATCAGTGTTTGCGGCCGGGAGCGTCATCGGCGTGTTTCAATCGAACCCCTGCAACTCCCAAGACGTCAATCGGCGCCCTACGCGATACCCGCTTGCTCCGGCCAGGCGTTACTCGAAATAATAATAAAAAGCTGGTTGAGACAGCGATTTCGGACGCGTGAGAGCGCCAAGTGGACTCCTCGCCCGTTCGATGCGACGTTGCGGTAGCGTGCTTACAAACGCCGCGTGCTCTCGCAGGGCGGTATCTGTGAGGACTGGGAAGCCGGTCGCATACTCCACTCGGACCGCAAGGAACCACGCGATGGCGACATATCCCATATTCACCCAAGAGGGAGGCCAGCGGATTGCCATTAATCCGGATAGTGTCTCTAGCATCATCGAAATTGAGCGCGGGCGCGTCGTTATCAACCTTCCCGATGGAGGCTCCGCAACGATACCAATGTCCCTTGAAAACGTTGTCGCCCGGCTCACCAGCGGCCGCGAATTGGGACCGACTTGAGGCGAGCGGCCTTCAGGCCGACGGATTCGCCTCGCTCCCCGCACGACGGCCTCGGAGACTGCGCGCTCCCCATCATCATGCTCTCTTGCGGATATCTGTGAATAACTACGACGCGCGAACGCAACGCGAGCGAATCGACAACACGCGAAAAAATAATTCATTAAAACTACGCATTCGTTGTCTAGCGAGTACGGCTCTACCGGCCTTGATGCCGGTCTGACCCCGGATGCGATCCAGAGGCAACCATGATCATCGCGATTGTACTTTTGACTGTGTCGACCGTCATCGCTGTCGCTGCTGTTGCGCTCTGGCTTGATGCGCCAGCGGCCGCTATTGGCGATCGCGCCATCGACGATTGACAAGCGGCCGCGATGCCCGCTTTGGGGCGCGCGGCGCGTCCGCTCATCTCTGATTTGCCGCCAGGTCGATAGCGATGGGCCGGGCGTGAAGCTACGGAAGGCGAAATGAAGGCGGCTTGGCTTCCACCTGTTGCACTTTTGCTGACCGCCTGCAGTCCCGCCGGAGACCAAGACATGCAAGCGTGCCATCAAGAGGCTCAGCGAGCGTTTCCATCCGAATCCGGCCCACACTCCAGCAAATTGGACGAATTTGAGAAGGCGTGCATGGTGGCGAAGGGATATAGGTTTAGCGCCGTTCCATACGATTGTGGCCAAGGCGATCAATATGAAAACGCCAGCTGCTACGTGCGGTGAGCGAACGATGAACCAGCAATCCCGCTGATCGAGAGGCCGGGTGCGGCAGTCGACGATCTGTATGCGCCGCCGCGAAGGGTGGGCGTAAGGTTGCGGAAGGCGAACCGTTGAGGCAGTTTCCGCAGATCGGCAAACGCCTCGGATCAATGCCCTTTCCTCGAAGGCGCGATAAGCGAACCGGAGTTGCTGGTGACTTGGACCGCCATAACGGATTTGGGAGACTCGGCGCTGATGGCGCCAATGGCGCTCATCGTTGCTGTTTGGCTGTTGGTAAGTCGAGCCTGGCGCGGCGCTGTAGCGTGGCTCGCGCTCTTTGGGCTGGGGGCCCTGTTGGTCGTAGGCACAAAAATTGGATATCTCGGGTGGGGGATTGGGATACGCTCGCTCGATTTTACCGGCATTAGCGGCCACGCGATGACCGCGACTTCAACCCTGACTGTCGCGGGCTACCTGACGGGAGACAGATATTCAAAATTCGTGGCTGCTCTGGGCGCCTGTCTTGGATGCGTTCTCGCCGTCTTGATCGCCATTTCGCGCGTCGTTCTCGGCTTCCATTCGCCAGCCGAAGCCGTCATCGGATGCGCGCTGGGCTTCTCGATTGCTGTGGCGACGATCGGTATGATCCGCGAGTATCCGAAAGTTGCGACAGTCCCGTTCGTCTTTATTTTCGCACTCGTGGCCCTGGTCATCATCGTGCACGGCAAAGAGGCGCCCACAGAAAACCTGATCACCAGGATAGCCCATTACCTTTCAGGCCGATCCATACCATTCACGCGCGGTGGCATCTGAGCTGGGCGTGAAGCTAGGGAAGGCGAAATGACTCGCCCTTCGCCGGGTCGGATCGATGGATCCGGCCAGCCATCACGGCTATCTGGAACTGACAGCAGTGACGCTTGCCGGGCTGCTCGTTCTCGTCTTGGCCGAACGGCTTCTGTGAAAGACCAGACCGCGCAGGCTGGCTGAGGCGCGCGCCCGCGCACGTGTGTCAGGCCAGAACCCCGGCGACGCTGAAACGATTTGCGCCGCTGTTCCGTAGAGGAACGAGCCCCCCGAGTATCCGGAGTGCAATTCCGCTGCTCAAACGCTCACCGCAAATGCGCAACGCCTGTTCGAGGGTAAGCAACGAACGGCGCATCGGCCTTTTACGAAAAGTAAAGGTTATCTTGCGCAAATAGGTCCAAGTTTATCAATTTGCCGTGAGTAACCGCAACCTTTCCAATGGATGCGTCGGAGTGCGTGCATGCGTAAATTTGTGTTGGCGTTATTGAGTTCTCTGTCGCTGGGCGCATGCGCCACGCAGGAGCAAACCGCGGGTACCGCAGCCGGCGCGGTCGGTGGGGCGCTCATCGCCGGCCCGGTCGGGCTGGTCGTCGGCGCGGCGGCGGGTTCAGTCGTCACCGCGCCGGGAGCGCCGCTGGGGTCCGGATGGTGCCCGGTCTACGGCGCTGACGGTGCAGTCCAATATAGCAGCGACGGCACGCCGCGCCGTCGACATTGCGCAAACGACTGGCGAGCCGAATCGTAGCCGCCACCAGATCGCCACCAGGCGGCGCCGTGACGCTTCAGCCATGCCTGCGCCAAGCGGGCGAGGCGAGCCTTGCCGCGCGCGCCCAGCCGACCGGATCAATGGGTCTGGCGCTCAGTCGCAGGCTGAAATCCGCCGGCGTCGAGTTCACCAAGGGGAATGGCGGCGGCACGGGTGTGAGACGGAGGAAATGACCGGGAGCACATTGTTATCGGAGGAGCGAATGGGAGAATCAGACCTCACGGCTGGATTCGTTGACGTCATGCAATCGTTTTGGAAGCCTCTTCCTGCTATGAAACAGGGAGAACTAAAAGATGTCGCCGCCGAATTGTTGAGGAAATTTCAGAACGGCGACACTCAGTTGGCGATCGAGCGATTCCTGGCTCAAGCACAAATCAAACTTTGGGTTGATGCGCCGAACGCGCACAAGCACATCGCGTATCGCGCATCTGAGCTTTTCAAAAAATCTAAATGAGTTCTGGCGTGAGGCTCACGAGCCGCCGCACAGCAAAAACCTTCGCTTAGGTTTGTCACGGTCCCCCGTCGGGCTCCCCGGATGCGCTCTTCGTAAAAAGGCCGCCCCCGGGGAAAGAGGGCGGCCCAGTGCTGGGGGTTATCGGGATTAGCCGATGCGCCGAGAGTCTCACTTCGTCGCCGGTTGCGCTTGTATGAAAGCCGCGCTTTTATTCCAGCCATGCGGCCAATTGAGGCCTCGCCGCTCAGCGCGCTGGCGGCGCCGGAACGGGCGCGTCTCATCGATCCGGCACGCGCTCGAAGCTCGGCATGCCCTCGGGGATATGATGGAAGGGTTGCTTGTCGATCGTATAGATCGCCATCGCCGGCGCGCCAAACAGGCTCGGTTCGTCCAGCGTCCCGACCTTCAAAACCACGGCGGGCAAATCCGGCCGCCGCGTCACGATATGCGTGCCGCATTCGGCGCAAAATTCCCGCGTCACGGCGCGCTCAAGATCGCTGCGCCTGAATTGCTTGGCCGTTCCCTTGATGTAAGCGAAGCCTTCGGGCGGCATAAGAACAAACATGTTCGGCGAACCGCCGGAGATATATTGGCATTCGCGGCAGTGGCATTGCGCCTTTAGCATCGGCTTGCCCTCAGCGACGTAGCGCAACGCGCCGCAGTAGCATCCACCCTCCAGTTTCATCGCGTTCTCCCCATGGGTTCATTGTACATTACGACATCAGCGGTCTTGTTCTTAGCGATCTTTTCCAGCCCGGCGGCGCGCGCGGCTTCACGAATTATTCTGTCCGCGGTCGTGCTCGTGCGGGGTCCGGCGATTGACCCGGATCCATCGTTGCGGCTGCGACGAAGCCCTGAAATCGACGCTATCGCATATTCCGTTTTTCAGAAATCGTTCGGAGAAGCGATTTTGGCCGGTTCCCTCTCGGAATGGCAATCGCTCTCTGTGCAATCGGGATGGTTGTCGCACAAGTTAATGCTATGGTTGAAAGAAGCCGTCCTCAAAGCCAAACGAGAGACTTCTTCAACAGCCTGCTAGGTTCAATCATCAGCTGGCGGGCCATGAACAAAACAATGAAAGCCGAGAACCTGAAATTATCTATCATTATTCCGACCCTCGAACGCTCTACCATATTGGCGAAAACAATAGACGACGTGCTAAGTCAAAATTTCAAAGACTTCGAGTTTTGGATTGTAGATCAATCATCGGCTCGTGAAGCTGCGGCCAATGCTTCCCACGTTGCACAACGTTCAGATCCGCGCTTGAAATATTTGCACCTCGCAAAGGCGGGGTTGCCAAACGCGCGGAACGAAGGGATCCGACGTGCAAAAGGCGAAATCATCCTCTTTCTTGATGATGACGTGATGTTGTCATCTGCTGATTTTTTGACTGCTCACCTTGCGGCGTACAGCGACCCCCGGGTGGGGGGCGTTACGGGTCGCCACGTCGAGCGCTCTGTTGTCACAAACTGCAAGCACACCGCTTGTTATGTTTCCTGGGGCGGCCGTACGATTTATAATTTGCGCGGCTATAAGCGGCAGCTCATTGGCTCTTGCAAGGGTTCCAATATGAGCTTCCGCGCCGAAGTTGTCGAAAAAGTGGGTGGATTTGATCGCAACACTGATTTGCTGGAGGATACGGACTTTTCTGTGCGGGTGGCGAAAGCAGGTTGGTCGCTTTTGTTTGAACCGACCGCCGAAATCGTACATCTCTCAGCCATCTCGGGTGGGGTGCGCGAAATCGGCGTTGTCATAAACGAACACCGTCGTTTTTCGTCGACCGCTTATTACATCCGAAAGCATCGCGGCTTCCTGGGGTGTATCCCCTTTGTCGCCACGTTCTCATTGATTGCCCTTTCGCGCGCCTGGCGTTATCGTTCCCTTGGCGTCCTGCCGGGATGTGCAAAAGCTCTGAGGAGCGGGTTTGCCCTCGCTAAGCGCGGCCCCGATCAAATTGTCTGAAAAGCTCGGAAGCGAGCCGATTTCGATCGGGAGCGGTCGCGCGCCCAGACGAGTCCCATTCGCGCGCCATCGGCCGTGTTGATGTGGATAGCGCCGACGACATATTAATCGCCAGATTTTCCCGCGACCCTCATCGGCCTATTGTCGGTTTGAACAGCCGGCCGCGTCGATCGTCCGGCGCGCCAAACGGGAGGCCTCCATGATTCATAATTTCCTCAGCCGCCTCGTCGGCTCATTTGCGACGCCGGCGGCGGAAAATCCCACGGTGGCGATGATCGAAGCGGCCTTCGCCCATCATGGGATTGACGCGCGCTACATCAATTGCGAAGTCGCGCCGGCCGATCTCGGCGCCGCCGTGCGCGGGGCGAGGGCGATGGGCTGGCTCGGCTTCAATTGTTCGATTCCGCATAAGGTCGCGGTCATCGCCCATCTCGATGGGCTCGCCGAATCGGCCGCCACGATCGGCGCCGTCAATTGCGCCGTGCTTCGGCAGGGGCGCCTGATCGGCGAGAACACAGACGGCAAGGGCTTCGTCGAGTCTTTGCGCACGCTCGTCGATCCCAAGGGCAAGAAGCTTGTCGTGTTCGGCGCCGGCGGCGCGGCGCGCGCGATCGCGGTGGAATCGGCGCTCGCCGGCGCCAGCGCGATCACCATCGTCAATCGCAGCCGGGCGCGCGGCGAGGAACTCGTCGGGCTGATCAACGACAAGACATCCGCCAAGGCCGATCTCGTCATCTCCGACAAGACCTATCGCGCCGCCGCCGACGTCGACATCCTCGTCAACGCGACCTCGATCGGCCTCTATCCCGATGTCGAGGGTCGGCTCGATCTCGACTTGTCGAGCTTGCGCCCCGCCATGATCGTCGCCGACGTCATCCCCAATCCGCCGCGAACTTTGCTGATCCGCGAGGCCGAGGCTTTGGGTTGCCGCACGCTTGATGGGCTCGGCATGCTGGTCAATCAGGGCGTGATCGGCGTCAGGCACTGGACGGGGATCGATGTGGAGCCAAGGGTGATGCGACGCAAGCTCGAAGACTTGTTCGGCGTTTGAAGGAGAGGCGCGTGACGACCCGTATTGGCGTCATTGGTTGCGGCGTCATGGGAGCCGATCACGCGCGGCTGCGGGCCGTAGCGTCGCCCCGCACGCTTTTGTTCGCCGGCCGCGCCACGCCTCGCCATCGTTGGCGCGCGCGCGGGCCGTTTCCGAACATAATTGACTCGGGCAATTCAAGTATAAATAAATGCGATTGTGATAATATAAAGTTTTACATTAATGATTGACCTTGATAAATACTTATGCGCGTCTTTCGAAAGTATTTACTTTGTCTTTAGACTGGCCATTAATAGTGTTGACTTCCAAGTAAACGAAGGCAACACTTGCTCGTCACCGTTAATAAAGGGGGAGTCATCATGAGTAAAGTATCGATCTCGGCGGAATTTCGGAGCCGCTCGTCTCTGCGATTTCCGTTTCCCGGCGGCGAACATCTTAACCAAGACGCGTTTTTGAAGCGTATGGAGCGGCTCGACGCGCGGCGCCAAAAGGCCAAGACGACCGTCTTGCCGCCGGCGTTGCAATATCCGGACGCCGCGCTTCTCAAAGATGGAGAGGCTCTGGAAAGCGCCTGGCGCTTCGAGGTCGCCGCCTTGATGGTGACGAGAAGGCTCAATACGCCGGAGGCCGCGGCGGTCGCGCAAAGGGCGCGGGCGGCGACGGAGGCGGTCGTCGAGCGGATCGAAGCGACGAAAGTCGCGACGCTCGAAGGCCTCGAGGTGAAGGCCCGCGCCATCCTGTGGCGGCGCGATGGCGAACCGCTCGAGGGAGAAGGCCTCTTCGAAGTCGCCAATGACCATCGGCTGACCGACATCGAACTGTCGCACGATCATTGAATATTGGGCCAAGGCCCGTCGTGAATCCTTTTGCGCCCGCTCAGCCTTGGCTGCGCGGGCGTCTGTTTGTCCTGGCGCTTCTTTGAGGCAGTCCTTCTCCTGAATTTGCTCGGCGGGCCGCGGCGTGAGAGGTTTGAAATCAAGGATTCGCGGCGACTCGATCGGTCGGCAGGAAATCGCGGCTCGACGGGAACGGAATTGCAAGCGGCGCCAACATTGCTAGATCACATTCGGCCAGGCGCGGGACGCGCCGCAATCACAGGATGAGCGCTTTGGCGAAAGTTCCCCCCGGGGTCGGCCCGAAATTTCCGCAAATTGTCGTCCTGGTCGGCGCCACCGGCGATCTGTCGCAGCGCAAGCTGCTGCCGGGTCTGTTTCATCTGTGCAGCGCCGGCTTCATTCCGAGCTGCCGGATCATCGGCGTCTCGCTCGACGACATCGATGTCGAAGGTTTCCGGGCGATAGCGCGCGGCGCGCTCGACAAATTCTCGCCGCGCAAGCCCGGCGAGGCTGACTGGGCCGCCTTCTCGGCGACCTTGGACTACGTGCCGATGGCGGCCGGTCCCGCCGCGCTCAAGGCGGCGGTCGAGAAGGCGGAGCAGAATTTTGGCGAAAGCCGCCGCGTGCATTATCTCAGCGTGCCGCCCGTCGCAGCCTTGCCGGCGGTGCGGCTGCTGGCCGAAGCCGGCCTGATCGATCGCTCCCGCGTCATCATGGAAAAGCCGTTCGGCACCGATCTGGCGAGCGCCAAAACGCTGAACGCCCGGCTGCACGAAGTCTTCTCCGAAGACCAGATTTTCCGCATCGACCATTTCCTCGGCAAGGAGCCGGCGCAGAATATTCTCGCCTTCCGCTTCGCCAATGGCCTGTTCGAACCGATCTGGAATCGCAATTTCATCGATCACGTACAGATCGACGTGCCGGAGACGCTGGGTCTGGGCAAACGCTCCGCCTTCTATGAGGCGACCGGCGCCTATCGCGACATGGTGGTGACCCATCTCTTCCAGATTCTCGCCTTCATGGCGATGGAGCCGCCGACCGCTCTGCTGCCGGCGCCGATCAGCGAGGAGAAGAACAAGGTCTTCCGCAGCATGCTGCCGATCGAGCCGAAAGACGTCGTGCGCGGGCAATATGCCGGTTATCGCGCCGAAGAAGGGGTCGATCCGGAATCCGACACCGAAACTTTCATCGCGCTCAAATGCACGATCGACAATTGGCGCTGGGCGGGCGTGCCGTTCTTCCTGCGCACCGGCAAGCGGATGGCCGAGGGCCAGCGCATCATCTCGATCGCCTTCCGCGAGGCGCCGAAGAGCATGTTTCCGGTCGGCTCCGGCGTCGGCGCGCAGGGCCCGGATCATCTGACCTTCGATCTCGCCGACGCTTCGAAAGTGTCGCTGTCCTTTTACGGCAAGCGCCCCGGTCCTGGCATGCGGCTCGACAAACTCAGCATGCAATTCGCGTTGAACGAGACGGGGCTGATCGGCGACGTGCTCGAGGCCTATGAACGGCTGATCCTCGACGCGATGCGCGGCGACCGCACATTGTTCACCACCGCCGAGGGCATCGAGCGGCTGTGGGAAGTGTCTATACCGCTGCTCGAGGCGCCGCCGCCGGTGCGTCTCTACGCGCCCGATTCCTGGGGGCCGAAATCAGTCCATCAGCTCGTCGCGCCGCATGCCTGGCGGCTGCCGTTCGAACGCGCCTGGCGCAATCCCAATCCCTCGGGAAGCTGACAGGCGATTGACAGACTATGGATGCTCGCGCGCGCAATTCGCGCACGGCGGATTCAATCGGGTCTTAATCGGGAATCCTGCCGGCTCGAAACATACAAGCTTCAACAAACTGTCACATAACTCGGAAAGTCTCCGAGTAGATAATTTCGTGCGCGATCGAACCCGCATCGTGTCCGGCGCGCGCGCTTTGTCGCGTCAGCAGGAGGGATGAATATGAGCCGGTCTAAACTCGACGGTCACACAGATCTTGAGCACGAGTCTGTAAAGCCGATGCCGGAGCCCGCCGATCCGATCGACGCCGTCGAAACCGATCAGAGCGATATCGTGCTGACGGCCGCGACGGTAGCTGTCGTCGGCGTCGGCGTCATCGTCTTCGAGGCGGCTTTGCTCCCTGGCCTGGCGCTTGGCGTCGCAGCGATGCTGGCGCCGAAGGTTCTGCCCAATCTGGGCGCCGCCCTCAATCCTCTGTTCAAGTCCACCGTGCGCGGCGCCTATCAGGTCGGCCGCAAGACGAAAGAGATGATGGCCGAGGCGCATGAGCACGTGAACGACATCGTCGCCGAGGTGCACAGCGATGCCGAAGAGAAGGCGCCGGCCGCTGCGAAGGCGGCGGCCTGAGGCATGTCAAACCACAAACTGCATATCGCGCATCAGGTTCCGGGGCGGGTTCGGATGAAAATCCCCACGGCCAAAGGCGATGTCGAGATGCTGCGAGAGATGAGCGAGAAGTTCGGCAAGATCCCCGGCGTCGAGCAGGTCACCGTCAATCCCACCACCGGCAGCATCGTGCTGCAATATGACGCGAACCGTCATGACGAATTTCATGACGAGCTGCGAGATCATTGCGATCGGCATGCGATTGAACAGCATCGCCCGCCCGCCACCGAGATCGACGAAATCGCGCATAAGATCGAGGACCAAGCCGAGTTCCTCGCCGAACATTCGGCGAGCGCCCGCGCCGTGGTGGATTTCGTCAAGAGGGTCGATCGCGAAATCAAAGTCGCGACCAACAATAATATCGACCTGAAAATCGTGCTGGCGGCGGGAATCGTCGGCTTCACCGTCCTCGAAGTCGGGACGAGCGCGGCGACGCCGGTATGGGTCACGCTCAGCCTGTTCGGCATCAATCATTTCATCGAGATGCATCCCGCCCATTCGAAAGCGGGCCGCGCGGCCACGCCGGCGATCGTCGCGGCGCGTTAGTCCGAAAGCTTTGGGAACAGGGTTTTGCGTGATGGAATTCGCGGTTCGCCATTTCATCCCCGGCCGCATTCGCCTGTGCGTTCCCGCTCTATGCCAGCGGCGCTCGCTGGCCGAAGCAATGCTCGATTGGCTGCGCCGCCAGAGTGGCGTCAAAAGCGCGCGCATCAACTACGATTGCGCGAGTCTCGTCGTCGAATATGACCGCGCCCATGAAGCGCTGTTTCGCACTCTGATCGGCCGCCTCCGCTTCATGAATTTCGACGAATTGCGGCGCCTGATCGGCGTGGCGGACCAGGCCGGCGCGCGATCGGCGGGCTCGGCGCAGGAACTCAAGGCGGCGTCATTCCCCTCCAAGCGCACGCCGCTCGTGCTGCCCACCATTTCGCTGGCGCTCGCCTTCACCGCCAATCCGGTGGTCAGGGGCGTCAACCTGCCGCTGATGCTGTGGAACGCCTATCCGATCGCGCTGCGCGCCTGGCGCGTCTTCAGAAGGGAAGGGCGCCTCAACATCGATTTCCTCGATACGCTGGCGGTCGCCGCCTCCCTGGCGCTCGGCAATCCGCTGGCGGGCGCGATCGTCATCTGGCTGATCAAGCTCGGCGACTGGATCCGCGATCTGACGGCAGCGGGATCGCGGCGCGCGATCAGCGAACTCCTCGAGTTCCAGTCGAAAAAAGCCTGGGTGGTCCGCGACGGCGCCGTTGTCTCGATCCCGGCGATCGAGCTCGTCGCCGGCGACGAAGTGGTCGTCTATCCCGGCGAGTTGATTCCAGTCGATGGCGAAATCATCGAAGGGCGCGCGCTGATCGATCAGAAGACCATCACCGGCGAAGGCCTGCCAGTGACGCGCGAGAAGGGGGAGGCGGCGTTCGCCGCCACCGTCATTCGCGACGGCCAATTGACCATCCGCGCGCTGCGCGTCGGCGCCGACACGACCGCCGGGCAGATCGCGCGCCTGGTTGAATCCGCGCCGGTCGGCGACACGCGCATGCAGAATCACGCCGAGCGCTTCGCCGACCGCCTCGTGCTGCCGACGCTCGCCATTGCCAGCGGCACGGCGCTGGTTTCAGCCGATTTCAACCGCTTTCTCTCGCTGGTGATCGTCGATTACGGCACCGGCATCCGCGTCGCCGCGCCGACCGCGGTTCTATCGTCGATGACCCATGCGGCCCGGGTCGGCATCATCATCAAGAGCGGCCACCATATGGAGCGGCTCGCCGAGGTCGACACGATCGTATTCGATAAGACCGGGACGCTCACCCATGGCGCGCCGAGCGTCATCGACGTGATTCCCTATCTCGACCATATCACGCCGGCGCATCTTCTCGGCCTTGCCGCCGCCGCCGAAACCCGGCTCAAACATCCGGTCGCCGAAGCCTTGCGCAACAAGGCGCGGGAGCTAAGGGTCAACATTCCCGTCTGCGACGAGACGCAATATCGGCTCGGCCTCGGCGTCGAAGGCCAGGTCAACGGCTATTACCTGCATGTCGGCAACGAACGGTTCATGCGGCAGAGCGATATTGTCGTGCGCGCCGCGGCGAGCGACCGCGCCGGGCTCGACGAGCAGGGCTATTCCTGCCTCTATATCGCGGTCGATGGAACGCTTGCCGGGCTCGTGCCTTACGCCGACCAGATCCGCGCCGAGAGCCGGGGAGTGGTTCGCCGGCTGGCGCAAATGGGGATCAAGAACAGCGTCATGCTGACCGGCGACAATGGCGTCGTCGCTCGCGCCGTCTCGCGACGGCTCGGCCTCACCAATCAATTCGCCGACATGCTGCCCGCCGACAAGGCCGGCATCATTCAGGAACTGCGGCGCAGCGGCAAGGTCGTCGCGATGGTCGGCGACGGCATCAACGATTCCCCGGCGCTGAGCTTCGCCGATGTCGGCATCGCGATGAAGCACGGCCCCGACGTCGCCCATGAATCGGCGCATGTCGTACTGATGGAGGATTCGCTGCTCAAGCTCGTGCAGGCGGTGGAAATATCGCGGGGGGCGGTCGGTCTCATCAAGCAGAATTACGCGATCGTCGCAGGGTTGAACACGCTTGCGCTCGGGCTCGCGCTGCCTGGTGGGCTGATCAGTCCGGTGACGACGGCGCTGATCAGCAATGGCTCGGCGATTCTTGCGAGCCTGAACGGAATTCGTCCGATGCTTCGCTACCAGTAATGGCGTCGGAGGTCGAAACCAGCCTTTCGCCTCAACATCAAAATGCGCTGCGGCGCGCTGTTCTTCTCCTGGAGAATCCGGACTTCGCCGCCAGGCTCGCCGAATATGCCGGCCAGCCCTTCCATCGCGTGCTGCGGATGATGCCGAAAGCGGCCAACGATCGCCTCAACAGCATCGTCGAGACCGCGATTCTCAATTGTCTCAACGTCGCCATCAACTCGCTCCAACCCTCGTCGCGCCGTCCGCCGGCGAGCCGCGCCTCGTCGGTTCTGGCGGGGATCAGCGGCGGGTTGAGCGGATTCTTTGGCCTCGCCGCCTTGCCGCTCGAATTGCTGGTCACGACGACCCTGATGCTGCGTTCGATCGCCGACATCGCCAGGCATCACGGCGAGGATCTATCCGAACTCGAAGCGCGGCTCGCCTGCGTCGCCGTGCTTGGGCTCGGCGCGAACCGGTCTGGAAATCGGATCGACGTCGGCTATTACGCCTCGCGCGCCCTGCTGACGCGCCTGGTCAACGACGCCTCTACGCTTCTGCTCGAGCGCGGCGTCGCCGGCGCCTCGGCGCCCGTCGTCGCCGGCTTCATCGCCGAAATCGCGCCGCGCTTCAGCATTGTCGTCTCCGAACGCGCGGCGGCGGGCGCATTGCCCGTCATCGGCGCGCTTGGCGGCGCGAGCGTGAATTTCCTGTTCATGAATCATTTCCAACGCATCGCGCATGGTCATTTCACCGTGCGGCGCCTCGAGCGACGCTATGGCGCCGATGTCGTGCGTCGCTACTATGAGGCCTTGGCTGCGCCACGCCCGACCGCGCCGCGCTCGCCCCTTCGTCTGCCGGCGGCGACGAAAACCCGACGGATTCCATGAAGCCGCTTCTGCTGCTCGACAACAAAAACCGGGATTTGCGAATCGTCGAGCTGCGCCGGATGCGGATCATCGCCACACTGCTTCTGGCGATGATGACCCTCGTCTTCATCCTCACCAGCGCGACCCGGCTCGACTGGCCCTTCCTTCCCTATGTCAGGGCGTTCGCGGAGGCGGGCATGGTGGGCGCCTGCGCCGATTGGTTCGCGGTCGTCGCCTTGTTCCGGCGTCCGCTCGGCCTGCCGATCCCGCATACCGCGGTCGTTCCCAACAACAAACAGCGGATCGGCGGCGCGCTCGGGCGGTTCATCACCAATAATTTCCTGTCGACGAAAATCGCGAGCCAAAGGCTCGCGCAAGTCGACACTGCCGGATGGATCGCCCATTGGATTGCCGATCAGGACAATGCAGCGACGCTCGCACGCTCGTCCGGTCGCCTGCTGTTTCAAGTCATCGATGGGGTTCCCAGCGCCGAGCTCGGCGGCTTCCTCGGGCAAGCGGCGCGCCGCGGCGTCGAAGCGATTCCCGCCGCGCCGCTCGCCTCCAAAGTGCTTTCGGTGCTTTGGGCGCGCGGCGAAGCGCAGGATTTATTGGATCGCGCGCTCGACTTCGCCGAAGCCGCGCTCATGCGCCACAAGGATTTTGTCGTACGCAAGGTCAGCGAGCAATCGTCGCGCTGGGCGCCCAAATGGATCGACAATGCGATCGCCGCCAAGGTGATGAACGGGCTCCTCTCGACAATCAAGGAGATGCACGATCCAGGTCACCCCTGGCGACGCGAATTGGCGCAGGCGGTTGAAAAGCTGATCGCCGATCTCGCCACCGACGCCGACCTCTATGCGCAGGGCGAGGCGATGAAAGCCGATTTGCTCGCCAGCCCGCTCTTTGTCGAGCAGGTCAGGACGCTGTGGCGGGAGATCGACAGCGGGCTGCACAACGAACTCGCGGCGCATACCGAGGCGATCGTCGGTTTGATGGGAGCGGCGCTTCGCGGGCTTGGCGGATGGCTGCAGGACAATCCGGCGCGCCGGGCAAGGCTCAATCGCCAGGTTCGCCTCGTCGTCCTGCGCGTTCTGCTGCCGCGGCGCGCCGAGATCGGCGCCTATATCGCCGATGTCGTGGAAAATTGGGACGCCGCCACGCTCGTCAACCGGCTGGAGCTGCAGGTCGGCAAGGATTTGCAATATATCCGCATCAACGGAACCTTGGTTGGCGGCCTCGTCGGTTTGCTGATCTTCGTCGTCGCCAAACTGATCCCGCAATTTTAGGACATGCTGGCTATAGATGGAATCGTTTGGCGTCTGAACGGCGTGCTTTAGAACGTGATGTCCTTTGTCGAAGTAGCCTCACCGTCATTGCGAGGGAGCGCAGCGACGAAGCAATCCAGACTATGCTACTTACAGCCCTCGTCTGAATTCGTTCTTAGGGCATGCGCAAGGCAATCCGTACCGATCTTGATGTGGCTTAGTCTGGATTGCTTCGTCGCTGCGCTCCCTCGCAATGACAGCGCGTTGATCCGTTCTTCGATCATCGCACTTTGGGCAGGAATTGAGTTCGATCTCCTTCCGCGCAAAATGGCTGCCAAGAGATCAATGAAGGGTTGTCGCCGAATGCGGCGACGCTTCTCCGCGTGAACTCAAATGCAGATGCTTTAAACTACCGGCTGCGCCCTCTCATTCCGGTACGCGGACGCCCTCGGCTTCGGCCATCGCGCCGATCGCCGCGTCGAAAGAAATCTGCTCGGAATTCTCGCCCGATTGCTGCGCGAGCGCTTCGACGAGCGCGTCCTGTTCGAGCAGCATCGTCGCGCCGTCGCGCAATTGCGCATAGGCCGCCCAGGGCACGAATTTGGTCAGCGGGAAAGGCATGCCAGGCGGCGGCGAAATGTCGATATTGAGGCCGGCGACGAACAATATATTCTTGCCCTTGAATTCCGGCGCGCCCTGGATGCTGCGATAGGTGCGGTCGAACTCGACCTGCGTATGGTAGCGCGCCGCGTCAAGCGCCGGCCGCGGCGAGGTCACCAGGCTCGGCATGACGGGCGCAAGCGCCGCCTCCAGAAGGTCATGGCCTTCCGGACCCTCGACGGGATTGCGGCGGAAGAAGAACATATCCGCGGTCAGCCGATCACCGATCGGCGTGCGCCCGCTGCTCCAGATATCGGCTGGCAGCAGCGCTATAAGGCCAGGCGCCGCGGGAAAAGCTTTCGAAGTGCTGAGCACTTTGAGCGGGCCGCCCTCGGCGGCGACCAGGCGATCGAGGTGAAGGAACAGTCCCTCGGGCCGCTCCGCATTCAACAAATGATTGTCGATGAACAAAGCGGGCCGACCGTCGATGACGCCCAGCACAATGTTCTCGCGGGCGTGCTCATATTCCTTCTGATGCCAATGCAGCACCGCGCAGAGCTTGCCGCAATTGTCGCCGAAGCCGCGATCGGCGGTGCGCTGCCTTTGATAGACGCCAAATGGCGCCCCGGATCATAGCCGACGTGACTGGCCTGGAGGATGATCAGGTCTTCGCCGTGATGGGCGTGAGGGCCATGTCGATTGGTGGCGACCTTGCCGCCAACCCGCCCATGGTCGAAGGGAAAGGCGCCGAAATGCTGCGTCAGCAGGATCACCGGATAGCCCTGGCTCTCGTCCGAGCAGAATGCGCGCGAGGGCATCATCAGCGCCCGCTTGAAGCCGAGCGACAGGCAATAGTTGTAGAGCCTTGGCACGAACAGGCTGTAGCGCGTCGCCCGGTCGCCGAGTTGGAAGTCATCGACGATATGGCTCATCGCATTCCCCTTCGTCGGCGCCGGGAGCCGCGCGCGTCCGGCTTGAGAATGATCGCCCAATGTGACAGAGGCGCCAAGCCCGCTACATCGCGCGGAGCGGACGCGGGGCGACCCTCCGCGTCGCCGACCCGTTTCGCAGCCAGGCCCGCCAATTGCGATCGGCGGTCAGATGGCCGGAGGCAACTTTACCGCGGCCAACGCGTTACTGCGCCAAAATGCTTTTCGACGGGAGAATTCCATGGCCAGGTTTAATTGGCATGCCGAGTATTTCGACGATCTCGACTTCGGGCGCTGCGTCAGGAGAACGACAATCGATGCGGACAACGCATCGGAGGCCGAAAGAATAGCGACGGCCGAGATGGGGCCATTTGCGCGCGTTGAAGTCAGGCGCGCGGGGACGCCGGCGCCGGGTCGGATTATTTACGCGCGCCGGGCGCCGGCGCGGTTGCCGAGAACGGACGCCTTCTCCATGGCGGCGCTGACGCCTGCGACGCACTGAGGTCGCCCGCCGACTTCGTAGTTAAGCAGACGGTTCATTTTCAACGATCATTCGCCGGCCGACTGGCGAATGTCGTCATCAGCAGGTCGAAAAACCGCGCCCGGTCGGCGCCGAGCGCGACATGACAATTGGGCGCGCGCGTCGTGCGCTTCTCGTGATCGACCACGGTGCGGCCGATCGTATATTCGCCGCGCGTCTCGATCACGACATTGAGGAATTTTGTCTCGATCACTTTGGCATCGACGAGCGCCGCGATGCAGACGGCGTCATGCACCGGCGCGGTTTGCGGCACGCCCGTCGGCTGATTGGCCTCATAGCCGCCTATCCTGAATTCGATGAGTTGAGCGGCGCCTTCGCCCGCGCTGGAGCCGAGCGCGCGCAATTGCCCGCATTGATCGCGGGAGATCAGCGCCTGATGGGTGGCGTCGAGAGGGACCAGCGTGATTTTGGCGAAAGCGGCCGCCATCACCACCGCCGCGGCCTCCGGGTCAGCCCAGATGTTGAATTCCGCCGAAGGCGTGACATTCGATTTGTCGATCGCGCCGCCCATAATGACGAGTTCGGCGACATGGCCCGGAAAAGCCGGATCGAGCGCGATGGCGGCGGCGAGATTGGAGAGCGGCCCGACGGCGACCAGCACGATCTCGCCTGGCTGGTCGGCGAATGTGTGGACGAGATATTCGGGCGCCGACAGTCGCTGCTTGATGGCGCGCGCTTCCGGAAATGGCAGCACGGCGAGATGCACTTTGGCGTCGCGCTTCACTGCGCGCGGCGTCGGAAAGTCGCTGCGCACGATCGGCCTGGCGAGGCCTTCATAGACGGGAATGTCGCCGCGGCCGATGAGGTCAAGGGTGCGTAGCGAATTATCCGTGCAGCGCGCGACTTCGACATTGCCGTTGACGGTGGTGACGCCCAGAAGCGCGAGCTCGGGATGAAGCGCGGCGAGCATGATGGCGACGGCGTCATCGGTGCCAGTGTCGCAGTCGAGGATCAGTTTGCGGGGCATGGCGGGACCTTTCCGAGCAAAGAAAATCGAGAGCGTATTTGACCATCATTGCGAGGGAGCGAAGCGACGAAGCAATCCGGACGAGGCTATCAGGGCTCAGTCTGGATTGCTTCGTCGCTTCGCTCCCTCGCAATGACGGCGGGCGCCGTTACAACGCTTCGCCAAAGCGCACCGCCGCGCCCTGCGCCGGCCGCGTCAGCTCGCCTTCCCACATCACGCGCATGCCGCGCAGGATCGTACCAACCGGCCAGCCTGTCACCGCCTTGCCGTCATAGGGCGTCCAGCCGCAGCGCGAAGCGATCCAGGAATCGCGGATCGTCTCCTTGCGCTTCAGGTCGACGATGGTGAAATCGGCGTCATAGCCGGCGGCGATGCGCCCTTTGCTGGCGATATTGAAGATGCGCGCGGGGCCGGCGCTGGTGAGGTCGACGAAACGCTGCAAGCTGAGCCGTCCGGCGGCGACATGATCGAGCATGATCGGCACGAGCGTCTGCACGCCGGTCATGCCGGATGGGCTGTCGGGATAGGGCCTGGCTTTTTCCTCCAGCGTGTGGGGCGCATGGTCGGAGCCGAGCACGTCGATGATCCCTTGCGCGATGCCGCGCCAGATTCCGTCGCGATGGCTGGCGTCGCGCACCGGCGGGTTCATCTGCAGCTTTGATCCGAGGCGCGCATAATCGGCCGCTTCAAGCGTCAGATGATGTGGCGTCGCCTCGCAAGTCGCCACATCCCTGGCGCCTTGCAGGAAGTCGATCTCTTCGCGTGTCGAAATATGCAGGACATGGACGCGCGCATGCGCCGCGCGCGCCAGCGCGATCAGGCGCTGTGTCGATTGCAGCGCCGCAATCTCGTCGCGCCAGATCGGATGCGATGCGGCGTCGCCGGCGACGCGCAGTCCTTTGCGCGCGATCAGCCGCGCTTCATCCTCGCTGTGAAAGGCGGCGCGGCGGCGGGTCTTCTTCAGGATTGCGAGCACGCCGGCGTCGTCGGCGACCAGCAGCTTGCCGGTCGAAGAGCCCATGAACACTTTGATCCCGGCCGCGCCGGGCAGGCGTTCAAGCTCGGGAATGTCGGCGACATTGTCATGCGTGCCGCCGACCCAGAACGCATAATCGCAATGCATGCGGCCCCTGGCGCGCGCCAGCTTGTCTTCGAGCGCGGCGGCCGAAATGGTCAGCGGATCGGTATTGGGCATTTCGAAGACGGCGGTGACGCCGCCGAGCGCGGCCGCGCGGGAACCCGTCTCCAGATCCTCTTTATGCGTCGCGCCCGGTTCGCGGAAATGCACCTGGCTGTCGATCACGCCAGGCAGGATATGCAGGCCGCGGCAATCGATGATTTCGCCGGCGGAGCCTTGAGCGAGATCGCCGATCGCCGCGATGCGGCCGTCCGCGATGGCGATATCACGCGCGCCGACGCCGTCCTGGTTGACGATTGTGCCGCCACGAAGGATGGAATCGAAGGTCTGCGGCATCGTCGCTTCCTTGGCTTGCGTATAGCGACAAGCGGACTAACTAGGGAAGGCGCAGGATGCAAGCGCGCGAATCTGGTTTTAGGACATATCAAACGAACGGATGGGGGCGAATTCGTTCATTGTTTGCATGGCGGAGCGGAGCGCGAGGGACAATCGAAGTCAAGGACGGGCCGGAGGCCCGCCGCCTTCGGCGGTCGCCCGAAGGGCGATCCTTGAGTTCGATTGTCCCTCGCGCATAATCGCCTCCATGCAACCAATGAATGGCTGTCGCCACGCCCGGCGTTCGCTTCGTTTCCGTCTGAACCTGGTTCGCTCGTGAGGTCTCGCGCCGAAATCTTGCAGCGGAGTTTCGGTCTATGACGATCCATAGCGTTCAACTCGAAGACCGCGTCGTCCTGCGCGTCGCGGGCGAGGACGCCGCCAGTTTCCTGCAAGGCCTATTAACGAATGACGTCGAAAGCCTGGCGGCCGGCGAGGCGCGCTATGCCGCGCTGCTGACGCCGCAGGGCAAGATATTGTTCGATTTTCTTGTCTTGCGAATCGCCTCCGAATCCGGAGCGGCCTTTCTCATCGACTGCCCCGCCGCGCAGGCGGCCGATCTCGCCAAGCGGCTCGGCTTCTATCGCCTGCGCGCCAAGGTGACGATAGCGGACGAGAGCGCGGGCTTCGCGGTGGCGGCTTTCTGGGGTGAAGAAGCTTCAGGCGTCGACAACCATTCCGTCATGGCCGGGCTAGTCCCGGCCATCCACGCGGCGCTGCAGGGTCCGACTTCCAGCGTTAGCGAAGCCGCAAAGGCGTGGATGGCCGGGACAAGCCCGGCCATGACGGCTACGGCAGAATCAAAGTCGGCCGGCTTCTTCTTCGCCGACCCGCGCGACCCTCGCCTGGGCGTCCGCGCAATCCTGCCGCGTGTCGAGGCCGCTGGGCTGGCCAGCGCGAGCCTCGAGGCCTATGAGGCCCATCGTATCCAGCTCGGCATCCCCAAGGGCGGCGTCGATTTCGCCTATGCCGACATTTTCCCCCATGACGCCAATCTCGACCTGCTGCATGGCGTCGATTTCGAAAAGGGCTGCTATGTCGGGCAGGAAGTCGTCTCGCGGATGCGCCATCGCGGCGGCGCACGCAAGCGCATCGTCCGCCTGATGTTTTCCGGCGCCGCGCCGGAGCAGGGGACACCGGTTCTGGCCGGCGAGACGTCCGTCGGCGCTCTTGGTTCTTCCGTCGCCGGGCGCGCGCTGGCCATGGTGCGCCTCGACCGGATCGAGGACGCCGCGACCGCCGGGCGCCCACTGACGGCCGGCGGAATCAGCGTTGCGATCGAGTCGCCCTAATTTTACCAGGACATTTAGTCCGAAGAAATCTAGCGCGGTCTTTTAGTTGAACTAAAGGACGAGAGCGCCTATCTTCTGCCAATGAAGCTCGCCGACTGGCTCACGCGCAACAACGTCAAGCGCTCCGATTTTGCGCGACGCATCGGCCTGTCGCCGGGCGCCGTCACGCAGATCTGCAAAGGCGAAGGCGCCTGGGTTTCGCGCGAGACGGCCGAGCAAATCCTCGCCCAGACGCGCGGCGCCGTGACGCCGAATGATTTTCTCGCGCTGACGCCCGCTCCAAATCAGGGAAATGAAATGTCGCATATCGTCACCCAGGCGGTTGAAGCCTTCGCGCGCGGCGAAATCGTCGTCGTGACCGATGATGACGACCGCGAGAACGAGGGCGATCTGATCGTCGCCGCCTCGCTGTGCACGCCCGAGAAAATGGCGTTCATCATCCGCAATTGCTGCGGCATCGTCTGCGCGCCGCTGACCGCGCGCGACGCGCAGCGCCTCAATCTCAATCCGATGGTGGCGATGAACGATGCGCCGCTCGGCACCGCCTTCACTGTATCGGTCGACACCCGCCATGGCCTGACGACCGGCATTTCGGCCGAGCAGCGCTCCAACACCGTGCGTGCGCTCGCCAACGGCAATATGGGCGCCAATGATTTCGTGCGCCCCGGCCATGTCTTTCCCCTGATCGCCAAAGACGGCGGCGTGCTGATGCGCTCCGGCCATACGGAAGCCGCCGTCGATCTTTGCAAACTCGCCGGCGTCGCGCCGGTCGCGGTGATCTGCGAACTCGCCAATGACGACGGCACGGTGATGGTCGGGCCGCAGATCGCCGAATTCGCCGCCCGGCATAATCTAAAGCGCATTTCTGTGGCCGACCTCATCGCCTATCGCCAGTCGCGCGAGAAGCTGGTCGAGCGGGTCGCAGCTTTTCCGGTGAAGACGCCGATCGGCGAACTTTCCGGCTACGCCTATCGCACGCCCTTCGATTCCGTCCTGCATTTCGCTTTCGTGCATGGCCATGTCGGCGAGGGGCGCGACGTGCCGGCAAGGCTGCATCGCGCCGACATTCTCGGCGACATATTCGGCGGCGGAATCATCGCGCGCACCTTGCAGCGCTTCAAGGACGAGGGGCGCGGCGTGCTGGTCTATCTGCGCGACGGCTCGGCGGGCGTGCCCGCCAATCTCGCCGGCGCCGAGCCGGCCGGTTCCGAAGGGGCGCGCGCCAATCAATGGCGCGAGATCGGCCTTGGCGCGCAAATCCTTAGGGATCTCGATGTCTCCTCGATCCGCCTGCGCACCGACAGCCCGCGCAAATACGTCGGCCTGTCCGGATTCGGCATCGAGATTTCGGCGGTCGAGGGGATCGATTCCTGATCGTCTGGCGTCGCGCGGCTACTGGGCTTCCGCCCGCTCGGCGCGTCCCATCAGTTGCGATTGCAGGATGACCACGATCAGCAGGAACACGCCGCGGATGACCGATTGCCAATAAGCGGACAGGGAAATGAATCCCATGCCGTTCTCGAAATTGAGCACGTTGAAAATCAAGCCGAGCAGCATGACGCCGGCCAAAGTCGCGCCGACCGAACCGAGGCCGCCGGTCAGCAGCGTGCCGCCGACGACGACCGAGGCGATGGCGGCCAGTTCCCAGCCGACGCCTTCGATCGGCTGGCCCGCGCCAAATTGTGAGGCGAGAATCACGCCGGCAAGGCCCGACAGGCAGCCGCTTGCGACATAGACGAGAAATTTGACGCGGTTGACCGGCAGGCCCATCAGGCGGCTGGCGTCCTCATTGCCGCCGATCGCCAGCACGGTGCGGCCGGCGCTGGTGTAATTGAGCACGACCGAGCCGACGACATAAAGAACGGCGGCGATCAGGGCGGGAATCGGAATGTTGTAAAAGTCGCCCTGGCCGAGATCGGTGAAGCCGCTGTCATAGGAGACCGAAACCGACTGGTCGCCGGCGAGCACCAGCGCCGCGCCATTGGCCGCCAGCATCGCGGCGAGGGTGGCGATGAAGGGCAGGATGCGCAGGCGCACGATGACAAAGCCGTTGATGAGGCCGATGATGAGGCCGGCGCCGACGCCGCCGAGCGTTCCGATCAGCGTGCCGTGCGGGCTGAGAATGGCCGAGACGACGCTGCCGAGCGCCGCCGTGGCGCCGACCGAAAGATCGATGCCGCCGGTCATGATGACAAAACACATGCCGAGCGACACCAGCGCGAACATCGAGTTGTAGCGCAGCACCGAGGTAATGTTGAAAAGCCCAAGAAAGTTATCGTAGCGCGACCAGCCAAACAGGATCAGCAGCGCCAAAGCGATGAGCACGCCCTGGCTCGACAGAAAAGTTACGAACGACGTTTTCTTCAAGGCCTCAGGCCCTCCCCTGGCCCTGGAGCCAGACGGCGGCGACGATCAACCCCGCTTTGGCGAGCTTGGCGACGTCGTCGGGCACGCCATTGGCGAGCATCGTGTAGCGCACGAGCTGAATGATCAGCGCGCCGATCAGCGTGCCGGTGATGGTGGCGCGGCCGCCGCTGAGCAAAGTGCCGCCGACCGCCACGGCGGCGATCGCGTCGAGCTCCATGCCGAGGCCGACCTGATTGGCGTCGCTCGATGAATTGATCGCGATGACGACGAGGCCGGCGAGCCCGGCGCAAAGGCCGCTGATGCAATAGACCCAGCGCTTGACCTGCGCGACCGGCACTCCGGAGAGGCGCGCGGCGCGCTCGTTGCCGCCGATGGCGAGGATCTGGCGGCCAAACAGGCTGCGTTTCAACACCCACGCGGCGGCGATGACGAGCACGATCATGATCGCGACCTGGATCGGCAGGCCGCGATAGACATCCTGTATCGCGAACAGACGGCCAAGGCCGATCCACTGGAACGCGTCCAGTTTGAACGGCTGCAGATTGCCGTTGGTCATCACCTGCGCGATGCCGCGTCCGGCGATGAACAGAACGAGCGTGCCGATGATCGGCTGGATGCGGAACCGCGTGATCAGCCAGCCGTTGAACCAGCCAAAGGCGCCGGCGAGCAGAACGGCGACGATCATCGCCACGGCGACCGCGACATGAACCTCGCCGATGTTGAAGACCTTGTTGAGGAAGATGATCGGCGCGATCGCGCCCGAAATCGCCATCAGCGAGCCGACCGATAGATCGATGCCGCCGGTCGCGATCACCAAAGTCATGCCGACGCCGACGATGACGATGGTCGCCACTTGCGTCAGATTGACGTCGAGCGTCTGCATCGCCAGGAAGTGATTGGTGAAAAAGACATTGAAGATGATCAGCGCGATCAGCGCGCCCAATGTCGAAAAACGCATGATCGCGGCGATGGCGTCGACCCGCGCGGCGGAGGCGGGCGGCGGGCTCTGCGTCCGGGCCTGGCTCACGAAGCGCTCCTCTCGGCCACCAGGTCGCTGTCGCCATGCGCCATCGCGGTCATGACCGCGCTTTCGCTCGCCTCGGCGTGCGGGAATTCGGCGACGCTGCGCCCCTCGCGCAAGACGAAGACGCGATCGGAGCCTTCAAGCACTTCCTCGAGTTCGGAAGAAATCATCAGCACCGCTAACCCCTGGTCGGCAAGTTCCTTGATCAGGCTCTGGATCTCGGCTTTCGCGCCGACGTCGATGCCGCGTGTCGGCTCGTCGAGAATGAGCAGTTTCGGGTTCATCGCCAGCCAGCGCGCGAGCAGCACCTTTTGCTGATTGCCCCCCGAAAGCTCACGAATTTTCTGTCCCGGCCCGCTGCATTTGACGCCGAGGCGCTGGATGAATTTTTCGACGATCGCCTGCTGCTTGGCTTCGTCGACAATGCCGGCGCGGGTAAGTTGCGGCATGAGAGCAAGGGTCAGATTTTCCGACACCGACATCTCAGGCACGATGCCCTCCAGTTTGCGGTCCTCGGAGGAAAAGCCGATGCCGCGCCTGATCGAGTCAATGGGTTCGCGCGGCACCAGAGGCTGGCCGTCCAGAGAAAGGGATCCCGAGCGGAGCGGGTCGGCGCCGAACACCATTCTCGCCGTTTCCGTCCGGCCCGCGCCGAGCAGGCCGGCAAAGCCTGCGATCTCGCCGCGCTTCACGCTGAAAGAGACATCGTGAACCTTGTGACCGGCGCTCAGATGGTCGGCCGTCAGCACGACATCGCCGATCCGGCCGTGTCGGTCGCCGAAGGCGGTCGCGCTTTTGGCGACCTGCGCGATATCGCGCCCGAGCATGCTGGCGACGAGTTCGAGCTTGCCGATCGCGGCCATATCGGCGGTCCTGACCGTCCGTCCGTCGCGCATGATCGTCACGCGGTCGCACACCTCATAGAGTTCGTCGAGCTTGTGGCTGACGAAGACGACCGAGACGCCTTCGCTCTTCAACTGGCGGATGACGTCGAACAGAACAGCGACTTCGCGTTCGTCGAGCGAGGAGGTCGGCTCGTCCATGATGACGAGTTTCGCCTTGAAGCCGATCGCCCTGGCGATGGCGACCATCTGCTGCGTCGCGGTGTTGAAGCGAAGCAACGGCTTGCGCACGTCGAGATCGATCTTGAAACGCGACAGCAGCGTGCGCGCCTGTTCGTGCATCGCCTTCCAGTCGAGCAGGCCGAAGCGGCGGCTCTCTCGTCCGAGGCAGATGTTTTCGGTGACGGAGCGAAAGGGAACGAGATTGATTTCCTGATAGATCGTGCTGATGCCCTTGTGCTGGGCGTCCTGCGGCGAGCGCGCGTCGAAGGCGGCGCCGTCGAAGGATATTTCGCCCTCGTCGCGACCGACATAGCCGGTCAGAATCTTGATCATCGTCGATTTGCCGGCGCCGTTCTGCCCGATCAGGGCGTGAACTTCGCCCGGCGCGACTTCGAGCGAGGCCGCGGCGAGGGCGGGAATGCCGCCAAACGCCTTGCTGATTGAACGCATCGAGAGAAGGGGAGAAACCGATGGGGAGGTCGCCGACGTCATATCAGCCCGTCTCAAGCCTGAACAACAAAATGGTCCGCCCGCCGACGAGTTTCGTCAAGTGGCGGGCGGACCCGGGGAGGCCAATAAGCTTGGATAACCTCAGTACGAGTCGGCGATGCTCGCCGCCGCGTTGCTGGCGTCATAGAAGCGATCGACATTGGTCATGACAGGCGGGATCTTCTCGCCCTTCGAATATTTGATCGCGGCGGCGTAAGCGGCCGGACCGAACTTGGGATTGCATTCGACGGTCGCGCCCATCTTGCCGTCGATGATCGCCTGCAAGCCATCCTTTTCGCCGTCGATGGAGACGACGAGAATGTCCTTGCCGGGCTTCTTGCCGGCCGCTTCGATCGCCGAAATCGCGCCGATCGCCATTTCGTCGTTATGCGCGAAGATGATGTTGGCTTCCGGATGCGCCTGCAACAAAGCCTCGGCGGTCTTGCGTCCTTCGTCGCGGTTGAAGTTGCCGGTTTGCGAGGCGACAATCTTCAGGCCGGGGTTCTGGGCGATGACGTCGTCGAAGCCCTTCTTGCGGTCATTGGCGGGAGACGAGCCAGTCGAGCCTTCGATTTCAAGGATAATGCCCTTGCCGTCGACTTTCTTGACGAGCCATTCGGCGGCCTGTTTGCCTTCGAGAAGGAAGTCGGAGCCGATGAAGGTCACGTAATCCACGCCCGCCTTGGCGAGATTGGGGTCGACGCCGCGGTCGATCAGGAACAGCGGAATGCCGGCCTTCTTGGCGGCCATGACGGCGGGGATCAGCGGCTTCTCTTCGCGGGGCGAAAGGAAGATCGCATCGACGCCCTGGGCGATCATGCTGTTGACGTCGGCCACCTGCTTGGCGGCGGAGCCGGCGGCGTCCGTATAGACAAGCTGCCAGCCGAGCTTGGCGGCTTCCGCCTTCATGCTCGCCGTCTGCGCCAGGCGCCAGGGATTGTTGCTTTCGGTTTGCGCGAAGCCGACCTTATAGGTGGCTTTCTGCTTCAACGGCGGCAGGCCATCGGCCATCGCCGCGGTGGCGACAAGACCGGCAATCGCCACGCCGGCCAGAAGCGCCATGCGGCGCGAAATAGATACCATTTTAGTTCTCCTTGATCGTCTCCCCAGTCGCCGTTTTTTCGGCGACCTGTTGCTAATAGAGCGGATAAGATTATTATCAGTCAAGCGAAAAATATGACTATTGCATTGCGGTATTTCTTGTTGCAACGCAAAATAAGTCGGGGGAGGAGATGGACGATTCCGCAGAGGGGCGAAGTCGCGCGCGGGAGGGGCGCGGCCGCGCGTTGTCCTCGCCCGCCGACCGCGGCGGGATGGTCGCTTCGCCCCATGCGGCGACGGGATCGCGCCGCCCGACCATGACCGACGTCGCCCAGATCGCCGGCGTGTCGCAATCGAGCGTTTCGCTCGCGCTCAACGAAATGGTCGGCGCGCGCATTTCGCAGGCGACGCGCGTCCGCGTCATCGAAGCGGCGCGCAGTATCGGCTATGAATTGCCGTCGGCGCGCCGCGCCTCGCTGATCGGGGTCGGGCGCGTCTCCATCGCCTATCTCGTCGATGAAATTTCAACCAGCCCGCATCCCGTCGTCAATCTCGACGGCGCGCGCGATGCGGCCTGGGAATCAGGCCATCTGGTCACTGCTCACGTCACACGCTCCAATCGCGAATTGGAGGCGTTTACGATTCAAGCGATCAAGCGCGATTCTTCCGTCATCGGCATCATCTATTCGACCATTTTCACCCGCAAGGTCTCGCCGCCGCGCGGGCTGGAAGGAATGCCGACGGTCCTGCTCAATTGCTATGCCGAGGATCGCAGATTTCCCAGCGTCGTACCGGGTGAAATCGCCGGCGCGCATGCTGCGGCCTGCTATCTGATCGGCAAGGGCCATCGCCGCATCGGTTTCATCAACGGCGAGCCCTGGATGGACGCTTCGGCTGATCGACTGAAAGGCTATCGGCAGGCATTGGCCGGCGCCGGCATCGCCTTCGACGCCGCGCTCGTGCGCAATGGCGACTGGCTGCCGCTGCAGGGCCATCGCTTCGCGCTGGAGCTGATCGCGCAGACGCCGCGGCCGACCGCTATTTTCTGCGCCAACGATCTGATGGCGATGGGCGCGTTGGAGGCGGCCGCGCAAAAGGGATTGCGCGTGCCGCAAGACATTTCGATCATGGGCTATGACGATCAGGAGCTCGCCCGCTACACCAATCCGCCACTTTCGACGCTCGTCCTGCCCAATTATGAAATGGGCCGCCGCGCGGTGGAATTGCTGATCGGGATCGCGACGCGCGGCGCGCGCGCGCCGGCCGCGACCATCCGCGTCGACGGCCCGCTCGTCGAGCGCGGATCGGTGGCGGCGCCTGGGGCGCCAGGAAGAAATGATTGAGTCAGTCGCCTGACCTCGCGATGACGGCCAGGCGGTCTCGCCAATCTTCTTCCGCGCAAAATGGCGGCCAAGAGATCAATGAAGGGTTGTCGCCGAGCGGCGACGCGCTTGCGCGCCAACATAGACACGAAGCGTCCTACCGCTGCGATCGCGCGACATATTCGGCAAGGCCCGCCGCCAGATGGTCCATCATCAGCCGCAGGCGCTGGCTCGCGCGCAAATCCTCGTGCAGCACGAGCCACATTTCGAGGGTGAAGCCGATCTCGCTCGCCAACAGGGGGACGAGATCGGGATCGCGGCGCGCAATGCCGTGCTGCATGAAGCCGATGCCAAAACCAGCGCGAATCGCTGCGAGCCGCGCGAGGTCGCTGTCGGCGCGCAGGGCGAAGGAATCGCGGGTGACCGGCATCCGGGTCATCAGTCCGCGCAAGAAGGGCGTCTCGCGATCGAAGCCGATCAGCGCGTGATCGCTCGCCAGCAGCGCGGACAGATTCGCCGGCGCGGGGGCGGCTTCGAGGTAGCCCCGGTGAGCATAAAGCCCGATGTCGAGCGATCCGATCCGCCGCGCCGCCAGCGCGTCCTGGCTTGGCCGCACCATGCGCACCGCAATGTCGGCCTCGCCCCGCAGCAGGTCTTCGACGCGATCGGAAAGCGCGAGTTCGATTCTCACCGCGGGATTGGCGCGGCGAAACCCGGCAAGCAGCGGCGGCAACACTTCCGCGCCGATGATTTCGCTGGCGGTGATGCGGATGGTGCCGGCAATTTCGCTGGTCGCGCCGGAGGCCACGCGACGCGTCGCGCCGGCCGCCGCCGCCATCGCTTCGACATGCGGGGCGATATCGCGCGCGACATCGGTCGGAACAAGGCCGCGCTGCGAGCGGATGAACAAAGCGGCGCCGAGACTCGCTTCGAGTTCGGCGATCTGCCGCCCAAGCGTCGGCTGGGCGAGCCCGAGGAGGCGCGCCGCCCCTGACAGGGAGCCTTCGTGCAACGCGCCAAGAAACGCGCGGTAATGATTCCAGTCAGGCTCAGCCATACAAATATGTATAGATGATGCAGGATATTAGGCAATTCACGAATGGCAGGGAAAGGCGGATATTGGGCTCCATGGTCGATTGACCACACGCCAGAAGGAGAGTTCGATGTCTTCATCCAGCACCAAAACCGCCCTTGTCATCGGCGCCGCGGGTGGCGTCGGCGGCGAGACGGCCGCCGCCCTCGCCCGTCACGGCTGGGCGGTGCGCGGCCTGACTCGCCGCCCCCAGCCCGCGCGGCCCGGAATCGCCTGGGTTGCCGGCGATGCGATGAACGCCGCCGATGTCCTGCGCGCCGCTGAGGGCGCCAGCCTGATCGTCCACGCCGCCAATCCGCCTGGCTATCGCAATTGGGATACGCAGGTCCTGCCTATGCTCGACAATACGATCGCCGCCGCCAAAGCTTTCGGGGCGCGTATCGTGCTGCCAGGCACGGTCTATAATTTCGGCCCCGACGCCTTCCCCGTGTTGCGCGAAAAAGCCGCCCAGCGCCCGAGGACGCGCAAGGGCGCCATCCGCGTCGAGATGGAGCGGCGGCTGCAGGAGGCGGCCAAGGCCGGCGCACCGGTTCTGATCCTGCGCGCCGGCGATTTCTTCGGTCCGAACACCACCGCCAACAGCTATTTCTCGGCGGCGATGGTTCAGCCCGGCAAACCGGTCCAACGGATCGTGGAGCCCGCGCGCCGCGGCGCCGGCCATGCCTGGGGCTATCTTCCCGATGTCGGCGAGACGATCGCGCGGCTGATCGACCGGCAGGGCGAGCTTGCCGATTTCGAAATGTTTCACTTCGCCGGCCATCAATTGGCGGCGGGCGAAATGGCGGCGGCGATCCGCAAGGCGACCGGCAATCCCAAGCTGCGCGCGTGGCCTTTCCCCTGGCCGCTGGTCGTCGCTTTGCAGCATTTCGTGCCGCTGTTCCGCGAAATGGCTGAGATGCGCTACCTTTGGAGCGAGACCATTTCGCTGGATGGCGCCAGGCTCAAAGCCTTCCTGGGCGATAGCCTGCCGGCGACGCCGCTCGATATTGCCGTGCGCGACACGTTGATCGGGCTTGGTTGCCTGAAAGGCGACAGATCGGCGCTGCGCACAACTCTCGCGCAGATCGGCGCGCTGTGAGGGGCGCTATGGCGGCGATGGCGGAGAATCGGTCGACGGGCCGATCTTTCCGCCGGATAAGCGCCTTCGCGCACGGGCGCGCCCGACTTGTAGCCGCGCCTCGCAGAGCTGGCGTCAAACCTCTTTCAACAAGCCTTCCAGGTCAAGGCGGCGCGTATACATCTGGATGCCGCCGTCGCTGGCCTTCGGCCATTCCTCGCGAGGGCGATCCCAATAGAGCTCGACGCCGTTCTCGTCGGGATCTCTGAGATAGAGCGCTTCGCTGACGCCATGGTCGGACGCGCCGTCGAGGGCGATACCCGCTGTGGCCAGTCGGCGCAAAGCATCGGCGAGCGCGGCTCTCGAGGGATAGAGCACCGCGAGATGGAACAGCCCGGTCGTCCCGCGCGCGGGAGGCGATCCGCCTCTGCTTTCCCAGGTGTTGAGACCGATATGGTGGTGATAGTCGCCTGCCGCGATGAAGGCGGCTTCCGCGCCATAGCGCGCGACCAGCGAGAAACCGAGCACACCGCAATAGAAGCCAAGCGCGCGCTCGATATCGGCGACCTTCAGATGCACGTGCCCGATGCGGGTCCTGACGTCGATCGGCTGTTTGAAAATCTCGGCGCTGGCGGCGTCGTAGGATTTGGCAGGTGCAGGAGGCATGGTCGTTCCCGTTTCTCAAAAGAAATGCGTCGCGTGCGGCTCGCCGCTCACGCCTCCATCAAGGCGGCGACATGGGCGGCGACGGAGCGCGACAAACCGTCGAGATCATAGCCGCCCTCAAGCAATGAGACCACGCGGCCTTTGCAGCTTTTGTCGGCGATCGCCATCAGGCGCCGCGTCGCCCAGGCATAATCGGCCTCGACGAGATTGAGATGGCCGAGCGGATCCAGCCGATGCGCGTCAAAGCCGGCCGAAATGACGATCAAATCCGGGCCGAACGCCTCAACCCGCGGGAGAATCGCGGTGTCGAACGCCTCGCGAAATATTTCGCCGCCGTCGCCGGCGCGCAGCGGCGCATTGACGATCTGATTATGTTCGCCGCGTTCGCCGACCGCCCCGGTGCCGGGATAAAGCGGCATTTCATGGGTCGAGCCATAGAGGACGCTGGCGTCGTCCCAAAAAATATCCTGCGTGCCATTGCCGTGATGCACGTCAAAGTCGACGACGGCGACCCGTTCGGCGCCATGCGCGGCTTGCGCGTGGCGCGCCGCGATGGCGGCGCTGTTGAAAAAGCAGAAGCCCATCGGCGTCGCGCGCTCCGCGTGATGACCTGGCGGGCGGGTTGCGACAAAGGCATTGGCGCACCGCCCGCTCATCACTTCATCGATGGCGAAAGTCGCGCCGCCCGCCGCATGCATCGCCGCCTCCAGCGTGCCGGGCGACATTGAGGTATCGGCGTCGATGCGGGTAAATCCCCGGTCGGGCGCCGCCTCCTCGATCGCCGCGAGGTAGGATTCAGGATGCACGCGCAAAAGCGCCATGCGTGCGACGCGCGGCGCCTGCTCGCGCGCCAGCCCCTGGAACATATCCGCTTCAAGCGCGCGTTCGATCGCGCGAATCCGGTCGGGCCGTTCGGGATGGCCTGGGCCCATTTGATGATTGTAGCTCGCGGGATGGGTCAAGAGAAGCGTTGTCACGTCAGCTTAAATCCGGGCGGCGTCAGGCGATGAGGGCGATCGATGAGGCGAGCATCGCGCCAACCCGGCCTTGAGTCCACCGGCTAAGCGCGGTCATTCCGGAATCGCCTCGTTCGCACAGTTCAGCGCACGCACGGCGCTCTCGGCGCTGGGGTAAAGGCTTGGCTGCTCGCTCAGCGAACGCATCACGACAAACCCACTATTGGTGGCCGACACGATGCGCAGGTCGGTGACAGGAACGTCTTCGTCATCCTTGGCCGTCAAGGCGCGCAATTGCTCCTCGGTGAGCACCAGAGCCTCCAGCATGCCATGGGTCGCCGCCTTATCGGTGATCGCGTAAAAGATGCTGCCGCGCCTTGTATGGAACGACAGCGAGGAAAATCCTGAAGGGTCGGCGGGCGCCTTCACCCGCAGCGGGCCGGCGCTCAGGTCATAGCGACAAAAGGAGCTGGCGATCGCCGGATCGCCGAACGGAATCAGTCGCGCCTGCGGACCAGGCTGCGGCAGCACAATCGTCGCATTGACCGGTCCGAGCGGGCTCAATCGTGCAAAGGCGTCGCGCGACGCGTAGAGCGGAATGACGAGGATCGCGACAATATGCACAAGCGCCGCCACCATCGCAGCGCCCAGCCCGACCATCAGGACATTGATCGCCGCCGGTTTGAGATTCACAAGCAGCTTTCCCTGACGATGCGGGGCATCGCGGCTTTGTCGATGGCGCCTGCCGTCGCACTGACCGGCGAATCGTAAAGGCGCAGCGCGAGAGCGAAGCGATCCTTGCCGCCGATCGGCAGCCAATTGCCGGAATGGGCGCTCGCCGAAACCGCAATGACAAAACCGCCGTCGGCGCCGCGCACGATTTCGCTCGAGCGAAACCCATAGCGCCCGGCTGGATTTTCGACCGGAAAACCCTGGCGGTCGATAAGGCTCAAAGTCCAGTAGCGGGCGGGCGGCGTCTTATGCCCGACGAGATAGACGCAGCGCGGATCGAGCGTCGCGCCGCTGTCGTCCGTGCGCGCGATGAATTGCAGCCCTTCGCCCGCAGCCAAGGGAATTTCGCCGCTGCGCTCGAGATTGGCGCGCGTATAGGGATCGGCGTCAGGGGCGCCCGCCTTCTCCGACACCGTCCAGGCCCCGATCGTCGCCGCGTCGAAGCCGCGCCCGCTGCGCAGGCTCGCCGCTGTCGCCCACAGGCCGACAACCAAACCGATGACGCAGGCGATGAGCGCTTTGACCAACATGTCCAGACGGGGAGCCGGAAGGATTGCGACGCAGGCGCGGGAGATAAAGCGCGATGGCGCGCGGGCAAGTCAAGTGCGTGACCGGGTTCATGTCATATGAGACGAACGAGCGGGAGCAAATCTCCTCATTGTTTGCACGGCGGAGCAGGGCGGGGGAGGAATTCGAAGTTGTCCGGGTCCAAAGACATTTGAGACGCCGCTCGTGGCGACAGCAGCTCATTGATTGCATGGAGGCGATTATGCGCGAGAGCAATTCGAACTCAAGGACGAGCGCGAAGCGCTCGCCGCCTTCGGCGGTCGCCTGAAAGGCGATCCTTGACTTCGAATTGCTCTCGCGCACACGCTCCGCCATGCAAACAATGAGGAAATCTGCCCTCGGTGATCGTCTCAATTGTCATGAACCCGGTCACGTCCTCGAGTTCGAATTCCTCTCGCGCATACTGAGGCCGGTGCAGAAGGCGCCGCCGGCGTGATAGGCGGTTCGCGTGTCGACGGGATGTTCCACCCGCAATTCCTCGCCGAGATTGAACACCAGCGTCGCCAGGCCCGACGGCGGTTCGCGCCGCCGAGAAAACCCCGTGTCGCGCTCGGCGTAAGCGTTGAAGCGCTGGACGAAGGGCGCGAGGTTTTCGGAGGGAGTCAGGAACTCCATCCGCCATGAGCCTTGCGCGGATTCATGGGCGACAATTCTGCTCCGCGACGCCAAATCCGTCATGAGCCGGCATTCCCGAAACGCATGCGGCTAGTTAACGCGATTTGCGCGACTTGTCCCCCTCTGCCGCCGCGAAGCTGGTGTTTCAACTTATATTTCAGGATTGGCGTGGAAAGGGGAACGACAGGTTTCATGTATCGGAGTGCGGAAGCCGTCGTTCCCCGATCATGTTAGTCGATGATATCGGAGCCGTCCGATTTCATACGGGCGAGACCATCCTTCATCTGCTGTAGCCTTTCGGGCGGATGCGCTTGCCAATTCGTAACTTCGGCAATGATGCGTAGCGGATCGCGGGAGCGATAGGACAGTGTCGGATTGCCGGGAAATTTCTTATCCGTAAGGTTGGGATCGTCCATGATCGGACCGGATGGCTCCACGACATAGATTCGCTCTTTCCCGCTGCCGGCGGCCAACTCTGCGCCCCAGATCGCAGCATCTAACGTAGCCGCGAAATATACCCAGGATAGGGGCTTCGCTCCAGTAAAGTTGGACCGGTGGCCGACGACAATCAGGTCTCCGGGTTTCAGATCGGCCCGCGTTCCATGAAAGAATGATTGCGAAAAAATTCCGGCAGAAGCTGACATAGGCTCGTGGCTCCTTTGATGTGCATCGAGGACCATCTTCATGGCGCAAGGACCCCGGGTTGCCGCAAGCCCCGTCCTGGCGTAGAAAATGATGGTGGGAGATGCGGCGACTTCCTTCCACTCGACTTTCAGCGACAAACTGAGGCAGGCGGCAACCTGACGTTTGACGTTAGCCGGTCGAGGCGGTTGCGAGACACATGGATTCGCGCGCCGCGCGCCGCTATCGATTGACGAGCGTCAGAGGCGTTGGCTTGCGCTTAACGAAGCGTCGCCGCCATCTCGCGCGGCGCCCGTCCACCGTTAGAGCGTGTTGGCGTTAGATGGAAACATTTGGCGCCTGGACGGACAACGCTCAGGAGGGTTGAGTTCGATCTCCTTCCGCGCAAAATGGCGGCCAAAAGATCAATGAAGGTTTGTCGCCAAGCGAAGCGGCGCGCTTCTGCGTCAACTCAAATGCAAAACGATCTAACCCGCAATTTCTGATGATCACGGCTTGAGTTTGCGGGGACGGGGATTGCGTTCATCGGAAACAATGTCATCGGCGGCGGCCAGCAGATCGGCGAGATAGGCGACCTCGGCCTCGAGTCGGTATTCGGTGTGACGAAGCGCCCATTGCTTGGCGAGGCCAATATAGTCGCGTGCGCTGGCGCTGACGCGTTGGCTCTCCGCCAGTAGCGCCCGCGCTTTTCCTAAGCGCTCGGCGAGGATCGACGGCAATGCCTCGAGCAATTCCGGATCCGTTCGCGTGAATGCGAGGTCGAAAGGATCGTATTTGAACCAGACCTCGCTCAGTCCCGCGCGGCGAAGCTCGCCGAGGGCGCGACGTCCATCCTCGGTAATCTCATAGAGCTGACGGGTCGGCCGGTTTCCCTCTTGTTCGCGCCCCGATTCTCGCAGCAACCCCTCGGCGGCGAGCCGGCTCATCGCCCCATAGACCGCCCCGACGGAAATGTCGGTCCATAAGTGCACATAGCGGCGTTCGGCCTCCAGCCGGAGGCGGTGGCCATGCATCGGGCCGAGCTCGGCGAAGGATGAAAGGATGAACAGGCGGATCGAAGACATATTGATCTCGTAAGAGTAATTATGTAAGAGTGATCCTGTGCAGAAAACTAACTGAGAGTGTTAGCACATGTTTTCATCGCGCCGTCGCCGGCCTGCGCCAGGGCGACGAACGCCCTGAGGTCGCAGGGACCCATTGTCCGTATTTCCGGACAGCCTGTTTCTATTAGACGATATTATCGCACGCGCCGATTCGGCCTACCTAGACAAGACATTCAGAGGAGACGGCTATGACTGAGATCGGCAAGGCAGGAACGTTCAAGCTTGGCTCGGCTGCGGTGAAGCGCATGGGCTATGGCGCCATGCAGCTCGCCGGGCCCGGCGTGTTCGGACCGCCCAAGGATCGCGCCGGCGCGCTGGCGGTGCTGCGCGAGGCGGCGGCGAACGGAATCGACCATATCGACACCAGCGACTTCTATGGTCCGCACGTCACCAACCAGATCATCCGCGAGGCGCTGCATCCCTATGCCAAGGATCTCGTCATCGTCACCAAGATCAGCGCCAAGCGCGGCGCCGATGGGTCCTGGCTTCCCGCCTTCTCGCGTGAAGAACTGACCCAGGCGGTGCACGATAACCTGCGCAATCTCGGCCTCGACGTGCTGGACGTGGTCAATCTGCGCGCCATGTTCAGCGTCCATGGCCCCGCCGAAGGATCGATCGAGGCGCCGCTGACGGTTCTCGCCGATCTTCAGCGTCAGGGCCTGGTGCGTCACATCGGCCTCAGCAATGTCACGCCGACGCAGATCGCCGAGGGGCGCAAGATTTGCGAGATCGTCTGCGTGCAGAACATGTACAATGTCGTGCATCGGGACGACGATGCGCTGATCGACGATCTCGCCCGCGATAGCATCGCCTATGTCCCGTTCTTCCCGCTCGGCGGCTTCACCCCGCTGCACTCGACGGCGCTCTCGGACGTCGCCAAGGGACTTGGCGCTACGCCGATGCAAGTGGCGCTGGCGTGGTTGCTCCAGCGCGCGCCGAACATGCTGTTGATCCCAGGCACTGCGTCGCTCGGGCATTTGCGCGAGAACCTGGCGGCGGCCGAGCTGAAGCTGCCGGGCGAGGCGGTGAAGGCGCTGGACGGAATCGCGGCCGCGTGAGGGTTCGGTGTTGGTGGCGCGTCGAGGTCGCGACAAACCGCGAACTCCCTCCCCCCTTGTGGGGGAGGGCCGGGGAGGGGGGATCGCGCTAACCTCACGGATAATGGGCCTTTGCGAGGCTTTGGAGAGGTTGGCGCGAACCCCCTCCCTAACCCACAAGGGGGGAGGGGATTCCCGCGCTCTCTTCTGTCGCTAATCCGGCCGAATATGAAGGCCATACCGAAGTCGATGAGCGACTTCTGCGTGTGGACGGCGTGTTTTGGAGCGTGATGTCTTTTGTCGAAGTCGCCTCACCGTCATAGCTGTGCAGGTTCACAATTTCGTGGATCGGGCCTCCGATATGGAAGGAGGTGCAGGATAGGAGACAAAAGTTTCAACAGCATTCGTCCGGGCCGGTTCTCTGGAAGAAGGCGCGGGCCGCGCCGGCGCGAGACCAACGACAACTGAAACGGTCGAGTGTGATCCATCGTTTCGCATGGCGGAGCGTGTTTCACCGCTGAGACCTTTGTCAATGACGACCGCGAAAGCGGTCGCCGCCTTCGGCGGTGGCCTGAAAGGCCATCATT
>DATBZF010000082.1:0-35807 GCA_036513315.1 Roseiarcus sp.
GACGTGGGCAAGGCGCATCGGCTGGCGAAGGCGATCCGCGCCGGCTCGGTGTGGATCAACTGCTACCAGGCGATGGACCCCGCCGTGCCGTTCGGCGGCTACAAGATGAGCGGCTATGGGCGCGAGTCCGGGCTGCAGCACCTCGACGAATATCTCAACGTGAAGGCGGTCTGGATCAAGACCGCCTGATACCGCGCAACGGCGGCCGCTCGCCGGCCGCCGCGATTGCGCATCGTTTCGTGCAATGCGATATATCTCACCGGATACATCGCCTGCCCTTTTGAGGAAATGCCACGCGTGACGTTCGAACCTCAGCCTGCCGCCGCCATCCAGCACGAAACGGCCGCCGAGCCCGCGCCTTTCGTCATCGACGTGCTCGGCGAGGTCGAGCCGAGCGGCAAGGCGATTGCGTTGCGCATCCAGCGCAGCGAGCAAGGCCCGGTCGATCTCGCCCTGCGCAGCGAGGACGTTCAATATTTCGTGAGCCTCATTCTCGCGCTCGCCCACGAGGCAAAGCGCCGCCAGCCCGCCGGGAGCATCGATCCGCCGCCATCCGCGACGATTCCGCTTCCGCTCACCGCGATCAATGTCGGCCAGACCACCGATGACGAGAGCTTCGTGATGCTCGACGTCGGGGTGGTGTCGCTTACATTCGGCCTGCGGCAGGAATATCTCGAGGAGGTCGGGCGCACGTTGCTGGCGCTGAGCGCTCGCGCGCCGTCCGGGCCTTCCTAGCCGCAGGAGCCTCGAAGGCCCCACGAACACAAAGGCCCACGAACACAAAGGCCCATGAACACAAAGGGAGGACTCGTCATGCTGACACGTCGGCAAAGTCTCTTCGGAGCCGCCCGAGGTCTCGCGGCCGTCGGCATCGCCCAATTCGGGCTCGCATCGGCGGCAAAGGCCGAGGCCTTCGAGGTCATCCACAGCGATGCGGAATGGAAGAAACTCCTTTCCGCGAATCAATTCGCGGTGCTGCGGCTCTCGGCGACCGAACGCCCGTTCTCGAGCCCGCTCGATCACGAGAAGCGCGAGGGCGTCTTCGCCTGTGCCGGCTGCGACCTGCCGGTGTTCTCGTCGAAGACGAAGTTCGACAGCGGCACCGGGTGGCCGAGCTTCTGGACGCCGCTGGAGAATGCCGTCGGCACGACTGACGACCGGTCGTTCGGCATGACCCGCACCGCCGTCCATTGCCACCGCTGCGGCGGCCATCTCGGCCACGTCTTCAAGGATGGCCCTCCGCCCACCGGCCTGCGCTACTGCATGAACGGCGTCGCGATGACGTTCAAGCCGGCGGCGGCCTGAAGCTGCTTAAGAAGGTAGCCAGATGACGCTCTTTGCTCTCGCCTTTCTCGGCGGCGTGCTGACCATTCTCAGCCCCTGCATCCTGCCGGTGCTGCCCTTCGTCTTCGCCCGCGCAGATCAACCGTTCGTCAAAAGCGGCCTGCCGCTGCTGCTCGGCATGGCGATCACTTTCGCCGTCGTCGCCACGCTGGCGGCGGTCGGCGGCGGCTGGGCTGTGCAGGCCAATCAATATGGCCGGTTCGCGGCGATCGTGCTCCTCGCTTTGTTCGGCGTCACGCTGCTGTTTCCCGAACTTGCCGATCGGCTGACCCGTCCGCTCGTCGCGCTTGGCGGACGCCTCTCGCAGACAGCCGATGATCCCAACCGGTCGGGCTCTTCGTTCGGCCCGTCGTTTCTGCTCGGCATCGCCACCGGCCTGCTGTGGGCGCCGTGCGCCGGCCCAATCCTCGGCCTTGTCCTGACCGGCGCGGCGCTGCAGGGCGCCAATGTGCAGACTTCGCTGCTGCTGCTCGCCTATGCCGCGGGCGCGGCGACCTCGCTCGCCCTGGCGCTCCTCATCGGCGGCAGCGTATTCAAGGCGATGAAGCGCTCGCTCGGCGCCGGCGAATGGATCCGGCGCGGTCTCGGCGTCGCGGTGCTCTGCGGCGTCGTCGCGATCGCCTTCGGTCTCGACACCGGCTTCCTGACGCGCGTTTCGCTGGCCAGCACGGCGAGCGTCGAACAATCGCTGGTGGACAAAGTGCCGATGAACGACGCCAATGATTCCGCGCCGTCGTCGGTGGTGATGAAGCCCGATGCCAATGTGATGATGAGCGGCTCCGACGCGATGAAGGGCGGGATGAAGGGCGGCGCGATGATGAGCGGATCGGATGCGATGAAAGGCGCACCCGCCATGATGAACGGCTCCGACGCGATGAAGGGCGGCCCGGCGATGATGAACGGGCCGGACGCCATGAAGGGCGGCCCGTCGATGGCGATGATGATGAAGGCCAAGCCGGCCGTGGCCGCCGCCGAGGCGTTGCCCATTGAAGGCCAGGCGCCTTCGCTTTCCGGTGCGGTCGAATGGCTGAATTCGCCGCCGCTGACCAACGAGGCTTTGCGCGGAAAGGTCGTGCTGGTCGATTTCTGGACCTATTCCTGCATCAATTGCCTGCGCGCCATTCCTTATGTGCGCGCCTGGGCCGAAAAGTACAAGGATCAAGGCCTCGTCGTGATAGGCGTGCACGCGCCGGAATTCGCCTTCGAGAAAAACATCGACAACGTCCGCCAGGCTATCAAGGACCTGAAGATCGATTACCCCGTCGCCATCGACAATGATTATGCGATCTGGCGCGCCTTCAACAACAGCTATTGGCCCGCGCATTATTTCATCGATGCGCAGGGGCGAATCCGCCACCATCATTTTGGCGAAGGCGAATATGATCAATCGGAAAAGATCATCCAGCAGCTTCTCGCCGAAGCCGGCAAGAGCGATGTCGCGCGGGATATCGTCCAGGTGAACGCGCAGGGCGCACAGGCTGCGGCCGATATGAACGACGTGAAATCGCCGGAAACCTATGTCGGTTACACCCGCGCCGAAAATTTCGCCTCGCCCGGCGGCGCCGTCGACGACAAACGGCAGGTCTATGCGATCGCGCCGCAACTGCAGCTCAATCAATGGGCGCTGGCCGGCGACTGGACGATCGGCGGCGAACGCGCCGTGTCGAACGAAGCAAACGCCCGCATCGCCTATCGCTTCCACGCGCGGGATTTGCATCTCGTTCTCGGACCTGCGGCGGACGGCAAACCGGTGCGCTTCCGCGTGACCATCGACGGCAACGCGCCGGGCGCCGATCACGGCGCCGATATCGACGACCAAGGCAATGGAACGGTGAGCGAACAGCGGCTCTATCAGCTCGTAAGGCAGAGCAAGCCGGATGCTGATCGGCAGTTCGAGATCGAATTCCTCGATCCGGGCGCGCAGGCGTTTGCGTTTACGTTTGGGTGAGGGGCGCTCGAGTCTTCCAAGCGACAATTTCTAGCCAAAAGGCGATTTCATCGCCGACGATCAATATCCGCCGGCGAAGCGCTTTATCTCAGTCGGGCGGATTGTTGAACTGTTGCGTCTTCCAACGTCATGGCCGGGCTTGTCCCATCCATGGGGCGAGGCGGCAAAGACCTTTCGAAGTTCGCGATTGCCTTTAGGGCGCGGATGCCCGGCACAAGACCACGGCATGACGTGCCGGGTTGCAGCCTCGGCCCGCCGCACTCGCCACCCTGCCCCGCCTATTTCAGGATCTTCGCCACGTTGCTCATCCGCAGCCGCTCGACCTCCGGCAGGCCGGAGCCCAGCAACGGCCTGAGATAGGCGTCGAACGCCGCAGTCACGCCATTGCCGGAGGCGTTGATGAATTCATCCTCCATCACTCGCGTCTTGCCGGCCACCGTCTCCAGCGGTATCAGCGGGTAATCGACGGCGTAGGACGCGGTGCGGCGGATCGCCACCGAGCCGTCCGTGTCGCCCCAGAGCGCGTATTGCACCGCCTTCTCGCCGACCTCGCGCGCCTCGCGCTGGTCGACGTCGGAGACGCAGCCGGCGAAGGAGCGCTGGAGATAGCCGAATGTGTCGCCGCGCACGCGCTTGAGGCCAAGCTTGTTCTTGACCTCTTCGCAGAGGAGATCGGCGAGCGCGCCAGTGCCGGAAAGCTGCACATTGCCATGCGCGTCTTTCTCGACTGTACTGGCGAGCTTGGTGATGATCGGCGCGCCGGAGGAATCGTGGATGCCTTCGGAGGCGGCGATGATGCAGCGGCCGTGCCGCTCGAATGTCGCTTTCACATCGGCGAGGAAGCCGTCGATGGTGAAGACCCGCTCGGGAAGGTAGATGAGATGGGGGCCGTCGTCGGGGAATTTTCTGGCTAGCGCCGAGGCGGCGGTGAGGAAGCCGGCGTGCCGGCCCATGATGATCGCGCAATAGACGCCGGGCAGCGAGGCATTGTCGAGATTGACGCCCATGAAGGCCTGCGCGACGAAACGCGCCGCCGAGGGAAAGCCGGGCGTATGGTCGAAGCCGACCAGATCATTGTCGATGGTCTTGGGGATATGGACGCAGCGCAGGGGATAACCGCTTTTTCGCGCCTCATCGGCGACGATGCGCACGGTGTCGGAGGAATCATTGCCGCCGATGTAAAAGAAGCGCCCGACGCCATGGGCTTTGAGGACTTTGAGAATCTCCTGGCAATAGGCCAGATCCGGCTTGTCGCGGGTCGAGCCGAGCGCCGAGGATGGCGTATTGGCGACCGCCTCGAGATTGCTAGAGGTCTCGCGGGAGAGATCGACGAAATCCTCGTTGACGATGCCGCGCACGCCGAAAGCCGCGCCATAGACGCGCTCGACGCCGGCGAATTTGCGCGCCTCCAGCGCGACGCCAACCAGCGACTGGTTGATGACGGCGGTCGGACCGCCGCCCTGGGCGACGAGAATTTTCTGCGACGACATGGGATTGTCCCCTCCCTGTTGGCCCCGCCGGCCAGGGCGCGGGCCACGCGTCCGGCGGACGGCCAAGACTTTGCCCTCACGGCCGCTTAGGGGCAAGTCGCGACCTCGCCGCGCGGACGCTGGCCTTCGTCATGACCGAGTTTTGCGACAAGAAGCAGACGCGCCGGGTCGGACTCTGCCGCACGGCTCACGATCATTTAAGCAGTTGATTCGAAATGAAAGCTTGGCTGGGGGACCTGGATTCGAACCAAGATTGACGGAGTCAGAGTCCGCAGTTCTACCGTTGAACTATCCCCCAAAATAACGCCATCAATATCAATGCGTTAGCTGGTGCGAAGCCGCCCGATTGTAACACATTTTACAATGCGCCGCGCCGACGCCGTTGTCTAAGTGTTCCGATTTGGCGTGTCAACGCCGTATCTAACTGATATCGAGAAGCAGCGCACCTCGTTCGGGACGAGGGGGTCGGAGGTTCGAATGCCTTGTGACCGCGCTGGATGATCGCGTGGGGGCTCGCAAGGACGCCAAGCGGATCATGGCCAAGGTCGAACGCTTTGCCGAAACCGGCGCGGGCGACGTCAAAGCCTTGGTCGGCCAGCCCGGAAAGCGGCTGCGGGTCGGCGATTTCAGGATTATCTTCGATGAAAACGAGACCGAAATCCGCGTTACGCGTATCGGCCCGCGCGGCGGGATTTACGAATAAGGAGCGACGATGAAACACAGTTTGGTCACCACGCCCGCCGGCGAAGAGCTGGTGTTGATCTCTCGCGCCGATTTCGAGGCGATGCAGGATGCGATGGACGCCGCCGCTTATGCGCGCACAGCCGATTCTCTCGCGCGCGGCGAGCAGGAGACGCTGACCCCCGAAGAAGCAGCGCAGGCGATCGACGCGCCGACGCCCCTCGCGTTCTGGCGGGCGAAACGCGGCGTCACTCAAAAAGCCCTCGCGGAGGCTGCCGGGATTACGCAAGGCTATGTGTCCGATCTCGAATCGGGACGACGAAAAGGCGAAGCAGCGATACTTAAGCGCATGGCGCGCAGGCTGCGCGTGCGGATCGATGACCTGATCGTCGACGACGAATAGCCGCCCGCGACTGCGGGAGCGCATGACGACAAACTGATCGCGGCGATCATCCCACCGCGCCATTGGTCAGAAAATCCAGCGCGCTTCCGGCGAGCTTCATTATCGCGAATTGCATCGGAAAGCCTCCCCCTCAATAAGGCGTTGGCTGCGGCAGCACGAAAATCTGGCCGGGATAGATGAGCGAGGGATTGCGGATCTGCCCGGCATTGGCGGCGTAGATCTGCGTGTAGCGAAGGCCGTTGCCATAGAGATGGGCGCTGATCGCCCACAGACTGTCGCCGGGAACCACTCTCTTGGTGTCGATGGTCCGGACGATGGCGTGAGCCGATGAAGCGGGCGGCGCGCTTGCCGCCGTCGCCTGCTGCGATGGCGTCGCCGGCGGCGAAACCGTAGCGGCCGACGCGCTGGCTGGCGCCTCCTTGGCGAGGCGAGGCTGGACTGGCTCGGGCGATGGGAGCGTCTGCGCAGCAGCTGCCTTCGGGGGCTCGGAGGTTGAGGATTGCGCTGGCGCCCCGACGGCTGCGGTCGAAGCGGGGGGCGATACGGCGGGCGTTTGCCCGGCGTCAGCTTTATGAGGCGCGGCGGCGAAGGGCTGCGCGGGCGCGGCGATGGCGACAGCTGCGGTGGGCGGCGATGCGGCCGCAATTTTTTGGGGAGCGGAAGCTGGAGACTGCGCTGGCGCGGCGATGACCGCGCTCGCGGCGGGTGGCGATACGGCAGGCGTCGTTGCAGCGGGCGTCGTCGTTGCAGGCGCGGTCACGGCTGGAGACGTCGCCACCGGCGGGGTCGCAACGACCGGCGCAGGCGCGGCGTGTTTGGCGCCGGCGGCCAGTTCGGCAATATGTTCGGGATAGTTGAAGGGAACTTCTGCCCGCGAAATCACCGATCCTTTCGCGCGATCGATTTCATCGGCGCGGATGGAATAGGCGCCGCCCTTCATGCCATGTTCGACCGTGAGCGACCACAGCCCGTCCGCGCCCGCGGTGACATTGGCGAGGAAGGAGCCGTTGAGATAGAGGCGCAGAAATGCGCCAGCCGGCGCCGCGCCCGCAGCGACCATACGGCCCGCCTCGTCGGCGGCGACGCCGGTTATGGCGATGCGCGGCGGCGGCGACGCGGGCGCTGACGCATCGCCCTTGGCGACCACGACGGGTTCGGCGGGTTTTATTGGCGTTGTCGAGGCGGCAGGCGGCGGGACAGGGGTTTTGACCGCCGGCGCCGCCAAAGCGCGCGCCGGCGCGGCCGGCGGCTGCAACGAGGCTGATTGAACCGACCCCTTGGCAAGAGGCGTCGAGGCCTCCTTGGCCGGCGAAACCGGCGCTGGCGGCGGGCTCGGCTTGCCGACCGGAGCCGGCGTCGCGGCGGCGATCGCGGGGAGCGGCGCTGGCCTGGCCGACGGTTGCGGCACGTCCACCCCGACGATCCCGGGCGAGGCGACCGGGGCGCCGTCGCCGAGCCGCGCGGTGAGGCCAAGCGCGTGGGCGCCAGGGGCGAAGGCTGGCGGCAACACGACGAACTGTCCACTTTCGTCGGCGTCCGCCTCCGCGACGACCTGGCCGTGATCGGTGACCGCCACCTTCGCTTTTGGCGCGGAATGGCCGGCGATGACCGCTTCTCCCGTTGGTTCGATCCGCACGATGTCGAACTGGGGACGCAGCAATTCTGCTTCCGGGGAAGGCTCGGGCTGCTTGGGCGTCGGCGACGAAACCGCGGGCGCGGGTTGCGCCGGCGCCGGCGCTTCGGCGATGGGCCGCGCGTCGGGAGCGGCCGGCGTCGCGGCGGCGACCTGTCGGGAATTGTTTGAAGCCGCCGGCGCCGGCTCAGCCAAAGGCGCCGGAGCGCCCTCCGGCGGGACGGAGCGGCGATAATGCCAGACGGCGCCCCCCACCCCAAGGGCCGCGACCACGCCGACCGCCGCCGCCCAACCAATCGCTCCCTTTTCCAACATCGCGCATGGCCCTTGGCGCCATCTTCGACGATGGTCCTTTCTCGCATTGGCGGCGAGTTTGCACCCGGAGCGGCCTGGCGACAACTCTTAATTTGCCTGCACGGAGACTGGTTTCCGGGCCCGAACCCGAGCCCGCCAATTGTCGAGAGACCAGGCGCCGGGCCCCAACGCCGCCAGGACGAGAAAGCCCCCGGCGATGGCGAGGTTTTTCTGGAAATTGATGGCCTGTCCCGCGTCGGACCCGTCGCTATGGAAAATCACCGCGGCGAGAATGGAAAAGCCCGCCAGCGCGATTGCCGCCCAGCGCGTCAGCAGGCCGCCCAATGTCATCAGGCCGCCGCCGAGTTCGGTCAGGATGACCAGCGGCAGGAGAAGCGACGGCACGCCATGGTCGATCATATAGCCGGCGACATCGGAATAATGGACGATCTTGCCGTAGCCTTCGACGATGAAGATAGCGGCCATCAACGCGCGTCCGACAAAAACCACGGCATCGATCAAGCCTTGCGGAAATTCGCCATTCCCGTCTCGACCCTTCAATTCACCGATCGCCATGAGCGGCCCTCCGTCGATTGCGTCGCGCATCGAGGGCGGGCGGCCAATGACGCCGTCCGCCCGCCGTTTGCGCGCCGCCAATCATCTGGGATTACAGATTCCGCGCCTTGTCGATCGCCTCCGAGAGATCCTCATATTCCTCGCATTCGGTCGAGCCGCATAATTTCTGGATCGTTTGTAACTGGTCTTTCGCCAGATCCAGCTTGCCCTGGATGACATAGGCCTCGCCGAGATATTCGCGTACCTGCGCATAGTTCGGATCGAGGGCGACCGATTTCAGATAATAGCCCACCCCCTCCTCCGTGCGCCCGAGCTTGCGGGTCGCGTAGCCGCGATAGTTCCAGGCCCTCGGCGTGTCGGGATTCTCCAGCATATCCAGAACTTCCAACGCCTCCTGGTAGCGTTCCGCTTTGGCGAGGGCGAAGGAATATTCCGTCAGCGCCGCGTCGGGCAGGACGCCGCTGTGTTTGGCGACGCACTTTTGATTTTTCGCATCCCAGACCTTGCCTCTGTCGCAGGTCGTGAGATCGGTCTGACTATTGCGCTGGCTCGACAGCCCGCCGCCGCTTCCTCCGCCACCGCCACCGCCACCACCGCCGCCACCTCCTCCGCCTCCCGCACTCATCGCGAGCGGAGCGCTCATCAGCATGGCGCCCAGCACGAGAGCGAATGAAGCGAGGGGCATATGAATGCGCCTTTGTGATATTATCGATGTCATGGCGTGCGCCTCCTTGTCGACGAACGACGAACAAACACGCCGAGATCGCGAACTATTCATTCGCCTTCGCATGATTTTTCGCAGATCGGTTCTCGATCGCCGCGGCGAAGGCGGCTGATGCGTCAAATAGAGCGACATATGTTCGCGAAGATGGGTCTCTGATGAAGGCGACCGGTCTGCAAGAGGTGAAGGCGGGTCTGGCGCCAAATCTGGCGCGCCTGTGGCGTTACGGCCTGGTGCTCTCGGGCGCTCGCGACGTAGCGGACGATCTTGTCCAAGCGACATGCGTGCGCGCCATCGAACGCGCCGATCAGTTTCAATCGGGCACGCGGTTGGATCGGTGGCTGTTTGCGATTCTTCGGTCCATCTGGCTCAACGAGTTGCGCGCCCGCCGCGTGCGCGAGGGCGGCGGCTTTGTTGATGCGAGCGAAGCGCTGGTCGTCGATGGCGCAGGCGAAATCGAAACGAATATTTTGGCGGCTCAGGTGTTGAGGGAAGTTGGCGGGCTTCCCGAGGCGCAGCGCGAGGCGGTATTGCTCGTCTATGTCGAGGGTTTGAGCTATCGCGAGGCCGCCGAAGTTCTCGCCGCTCCGATCGGCACGGTGATGAGCCGGCTGGCGGCGGCGCGAGCGACGCTTGGAAAACTGCAAGCCACGCCCGGGCGGCGACCGGTCGTGGCGGGCGATGAGGGCGGGACCGAACCATGAGCGCAGACGAGGACGACGCGCAGCTCGTCGCCTTTATCGACGGGCGGCTCGAAGAAGGCGCATTTCGCGCCGTCGAGGCGCGCCTGGCGACCGACTCGGCGTTGCGCGACCGCCTGGCGCAGTTGCAGGCGGGCGGGCGGCCGTTCGCGCCGGCGTTCCACGCATTGCTCGACGAGGCGCCTGTCGAACGCCTGCGGACCTCGCTGGCGGCGATCGTTGAGGGCGCGCCCGACGACCAGCCGCTCCGCGCGTCGTCGACCTTCCGCGTCAATCGCCTCGCCGCCGCGGCCGCCGCGATATTGTTTTGCGCCGGGATCGTCGTTGGCCGGAATTGGCCCGCCTGGCTGGCGCCTGCGCCGGAGGTCGCCGCGCCTTCGAACGGCGAGCACGAGGACTGGCGACGGGCGGTTGCCGAATATATGGGCCTTTACACGCGAGACACTTTTGCCGAGGACGCCGCCGCGCAGCAAATCCAACTTGCTGCGCTTGGCGGCAAAATCGGCCTGGTTCTAACGCCGGAACGGATTGCGCTGGCGGACCTGCAGTTCAAGGGCGCGCAGATTCTCAACTTCGAAGGCGCGCCGCTCGGACAGCTTGGCTATGTCGACGCGGCGACAGGGCCGGTTCTCTTTTGCATCATCCGCAATTCGGAGGCGGATGCGCCGATGAAGGCCAAAGCACGTGAGGAATTCGCCAGCGCCTCGTGGGCGCGCGGCGGGCGCGGCTACATGCTGATCGGACGGCTGCCGGTCAGTCAAATCGCGGAACTCGCCCATTCGCTCGAACGGCGGTTCTGAACTCATCCATGCGATCCATTTTGATTTCGCGATCGAGAAATTCCCTCGCCTCGCGCTGCTTCGAAGCTCCAGCCCCGAAACGTCGCATCACGACGACGCAACTTTCACTCCACCGCAACATCCAAGAAAGCGACCGCTTCATGACTTCGTTTTTCGAGCCGAATTCCGGAAATCATCGCCGCCCTCTCGCCGCCGCGCTCATGCTCGCGGCTCTGGCGATCGGACAGGCCGGCGATGCGTCAGCCCGCTCAAATTGGGCGATCGATCCCGCGCGCACGCGAATCTCCTTCGCCATCGACGCAATCGGCTATCCTCGCACGGAGGGGGAATTCCGCCAGTTCGAGGGGCGCATCAGCGTCGATTTCGATCACCCGATGCAAAGCCGCGTCAGTTTTCGCGTCGAAGCGGGGTCGGTCGATGTCGGCTCCGCTTCGTTCGGCGACTATCTTCGCGGCCAGGCTTTTTTGGATGCCGATCGCTTCAAGGAAATCGCCTTTACTTCGACCGCGGTGGAGAAAATTGACGAGCGCCAAATTCGCGTCACTGGCGACCTCACAATGCTCGGGGTGACGCGACCTTTGACTGTCGATGTCGAAGTCAGTCGCCCGGCCGGGCAGGCTCATGCGCGCCTTGGCTTCACGGCGCGCGCAAAGATCGATCGGCTCGCATATGGCATGAACTCGGGGTTTCCGATTATTTCGCGCGATGTCGATCTCATGGTCGCCAGCGAGGCGATCGAGCAATGACCGCCACTCGGGAATCTGCGCCGACGCCTGCCGATGTTTCGCAACGACGCTGGAGCCCGTCGACGATCGCGCTGCACTGGCTGTCGGCGCTTCTCATTCTCACCCTGCTCGGTCTTGGCTGGTTCATGGTGCATGGCGACCTCAAGGCGTCGACAAAATTCGATCTTTACCAGCTCCATAAGTCGCTCGGCTTCCTCAGCGTGGCCTTGTTGTTGCTCCGCCTCGGCGCGCGCCTTGCCCGGCCCTCGCCGGAGGCGCCGCCCGCGATGCCGCGATGGGAGCGGCGCGCGGCCGGCGCAACCCATGTCGCGTTCTATGCGCTGCTGCTGGTTGCGGCTTTGTCGGGCTGGCTGCTGGCCTCCGCGGCGATCATCGCCATCCCGACCCGCTTTTTTGACCTTTTTGTCATTCCCAATCTTGTCGGTCCCGATGCGGCGCTATCGGCCAGCATGACATTTCTGCATTATCTCGTCTCGCGTCTCCTTATCGGGCTGCTCATTCTCCATGTCGGCGCCGCCCTGAAACATCATTTCTTCGACCGCGACGACGTTTTCTTGCGGATGGTTCGGTTGCGATAATGCCGAAATGGTAAAATCGCCGTGAGGCCCGTCCTGCCTGTAACAAACCGGCGTTTGTTTCGTATGATCGACAGGACCGTCGCGGCCGGCGTCCGAGCCATGCTTTCTCGGGACCGGCTGCGAACAAAGGAGTTGAACATGATCTCCAGGCGGAATGAATTGGGCGCATCGCACTTCCAGCGGTTCGCGAGGCCGGGCTTTTTTTTCGCAATTCTTCTCGGGCTCGGAGCCACGCTCAGACTGTCGTCTCCGATCGCCGCCGAGCAGCCCCGCGCACTGCCCGCGCCGCTGGTGGACGAACAATCGAGCGCGGAATCGGAGGTCGCAATATTTGCCGGCGGCTGCTTCTGGGGCGTTCAGGGCGTGTTCCAGCACGTCAAGGGGGTGACGAACGCACTCTCGGGCTATTCCGGCGGCGAAAAGGGCACGGCGCAATATGAGACGGTCAGCTCGGGTTCGACCGGTCATGCTGAATCGGTGAAAGTGACCTACGATCCGCGACAGGTCAGCTACGGCCGCCTGCTGCAGATCTATTTTTCGGTGGCCCATGATCCGACCGAGCTGAACCGCCAGGGACCCGATACCGGCACGCAATATCGATCGGAGATTTTCGCCGCCAACGCCGATCAGGCGAAAATCGCCAAGAGCTATATCGCACAGCTCGACAAGGCGAATGCTTTTGGCGCGCCTATCGTCACCAAAATCGAAGCGCTGAGGGGATTCTACGCGGCTGAGGGCTATCACCAGGACTTCCTCACCCTCAATCCGACCTATCCCTATATCGCGATCAACGACGTGCCCAAGGTCGAGGCGCTGAAACGATTGTTCCCCGATTCCTACCGCGCGGACCCTGTTCTGGTGAGCATGGCGAAGACGACCGAATGATTGCCCCAAATTTCGGCGGGACCGCTTATCGCGCTTTCGGCCATCGAGCTTGAGGAGAAGACGAGGGCTCGACCCGATCCGTTCAGCATTCTGACAGCGAGCCGCGGGCGCCCCCCCGCGGCTTTTTCGTCGATCGCAGCATTTCGGACCGGAGGATGCGGGCCAGTCGCGGACCGATGAAATCTCTGGCTGATTTCGGCCGCCTTGCTTAAGAGGACATTAACGGAGCACATCTATTTTTAGACTATATTTGGGATCAACGACTGGCTATGGCCGATATAGCGACCGCCTCGGAGCGCGTGAAAGAGCCAGCCGGGTGGCGCTGGCCCATTGCGCACGGCGTTTCGTTGTTCGCGACGATCCGCGGGCGGATCCTAATCGCGTTTCTCGCCATGAGCGTCATCACGGGCGCGGTGGGCGCCTATGCGGCGCTTGGCATGAGGCACGCCGGCGCGCTGGTCGCCAAAACCTTCGATGAATCGCTGATTTCCATCAATTACGCCCACGCGGCGGCGGCGGATTTCGCCGCCATGCAGGCGGCGTTCACCCGCCGTTCGGTCGCCAGCGACGCGGGCGTGCGAGCCAAGCTCGATTCCGCTATCGACGGGCTCGGCCAGTCGCTGTACGAAGATTTGCATATCGCCGCCGAGCGATCGCAATCGACCGGCGCCGTGCAAGCCGCGCAGATTGCGCGGCGCGCCGTTGAAGCCTGGAACGCTCAGCGAACCGCCCTGGTCGAAGCGGCCCCGCCGGACGTCTCCTGGAGCGCCCTCGATCCTTACGCCGAGACGGTCGATCGAGCGATCGACTCGCTGGTGAACGCCGCCGCCGGCGATGGTTTCGCCAACCGGCAGCATGCGTTGGCGAGCGTCGCGGCAGACCTGCGATTCAATTTCGTGGGCGCCAGTCTCGGCATTTTGCTTTCCGCTTTGGTGGCCTGGCTGCTCGCCCGGCGGATCATAGGCCCTATCGCGACCGCCTCGGCGGTCGCCGAACGCATCGCCGGCGGCAAATTGGACGGCGCGGTCCCGCAGGGCGGTGCGGACGAACTTGGCGCGCTGCTCGCCGCCATGGGCGTGATGCGCGACAAGATCAACATGATGATGGAACGCGAGATGGCGGAACGTCGCTCCGCGCAAACGCGGCTCGCCGCCGCGCTCGAGGGTTCGCGCGAGGGGGTGGTGGTCGTCGACGCCGATGGCCGGATCGCTCTGGCGAATTCGCAGGCCGTCAATTTCCTCGGCGGCGCCTCGGCTCTCCTGCGAGATGGCGTGACCGTCGCGGGGCTTTCCGATGCGCTCGCCGACCCCGTAAGCCACGGCGCGCCGTTGTTGCGGCCGAACGGCGCCCTGCCCTTCACCGGCGAGGCGCGTCTTCGCGACGGACGGTGGCTTCGGGTGAGCCAAAGCGTCACCCAGGACAGCGGATCGGTCGCCGTCTGGAGCGACATCAGCCAATTGAAGGATCAGGAGGAAAAGCTCATTGCAACGAATGGGCGCCTTGACGCGGCGCTCAGCAATATGTCGCAGGGCCTGTGCCTGTTCGATTCGGAAAACCGGCTCAAGGTCGTCAATCGACGCTTTTGCGAAATCTATGAATTGCAGCCTGATCTGGTGGGGCCGGGCCTGACTTTCCGCGAAGTGCTGGAACTGAGAATCGCCGCCGGCGTCCATGAAGGCAAGAGCGCATCCGATCTGATGGCCGAGCAAATCGCCTTTGTCAGTCAGCGCAAGAGCGGCGCCTACCACCAGGAACTGAGCGGCGGCCGGGTCGTGGCGATCGTTCATCAACCGATGGAGGACGGCGGCTGGGTCGCAACCTATGAAGACGTGACCGAGCGGCGCAATTCCGAAGCCCGCATTGCGTTCATGGCCCGGCATGACGCGTTGACCGGCCTTCCCAACCGCATAATGTTTGGCGAGAAGGTCGAGGACGCGATCGCCAACGCGGGGCGTGAGGGCGGCTTTGCCGTGCTCTCTCTCGATCTCGACCGTTTCAAGCAGGTCAATGACACGCTCGGTCATCATGTCGGCGACGAATTGCTGCGGATGGCGGCAAAGCGCTTGCAGCATTGTACTGGCGATTCCGACACTCTCGCCAGGCTAGGCGGCGACGAGTTCGCGATCGTGCAGCGCAGGGCGGAAGGTCCCGACGCCGCGGCGGCCCTCGCCCATCGCGCCATCGAGGCGTTGAGCGCGCCCTATGATGTCGTCGGGCATCGCATCACGATCGGCGCCAGCATTGGCGTTTCCCTGGCGCCGGGAGATGGGCTGGCCCGTGACAAACTTCTCAAGAGCGCCGACATTGCGCTCTATCGCGCCAAGGCGGATGGAAGAGGAACGTGGCGCTTTTTTGAAGCGGAGATGGACGCCCGGCTGCAAGCGCGCCGCATGTTGGAGCTCGATCTGCGCGATGCGCTCGAAAACAACGAGTTCGAGCTCTATTACCAGCCGAGCTACGATCTGGCGCGGGACCGGATCGGCGGTTTCGAGGCCTTGTTGCGCTGGCGCCATCCAAAGCGTGGTTTGGTCATGCCGGCCGAGTTCATCACTCTGGCCGAAGAGATCGGGCTGATCATTCCGATCGGGGAATGGGTGTTGCGGCGCGCCTGCGCGCAGGCGTGCGAGTGGCCTGCGCATATCACGCTGGCGGTCAATGTTTCCGCGGCGCAATTCAAAGCCTCCTCCTTGATCGAGACGGTGCAGGGCGCCCTCGCGGCGACCGGCCTGTCGCCGCGCCGCCTCGAGCTGGAAATCACGGAATCCGTGCTGCTCGCCGATAATGTGGCGACGCTCGCGGTGCTTCATACGCTACGCGGTCACGGCATTCGTATCGCGATGGATGACTTTGGCACCGGCTATTCTTCGCTCAGCTATCTCAGGGCCTTTCCATTCGACAAGATCAAGATCGACCAATCCTTCGTCCGGGACCTTGAAGCCGCCGATGGCTCCGGCCCGATCGTGCGCGCGATCCGCACGCTTGCCGACTGCCTGTCGATGCGCACGACCGCCGAAGGCGTGGAGACCTATGAGCAATTCAAATGGCTACGCGACGAGGGCTGCAACGAGGCCCAGGGCTATTATCTCAGCCGGCCGGTCCCGGCGGCGGCCATTCCCGAACTGATCGAACGCCTGCGCGGCGTCTCCGTAGCGGCGGCATAGCGAAAGGCGCCATAATCCTCGGGACTTGCCGGGGCGGCGCTTGGCGATGCCGATGGCCTCAATTCGACAAGTGGGAGGATCGAAATGTCGTCTGCGACCTATGCGCCCGTCGATGGCGCGACGCTTGCCGCCACTCTGGCCGCGCTTCCCGCCATTGGCGACCGGCTCGGCGGCAGGGCGTCCGACTGGCGCATTCGCGAGGTCGGCGACGGCAATCTCAACCTTGTCTTCATCGTCGAAGGCGAGACCGGCGCCGTCGTCGTCAAACAGGCCCTGCCCTATGTCCGGCTGGTCGGCGATTCCTGGCCGCTGCCGCTCGAGCGCTCCTGGTTCGAATATAGCGCGCTGACCGAGCAGGCCCGCTATGCGTCGCGCCTGACGCCGCGCGTTTTTCATTTCGATCGCGCCCAGGCGATGATCGTCATGGAATATCTGCATCCGCACATTATCATGCGCAAAGGTCTGATCCGCGGCGTTGAATATCCGAAATTCGCCGCCGATATTGCCGAATTTCTCGCCGCCACCTTGTTCAACACGTCCGTGCTCGCCGGCTCGGCCGCCGAGCACAAGGCGCGTATTGGGCTGTTCGCGCCGAATATCGCGCTTTGCAAAATCACCGAGGATCTCGTTTTCACCGATCCATATCGGGAGGCCCCCCTCAATCGCTGGAACCGCCCGTATCTCGATGCGCTGAAACAGGCCTTCGAGCGCGACGCGGCGCTGAAGGTCGCGGCGCAGGCGCGCAAATATCAATTCCTGACGAGCGCGCAGGCGCTGATTCACGGCGATCTCCATACCGGATCGATCATGCTCACGCCGGACGACACGCGCGTCATCGATCCCGAATTCGCCTGCATCGGGCCGATCGGTTTCGATGTCGGCGCGGTGATCGGCAATCTCCTCATCGCCTATTTCGCGCAGCAGGGCCATGAAGCCTCGCCCCATCAGCGCGACGGCTACCGCATCTGGATATTCGATCAGGTCAAGGCGGTCTGGACCGGTTTTCATGACCGCTTCCTTGCGCTCTGGCGCGAGGCGAAAGAGGGCGATGCTTATTCTGCGAGCCTGTTCACCTCGGAGGAGGAGCATTCGGCGATGGAAGCCGAGCGCAAGCGATTCATGCGCGTTCTCTTCGAGGACAGTCTCGCCTTCGCCGGCGCCAAGATGATTCGCCGCGTGCTCGGCCTCGCCCATACCGAAGATCTGGAGAGCATCGCCGACGCGGAGCGGCGCGCGCTCTGCGAAACCAAGGTTCTCGCGCTTGGCCGCGAGTTGCTCATCGGCGCGAAGGGGTTTTCCGGAATCGCGGATGTCGTCGAGGCGGCGCGCGCCGCTCATCTCGGCGACACGGCCGCAAAGCGCTGAGGCCGGATATCGCCTAACTCACCACCCGGTCGCCGCGCCCGTAGACGAGCAGCATCGCGATAATGACGCCGCCATAGATGATCTGGCGGCCGGCTTCAGGCATCTCCATGATCGACAGCACGCTGTTCAGGAGAACGATAAGAATGACGCCAATCAATGTTCCCAGATAGCGGCCGCGGCCGCCGAGAATGTTGGTGCCGCCGATCACCACCGCGGCGATAGAGGGCAGCAGATAGGCGTCGCCCATGCCCTGATAGGCTTTGGTCGAATAACCGGCGAGCAGCACGCCGGCGAGCGCGGCGGTGACGCCGCAGATCGCAAAGCAGATGACGGTGACCCAGCGCGTGTTGACGCCGGCAAGATAGGCGGCGGCCTCCTTGTTGCCGATGGCGTAGATGTAGCGCCCGAGAGCCATCCGCTGCAGCACTACGACGACGATCAGCGACACCGCGATCCAGACAAACAGCGCGTTGGGAATGCCGAACGTGCGTTCGGCGGCAAGGGAGCGCATCAGGGCGGTCGCGCCGGTCTCGGGCGCAAAGCCGCCAGTATGGGCGACCATCAGGCCGCGCATCACGGCGTTGACGCCCAGCGTGAAAATCATCGAGGGCACGCGCAGGTAAGCGACGCCGATGCCGTTGACCAAGCCGACCGCCAGACCGACGCAAAGACCGATCGGAATCGCCCAGGGCCCCCCTACGGCAGTCGCCATCATCGCCGCCGCCGTCAGCGTCCACGGCACTGACAGATCGATCTGCGAGATGAGAATGACGATCATCATCCCGGCGCTGACGATGCCGAGAAAGGCGCCGATCTGCAATTGCTGCAGCAGGTAGGTTGGCGAGAGCAGCGGCGCGCTGCCGAAATGGGCCAGCGTATAGACTGTTCCGGCGACGAGGATCACCACGATGAACAAAGCCGCGATGGCGATCGGCCGATCGTCGCGCGAGAGAGTCAGGCCTGCCGGAAAAGCGCTCAACGAAACAGCTCCAGCGTGTTCTTGATGCGCAGCACCCGCAACGCGCCAATGCTCACGGCAGCCAGCAGGATGATGCCTTCGAACAGCGGTTGCAACAACGGCGCGATGTCGAAAATGCGGAAGAAGAACGAGATCACCCGCAGGATCAGCGCGCCGAAGATCGAGCCGATGGCGCTGCCGGCGCCGCCCAGCAGCGAAGTGCCGCCGATGACGACCGCAGCGATCGAATTCAGCGTATAGGTCCCCGCCTGCGGCAGGTCGGCGTTGCCGGAGGAGGTCTGGATCGCCAGGAACAGCCCACCGCATCCGGCGAAGAAACCGCCGAGCGTGAAGGCGACGATTTTGGCGCGGTTGATCGGCAGCCCGGACATATAGGCGGCGCCTTCGGCCGAACCGATCGCATAGATCGCACGCCCGGTCAGCGAGCGCCGGAACGGAACCCAAACGATCACGGCGACCAGAACAAGCAGGACGAAGGGTGTCGGAATCCAGGCGAAGGGCGCGAACCACGCCGCCGCGCCGTCATTGAAAATATGCACGGTCGAGGCGAAGTCGCCAAGGGAATTGGTGACGGCCCAGTTCAAGTCCTCGTCGATCTTGCCGCCCGGCTGCGGCCGCAGGAACAGCGCGACGCCGATATAAATGGCGCCGGTGGCCAGCGTGGCGATGATCGGCTGGATGCGTCCGTAGACGACGACGCAGCCGTTGAGAAACCCACCAAGCGTGCCGATCGCAACGCAGATGACCATGCCGAGGATCAATCCGGCTATTCCGCCCGGCAGGGACCCAAAGGAGAGATGCAGGCTCCCCACATCGACGGCAAGCGCCAATCCGTCCGGCGAACCGCTGAGCAAATAGCTGGCGAAGCAGCCGACCATGGTCATCAGCGCGCCGACGGACAGATCGAGCCCGGCCATCAGAACCGGCACGGTCTGGGCCATCGCCACCATCGCCAGCGTGAAGACCTCGTCGCCGTTCTGGACCAGAACGGCCGACGAAAATCCCTTGGGATGGGAGAGATGGTAGAAGAGATAGACGACGCAAAACAGCACGATCGCGGTGACGAGCGCAAAGTTCTGACGCAGCCGGATCGCCAGATTGCTAGACATGGGCGGCCTCGCGCGCGGCATGGGCGGCCGCTTGCGCGGCGTCGATATTGAGAGAACTCGCCACAATATTGGTCTCGGTCAGTTCGGCGCCTTCGAGTTCCCGGACGATGCGGCCGTCATACATGATGGCGACGCGGTCGCAGCAGCCGATCAGTTCGTCATAGTCGGTCGAATAGAACAGGATCGCTGCGCCCTGGCCGGCAAGTTCGCGCATCAGCCGGTAAAGCTCCTGCTTGGTGCCGACGTCGATGCCGCGCGTCGGGTCATTGAGGAGAATGATGCGCGGTTCGGTCATCAACCATTTGGCGATGACGACCTTCTGCTGATTGCCCCCTGAGAGCGTCGAGACGGCGTCGCTCTTGTCGCCAACCTTGATCTGAAGCCGCGCAATGCCGTCGGCGACGGCCTTGCGCTCCTTGGCGCGGTCGACGAAAGGCCCCGTCGAGAGCGCGTCGAGCGAGGCGATCGCCAGATTGTCGGCGATCGACATCGGCAGCATCAGGCCCTCGGTCTTGCGATCTTCGGGAACGAGCGCGATGCCGACGCCTGGCGCCTTGGCGGCGCCCGGGGAGCCGGGCCGCACCGGAACGCCGTTGACGCTCACCGTTCCGGTCACGCCGCGCAGGACGCCGAATAACGCGAAGAGCAAGGTCTTCTGGCCCTGTCCGTCAAGGCCTCCGAGACCGACGATCTCGCCGGCGCCGACCGACAGCGAAATCTGTTCGAGACGCTTCTCCCAGCCGAGATTTTCGAGTTTGAGCACAGGCGTCGGGCGTGGCCGCGAAGGCTTTGGCGGGTATTGGGTGGCGATGTCCCGTCCGATCATCAATTGAACGATTTCGGCGGTCGAACGGGCGCCTTTGTCGAAAGTCTCGATATGGCGCCCATTGCGAAACACCGAGGCGCGATCGGCCAACGCATCGACTTCGTGCATGCGATGCGAGATATAAAGGATGGCGACGCCCTTCGCCTTCAATCGCGCCAGCATCGCATAGACCTTTTCGACATCGGCGCTGGTCAGCGCGGAGGTCGCTTCGTCGAGGATGAGAAGGCGCGGATTCATGCCCAGCGCCTTGGCGGTCTCGACCATCTGACGACGCGACAAAGGCAGATCGCGCACGCGCATCAACGGATTGACGTCCTCGCAGCCGATCTCGGCGAGAAGCGCCTCGGCTCTGCGGCGTTGCGCCCGCGCATCGATGAGACCGAAGCGGCGCGGCGGCGATGCGATCGAAATATTGTCGGCGACCGACAAGTCAGGCATCAGCGACAATTCCTGGAAGATGCAGACGACGCCCGCCGCATTGGCCGCCGAGGGGTTAGAGAAGCTGACGACGGCGCCGTCGAGGCGCATGCTTCCCGCATCGGGCCGCACGACGCCGGCGACGATCTTGATCAACGTCGACTTCCCCGCGCCATTCTCGCCGAGCACGGCGTGGATCTTCCCGCTCGCGCAGGAGAAATCGACGCCTTCCAGCGCCCGGACGCCCCCATAACGCTTCGCTATCCCCGAGAGCGCAAGAAATTCGTCACCCGTCGATGCCGGCATGGCGGGCCCTGTCCGATGTTTAACGTTTGCGACGAAACCGACATCGAACCGAGCGGCCCGGCGGAACGCCGGGCCGCCCGGAATGACCGGTCGCTTCGATCACTGCGTGTTCTTCTCGCTCTGCGCCATGATCTCCGGCGCCGTGAAGGTCACGCCACAGGGCAGGAACTGGTTCGGCGCGAAGAAGTTCGCTTTGAGGTCGGGCCAGAAGTTCTCGCCCGCCTTCAGCGTCTTGTAAGTCGCAACCGGGATCGGGATCGAGATCAGTTGCGGCATCACATTGCCCTGCAAAGCCGAGATCGCCGCTTTGGTGGCAATGGCGACGAGCGCCGGCGACTGGCCGTAGGACATGCCCTTCAGCCCGTCCTTGTTATGCTCGGCGATCTGCTTGCGGAACTCGTTCTCGCCCTCGCCGGACATTGGCACGAAGGGGTTCTTGGCGTCCATCATCGCCTGCACCGTTCCGTCCGACCCGCCCTGGGTGAACACGCCGTCAAAATGGCCATGCACCGCGAGCGCGTCCGCCGTCACTTTTTGCGAAGTGCCGGTGTCCCAATTGCCGACGACTTCGGTGATGTTGAACTTGTTCGGCGCCGCTTCCATCACTTCGCGGAAACCGACATGGCGATCGCGATCGACCGAATTGCCGGGAAGGCCGCGCACTTCCAGAATGTCGCCTGAAGTCTTGCCGGATTCGTCGATCAGCCAATGCGCCGACATGCGGCCCATTTCCTTCTGGTCCTCGTTGACCATCATTACCTTGTCGGTGTCGAGGATATTGTCGAAGGGAACCACGACGACGTTGTTCTTGTCGGCGAGGCGGATGATACGGTCGAAGCCGTCGGGCGCCACCGCGATCGTGATGATCGCATCGAAGCCCTGATTGATGAAGTCCTCCATCGCGCCGAGCTGGGCGGCGACATCGGTGCCGGTGGAGACGACCTTGAACTCCTTGATGTTCTCCTTGATGCCCGCCTGCTCGGCGAAGGCTTTCGCCGTCTTCACCATCTGGATGCGCCAGGTGTTGCCGACGAAGCCGTTGACCAGAGCGATCTTGTACGGGCCGGGCTTCTTATCCCATTGGAAAAACTTCGTCTTGTCCGACCACGGCTTGAAACATTCCGGATTGGCGCCTGGCCCAGAGACGATCTTCGGCCCGGCGAACGCAGGCGCACAGTTCAACGCACAAGCGGCCGTCAACATTCCGGCGACAGCCAACGCACGACGCAGTTGATGATTGCGATTCACAGCCTTCCTCCCTTTTGCTCGGTCTCTTTATCGTGATCAAACGACAGAAACTTCGGCATCCAAATTGATTGAGGATGCATCGCGCCTAGTGGTATACCAGTTCAAATCGTCGCGCAACAATTATGATCGCTGGGAGCGTATCGGGGATGCGGACCGCGCTGAGAACCAAAGCGCCCGCGGAGGGCAAGAGCAGCGCCTCCGTTGCGATCGATCGCCGGCGCAGCGTTCCGCACCAGGTCTATGAGGTGCTGCGCGAGAAGATTCTCACCGTCCAGTTGAAGCCCGGCGAATCGATCAACGAACGCTGGCTGGCTGATTGGCTCGGCGTCTCGCGCACGCCGATCCGCGAAGCGATCAACCGGCTTTCCGCACACGGGCTGATCGCCATCGTGCCCAATGTCGGGACTTCGGTTTCGCTGATCAATGTGGGGCGGGTGAAGGAGTTCTGCCTGATCAGAAGGAGCCTGGAATCGCTGATCGTGCGGCACGCGGCTGAAAGATTCGACGATAGCGCCGCGCTCGCCTTAGGCGCTCTCGTCGACCAGCAGCTGGCGACCTTGGAAGAGCCGGACCTCATTGAAAACATTGTCGTCGACAGTCAGTTTCATCGCGCGATCGCCGAGATCAGCGGCCTGACTGCGACATGGCTCATTCTGCAGCATGCAATGGACGAAATCCTGCGCGTGCGCCATCTCTCGGTTCGTCTGCTTCGCCCCCTGCGAGAACCCATCGACGAACATCTTGCCATTCTGGACGCCCTGCGGACCGGGGACGCCGATCGATGCGAACGGGCGATGAAAGCCCATCTCGACTCTTCCTACAAACATATCGGCAGAGCGCTCGAGCAGCATCCGGAATTCCTGGAAAGCTGAGCGAGTGAGTCGGCTGAATGCGGCGCCGATGTCTCCAACCACGCCTGCTTCACTGTCACCGGCGCGCAACACCCATGCGGAGAAACGGCGCCAGCCGCAAAATTTGTGCAGCGGCCCGCGCCAAATTGGATTATAGGCGGCGCTGGATTGGCGGATGGACGATTCCCGCGGATTCATTTGACCTAGGGCGACGCGAGGAGGAGTGGATGAATCTAATTCAACAGACCATCCGGTCCGTATCGCGCGCCGCCTTTCCGTTCAGCCTGATGCGACGGGCGTCCTGGATAATCCCGTTTCCGGGTTGAGCGCATTCTGACCAGACCCCACCAAGTCTGAACGGCGCGTCGTCAGCGTCACCTTTTCTCTTCGCGTTTCGGCTTCTCGAAAGCGCTCCGCTCTTTGCGGAGCCTCCTCGCCACCGCTCCATAAGCGGGCGCCGGCCGCGATTCCGACTGGATTTTGAGCCATGTTCCGCTTTTTTGAAAGCCGTATCGATCCTTTCCGCCCGCACGACGAATCCATGCCGCCGGCGAACCTCATCGGCTTCTACTGGCGCTATTGCAAGCAGGTGCGGGTCTTTCTCGCCTGCTTGTTGGCGATCGGCCTGATCGTCGCACTGATCGAAGTATCAATCGTACGCTTCGTCGGCGCGCTCGTCGACATGCTGCGCGCGACGAGCCCTGACCGGGTCTTGCACGATTACGGCGCGACTTTCTTATGGCTGGGACTGGTGATCCTGATCGCGCGGCCGCTCGCCAATCTGGCGCATGATCTTCTCACCCAGCAAACGCTCGCGCCCGGCATGACCAATCTGATCCGTTGGCAGACGCATCATTTCGTGTTGCGCCAGTCGCTCAATTATTTCGCCAATGATTTTGCCGGCCGCGTCGCTTCGAATGTCGTCCAGACCGGACCCTCCTTGCGCGAATCCGTCGTGCAGATCATCGACGCTCTGTGGTTCGTGGCGATTTTCTCGGTGACCGCGCTGGTCATTTTCGCCCATGCCGACTGGCGCCTTGCCTGTCCGCTGGCGCTATGGATCCTCGCCTATGTCGGCGCCTTGAGCCATTTCGTGCCGGAGATCCGCCGGAGATCCGAGCAGATCGCGCATAAGCGCGCGACTTTCACCGGCCGCATCGTCGACAGCTACACCAACATCCAGACAGTGAAGCTGTTCGCCCATATCGAGCGCGAGGACGTATACGCGCGCGACGCGCTCGCCGATCATCTCGCGACTTTCCAGAATGAGACGCGGCTGATCACATTGATGAACGGAACGATATCGGTTCTGAACAGCGTTCTCCTGACCAGCACCGGCAGCCTCGCGGTTTGGCTGTGGATGACCGGCGCCGTCACGCTCGGCGACATCGCCGTCGCCGCCGGCCTCGCCATCCGCATCACCAATATGTCGGGCTGGCTGATGTGGGTGTCGATCGGCATTTTCGAGGCGGTTGGAACAGTGCAGGAGGGCATCCGCACGATCTCGCAGCCGCATCAATTGCTGGATCGTCCCGCCGCGTCGAAGCTTGTCGCGCCGCGCGGCGCCATCCGCTTCGAGAATGTGCGGTTCCATTACGGCAAAGCCGGCGGCGTGATCGACGATCTGTCGTTGACCATCGCGCCGGGCGAGAAGGTCGGCATCGTCGGACGCTCGGGCGCGGGCAAGTCGACGCTCGCCCATCTGCTGCTGCGCTTCTATGATGTCGAGAGCGGGCGTATCCTGATCGACGGCCAGGATATCGCCGCAGTCAGCCAGGACAGCCTGCGCCAGAAGATTGGCATGGTCACGCAGGACACCTCGCTGCTGCACCGTTCCGTTGCGGACAACATTCTCTATGGACGGCCCGAAGCGTCGATGGAGGCTGTGATCGCGGCGGCGCGCCAGACCCATGCGCATGATTTCGTGCAGAGCCTGACCGATCCGCTCGGGCGCCGCGGCTATGCCGCGGAAGTGGGCGAGCGCGGCGTGAAGCTGTCGGGCGGCCAACGCCAGCGCATCGCCATTGCGCGGGTTTTGCTGAAGAACGCGCCGATCCTCGTTCTCGATGAGGCGACCTCGGCGCTTGATTCCGAGGTCGAAGCCGCGATCCAGGAGAGTCTCTACGCGCTGATGAAAGGCAAGACCGTGATTGCGATCGCGCACCGCCTCTCGACGATCGCGGCGATGGATCGACTGATCGTGCTCGATCGAGGCGCTATCGTGGAGACCGGCGCGCATGGCGAACTTCTCGCGCGCGATGGAATCTACGCAAGCCTGTGGCGTCGCCAGTCGGGCGGATTTTTGAAACTGGACGCGGCGTGACGCTTTTGCGCCTGATCCAACTTTAAGTTTCGAGCCGCGCGGTTACCCGCGCTGCTCGAGCTCCTCCGGTCCGCTGATCGTCACGTTGAGGTCGTTCACCAGGCCGGTCGCCAGGGAATAGACCCAGCCGTGCACGCTGAGCTCCTGGCCGCGGGCCCACGCGTCCTGAATGAAAACGTCGGAGGCGACATTGCGGACCTGCTGGATGACGTTGAGCTCGCACAGACGATTAAGGCGGGCGCGCTCCTCCGGAATCGCCTCCAGCTCATGGCGATGCGCGTGACAGATCTCGCGGATCGGATGCAGCCAATGATCGACGAGGCCACGCCGCTGGCCGTCGACCGCCGCGGCGACGCCGCCGCAGCCATAATGGCCGACCACCAGAATATGCTTCACCTTGATGACGTCGACGGCGAACTGCAGCACCGACAGGTAATTGGCGTCCTGCGGCGGCGCGAGATTGGCGACATTGCGGTGCACAAATAATTCGCCGGGATCGAGATCGACGATTTCATTGGCGGGAACGCGACTGTCCGAACAGCCGATCCAAAGATATTCCGGCGCCTGCTGGCGCAACAGCCGCGTGAAAAAATCGGCGTCAGCGGAAACTTTCCGTTGAGCCCAGGCGCGGTTTTTCGCCTTCAGATTATCAAGCATGGGCATTCAATAACGCCGATTGCTGCGGCGCACAAGACGATGTGTCGTCCCGTGCCGCCGCCCGGCGGGGTCAGGCGGCTCTATCGGGCCTGGGACCGATGTAACGGGACTGGGGACGGATCAGGCGACCGTAGAGCGCCTGCTCGCGGGCGTGTCCGATCCAGCCGCCGACCCTGCCCATGGCGAACACGCAGGTGAAGCTCTCGCGCGGAAAGCCCAGCGCCTCCAAAAGCACCGCCGTGTAGAATTCGACATTGGTCTTCAACGACCGATCGGGCTTGCGCCGGGCGAGGATTCGCACCGCCGCCGCTTCAACAGCCTCGGCGAGCGAAATTCGCCCGGCATTATCGCGCCTGGACGTCGACAGGCTCCGCACGGCGCGCATCAGCGCATCCGCACGCGGATCGCGCACTTTGTAGACGCGATGTCCGAACCCCATCAGCCGGTCGCCGCGATCGAGCGCGCCCTCCAGCCAGGCCTCGGCAGCGTCGGGGACGCCGATCGCATCGAGCATGTCGAGCACAGGCCCCGGCGCGCCGCCATGCAGCGGCCCTTTGAGCGCGCTGAGGCCGGCGATGACTGCGGAGGCAAGGCCGGCATGGGTGGAGGCGACGACGCGCGCCGCGAAGGTGGAAGCGTTGAGGCCGTGATCGCTGACGGCGATCAGATAGGTGGCGAGCGCCGCGGCTTCCTCGTTGTCGCTCTCCCTGCCGTGAAGCATCCGCAGCACATCCTTCGCATGGCCCGCCGCCGGGTTCGGCGCGATCGGCGTTCCACCGCGCTTCACCCGGATGATGGCGGGCGCGAATACGGCCGGCGCGGCGATCAGGTTCAACGCGGTGGCGAGATCGTCGCCATCTTCGAGCTGCGCCGTCAGAGCCCTCATGGCATCGAAGACCGGCAGTCGAAACAGGCGCTGATCGCACGACGCAACAAGCTGAAACACCCGCTGGCGCGCTCCTCCAAGGGCGAGGCCAAGATCGTCAGCGTCGGGAAGATCGCTGAAGAATCCATTGAGCAGCAATTCGAGAACGTGTTCATAACGCCCGAGGCCGGCGAGTTCGTCGAGCGATCGGCCGCGGATGATCAGCGCGCCCGCCGCCCCATCGACGTCCGAGAGCGTCGTCTCCGTCGCCAGCACATCGTCAAGACCATTATTCATCTTGGGCCTCCAAACCGATTTGCCTGGAGGATCGACCCTTGTATAATTGACGTCAATCTTGACGTCATTGATCAATACGAGGCGGATATGGCCTGGCTGACGGCGGCGCAAGCGCTCGCAACGCTGGGGGTTCAGCGTCAGACGCTTTACGCCAGCGTCAGCCGCGGCCGAATCCGCGCCAAGCCGGACCCGAAAGACCCGCGACGCAGCCTCTACAATGGCGATGACGTCAACCGTCTGGCGCGCCGCCACGCCGGGCGGCGAACGGTCGCCGCCGTCGCCGCCGAAACGCTCGGCTGGGGTGAACCGGTGCTGGATTCCGGCGTCTCCACGATCATCTCAGAACGCCTCTGGTATCGTGGACAGGACGCAGCCGAATTATCCAACGCCGCGACGCTCGAGCAAATCGCCGCGCTCTTATGGCAGGCCGACGAAGTTCGGTTCGGCGCCGCGCCAGACAAGGCCGGCGGAGCCGCGCGCCCACCAGCCTCGCCGCTTGAAGCGGCGCTGCTGACGCTTGCGAGGCGCGCGGATAGGGATCCGCCGTCGCAGGGCCGCTCGCGCGCCGTTCTGATCGGCGAGGCGGCGGAGCTCGTCGATGATATCGCCATCGCCATGTTTGGGTCGGCCGCGCGCGCCGGCGCGCCGTTGCATCGGCGCATCGCCGTCGCCTGCCGCGCGCGCGCCGCCGAAGACATGATTCGACGCGCGCTGGTGCTTCTGGCGGACCACGAGCTCAACGCCTCGACCTTCGCCGCTCGCGTCGCCGCCTCAACCGGCACGCCCTTGTCGGCCAGCCTTCTGGCTGGATTGGCGACCTTGGCGGGCCCCCTTCACGGCAGCGCCACGACGGGGGTGCGATCGTTGAAGACCGCCGCTTCGCGCGTCGGCGCGGCGACAGTCGTTCGCGATTATCTCGCGCAGGGATATCGACTGCCAGGTTTCGGCCACCCGCTCTATCCCGACGGCGATCCGCGCGCGGCCGCCCTGTTCGCTCATTTCGCGCCGAGCGCGATTTTCGCCGAACTACGCGCCGTCGTCGAGGATTTGACGGGCGAACGGCCCAATGTCGACTTCGCGCTTTCAGCGATGGCCGATGCTTGTGATCTGCCGCCGACGGCGCCGTTCGCGATCTTCGCAATCGCCCGTTCCGTTGGATGGATCGCCCATGTCCTGGAGCAATTGACGACGGGGAGCCTCATTCGTCCCCGCGCCCGCTATGTCGGACCGCCGCCACGCGAGGCGGAGCGATCTTCAGATCGCGTTGACTGAATGGCGTGCGCCGGCCAGGGCCATGGGCGGCGGCGGCGCCGTCAGGCGGCAGTCGTAGCGAGGATTTCATGGCCCCGGGCGATTCTATCGCGCGCCAGTAGCGGCGCGACGTCCTCGGCGGCTAGCGGCCGTGCGAAATAGAACCCCTGTGCTCCAGGGCACCCCCACGATTTGAGGAGATCAAGCTGCGCCGGCGTTTCGACGCCCATCGCAACGACGGCGATCCCCAATTCGCGGGCGAGCCCGATCGTCGCTTTTACGATCGCCGCGCTTCCCGACTCCGTGGCGATCTGGCCGACGAAGGCTTGCGCAATCTTGATCCTGGTGGCGGGGAAACGGCGGAGATAATCGAGCGAGGAATAGCCAACCCCAAAATCGTCGATGGCGAGACGGACGCCGCTTCCACGCAGCCGTTGGAGAACGTCGTTATGTTCGCGCGACGCCGCCATCAGGACGGTTTCGGTCAGTTCGAGTTCAAGCCGGCACGGCGGCAGGCCAGTCTCCGCCAGGACGTTGGCGATCTCCGTTTCCAGCTCGAACGCTCTTTTGAATTGCACCGCCGAAAGATTGACCGCGATCGCTTCAGGCGCAATGCCGCCGTCGAGCCATTGTTTTGCCTGAGCACAGGCCCGGCGCAAGACCCAATGGCCGAGAGATGCGATCAGGCCGCACTTCTCGGCGACCGGGATGAACAGATTAGGCCCCAGCACGCCGCGCGACGGATGGCGCCAACGAACCAAAGCCTCCAGACCTTTTATCCGCCCCGTCGCGATATCCACTTGCGGCTGGTATTCGAGGAAGAGTTGCTCCAACGCAATTCCTTCGCGCAGCTCGGCGCCAAGCGTTACGCGCGTTCGAATCTCATTGTCCATCGCGTCGGTGTGGAACCTGTACTCTCCCGTCCTTTCCGATTTCGCCCGATAGAGGGCGACGTCGGCGCGAGAGAGGATCGTCTCTGTATCAGGCTCATCGGGTCCGAACAGCGAGATGCCGATGCTGACGCCGCAGCGAATATCGTTGCCCACGATCATGAAGGGAGCGGCCATCGCCTTGATGATCGTATCGGCGACGATCGCGGCGTTAGCGGGTTCGCCAACGTCGCAGACCAGTACGGCGAACTCGTCGCCGCCGAAACGGGCGACGAGGTCGACGTCGCGCGTATTTGATTTGAGTCGGACCGCGACGGCCTTCAGCAATTCATCGCCGATAGGATGGCCAAGCGTATCGTTCACATCCTTGAACTGATCGAGGTCGAGGTAGAGCACGCCAAAGGGTTTGGCGCCGCGTCTGACGGTCGCAATCGCATGTTGAACCGCCTCCAGGAACACGGCGCGATTGGCCAAGCCGGTCAGCGTATCGCAGCGCGCGGTGCGCAGAATCTCCGCCTCGGCCAATTTGCGCTCGGTGATGTCGCGGAAGAACCAGACGCGGCCAAGCTGGTCGCCGGCGGGGGTGCGCAGCACGCCGGTGTGGCGATCAATGAACCGGCCATCGCGCGTCTCCAGTTCATCGCGCCCGCCTTCTTCGGGATGTTGATAGAGATATTTGACGCGCGCGACGAAAGCCTGCGGATCTTTCATCGCCGACATGACGGCCGCCAGGACGGGTGCGTCGTCCTTGGCTTCGAGAAGATCGAGCGATACGCTCCACATATCGGCAAATCGCCGGTTGAACGAGATGATCCGCGCGTCAGCGTCCACCACAAGGATGCCGTCTGGAGAGGTCTCCATTTGCGTCGTCAGAAGCGTATTGGCGAACTGGAGCTTCTCCTCCGCGTGTTTGAGGCGCACGATGTCCGCATCAATCCCGGCGACATTGCGCAGCCGCGCCTCGCCATAGCTGACGCGCGACGTTGGATCGACCGGGTTCTGGCTCTTTGCGCTGGCCATCGCTGAACTATGCCGATCATTTCTTAAGGCCAGCCTTCTTTTTGTGCAGGTTCTTATGATTAACGAGGAATGAAGGGCTGCGATAGCGCACGCGACAGGACCGGCGGTGCGTGCAGCGCCGGGCTGCGATAGCGCTCGGAAATCGCCAAGCGGAGACTGGCAATGAGGAATTTATTCAAGCGCCGCGCCGCGAGCGGCCTTTTTGCGATTGCATTGGCGTGCGGCGTCCCTTTCGCCGCGCAGGCGCTCGACGTCGGCCCCAAAAGCTTGCCGCTGACGGTGGCGGGAGTCGCCGTTCAAATCCCCGTCGCCGGTTCGATCGACGTGCATAGCGACGCCGACGCGATCGCGTTGAAGGCCATTGCCACCGGCGACCTCAAGTCGATCCAGGATCACGCCCTCGCCATCGCGCGCGGCCTGATGTTGCCGCGCGACCCCTGCGCCCATAAGAATGTCAACATCGTCGTCAACAGCATCGACGCGGCTTCGATCACGCCGCATGGCGCGAGCGCGATCGTCGATCTGTCGGGCCATGTCACCCTTTGGCTTTGCAAGAAGATCCTGGGTGCGGTTCTCAAAACCGAGCTCGCGTCCGACAGCGTCAGCATTTCTGCGCCGGTGGAATTATACGTGGCGAACCCGCAAGCGATCGCGTTGCGGCTGACGGGGCCGGTGAGCTTGAAAACCAGCGACCCCGCGATCACCGACGCGACGAGCCCCTTTGTTGGCGACGTGAACGCGGCGTTGACGGTGCAATTGGCCAAGCTGCTTGATGCGGCCCGCGCCCGCGCCGCCGTGCCGCCGATGGCGGGCCTCGAGGTCACGATTGAAAGCGCGGCGTTCGCCCAGGACGGGCCGAAACTGATCGTGCGGGCGAGCGGGCGCGCAACGATGACCAGCGCTGGATTCGCCACCTTTCTGGGTTTCATCGGGCGCTAGGAAGATAGGTCAGATGGTGAAATGTCGATCGAGCTCAGCGACCGACCGGCGCCAACCGTTCCTGCAAAATGCCGACCTCGGATTCCGCAAAAACCTCAATCCCATTTTCGCGAAGAAGCGCGGTGGTGACGCCTGCGCCGGCATGTTTCCCACCGGCGAAGCGACCGTCGTAGATGAACCGACTGCCACATGACGGGCTTCCATCGGCCAATAGCGCGAAGCGGCAATCGTTGGCTTGAGCCAACAACAACGCGGCCTGAGCGCCAACGATATAGAGGTCGGTGACGTCGGCGCCGGTCGCTTCGATGACTCGCGCGCGCCCCGATAAGACCTCCCGCCCGGATTGGCCGCCGTCAATCTCCGCTTGAGGACGCGGCGTGCTGAACCCGGCCGCCAGTTCCGGGCAGAGCGTCACGAGCCGGTCCTCGGCTTTCCAACGTTCCAGGGCCTGGTGAACCAATGTCTTCGCTGATCCGTCGTAGCGGACCGGCCGACCGAGAAGGCAAGCGCTGACAAGGATTTTTGGCTTCGTCATTTGCTCCTCGTCCAGCGGCCTTTGCGCGCGAGGATCGCCGAAGTAGCGGGACGCGATCCCCTACGCCTGCTCAAGCTCCACCAGCGTCCCGTTAAAATCTTTCGGATGCAGGAACAGCACAGGCTTGCCATGCGCACCGATTTTTGGCGCGCCTTCGCCGAGAATCCTTGCGCCCGCCGCGACCAGCCGATCGCGCGCCGACAGAATGTCGTCGACTTCGTAGCAGAGGTGATGCATGCCGCCGTCTGGATTCTTTTCGAGAAATCTGGCGATCGGCGAATCCGGGCCAAGCGGCTCGAGCAGCTCGATCTTAGTATTCGGCAGCACGACAAAAGCGACCGTGACGCCATGTTCCGGCAGGGATGAGGGCGCCGATACGTCAGCGCCAAGCTGATCGCGATAATGGGCGCTCGCCGCTGCGACGTCTTTGACGGCGATCGCGACATGGTTCAGGCGTCCGATCAAACGGCCTCTCCTTCAGACTTCGACGACGAGAACATGCACCGCGGGCTTCTTGCCCCAGACGGCATTGACCGCATTGCGCACTGCGCGCTCGATCGCGGTGGAAACCGCGTCGGCGTCGCGGCGCTTGCCGCGCGGCAGATTCTCAAATGTTTCGAAAATCGCGGCATCGACGACCTCGTCCATGCCGCCGCCGGCGCGGGTGCGGGTCGGCAGGCCCGCGATCATTACATCGGGATCGCCCGAAAGATCGCCTTTGGGCGACAGCGCGAGCGCGATCGAAACAACGCCGGAAAACGACAGCCGCCGCCGCTGGGCAATGCAATCGTCGCCGGTCGGCAGCAGGATATCGCCGTCCTTGTAGAGCCGCCCATGATCGACCTGCCCGACGATCCCCGCCTCGCCGGCGGCAAGCAGGACGATGTCGCCATTCAAGGCGCGCACCACCTCGCTGACGCCCTGGGCGCGCGCGAAATCGGCGTGTTCGGACAAATGGACGGCCTCGCCATGCGCGGGGATAGCGATTTTGGGCCGCAGCCAGGCGTACATTTTCGCCAGTTCGGCGCGGCGCGGGTGGCCCGAGACGTGGACGAGCTGCGTGCGGTCGGTGACGACCTCGATGCCCTGAGCGACAAGGCCGTTGACGATTTTGCCGACCGCCTTTTCATTGCCCGGAATTGTGCGCGAGGAGAACACGACTATATCGCCCGGCGCCAAAGTGGCGGTCGGGTGTTCGTCCTCGGCGATGCGCGCCAGCGCGGCGCGCGGTTCGCCCTGACTGCCCGTCGCCAAAGCGAGAACCTGGCTGCGCGGGATACGGTCGAAATGATCCTGGCCAAGGAACGCCGGCAGGCCGTCGAGATAGCCGCATTCGCGCGCCACCGCGAGCACCCGCTCCATCGCCCGGCCGATCACCATCACCTGCTTGCCATTGGCCAGCCCCGCCTCGGCGGCCGCGCGAAGACGCGCGACATTGGAGGCGAAAGTGGTGATGACGACGCGGCCCGACGCTTTGCCGACCAAAGCCGAAAGGCTTCTGGCGACATCGGCTTCGGAAGGACTTTCGCCTTCGCGCAGCACATTGGTCGAGTCGCAGACGAGGGCGAGAACCCCTTCATCGCCGAGCGCCCTGAGACGCGCCTCGTCGGTCGGCCTGCCGACCAGCGGCGTCGCATCGATCTTCCAGTCGCCAGTGTGAACGACCAACCCAACGGGCGTGCGGATCGCCAGGGCGCAGCTCTCGGGAATCGAATGGGCGACGGGGATGAATTCCACCTCGAAGGGACCGATCGTCACGACCGCCCCTTGCGCGACGATCTCAAGCGGAATCTTCGGCGCGCCGGGTTCGTTCAGGCGGCGCGCCTCCAACAGGCCGGCGGCGAAGCGCGTCGCGTAAACGGTCACGCCAAGGCGAGGCCAGAGCTCGGCGAGAGCGCCGATATGATCCTCATGCGCATGGGTGATGATGATGCCGACGAGGTCCTTCTTGATCTTTTCGACGAATTTCACGTCCGGCAGAATAAGATCGACGCCCGGCAGGTCGTCGCCGGCGAAAGCGACGCCGACATCGACTAGCAGCCATTTGCGCCTTTTGGTCGGACCAAAACCATAGAGAGCGCAATTCATGCCGATCTCGCCAAGACCGCCAAGCGGCGCGAAGACCAGTTCGTTCTGTTCAGTCATTTAAGTCGATACTTTCTAAGATGATTGGGCTTATCGCATTTTACTGGCGCGAGAGGGGCTCCCATTTGCTCCAAATAGCAACCGCCGCTTAGCGGGCGGCCCCTTCCTTGATCAGGAACAGATCGCCCGCCTCGATGATTTCGGAGCCGTTTGCGCCGTCCAGAACCAGGCGCCCATGCTCGTCGAGCGTGCTGAAGATTCCCTCGCGCTGGCTCTGCGCGCCGGCGACGCGGATCGGATCGCCAAGCCCGGCGGCATTGGCCAGCCAATGCGCGCGGATCGCGGCGAAGTCCGCGCCCTGGCGCCACAAAGCCAAGGCTTCATCAAAGCGGATCACGAGACGCGCAAGCAGATCTTCGGCCGATACGGCGCGTCCAAGAACATTGGAGAGATGGTCAGCGGCATAGGCGAGCCCGGTCGGCGCGCTGACGCAATTGACGCCGATCCCAACGATGCAGGCAAGGCGCCCGTCGCCGAGGGCGGCGCCCTCGACGAGGAGGCCGGCGAGTTTGGCGCCGCGCCAGACCAGATCGTTAGGCCATTTCAGCCGGATTTCCGCATCGGCGCCGAGATCGTCAAGCGCGCTTCGCAAGGCGACGCCAGCGACAAAACCGATCTGCGCGGCGATCGCGACGGGCGACGGATCGATCAGCAGCGCGCTCGCGTAGAGATTGCCGGGCGGCGAGGCCCAGGCGCGCCCGCGCCGCCCCCTGCCCTGTGTCTGTTCGCGCGCGACGATCCATAGACGCCCGGGATCGCCTTCAAGAGCGCGCCGCCTCGCTTCGTCATTGGTCGAGCCGACATTGGCAAGGCGCTCGACGCGCCAGCCTGTCGCCGGAATTTCTCGTCCCTGGCCTGATCCCGCGCCGTTTCTCAAAACAGCGACTTGGCGGCGGCCATGGCGGCGTCGGTGAGAGGGGCCGGCGCCACGGCGTAGAAAATGATCAGGGCCGTCGACAGCGCCAGCACCACGCGCGCGGCGATGCCCGCCTGATCGAAGGCCTTGGCCGGTTCGTCGAAATACATGATTTTGACGATGCGCAAATAATAGAACGCGCCGACCACGCTGCAGAGCACGCCGATCACCGCCAGCGCAAAAAGATTGGCCTGGATCGCCGCGGCGAAGACGTAGAATTTGGCGAAGAATCCAGCGAGCGGCGGAATGCCGGCCAGCGAAAACATCATCGCGCCGAGGAAAAAGGCCATCGGCCCGTTGGTCCGCGCAAGGCCGGCGAGATCGGAGATATTCTCGACATAATGGCCGTCGCGCTGCATCGACAGAATCGCCGCGAAAGTCCCCAGCGTCATCAAGAGATAAATCGACATATAGACGACGACGCCATGGACGCCTTCGGGGGTGCCCGCGGCCAGACCCACCAGAGCGAACCCCATATGGCCGATCGAGGAATAGGCCATCAGGCGCTTGAAGCTGGTTTGGCCGATCGCCGCGAAGGAGCCGAGCGCCATCGAAGCGATCGAAATAAATACGATCACCTGTCGCCATTCGCCCTCGACGCCGGGAAAGGCGGTGGTGACGACGCGCACCAGCACCGCCATCGCCGCCATTTTCGGTCCCGAGGCGAAAAACGCGGTGACCGGCGTTGGCGCGCCTTCATAGACGTCGGGCGTCCACATATGGAACGGCACGGCGGAAATTTTGAAGGCGAGGCCGGCGAGCAGGAAAACCAGGCCGAAGACGATGCCGATGCTTGCCTGACCATGGATGGCGACCGCGACGCCGGCAAAGGAGACGGTTCCTGCAAAGCCATAGATGAGCGAGGCGCCGTAGAGCAACATGCCGGACGACAGCGCGCCGAGGACGA
>DATBZF010000083.1:0-57702 GCA_036513315.1 Roseiarcus sp.
CTGATCTCACCGTCTGGTAGGTTGGTCCGACCTCCGATCCGGCCATCGGCCGCCTCGCCCCGCAGCAGGCGAAGGGAAAGGGGCGGTCTTTTCTGATGCGCCCTTCCGCGGCGATCATCCGTCTTGTATCGCTCGCCGTGACCTTCCTTGGTGTCGCGGTCGTTGTGTTCATCATCGTGCGCGTCGCGCCGGGCGATCCGATCGCGATGATGATACCGCCCGGCGCAAGTCCGCAGGACATCGCTAACCTGCGCGAACTCTACGGGCTCGATAAATCAATCCCAGCGCAATTCGTCATCTGGCTCGGCCATGTCGTGCGCGGCGATTTCGGCACGTCGATCTCGCTGCGCGAAAGCGTCACCGAGGTCGTGTTCGGCCGCCTGCCGGCGACGTTGGAGCTCGCCTTTGTCGCGCTCGTCCTCGCCGTCGCGATCGGCGGCTTCATGGCGATCCTGGCGGCGCGCTGGCGCGGCACGGCGACGGAAGCAGGCGTCGATCTCTTCAATGGAATCGCACTCTCCGTGCCCGATTTCCTCTGGGGCCTGACCTTCATCCTGCTGTTCGGCGTCGCCCTTCCGATCTTCGACATATCGGGTCGCGTCACGCCGACGCTCGAACTGCCGTTCGTCACGCAATTCTTTCTGATCGAGAGCATCGTGCGGCTCCGCTTTGACCTCACCCTCGATCTCATCGGCCATATGCTGATGCCGGCGATGGCGCTCGCCCTGCCGCTCGCCGCAGTGATTTCGCAAATCCTCAAGACCTCGCTGAAAGAAGTCATGCATCAGGACTACGCGCTGATCGCGCGCACCAAGGGTTTCTCCGAAACTTACGTCATCCTGCACGAGGCTTTGCGCAATGCGGTGACGCCATCGCTGACGGTGGTCGGCGTGCAATTCACCTTCTTGATCGGCGGCACCGTCATCGTCGAGCGCCTGTTCTCCTATGAGGGCCTCGGCAATCTGGCGATCGATGCGGTGATCAGCCGCGATCTGCCCTTGATCCAGGGAATCGTGCTGCTGTTTGCGGTGATTTTCGTCGGCGTCAATCTGGCGGTCGATCTCTGCTACGTCGCGCTCAACCCGAAGCTGCGGCATGGCTGAGCCGCGCGCCCTGCATAGACGTCGCAGCGTCCGGCTCTGGCTTGGCGCCGCCTGGATCGCGCTGCTGCTGTTCGCGGCAATCTTCGCCGGCTGGCTCTCGCCGCACGACCGGCTCGCGCAGGACCTGATGCTGCAGACGCTGCCGCCCGCCTGGCTGCCCGGCGCGGAGCCCGGCTATTATCTCGGCACCGACAGTCTCGGCCGCGACATTCTCTCGCGCATCCTCTATGCGACGCGCCCGGCGCTGATCGTCGCGATCGTCGCCAGCAGCGCGGCGTGCCTCGCCGGCTCGCTGCTTGGGCTCATCGCCGGGTTCTTCGGCGGCTGGCCGGATCGTATCATTTCGCGCCTCGTCGACATCTGGATGGCGTTTCCGCCCGTCCTGCTGTCGATCCTGCTCGTCGCCGTGCTCGGCCCTGCCCTGTCCTCGGTGATCATCGCCATCGCGGTGATCGACTGGACGCGGTTCTGTCGCGTCGTGCGCGCCGAGGCGATGCAGCAAAGGCGGATGGATTATGTCGACAGCGCGAAGGTCGCCGGCTATGGCGCGTGGCGCATCATGGCGCGGGAGGTGCTGCCCAATGTGTTGCCGGCGATCGTCGTGCTGTTCTCGCTGGAAATGGGCATCGCCGTCATCGTCGAGGCGATCCTGTCCTTCGTCAATCTTTCGATTTCCACCGACGATCCGACCTGGGGTTCGATGATCGCCGAAGGGCGCGGCATCGTCCATCAGGCCTGGTGGGTCCTGGTTTTTCCATTGATCTGCCTGTTCCTGACCGTGCTCGCCTTCAGCCAGTTCGGCGAGGGCTTGAAGGAACGTTTCGATCCGGTAATGCGATGAGCGCGCCGTTCCTCGAGATCGATCGATTGAGCGTGCGGTTGCGGCGCGGCGGCGAGGGCCGGCTGCTGCGGGGGGCTTCGATCGCTGTGGCCCCGGGCGTCGTGCATGGGCTGGTCGGCGAGAGCGGCGCCGGCAAAAGCATGATCGGCCGCGCGATTTTCGGCATTCTGCCGCGCGCCGTCGAGGTGATCGAAGGCGCGGTCCGGCTTGGCGGAACCAATCTGTTCGACCTTTCCGATCGCGAGCGGCGCCGCCTCGTCGGCGTCAACGCCGCGCTGATCCCGCAGGACCCGCTGACCGCGCTCAATCCCTCGAAACGCATTGAAAGCCAGATGACGGATCGGTTGACCCGCGTCCTCGGCCTTTCAAGCGCGGCCGCCAAGGCGCGCGCGCTCGGCCTGCTCGAGGAAGTGCAGATCCGCGAGCCGGCGCGCTTGTTTCGGAGCTATCCGCATGAACTCTCCGGCGGCATGCGCCAGCGCGTGCTGATCGCCTCCGCTTTCGCTGCCGAGCCCAAGCTGATCGTCGCCGATGAGCCAACGACGGCGCTTGACGTCACCGTGCAGAAGCAGATTTTGAAACTGATCGCCGAAATGCAGCGCCGGCGCGGCACGGCGCTCCTGTTCGTCACCCATAATCTCGGCGTCGTCGCCAAAATCTGCCAGCAGGTCAGCGTGCTCTATGCCGGCAAAATCGTCGAGCAGACCGATGTCGCGACTTTGTTCAACGCGCCCACCCATGTCTATACACGTGCGCTGATGGCGGCGACGCCGCGCTACGACCGGCCCGAACAATCCCTGGCGCCGGTGCGGCCGGAGGTGATCGCGGCGCTCAATCGCGAGATCGATGAGACAGACAAGGACTGGGCCGCGGCGCATTCGGCCCCGCTGAGGGCGCGCGCATGAGCGAGCCGCTGTTCCGGGTCGATAATCTGCGCCTCTCGCTGCCCGACATGACGCGAAAGCCTTTATTCGGCGCCGCGCCGCGCATCGAAATTTTAAGAGGCCTCTCGTTCGACATTCCGGCCGGCTCGACGATCGGCATTGTCGGGGAATCGGGATCGGGCAAGTCGACGCTCGGCCGCGCCATGGTTCGGCTCCACGAGCCGACGGAAGGCGCGATCCGCTTCGATGGGCAGGATATCACGCATCTCAGCAATACCGCCTTGCTTCCGCTGCGGCGCGATTTGCAGGTGATTTTCCAGGACCCCTATTCCTCGCTCAATCCGAGAAAATCGATTGGCGCAATTATCGGGGCGCCGCTCTTGTTCCATCATGTCGCCAGCGATTCCGCCGATGCCGGCGCACGCGCCGCGGCAGCGCTGCACGCGGTCGGGCTGCCCAGCGCTTTCGCCGTGCGTTACCCCCACGAGCTCTCAGGCGGGCAACGCCAGCGCGTCGGCATCGCGCGCGCAATCGCTCTGACGCCGCGTTTCGTGCTCGCCGACGAAATCGTCTCGGGTCTCGACGTCTCGAGCCAGGCGCAGATCCTCGACCTGCTCGCGCGGTTGAAAGACGAGTTGAAGCTGACGCTCGCTTTCATCAGCCACGATCTTTCCGTCGTCCGGCGCCTGTGCGACCGGGTGATCGTGATGAAGGACGGCGAGATCGTCGAAAACCGCGAGGCGACCGCTTTGTTCGAGACGCCCGAACATCCCTACACCCGCCAATTGCTCGCTGCGATTCCGCTGCCGGAAATCGATTCCGGCTGGCTCGAGGCATAGGCGGGCGTTTAAACATTCCGATCCGCCCATGCGGGCTTTCCCGCCAAGCAAGGCGGTCCAGGGAAAAGAATTCGGTTGCAATACTTCACCATTTGCAACCCTAGCACGTCATGCCCGGCCTTGTGCCACGGCTGTCCGGTTGGGCAAGATCGGTTGTAAAATCCAGGTCGCTCACAACCCTCACGCGTCGTGCCCGGGCCTGTCCCGGGCATCCACGCCGAGCGGAAGCCGCCAACTTCGAAAGTCTGATGCAACCTCTCGGCGTGGATGGCCGGGACAAGCCCGGCCAAGACGCCGAGAGGTTCAACTCCACTTAGATTCGCTCGCGTGACGGGGCTTTTTAGCGCAACCGGACAGCCGTGGCCTTGTGCAGGGCATCCACGCCCAGAAGCCACCGCCAACATCAAAGTTTGTTTGCAGCGGCGCCGCGTGCGGACGAATGCTCCGCATTCGCCTTGGGATGGCGGGGACAAGCCCGGGCATGACGACTCCGTTTGCGCAACTTTTCGTTTCCCCGAACAGCCCTGCGCGAAGCGCGAGAAGTGCCGCGCCCGATCATTGACACACCAATTCCGCAGAAATATGATTTTGCATTGAACGCGCGAGGCGCGGCGCCTCCAAAGGAGAGCCAGCATGGCGGAACGCTCTTTCGCACGCGAGGTCGAGGATCTTCGGCTCGGCGCCGGCGACGAATTCCGGGGCGAGGGCATTCTCGCCATCACCAAGGCGTTGTTGCAATCGGGCGTCTCCTATGTCGGCGGTTATCAGGGCGCGCCGATCTCGCATATGATGGACGTTCTGTCCGACGCGGCCGGCCTGATGGAGGAGCTCGGCGTCCATTTCGAGACATCGGCTTCGGAGGCGACCGCCGCGGCGATGTTGTCGGCCTCGGTGATGTATCCGATCCGCGGGGCCGTCGCATGGAAGTCCACCGCCGGCACCAATGTCGCCGCCGACGCGCTGTCGAACCTTTCCTCCGGCGGCGTCACCGGCGGCGCCGTCATCATCATCGGCGAGGATTACGGCGAGGGCTCGTCGATCATGCAGGAGCGCAGCCATTCCTATGCGATGAAATCGCAGATCTGGCTGATGGATCCGCGCCCGAACCTGCCCTCGATCGTCAATGCCGTCGAGACCGCTTTCGAATTGTCGGAGGTCTCGAATACGCCTGTCATGGTGGAAGTGCGCATCCGCACCTGCCACGTGCACGGCAGTTTCATCGCCAAGGACAACAGGCGCCCTTCCTACACGCTGCGCGAGGCGCTCGAAAGCCCTGTGCGCGACACCGGCCGCATCGTCCTGCCACCCGCCTCTTTCGTCCATGAGAAGGAGAAAATCGACAAGCGCTGGCCCGCCGCGGTGAAATTCATCGCCGAGCGCAAGCTCAACGAGCGCTTCGGGCCAGAGGGCGGCGAGATCGGCGTCATCCTGCAAGGCGGCATGTATAATGGCGTGATGCGCGCGCTGCAGCAGATCGGCCTCGCCGACGTCTATGGCGACAGCGCCGTTCCCCTCTATGTCATGAACGTGACCTATCCGCTCATCGACGATGAGATCGTCGCTTTCTGCGAGGGCAAGAAAGCGGTGCTGATGGTCGAGGAAGGCCAGCCCGAATATATCGAGCAATCGCTCAACACGATCCTGCGCCGCCGCGACCTGCAAACCAGGATTTCCGGAAAGGACGTGTTTCCGCGCGCCGGCGAATATACCGCGCCGGTCATGGTCGCCGGCATCCGCAAATTCGTCGACACGTTTGCCCGACCGATGCTCGGCAACCAGCCGCCGCTGCCGGATCCCTCGGCGATCCTCGCCGATCCCAAGGTAAAGGCGTTGGGCGACGTCGTCCCCGCGCGCCCGCCCGGCTTTTGCACCGGCTGCCCGGAGAGGCCGATCTTCGCCGCGATGAAGCTGGTCGAAAAAGAACTCGGCTCCCATCATGTGGCGGCCGACATCGGTTGCCATCTGTTTTCGATCCTGCCGCCGTTCAATATCGGCGCGACGACGATGGGCTATGGCCTCGGGCCCGCTTCGGCGTCAGCGTTCAATGTCGAGAGCGACAAGCGCGCGATTTCGATCATGGGCGATGGCGGTTTTTGGCACAACGGCCTCGCCTCGTCGATCGGCAATGCGGTGTTCAACAAGCAGGACGGCGTCATCCTGATCGTCGACAATTTTTATTCGGCGGCGACCGGCGGCCAGGACATCCTCTCGTCGCGCGCTCTCAACGACAGGCGCGAGACCAATAACAGCATCGTCGAGGCGGTGAAGGGCGTCGGCGCGAAATGGGTGCGCCAGATCGACCGAACCTACGATGTCGGCCGGATGCGCGATACGCTGCGCGAGGCGCTGACGACCAAGGAGACGGGTCCGAAAATCATCGTCGCCTCGTCGGAATGTTCGCTCAACAAGCAGCGTCGCGTGAAGCCTCTGTTCGCCAAAGCCGTCAAGGACGGCAAGCGGATGGTCAAGGAGCGCTTCGGGGTCGACGCGGATGTATGCACCGGCGATCACGCCTGCATTCGCCTCTCCGGATGTCCCTCGCTGTCGGTCAAGCATACCGACGATCCCTTGAAGGACGATCCGGTCGCCGCGGTTGACAATAGCTGCGTCGGCTGCGGCAATTGCGGCGAAGTCGCGGAGGCCGCGGTGCTCTGTCCCTCGTTCTATCGCGCCGACATCATCCATAATCCAAGCGCATGGGACCGGCGGTTGGCGAAATGGCGCGGCGCAATCATCAGCTTCCTGCAACGGCGCCGCGAAGCGCGCCGCATCGTCTTCGCGTCGTGACGCCATGCTCGATGTAACCGCGCCATCGAAAGCCGTCGACACTTCCCGGCTCGCCACCGACAAGCCGATCTCGGTCGCCGTTCTCGCGATGGGCGGCCAGGGCGGCGGCGTGCTCAGCGACTGGATCGTCGCGCTCGCCGAAGCCTGCGGCTGGTGCGCGCAATCAACTTCGGTGCCCGGCGTCGCCCAGCGCACCGGTGCGACGATCTATTATATCGAAATGCTGCCCGCCAAAGACGGCGTCGCGCCGGTGCTGTCGCTGATGCCCTCGCCCGGCGATGTCGATATCGTGCTGTCGGCTGAATTGATGGAGGCGGGCCGCTCGATCCTGCGCGGCCTCGTCACGCCTGATAAAACAGTGTTGATCGCCTCCACCCATCGCTCCTATGCGGTGGCGGAGAAGGAAATGCCGGGCGACGGCATCGGCGAGCCGCTGGTTGTGACCGATGCGGCCGGCATCGCCGCCAAGCGCACTTTTTCTTTCGACATGGAAGCGCTCGCCGCCAAGCATGGCAGCGTGATTTCGGCGACGATGTTCGGCGCGCTCGCCGGCGCCGAAGTTCTGCCCTTCCCGCGCGAGGCGTTCGAGAAGGTGATCGCGGCTGGCGGCAAGGGCATTGCGCCGAGCCTCAAAGCCTTCGCCGCCGGTTTCGAGCGCGCGCAATCCACGGCCGCGCCCGAGCCGTTGTCGCGCACGCAGCCGAAACGCTTCGATCCGCTGCCCGGCTCGACCGGCCATCTCGAACTCGACGCACTCGTCGCGCGCATCGCGCTGCAATTTCCGCCCGTCGTTCACCCGATGCTGTTCGCCGGCGTCAAACGCGTCGTCGATTTCCAGAATCCCGCCTATGGCGACGAATATCTCGACCGGCTGCTCGGAATTCTCGCGCTCGACGAGAAAGCTGGCGGCGCGGCGCACGCCTATGCGCTGACCGAAAGGGCGGCCAAACATATCGCCGTGGCGATGGCCTATGACGACGTCATCGTCGTCGCCGATCTGAAGACGCGCGCCAAACGCTTCCAGCGGGTGCGCGACGAGGTGCTCGCCGAGCCCGACCAGGTCGTCTACACGACGGAATATATGCATCCGCGCGCCGAGGAGGTGATCGGCCTCCTGCCGGCGGGCTTGGGCGATTGGGTCGAAAGTCGCCCGAAGCTCGTCGCGTCGATCGACTTCGTCGTCAACAGAGGCCGGCGCGTGCGCACCGGCACGGTGCGCTGGTTCCTCGCGCTCTATTTCGTCTCAGGCCTGCGCCGCTTCCGGCGTGGAAACCTGCGCCACCGCCGTGAGCGCGCGCATCTCGACGCCTGGCTCGAGCTGGTGCGTCGCCATATCGGCAATTATGACCTCAGCCTGCAGATCGTCGCCGCGCGCCGGCTGGTCAAAGGCTATTCCGACACCCATGCGCGCGGCCTCTCCAAATACGACCGCGTCATCAGCGCCCTACCCAAACTCGCCGCCCGCGATGACGGCGCCGACTGGCTGCGCCGGTTGATCCAGGCGGCGCTGCTCGATGAAGACGGCAAGGCGCTCGATGGGGCGCTCAAGACGGTGGAGACGCTGTAGCGCTCCTTCCCCCCTTGCGCAGGGCCGTCCGGGGAAACGAAAAGTTGCGCAAACGGAGATGCAATTAGCTTGTGTACCGTCCTTCGTCGTCATGGCCGGGCTTGTCCCGTCCATCCACGCGGCGCCGCTGCAAACAAACTTTTATGCTGGCGGTGGCTTCGGGGCGTGGATGCCCGGCACAAGGCCACGGCTGTCCGGTTCAGCAAAACCGGTTGTAAATTTTAAGTCCCACACAACCCCCGCGCGTCGTGCCCGGGCTTGTCCCGGGCATCCACGCCGTGCGGAAGCCGCCAACTTCGAAAGTTTCTTGCAACGGCACGGCGTGGATGGCCGGGACAAGCCCGGCCTAGACGCCGAGAGGTTCTAGATTCTCTCGCGTGACGGGACTTTTTAGCGCAACCGGACAGCCGTGGCACAAGGCCGGGCATGAAGTGCTAGGGTTGCAAAAGGTGAAGTATTGCAACCGAATTCTTTTCCCCGGACAGCCCTGCGCAAGGGGAGAAGAGGGCGCCCCCTCACATCACATGCGAGACGGTCAGCGCCGCAAGCAGCAGGCTGACCAGCAGAATGCTCGTCGAGGCGGCGAACCAGCGCAGGGTTATCCGATATTCGGTTTCGTCGTCGTCCTCGATCCGCAGCGACCGCCACAATGCAACGAGTTCGAGAACGATGGCGAGCGTCAGCAGGAGCGCGGCGGCGAACGAGGGGATTGTCCATTCGCCGGGCGCTTCAAAGTTCCAATAGCGCACGAACAGCAGCGAAAAGCCGAGCAGGACGGTGATCGCCGAAATGATGCCCTGCCGATAGCCGGCAGGCAGCGGCACGCGCCGTCGCGGCTCTTTGGGCGCTTCCGAAGTCATGAGTTCCGCCGCCCCCGCGCGCCCTGCCGGCGCCTTTGTGGATGCAAGCACGTCGATCCCCGACTTTCAAGCGGCGGACGCCGTCACCCCAATGCTTGCGCGACTTGAAATCCCGAACCGCCGCCAAGGCCGGGGCCGGGATGGGTCGAGGCGCCGATGTGATAGAGGCGCGCGACATGGGTCTTGTGATTGACTGAGCCGGGCAGCGGCCGCCACAGGAAGAACTGGTCGATGGCGCAAGAGCCGCCATAGGGATCGCCGCCGACGAGATTGACATTCAGGGCTTCCAGATCGGCGGGCGAATAGGCCTTGCGCGTGATCACGAGGTCGGCAAATCCCTCGATATGATGGGCGAGCAGCGCCTCGACGCGGTCAGCGAAACGCTCGCGAATCTCAGCGCTCCAGCGCCCATCCGCCGGCGCGGCGATTTCGCCCGCCGCGTCGCCTTTGATGAAGCGCGGCGCCTCGGGAAGCTGCAGCCACAGGATCGCGGCGCCGTCGGGCGCCCGGCTCGGATCGAGCGCGGTCGGCTGGCCGACGCAGACGGTTGGTTCGGCCGGCAGCATGCCGCGCTCGGCCTCGTTGGCCGCCTTCGAGACGCCGTCGAGACCAGTGGAGAGATGCAGCAGCGCGACTTTCGCCAGATCGGGATCGCGCCATTGCGGCGGGCTCCTCAGCGCGTAATGAATCTGCATGTCGCCTTTGCCATAGCGGAAGCCGGCGACCTGCTCGGCCACTTCCGGCGGCTTCGCGCTCGCCGGCAGCAGGCGTTCGTAGAGCTGGTTCGGCGTCACCGAACAGATGACGCCCTGCCCCGCCGCGATCTCGGCGCCGTCGGCGAGCCTGACGCCGCATGCGGCGCCCGCGCCGTCGAGCAGGATCGCGGCGACATCCGCCGAGGTTCTGATCTCGCCGCCATTGTCCTTGATCAGCCTCTCGAACGCCTGCAGCAGTTTGGCGGCGCCGCCTTTGACGATCGGCGCGCCGGCGGCCTCGAGCGCGAAGGCGACGACCTTGGCCATCTGGCCGGAATAGGCGCTTTCCGGGCCAAGCCCGCAATGCAGCACCCAGGGCGCAAACAGCGCGCGGAACACGGCTGAGCGATAGCGCTGTTCGAGCCAGGCGCGGGCAGGCAGCAGCGCCTCACCGAAGAAGGCGGCAAGGTTGCGCGGCCCGCGCGTCCAAGCCTCGCGCGCGACGATCCTCGCCATGCTCCAAGACCATAGCGAGCCGCCGAGCAGCGCGAACAGAAAGGGCGCATCGGCGCCGAGCCTGTGCATCTCCGCCCCATAGCGCGCGCCATCGCCCGCCGCCAACGTATCGAAGGCGGCGATGTTGCGCGCGCGGTCCATCGTGAAAATCTGATGGCGCCCGTCGGGCAGGAGAACGCCGGTCGGAAACGGCGAATGCGCGAATTCGAGCCCGCGGGCGGCGAGATCGCCGGCGAGCGCGCCATAGGCGGGCGAAGTGACGAACAGGACGAAAGTCGTCGCCATCACGTCGCAGGTGAACCCCGGCGCGATTTCCTCGGTGCGGATGCAGCCGCCTATGCGATCGTTGCGCTCCAGCACCAGGACCTTTTTGCCCTTCTTGCCGAGCAGCGCCGCCGCGACCAGCGCATTGACGCCGCTGCCCACGATCACATAATCGGCCGTCATGCTTTCGCGCCCTCGTCTCGTTGAAACCCCAAGCGATCGTAGACGGGTTAGCGGAAAGCGCCAATGTGCGCGTCGCCGCCTCTATCCCCTGGGCGCCGCCGCCATCGCACGCAACGCAAAGCGCTGCAATTTACCTGACGAAGTCTTGGGCAGCGTACTGACGAATTCGATCGCGCGCGGATATTTGTAGGGCGCGATTTCCGCCTTGACATGGTCTTGCAGCGCTTTGGCTAGAGCAGGCGACGGCGCGCCCGCGTCGGCGCGGAGCACCACATAAGCTTTGACGATCGCGCCGCGCGCTTCGTCGGGCGCGGCGACGACGCCGCATTCGGCGACAGCGGGATGGGTCAGCAACGCCGCTTCGACTTCGGGGCCGGCGATATTGTAGCCGGCCGAGACGATCATATCGTCGGAGCGCGCGCTGTACCAGAAATAGCCGTCGTCATCGACGAGGAAACTGTCGCCGGGAAAATTCCAGCCGCCCTGCACATATTTGGTCTGACGCGGATCGGCGAGATAGCGGCAGCCGATCGGGCCGCGCACCGCGAGCCTGCCAATCCGGTTGGCGGGAAGCTCGCGGCCCTCCTCGTCGACCACCTTCGCCTCGTAGCCCAGCAGCGGCTTGCCAGTGGCGCCGGGGCGAATGTCCGCATCGGGCGCGCTGATATAGATATGCAGCATTTCGGTGCCGCCGATGCCGTCGATCAGTTTGAGGCCGGTGGCGGCGAACCATTTGTCGAAGGTCGCCTTGTCAAGCGCTTCTCCCGCTGAAACGCAGCGGCGCAACGAGGAAAGATCATAATCGTCGATCCGCGCCAGCATCGCGCGATAGGAGGTCGGCGCGGTAAAGCAGACCGTCGCGCCAAAATGCGCGATGGCGCGCGCCAGATCGTCGGGCGCCGTCTTCTCCAGCACGATCGAGACGGCGCCGATGCGCAGCGGAAACAGCAGGATCGCCAGGCCAAAGGTGAAGGCGAAAGGCGCCGAACCGAGAAACCGGTCGTCCGGGCCTGCCTGAACCACCTGGCGCGCAAAGCCGTCACAGATCGCCAGCATGTCGCGATGGAAATGCATCGTGCCCTTCGGCTCGCCCGTCGTGCCCGAGGTGAACGCGATCAGGCAGACGTCGGTCGCCGCCGTGTCCGCCGCCTCGAAGTCAGGGCTTTCGCCGGCGCACAGCGCCTCCAGCGAGTGCGGGCCGCCGTCGCCCCATGCAACGATCCGCTCCAATCCCGGCGCGAGCGCCCGCGCGCCCTCCAATTCCTCCGCGAGGCTGTGGTCGCAGAGCGCCAGCGCGATCTTCGCCTTGTTAAGGGGATAAGCGATTTCTCGCGCGCGCAGCAGCGGCATGGTGGCGACGACAATGCCGCCGGCTTTCAGCACCGCCAGATAGACGGCGGCCATCGTCACAGTGTTGGCGGCGCGCAGCAGCACCCGATTGCCGGTCTTCAGCCCGAGCTTGTTGGTGAGGACATTGCAAATGCGATTCACCCGCGTCTGCAACTGGCGATAGGTAAGGCTTTCATCGACGCCGATGATGCAGAGACGGTCGCCCTGTCCCTCAGTGATCCAGCGGTCGAGCAACGCGGCGACGCAATTCAGCCGCTGGGGATAGCGGAACTCCTCGCGGGTGAAAATCAGGTCGGGCCATTGATCGCGCGGCGGCAGGTTGTCGCGCGCGAAACTGTCCAAATGGCCGCTCGGAATTTCCGCTTCAACTTCAGCCATGCAAAGGCTCCCTGGAGAAGGCGCGGGCCGACGCGCCGAGATGCAACGAGACTGAATATTTGAGTATTCAACTATTGCGCGGTAAAAGAAAGGCCGCACCGGCGATTCCTCGCCTCCAATTCGTCTCCTGTCTGGAGCAGAACATTCGATGGCTACAGAGGCGTCACGCAAGAGGCCGCCGCGGGCGGGGACAAAGAAATCGAGCGCGCCAGGACCGGTCCCCTCCGAGGCCCCGCGCGCCAATCATCTGGAGATACGGATCTGGCTGCGGCTGCTTGCCTGCGCCAACCGAATCGAAACCGCCTTGCAGCGCAGGATCGTCAGCGCCTTCGGCATTTCTCTGGCGCGTTTCGATCTGCTCGCCCAGCTCGAACGCGCCGGCGGCGTGCTGACGATGACCGACGCCTCCAAGCGCATGATGGTGACCAATGGCGCCGTCACCGGCCTCGTCGATCGCCTCGCCCAGGAGAGATTCGTCATACGCGAGCCGCATCCGAAGGACCGCCGCACCATCTTCGTCCGCCTGACCGAGGAGGGACGCGGCCGCTTCCTGGCGATGGCGCGCGAGCACGAAAGCTGGACGGTCGCGCTGCTCTCCGGCCTTGAGGCGGAGGGCAAGAAGCAACTCCTCGCCAATCTCGACGCGCTGAAACGCCAACTCGATGGCGTTGAACCGGAATCATAGCGCGTCAAGTCGGTCGCCATAGCTCCCCCCGCCAAGGCCTCGCCGCCGCGGCGGCCGAACAGGACATCAGCGCGCTCGTCGATTATCTCGCCGCGCGCCCGAAGGACGGACCGCCGAAAGTTGGTACCCTGATTTCGGAAATTCGCTGGACAATCGAGGCCGCCGCCATATGGTGAGGTGACGGCGATCGCTCGAAAAACGAGGCCGACCAGGGAGGACGCGATGAAAACAGGGATAGCCGGCTTTGTGCTGGCGGCCAGCCTAATAGCCGCTCCGGCTTTCGCCGAAGACACGATAAAAATCGCCTATATCGATCCGCTGTCGGGCGGCGGCGCCTCGATCGGCGAAGTCGGGTTGAAGACGTTCAAATATCTCGCCGACGAGATCAACGCCGCGGGCGGCCTGAACGGCAAGAAGGTCGAGATCGTGCCCCTCGACAACAAGACCAATCCGCAGGAAAGCCTGATCCAGGCGCAGAAGGCGGCCGATCAGGGCATCCATTTCATCACCCAGGGCAACGGCTCGTCCGTGGGCGCGGCTTTGTCCGACTGGGTGACCAAATATAACGATCGCAACCCCGGCAAGGAGATGCTGTATCTCAATTACGCGGCGGTCGATCCCATCCTCACCAATGATAAATGCTCCTATTGGCATTTCCGCTGGGACGCCAATTCCGACATTAAAATGGCCGCGCTGACCACCTTCATGAAGGGGCGGCCCAATATCAAGAAGGTCTATCTCATCAACCAGGATTATTCTTTCGGCCAATCGGTCCACAAACAGGCGCGCGCCATGCTGGCGGAGAAACGTCCCGACATCGAGATCGTCGGCGACGAATTGCATCCGCTGCTGAAGGTCACCGATTTCGCGCCCTATGTCGCCAAGATCAAGGCGTCCGGCGCCGATACCGTGATCACCGGCAATTGGGGGCAGGACATCGCACTCCTGTTGAAAGCAGCCGCCGATGCGGGCCTGCAGACCGACTGGTACACCTATTACGCGGGCGGCGCCGGCGGCCCGACCGCGATCAAGCAGACGGGCCTTGCCCATCGCGTGTTCCAGATCAATGAAGGTCTGCCCAATTCCGCGCCTGAAGCAGCGCAGAAATGGGAGACCGACTTTCGCGCCAAGGAGGGCGTCAGCCTCTTCTATCCGCGCGCTGTGAACGAGATGCGCATGCTCGCCAAAGCGATCACGGCGGCCAAATCGGACGACGCCAAAGTCGTCGCCGCCCAACTCGATGGGATGAAGGTTGAAGCCTTCGACGGCGGCGACGCTTCGATGCGCAAGGACGATCACCAGCTCTTCCAGGACATCTATATCGGCAGTTTCGGCCCGCTCGACCCCGGCGCGAAATTCGACGAGGAAGGCACCGGTTGGGGATGGAAGAGCATCGGCGTGGTCAAGGGCGCCGACACGATGCTGCCGACGACCTGCAAGATGGATCATCCCTCGTAACGATCGGGTCAGGCCCACGCGAGCCGTCGTCTCGGGGCTGGCGCGCATTTTGCGCCCAGCCCAGTCGCGGCGGCCGCCAAAGCGTCCTGAGCGTCGATCCTCACGCGCAGAAACTCCTCCGGGTCGTCGATCCCATGCTCCAGCTCATCACCTTCTCGACGCTCAATGGCGTGCTCTACGGCATGCTGCTGTTCATGATGGCGAGCGGGCTCACGCTGATTTTCAGCATGATGGGCGTGCTCAATTTCGCCCATGCCGGCTTCTACATGCTCGGCGCCTATTTCGGCTTCGAGATCAGCCGCCATATCGGCTTCTGGCCGGGCTTCGTCGTCGCGCCGCTGCTGGTCGGCGCGCTCGGCGCGCTTGTCGAGCGCTACGGCCTGCGGCGCGTGCACCGGTTCGGCCATGTCTCCGAACTGCTGTTCACTTTCGGCCTCGCCTTCGTCATCGAAGAGCTGGTGCAAATCTTCTGGGGCAAGCTGCCGGTCGACTACCGCATTCCGCCGGCGCTCGATTTCGTCGCATTCCGGCTGTTCGACACGACCTATCCCGCCTATCGCATGTTCATGCTGCTGACCGCGGTGGCGATGTTCGCCTTCCTGCTCACCATCCTGACACGCACGCGGGTCGGCCTCATCATCCAGGCGGCGCTGACCCATCCCAACATGGTGGCGATGCTCGGCCATGACGTGCCGAAAATATTCATGGTCGTGTTCGGCGTCGGCGCCGCCCTCGCCGGGCTGGCGGGCGTCATCGCCGGCCCCGCGCTGGTGACGCAGCCGGGCATGGCGAACCTGCTCGGGCCCATTCTGTTCGTCGTCATCATCGTCGGCGGCCTCGGCTCGCTGACGGGGGCTTTCGTCGCCTCGCTGCTGATCGGAATTATCCAGACTTTCGCGGTGGCGATGAACACTTCCTTCGCGCAATTGTTCGGCCCGAACGCGCCGCCATTCCTGGGCGATCTCTGGCAGGTGACGATCGCCCAGCTTGCGCCGGTCATCCCCTATCTCCTGCTGGTGCTGATGCTGATCTTCCGTCCGACCGGCCTGATGGGCACGCGTGAATCATGACGGCGAATGCGCGCTTCCTGTTGCCCTGGCTGCTGACGGCGCTGGCGTTCGTATTGGCTCCAAAAATCTTCTCATCCGGCCTATCGCTGACGATGATGAGCCTGATGGGCGTGATGATCATCTTCGCGCTGTCCTACAATATGCTGCTCGGACAGACCGGCCTTTTGTCTTTCGGCCACGCCGTCTATTTCGGCCTCGGCGGCTTTGTCGCGATCCATGCGATGAATGCCGCCATCCGCGCCAAATTCGACCTGCCCGCCCCTTTCATCCCGCTCGTCGGCGGCCTGGCCGGGCTCGCCTTCGGCTTCCTGTTCGGCCTTGTCTCGACAAAAAGGGCGGGCATCGTCTTTTCGATGATCTCGCTCGGCCTCGGCGAACTCGTGTCTTCGAGCTCGTTCATCCTGCGCACGTTCTTCGGCGGCGAGGAGGGCATCGCCACCAATCGCACCAAAATGACGCCGTTCCTCGGCTATAAATTCGGCCCGCAGATCGAGGTCTATTACCTCGTCGCCGCCTGGTGCTTCGTCTGCATAGTGGCGATCTATGCGCTGACGCGCACGCCGTTCGGGCGGATGTGCAATGCGGTGCGCGAAAATCCCGACCGCGCCGAATTCATCGGCTATTCCCCGCGCATGCTCCGCTTCATCGCTTTCTGCTTCGCCGCCTTTTTCGCCGGAATCGCTGGCGCGCTGGCGGCGATCAATTTCGAGATCATGAACGCCCAACAACTCGGCGCGCAGCAATCCGGCCTGGTGCTGCTGATGACCTATGTCGGCGGAATCGGATATTTCTGCGGCCCGATCATCGGTGCGGTGATCATCACCTTTTTGCAGGTCATGCTGTCCGACGTCACCGAGGCCTGGCAGCTCTATTTCGGCTTGCTGTTCATGGGCGTCGTGCTTTATTCGCCAGGCGGCCTCGCCGGCTGGGCGATGCTGCATGCGCAGGCTTTGCGGCGCGGCGAAGCCTGGCGCCTGGCGCCCTCCTATGCGCTCGTCGCGCCCGCCATCGCCGCGGGCCTGGTTGGCGCGATTGCGATGATCGAGATGGCGATACGCTTCTTTCAACAGGAGCCCGGCGACGGCGCTGTGCTGCGCTTCGCCGGCCTCAATCTCGACGCCAATGCGCCGGCCTCCTGGATTGCGGCGCTCGCCCTATTGGCGGCGGGCGTCGCTAGCGGCCGCCTGCTCTGGCCGCGTGTCAACGACGCCTGGGGCGCAGTCAATCTCCATCTGCGCGGAAAGGCGGAGGCATGAGCGCGGCTCTTTCGCTGCATGACTTGCGCAAGACTTTCGGCGTGACGCCGATCATCCGCGGCGTGTCGCTCGAAATCGCCCCCGGCGAACGCCACGCCATCATCGGTCCCAACGGCGCCGGCAAGACGACTTTGTTCCATCTCATCAGCGGGCGCTTCAAGCCGACCTCCGGCGAGGTGCGGCTCAAGGGCGAGCGCATCAGCGGACTTTGTCCCTATGAAATCAACCGTCGCGGCCTGTCGCGCAGCTTCCAGGTCACCAACATCTTTCCAAAATTATCGGTCTACGAAAACCTGCGCTGCGCCGCATTATGGTCGCTCGGCCATAAATATGCGTTCTGGACCGGCATCGACCGTTTGCGCGATGTCGGCGAGCGCGCCGATGAACTGATGGAGCGCATCGGCCTCAGCGCGCGGCGCGACGTGCAGGCCGGCGTTCTGACCTATGCCGAACAACGCGCATTGGAAATCGGCGTCACCATCGGCGGCGACGCTGAAGTGATCCTGCTCGACGAGCCGACCGCGGGCATGAGCAAGACCGAGACCGAACAGGCGGTGGCGCTGATCCGCAAGGTCACACAGGGCAAGACGCTGGTGATGGTCGAACACGACATGAGCGTCGTCTTCGGTCTGGCCGACCGCATATCGGTGCTGGTCTACGGCCAGGTGATCGCCAGCGATGCGCCCGAATGCATACGCCGGAACGAAGCGGTGCGAGAAGCCTATCTCGGACAGGCGGGCCATTGATGAGCGCGGCCATGCTCGAAGTCGACGATCTCCACGCCTATTACGGCAAGAGCCATATTCTGCACGGCGTCAGTTTCCGCATCGGCGCCGGCGAGATCGTCAGCCTGCTTGGGCGCAACGGCGTCGGCCGCTCAACGACGATCAAGGCGCTGATGGGCGATGTGGCGCCGAAAGGCTCGATCCGTTTCAAGGGCGAGGAGATCGCCGGGCTGAAGCCGCATCAGACTGCGCGCAAGGGGCTCGGCTATGTCCCCGAAACGCGCGACATTTTTCCGACGCTGACGGTTCGCCAAAACCTGATGCTCGGCGAAAAGACCGGCAAGGCCGGCGGACGATGGACGATGGAAGACATGTTCCGCATGTTTCCGGTACTGAAAGAGCGCGCCGAGGCGCCGGGCGGCGTACTCTCCGGCGGCGAGCAGCAGATGCTGACGATGTGCAGGACGCTGATGGGCGATCCCGACCTCGTCATGATCGACGAGCCGACGGAGGGCCTCTCGCCGATGATGGTCGAACATGTCGGGCGCCTGCTCGAAGAGATCGGCCGGCGTGGGGTTTCGATTCTCTTGGTCGAACAGAAGCTGACGATCGCACTGAAAATCAGCGCGCGGCTCTACGTGATGGGGCATGGACGCATCGTCTTCGAAGGCACGCCCGCCGAACTCGAGAACAACGCCGCCATCCGCAAGGAATGGCTGGAGGTTTGAATTCCGGCGCGGCGACGGCGGGGAGGAATCCGTCGCCGCGCCGCAGGCTTCGCTAACGCGTCGCCTGCGAAGGCGCGCAAAGCCCGCGCCAAGCGCTCGAACGCGCGATCAAATGCCGATGCTTGCGCGATTGACCAACCAGATCACGACGATGACGATCAACACCAGGCCAAGAACGCCGCCGAGTCCGGCCCCACCGTAGCTGCGATGCGCGTAATACCCGCCGCCGCCGCCGAACAGCAGGATCAGGATGATAATGATGAGAAGTATGCTCATAGCTTCGCCCGCCTTTGATGTTTGCGGGTCAACAACGCGGCAGTGTAAAAATGGTTGCATGCGCCGAAGACGCGTCGATACTTCGTCATTGCGAGAGAGCGCAGCGACGAAGCAATCCGGACTGAGCTCTGCTAGCCTCGTCTGGATTGCTTCGTCGCTGCGCTCCCTCGCAATGACGGCGGTTGGCGTAGCGCCCGTCTCGATCAACCGCCCTCATAGGCTGGCGCCAACAATGGCTGGGCTTTTGCAAAGTCATCGAGGTTCTTCATCGAGACCTCCAGGCCGCCCGTTCCGAAGTGTCCAATCCTTCTAACATCGCGGGTAAAATTCTCTTCAATGGCGATCGTCGCGGTCAGCCCATTCCCTCTTGATCAAAAACCTCCCCTCTTGACCAAAAACTTCATTCCTATATATTTTACCTCTAAATTATCCGCCGCCCCTCCCGCGCCCCGCCCTTCGCGCCGGCCCGCGGCGGGCGCATAGTTCCGCCCACGATTCGGCCTGGCCCCAGGAAAGGAGATCGCCCATATGCGCATCGTCTGTATCGGCGGCGGGGCGGCGGGGCTTTATTTTGGGCTGCTGATGAAGAAGCAGAACGCAGCCCATTCCATCACCATCGTCGAGCGCAACCGGCCTTACGATACGTTCGGCTGGGGCGTGGTGTTTTCAGATGCGACGATGAAGAGCATGCACGAATGGGACCCGCGCACGGCGGCGGAAATCGAGAGCGCGTTCAATCATTGGGACGATATCGAGGTCCTGTTCAAGGGCCGCAAGATGCGCACCACCGGCCATGGCTTCGTCGGCATTGGCCGCAAGCGTCTGCTCAATATCCTGCAGAAGCGTTGCGAGGAGCTCGGCGTCATCCTGCAATTCGAGCGTGAGGTGGAGAGCGACCGCGAATTCGCCGACGCCGATCTGATCGTCGCCTCCGACGGCTTCAACTCGAAAATCCGCGCACGCTATCCGATCGCCTTCAAGCCCGATCTGTCGGTGCGGCCGAATCGCTACATCTGGCTCGGCACCAAAAAGCGCTATGACGCCTTCACCTTCGATTTCCGCAAGACCGAGCACGGCTGGTTCCAGGCGCATATCTATCGCTTCGACATCGAGACCTCGACGTTCATCGTCGAGACGACGGAAGAGGTTTTCAAGGCGCATGGCCTGGATCAGATGGACCAGGACCAGTCGATCGCCTTTTGCGAAAAGCTGTTCGCCGAAACGCTCGACGGCCATGCCTTGATGACCAATGCGCGCCATTTGCGCGGCTCGGCCTGGCTGAATTTCTCGCGTCTCACTTGCGGAAGCTGGAGCACGTTCAACGGCGTCAATTATGTCGCGCTGATGGGCGATTCGGCCCATACTGCGCACTTCGCCATCGGCTCGGGCACAAAACTGGCGATCGACGACGCCATCGAACTCGCCAAACAGTTCCGCGATATCGGCGATACGCCCGATGACATCCCGCCCGCGCTCGCCGCCTATGAAGCGGTTCGCCGCGTCGATGTCGCGCGCATCCAGAACGCGGCGCGCAATGCGATGGAATGGTTCGAAGTGGTGGGCAAGCGCTATTGCGACCATCTCGAACCCGAGCAATTCATGTATTCGCTGCTGACCCGCTCGCAGCGCATCAGCCATGAGAACCTGCGTCTGCGCGACAAGGCGTGGCTGGAGGGCTATGAGCGCTGGTTCGCCGCGCGCAGCGGCCTCCATCCCGCCGCCAACGAACCGGTTCCGCCTCCGATGTTCACGCCTTATCGCCTGCGCGGGCTGACCCTGGCGAACCGTATCGTCGTGTCGCCGATGGCGATGTATTCGGCGCGGGACGGCATCCCCGGTGATTTCCACATGGTGCATTTAGGCGCGCGCGCGCTCGGCGGCGCCGGCCTCGTCTTCGGCGAGATGACTTGCGTCTCGCCGGATGCGCGCATCACGCCGGGCTGCCTCGGCCTGTGGAATGACGAACAGGCGGCGGCCTGGAAGCGCATCGGCGATTTCGTCCATAGCGAGAGCCCGGCCAAATTCGGATTGCAGCTCGGCCACGCCGGGCGCAAGGGGTCGACGAAAGTTCCCTGGGAAGGCGCCGACCAGCCATTGGATGCCGGCAATTGGCCGCTGATTTCAGCCTCGGCTTTGCCCTATCTCGAACGTTTGCAGGCGCCGCGCGCGATGACCCGCGAGGATATGGATCGCGTGAGGGCCGATTTTGTGCGCGCAATGCATTATGCGGTCGAGATTGGTTTCGACATCGTCGAATTGCACGCCGCGCATGGCTATCTCCTGTCGAGCTTCCTGTCGCCGCTGACCAATCAGCGTGGCGACGAATATGGCGGCAGCCGCGAGAACCGCGCGCGATTTCCGCTGGAAGTGTTCCGCGCGATGCGCGAGATCTGGCCGGAAGACAAGCCGATGTCGGTGCGCCTGTCGACGCATGACTGGTTCGAGGGCGGCAATACGCCGGAGGATGCAGCGATTTTCGCCGCCCTTTTCAAGCAAGCCGGCGCCGATATCGTCGATTGCTCGTCCGGCCAGGTGGTCAAAGAAGACAGGCCCGTCTACGGCCGGCTGTTCCAGACCCCGTTCGCCGACAAGATCCGCAATGAAGTCGAAATGCCAACGCTGGCGGTCGGCGCGATTTCCGAGGCCGACCACGCCAATTCGATCATCGCGGCGGGCCGCGCCGATCTCTGCGCTTTGGCGCGCCCGCATCTCGCCGACGCCGCCTGGACCTTGCATGAGGCGGCGCGGATCGGCGTCAAATCCGTGCCCTGGCCTAAGCAATATCAATCCGGCCGCGCCCAATATGAGACGGGCCTGGCGCGCGCCGCCACGGCGGCGGGAGCGCCAAAATGAGCGGGCGCTCCCTTGATGGGCGCCACGCTTTCGTCACCGGCGCCGGCGGCGGCATCGGCACGGCGATCGCCCGACGCCTCGCCGCCGAGGGCGCGCGCGTTACCCTGGCCGGCCGTCGGCGGGCGCCACTGGAGGCGGTTGCCGAGGCGCTGGGAGCGCAAGCATACTTTATCGCCGACGGTTTCGACGTGACCGACCAGGAGGCGGTCGCACGCGGCCATGACGCCGCGCGGGCGGCTTTGGGGCCAGTCGACATTCTCGTCAACAATGCCGGCGAGGCGCCAAGCGCGCCATTCAGCAAGACCGATCTCTCATTGTGGAGCAAGGTCATCGCCACGGACCTGACCAGCGTCTTTCTGGTGACCAAACAGATACTCGACGATATCAGCGCCTCGCCGAACGGACGCATTGTCAACGTCGCGTCAACAGCCGGCCTGACCGGCTATGCCTATGTTAGCGCCTATTGCGCCGCCAAGCACGGCGTCGTCGGCCTGACCCGCGCCCTCGCTCTGGAGGTCGCCCGCTCCGGCGTCACCGTCAACGCAATCTGCCCCGGCTTCACCGACACGCCGCTGGTGCAAAGCGCGATCGACAATATCGTCGCCAAGACCGGCCGCAGGCCGGAGGAAGCCAAGGCGTCGCTGGTGCGCGGCAATCCGCAGGGGCGCCTGGTGCTGCCGGCAGAAGTCGCCGATGCCGTCGCCTGGCTCGCATCCCCCGGCGCGGCGGCGGTCACCGGCCAGGCGATCGCGATCGCCGGCGGCGAAGTGATGGCGGGATGAGAGGTCAGCAATGAGCAACGCCATGCAAGCCGGCAAAAAGCCGTTCAAGAATTATCCGGCCCGCCATTTCGGTTGGGCGGCGAGCGAGGACGGCCGCGTGGCGACGATCACGCTCAACCGGCCGGACAAGAAAAATCCGCTGACGTTCGAAAGCTATGCCGAATTGCGCGACCTCTTCCGCGATCTTGGCCATGCCGCCGACGTACGCGCGATCGTGCTGACCGGCGCCGGCGACAATTTCTGCTCGGGCGGCGACGTCTTTGAGATCATCGAGCCCCTGACCAGAATGGCGATGCCCGACCTCCTCGCCTTCACAAGAATGACCGGCGATGTCGTCAAGGCGATGCGCCGCTGCTCGCAGCCGGTCATCGCTGCCGTGGATGGCATATGCGCCGGCGCCGGCGCGATCCTGGCGATGGCCTCCGACCTCAGGTTGGCGACGCCGGAGGCCAAGACCGCCTTCCTGTTCACCCGCGTCGGCCTCGCCGGCGCCGATATGGGGGCCTGCGGCATCCTGCCGAGGATCATCGGCCAGGGCCGCGCCGCCGAGCTTCTGTTCACCGGCCGCGCAATGTCGGCCGAGGAGGGAAAAAGCTGGGGCTTTTTCAACGCGCTGCATGCGAGGGCTGATCTGCTGAGCCAGGCGGGCGCCCTCGCCCGCACGCTCGCCGACGGCCCGTTTTTCGCCCATGGCATGACCAAGACGATGCTCAACCAGGAATGGGCGATGGGCCTCGACGAGATCATCGAAGCGGAGGCCCAGGCGCAGGCGATCTGCATGGCGACGCAGGACTTCCGCCGCGCCTTCGACGCCTTCGCCGCCAAGCGTCGGCCGGAATTCCAGGGCGATTGAGGGATGCGCCGATGAATTCGCCAGAGAACAAGATCGGGCCGGACCGCTCATCCCTCGACTGGCCGTTTTTCGACGACGACCATCGCGCCTTCGTCCGCGACGCTGATTCCTGGCTCGCCGCGGCGCCGTTCAGAGACGTCGACCATCGCGACGCCGACGCATCCTGCCGCCGCCTCGTCCCGATGCTCGGCGGCGCCGGCCTGCTCGCCCATGTCGCGCCCGGCGCCTATGGCGGCGCGCGGGAGGCGATCGATTCCCGCGCGCTCTGCCTGGCGCGCGAGACTCTCGCCTGGCACGACGGCCTCGCCGACTTCGCTTTTGCCATGCAGGGCCTCGGCTCGGGCGCGATCAGCCTTGCCGGCGCGCCTGCGCTGAAGGCGAGCATCCTGCCCAAAGTCGCGGGCGGCGAGTTGATCACCGCCTTCGCTTTATCCGAGCCCGACGCCGGCTCCGACGTCGCCGCGATGACCTGCCGCGCAGCGCGCGACGGCGACCATTATGTGCTCGACGGCGAAAAGACGTGGATCTCGAACGGCGGCATCGCCGACCTCTACACTGTCTTTGCACGCACCGGCGAAGCGCCCGGCACGCGCGGCATATCGGCGTTCGTCGTCGAGGCCGATTCGCCGGGGTTCGAGATCGCCGAGCGCATCGACGTCATCGCGCCGCATCCTCTGGCGCGCATTCGCCTCCGCAACTGCCGTGTGCCGACGGAAAACCGCCTTGGCGAAGCTGGCGAGGGTTTCAAAATCGCGATGCGCACGCTCGATATTTTTCGCCCCTCTGTCGGCGCCGCCGCGCTCGGCTTCGCCCGTCGCGCCCTCGACGAGGCGCTCGCCCATGTCAAATCCCGTCGCATGTTCGGCGCGACCTTGGCCGATCTCCAGCTCACCCAGGCCAAGCTCGGCGATATGGCGACGATGATCGACGCGGCCGCATTGCTCACCTACCGCGCCGCCTGGCGGCGCGACGTGCAGAAATTGCCGATCACCCGCGAAGCGGCGATGGCCAAGATGACCGCCACCGAAAACGCGCAATGGACGATCGACCAGGCGGTGCAGCTTTTCGGCGGGCGCGGCGTGCGCGTCGGCGAAATCGTCGAGCGGCTCTATCGCGAAATCCGGGCGTTGAGAATCTACGAAGGCGCCACCGAAGTTCAGAAGCTGATTGTCGCCAGGGAACTTTTGCGAGACGGCGTCAGAGTTTCGCAGGAGCACAATCACGGAGCCCCTCATGCATGAAATCCTGCAGCCGGAGGGCTGGGCGCGGCCGGTCGGCTATTCCAACGGCATGGCCGCGCGGGGCCGGATCATTGTCACCGGCGGCCAGATCGGCTGGAACGCGCAATGCGAATTCGAAACCGACGATCTCCTCGCGCAGATCGGCCAGACCCTCGCCAATATCGCCGCCATCCTGAAGGAGGCGGGCGCGCGCCCGGAACATATCATTTCGATGACCTGGTACCTGACCGACCTCGCGGAATATCGCGCGGCTCTCCAGCGCATGGGACCTGTCTATCGCGCGGTGATGGGGCGGCATTTCCCGCCGATGGCGGTGGTCGAGGTTACAGGCCTCGTCGAGGCGCGCGCCAAGGTCGAAATCCAGGCGACCGCCGTCCTGCCGGACTGATGGCGCGCTGCTGTTTCTGACCAGATTCGGGCGGCCTCGCGCCCGGCTGCCAGATATCGTATGAGTTTCCCCTCGCCCCGGCTCTCCCGAGAAGGCCCCCATGCTCTCCCTTGCTGTCGCGGTCGGCGTCGCCGTCCTGTTGTTCGTCAGCGGCCTCATCGGGCTGTTCCTGCAAAAGCGCCTCGCCGAACACCATACGTCGGATCGCTCGCGCGATATGATCGGCGGCATTGTCGGGCTGCTTACGCTGCTGCTGGCGCTGGTGCTCGGACTGTTGATCTGGACGGCCTATGGCGTCTTCACCACGCAGCAGAATGAACTGAACCTCTTGTCGGCGCGCGCGCTCGAATTCAATCTGGAGATGACGCAATATGGTCCGGACGCCAAGCAGGGGCGCGAATTGCTGAGAACCGACCTCGTCTGGGCGCATGAACAATTCTGGGGCGACGAAGAGGCGATGGCGGCCGCCTATAACGCGTCCTACGCCAATATCGGCGCGATGAACAGCTTTCTCGGCTCCCTCCATCCGACCACCGATCTGCAGAAGCAATTGCTGGGCGCCGCGGGCCAACATTACGCGTCGATCGGCGAAACCCGGTTGCTGATGTCCCTGCAATTGACCAATCCGATATCCTGGCCGCTGATCGTCACCGTGACGGTATGGGCGTTCTTTCTGTTCTGCGGCTTTGGCATGCTGTCGCGGATCAACGCCACCACCATGACCGCCATGGCGCTCGGCGCCTGCGCGGTCGCCAGCGCGATCTTCCTGATCCTCGAACTCAGCGAACCCTATACGAGCATGATCCGCATCTCGCCGGTGGGGCTAGAAAAGGTGATTCTCGACCTCGACAGATAGCGTTTGGCGTCGCGCCAATCGGTAGAGGACCTCGCTGAGGCGCGACGCATACATGTGTATGAAGAGTCGTCCCTTGTGCCTATGGCGGCATCCGCCCGTATAGCTGCGCCCGCCAACCGCCCCGTAGTATCCCGGAGAGGTGGATGCGTCTAAAGCCGAGTCTAGCCGGCTGAGCCGCTCCGCGATGGCCTCGTGATCCGAGGCGTTTCGTTCTTTCAACTTCGGCGCGCCGACAGGGTCGGGCCGGTCGATGATCGAGGGGATTGCGATGGGAACCGCGCTTTTATTGGTCGCCTTGGCGGCGCTCGTACCGACCACGAGTCTCGATAATGTCTGTCAGGGCGCTAAAATAGGATTGCCCCCGGAGGATCAGGCGCGCGCCGTTCAAGTATGCATCCAGGACGAGAGCGCTGCGAGAGATGAACTCCAACGAAAGTGGGCCCATTATTCGGCGAATATGCGGGAGACCTGCGCCGAGCCCGCAGGGGTCAGTTTCAGCTATGTCGAATTGCTGACCTGTCTCGAAATGCAGCCGGGGAGCGATTTCAGCGACTCATCTATGTCGGGCTTGGCGCCGCTTCCCCTCGACGAGCGCTGATGGGTCGCCCGGTCGGCGTCCCGGCGACGCCTTCGTCAGCATTCAAGGCGAAGCGACGGCCGGAAAGACAAGCGGGGCCGGCGCGCTCTTTTCCGAACGCCGCCCGTTTTCGGGCGCGACCAGAAGCGTCACTTTCGGCGGGTTCTTGAGCAATTTGCGAACCTGCTCCTCCAGCATGCGATCGGCATTGGTGACGCGCTCGCGCGCATGCATGAGCTCCAGCCACGATTGGATCAAAAAAGTCTCGAGGAATCGGCCCTTGTCGGCGGCGTCCTCAAAAATGTTCCAGGCAAAGGCGCCATCGCGTTTGCGCTCATGGCCCAGCTCATCGGCCGCGTCGAGAAATTCCGCGCGATCTTTCGACTCAACGCGATATTCAATGGTCACCAGCACCGGCCCGCGGTCATCGTCGACGGGCTTCGTGCCAGGCGGCGCCTGCCAATGCATGGAAGGGGTGAGATCAATCCCGGCGGCGGTCTGAAGTTTCCAGCGCCATGTCAGCGGAATGGCGATGATCGCGCCCGCGGCGGCCAAAAAATGGGCGACACGCAATCCCTCAAGCGCCGCAATATGCCCCCACGCCGCGCTGCCGACGGTCATCGCGCCAAAAATAACCGTCAACAATATGGCGAGGCCACGCGCGCGCACCCAATCGGGCAAGGCGACCTGAGCCGACACATAAAGGCTCGCCAGCACCATGGTCCACGAAGCCCCCGCGATGAGGCTCGCGCATAGCGCGGTGATCGGGTCATGCGCGACGCCAAACAGAACTAACGCGGATGCGTTGGCGAGCGTGCCCAAAGCGACGACGCGATCAGCGCCGATCCAGGCTTTCAGCCCATTGAGAGCTAACGAGCCGCCGATGGCGCCAAGACCAAGCGCGCCCAGCAGGATGCCATAAAACTCCGGTCCTTGCGTCATCTGATGGCGCGCGACCAGCGGCAGCAGCGCCCAATAAGCAGCCGCGAAAGGGAAAAACGCGAGCGCGCGCATCAGCGTCGCGCGGAGATGCCGGCTGTTTGCGGCGTAGCGCAGCCCTGTGCGGATGGCCCGGCTCAGGCGCTCGGCGGGCAGGCTGCCGCTGCCGGCGTTCTTTTGCGGCGAGCGCCACCATAACACCCCCGCCAGGATCACAATCGCGCCAAAACAGTCGATCCAGAAGGGAGCCGGCGCTCCCAGGCCGGCGATAGCGACGCCGCCGAGGGCGGGACCGACGGCGCGGCTCATATTGTAGCCGACGCTGTTAGCGGCCGAGGCCCCATCCAATTCTTCGCGGGCGACCAGGAGTGGCGTGATCGACAGCCAGGCCGGAGCGGCCAGCGACAGTCCCGAACTCAACAGAAAAGTGGTCGCCAGCAAGGAAACCGGGGTCGCCAGGCCAAACGTAACCAGGATCGCGAAAATCGCCGCCAGAATCGCGATTGCCGATTCGACCACGATAAGAAACCGCCTGGAATCAATGATGTCCGCGAGCGCGCCCGCGGGCAGAACGAAAAGGAATATTGGCAAGCGAGCCGCGACTTGAACCAGCGATACGGCCATCGGATCGGCATTGAGGCTGGTCATCAACCAGGCTGAACCGGTATCGAACATTGCGGTGCCGACGTTCGCCGCGAAGGTCGTCATCCAGATAATGGTGAACGCCGCATGGCCGAACGCCCCCCATCGGGAAGGAGGCAGGCCCATCGGAGCCGCGGAGGAATTCTGGTCGTCGCTCAAATCAGCCTCTCCGCGCCAAATGGCGGCCCTGACGCCGACGCTGTCAATCTGCAAGAAAACTTTGGCAATGCCTACCTCCGAAAACGCGATGTCGCTTGGCGTCCAGCGCCTCGGCGTCCGACGTCGTCATGCCGCCTTGGCGGGCGCTCGGGCCGTTTCGCGTGCGCGCCCTTTGCGGGATCGGCGCCTGCGCTCGGAGGCGACCAGATGGTTGATTTGAGGCGCGGCCGTGAGGAACCCGCGAATATGCTCTTCGAGCATCCGGTCGGCTTTGGTCACCCTTTCATAGGAATGCATGAGTTCAAGCCACGATTCGATGAGGAATGTTTCGACATATCGCCCTGTGCTGGCGGTGTTTTCGAAGACGCCCCAGGCAAAGGCGCCGTCGCGCTTGCGCTCATAGCCCAGTTCGTTGAGAGCGGCGAGGAAGGCTGCGCGATCCTTGTCGTCAATTTGATAGGCGATCGTCACCAGGACCGGCCCGTCATTGTTTTCGATTTTCTGAGTGACGACGGGCGCCCGCCAGTGCATCGAGGGGGTGAGATCGAGGTCGGCTCCGGTCTGAAGTTTCCAGCCCCATGTCAGCGGAATCGCCAGCAACGCGCCAGCCGCCGCGGCGAAATGGGCGATCGGCAGCCCCTCGAGGCCCGCCACCTCCCCCCACAGCGCACTGCCCGCCGTCATCGCCCCAAAAACGATCGTCAGGAATATGGCGAGCCCGCGGCCGCGCACCCAATCGGGCAACGCGACCTGAGCCGAGACGTAGAGATTTGTCAGGACCACGGTCCAGGAAGCGCCGGCGACGAGGCAGGCCAGAATGGCGATGGCGGGATGATGCGCCATGCCAAACAGGAAAAGCGCCAGAGCGGTGGCGAGCGTCCCCAACGCGACAGTCCGATCGGGCCCAAGCTTCGCCTTGAGCCAGCCAAGCGCAAACGAACCGGCGATGGCGCCGGCGCCCAGGGCGCCCAGCAGGATTCCGTAAAGCTCCGGCCCCTGCACCATCTGGGCGCGCGCAATCAGCGGCAGCAGCGCCCAATAGGCGCAGGCGAAAGGATAGAACGCCAGTGCGCGCGCCAATGTCGCGCGCAGGTTTCGATTATATGTGGCGTGGCGAATGCCCGTGCGGACAGCGCTGGTCAGACGCTCGGCGGGCAAGCTGTCCGTACTCTTCTGTGGCGAACGCCACCATAGGAGCGCCGCGATAATTCCGACATTGCTGACGCCGAAAACCCAGAAAGGCGTGGAGACTCCGAACGCGGCGATAACAAGACCGCCGAGCGCCGGCCCCACTGCGCGGCTGAGATTGAAGCCGACGCTATTGGCGGCGATCGCGCTGTCGAGCTCGCGCCGCGGCACCTGCAGCGGCGTGATCGACAGCCATGCCGGTCCGCTCAAGGCGCTGGCGACGCCAAGCAAAAAGGTCGTCAGCAATAAAGCGATCGGCGTGGCGTAGCCTAGGGAAACCAGCGCGGCGAAGACTGCCGAGACAATGATGATGGCGATCTCGGCGCCGATCAGCATCCGTCTGGAATCGATGACATCGGCAAGCGCGCCGGCCGGCAGCGTGAACAGGAACAAGGGCAGGCTGACCGCGACCTGCACCAGCGATACCGTCATCGGATTGGCGTTGAGGCTGGTGATCAACCAGCCTGAGGCGGTGTCGAACATCGCCGTGCCGACATTCGAGACGGTGCTTGCAGCCCAGATGACCGTGAACGCGGCATAGCCGAACGCGCCCCATCGAGAGGGTCCGAGTTCGGTCGGGGACACAGAGGGATTCAGGTCGGCGCTCAAACCATTCTCCGCGGATCCTCGCATTTGAGGGGCGCGTCCGGCGCGCCAGGGGAGCGCCTTGTCCAACAAATCACGGCTAAAGTCAGCCTCTTTTCAAAAGTCGGCGCCCAGGACCGCCGGCGGCGGAGCCACCCGTCCCTGTTCGGGCCGGCGCCACGGCGCCCTTCGATACGCATAACCCGCCACCCCCGAAATACGGAAACTTGCCGTCCAAGCGCTTCCGCATGGTTTCGGGGAGAGGGATGGAATTAACAAGAAGCCGCGAATATGCGATATTGCGGGCCTCGTTCATCCTGTCGCCGTCTTGATTGTTGCCGGCAAAAAACGCCCCTTGGCCCCCCGGGGAGCTTAGGGTTTCTAGCATGAGAAACAGTCCGAAAAATGTGGCATTTCACACAGCGCGGCCTCGTGATCTTCTGGTCTCTCGCCGCCTGCGCGGCGGCGACGCCTTGGGCGGAACAAGTGAGCGCGCAGCCGGGATTTGAGATTTCGATGCCAAAGATCGTGCAACCGGCGGCGGACGAAGCCGCATTCGCGTCAAAACAGGAGGCGGAGCAATTTCTCGCCCAATATCTGCCGATCGCAACCGCCGGGAACCCCAGATATCGATCGCAAGAGCCCGGCGGCGCGACGGCCTGGATAACCAAGGCCGTCAAATTCGGACCCGGCAAGGACGGGCACGGAAGACTGGTGTCGATGAGCGAGGAAGTGTTGGGGTTTCGCAATGGCGTCCAAGTTACGACCGGCAGTCACGAAGTCGCGTTCCTGATCGAGGACGTCAAAATAACCGAAAACCGGGATCCCGGCACGCTCACCGAAAACGGCGATATTTCGCTTGGCGTCATCTTCAATTGCGTTTCGGGGAAATGCATCCAGTCAACCCATGACGGCAAACAATCCTTGACCGATTCGGGCGACATTTCCATTCAGGACGACGCCATGCGCGCTAAAATCCTCAAGGCGTTTCAGACGCTCAAATAGACCGCCGCCTCATTTGGTCGCCGGCGAATTTCGCGTCATCGGGCTATGGCCCGGGATCAGCGCTCCACGTCCGAATTGACCATCGACAGGAACTCGCCGCGCGTCATCGGATAATCGCGGAAACAGCCGAGCATCCGGCTGGTGACGAGATCGGTGCCCCGCTTGTGGATGCCGCGGCTCACCATGCAATGATGGGTCGCCTTGATGACGACCGCCACGCCGCGCGGCTTCAGCACGGTTTCGATCGTATTGGCGATCTGCGCGGTCAGGCGTTCCTGAATTTGCAGGCGTTTTGAATAGGCCTCGACGACGCGCGCCAGTTTGGATATGCCGACGACCCGCCTATCCGGGACATAGCCGACCCATGCCCGGCCGATGATCGGCGCGACGTGATGCTCGCAATGGCTTTCGAAAGTCACGCCGCGCAGCACGATCATTTCGTCGTAACCCTCGACTTCCTCGAAGGTCTTTTTCAAGAGCTCGTCCGGGTCCTCCTCATAGCCGCAAAAATATTCGCGGAACGCGCGAACAAGGCGCTTGGGCGTTTCATGCAAACCATCTCGATCAGGGTCTTCGCCGATCCAACGGAGAATGGATCGGAAGGCGTCCTCAGCCCCCGCATCGGTCAGCGCCGGCTTTTCCTCGTCGGGAGCGAGGCGAGCCGACGATGGACTTGTCAGCGTTGTGCTGTTTCGCATGGGCATTCCTTTAACGCGGACCGCGCCACGCGTTTTCGCCCGAATTGTACCCGCTCTGTCCTCCCGAAGCGAGCCCAAATTTCGTCCCGCCGCCTGGACATGGCGGCGCGCGCTTCCTATTTGCCGGGTCTCGCCGTGCCGGCCTATGATACGCCAAATCGCCGATCAACCCGGAAATGCCCATTCATGTCCGTCCCCTACCGTATCGAAGGCTATGTCATCACCTGCGGCGGCGGCATGATCGCGGATGCGAGCGCGGTTATGCCCGAGGCGCTCAAGATCGAGGCGGACCATCGATTCCTCGAGCGCGAACTCGATCGGTTCGACGTTTTGGTGCACGGACGCCATTCGCACGAAGGCCAGCCGAATTCGCCCCGCCGGCGTCGATTGGTGGTGACGCGCAAAATCCCGACGATCACGCCTGACCCAGACCGTCCCAAATCCCTGCTATGGAACCCGGCGGGCGCATCCTTCATCGAAGCATGCGGCGCGCTCGCGCTTGCCGCCGGCTCGATCGCCATCCTCGGCGGAACCCATGTCTACGACATGTTTCTCGAGATCGGTTACGACGCTTTCCATATGAGCCGCGCCGGCAAAGCAAAACTGCCTGGCGGGACGCCGGTGTTCTCGTCCGTCAAATCAGGCCGCTCGCCCGAGGAAATATTGGCGCAATCCGGCCTCGAACCCGGGCCGAGGGAGATTCTCGACGAGACCAACGAACTGAGCCTGGTGACCTGGACTCGCAAAGCGGCCGCCTGACGAACGCCCGTCGCCTTGGCGCTCTGTCGCCGATCAGCGCTTTTCCAGGGTCGCCTTGATCTGTTCACGCGTCCATACGCACATTTCCCTTTGCGGAAACGGATGGACATAGTCGGCGACGCGAAAGAGCACGTCTCTTGGAAGGCCGAAGGGCTCGCTGTAAAAATCGATGAGCCGGAATTCCCCCGCTTCGATATCGACGTTTTTGAATCCCGTCGCATTAACATGGTTGGTCATCATCAACAGTTCGATTTTTGAGTCGCAAAAATTGCGCAAGGCCTTGAAGACGTAGGCGTCCGGCAGATGGAACAGGCAGTCGCGACAAAACCAGACATCCGATTGCGGAAATCGATCCTCAGTAATGTCGAATTTGAAGAATTTCCGCGCATCCCCCGAATATTTCTTGATGTTGTCGTCGATGAGAGATCCGGCGACATCGCCGCCGATATACGAGAACGCCGCGGGAAACTTAACTTCCTTCATCCAATGGAAATCCCCGCAGGGCGCATCAAAAAGAGTCCGAATCGCGAATTTATCGACGAATACGCCGAGCTGACTCCGCAGATTGCAGGTGTAGGTCAATGTCGAGCCTGGCCCGCTTCGGCTTTCCTCGCCGCTCCATCGATTGAGCGCCATGATGTTTTCGAACAGGCTCTCAAGCTCTGACATGTCTGGCGTCCTTGACGTCGCTCAGGCGAGGTTGGTTTGCCGCCCCGCGCGCGCTCGAAATTGGCCAATAGCGCGATTGGGCCAATAGCGCGATTGCGCCGGTCAAGTCGACGGAACCGCCTGACCGGAAAAGTTACCGGCCGGGATCCATGCGGCCAAAAGAGCGCCAAGCTCGGCCGCGTCATAGGCGCGCTTGAAACGATGCAGCGTCCCGGCGCGCTGAAACATTTCATGTAGGAATGATCCAGCCGGAGGGGCGATATTCCTGTCATAGGCCGACCGCTCAAACATCTCGCCCCATAGATGAAGGAACATCGCCTGCTGCGTCACCGCAGCGACGCTGTCGCGCCAGCCAGGCGACAGCATCCGCCAGAAATCATCAGGTTCGATCGGATAAAAGGACTGGGAAGCGCAGGCATGTTGCGCGACGCCGAGGCGCACGGCCAGTTCCGTCAGCAGAAAAGGACCGATCGCGCCCCAAGGCTGATCGATGCCGACCGCCTCCTCAGCCTTTCGGTTAAGCGCCGCCAACAACGGATGCGCGGGCGGCAATTTCAGGACTGCATTATTGATCAGAAGCTCGCCATAAGGATTGGATTGGAGGCCAAACACAATACCATCGCGCGAGAAATCCGGTCTCGCCAAACAGACGATATCGGCATCGACCCAGCAACAGCCGGTTTCGCGGATCATTCTGTAGCGGAACATATCAGCGAATTTGGCGAGCGACGGCTTTCCCGCCGCGAGATAGCGCGAGAGCAGCGATTGATCGGGACATATCCGCCGCGCATCGACCCAATCGACGCCGGGCGGCAGGTCGATTTTATCGTCATAGCTGTAAACGCTCAAATTAGCGCCGGCACGGGCGAACGAGGCCAGACAGCTATAGGAGATGGGATCAAGCCGCCCGTGCCAGAACGTTGCAAGGTCGTGTGTTCCAGCGCTTTCCGTCATCAAAGAATCCGCGCTAGCACATTGCGATTGTCGTCCTCCCAATCGCCGAAGAAAGTCTCCGTCGTCAGATGTCCCTTCGAGACGAATTCCGCATAGATGTCGAAAATCCAGCTCGCGTTGATATCGTCGAGCAGCAGATGTTTGCCAAAACCTCTTTGGGCGAGGCGAAGGCAATTGGAAACGTCGGCGTGGCAAACCTCGCTCGTGTGGCCGCCATCGACATGGAAAATATCAAAATCCAACTCGGGATGATGGACCGCCAGATACGGGAGAACCTCCCGGGAATCGCCGGGGTAATAATGCACCCGGCCCGGAAATTCCTGCGCCAAGTAGTTCACGCAAGGGCGCGTATATTTGTGGATGTCGATATCGACGCCGTAATAGACGAGGTGCGGATTGGCCGACAGAGCGAGCAGAGCGCTATGGCAGGCGTTCACGCCAATCTCGATCATGGATTTCTTGAACCGGGTCGCGCGCCAGAGATTTCGCCGCGCCGGCGCCAGATCGGCGGCCGGCGGGTTTTCGGCGAATTTGGCGTCGCGGTCCCAATAAAATATGCCGCCCTCCAAAACCTCGCCGGATTCATGGACAAAATTATTCAATATTTTCAATCTTTTAATGAACCCGCCCGAATAGATCTCCGAAACATCCCTGCGATCGATCGAATAGTCCGGAATTTCCGACGGCGGTATTTCTTTGCCAGGTAACAGTTTGCGGCCAGTCATTTTTTAAACACCCTATCGATCGGAATTTCAGGCCGCCGCGGCATTCGACTGGGCGCGACAACTCTTCGGCGCCAAGGCTCGGCGCATCGAAAGGTGGTTCCCGAACTGCGAAGGCGCCCTTCGTTGAGGAAGGCTTTTGACTATTTCATGCTCAGAAATCTATGGGCGAGGCCGCTAATTTTCGAGGCCATCTCGATATCGGCGTCAGTGATCTTGTGGCCGACGTCATGGGTGCAATAGGAAAACGATACTTTATTGTAGGAATTATGAAATTCCGGGTGATGGTTGAGAACCTCCGCCTCGATCGCAACCTGTACGATGAAGGATATCGCGTCTCGAAAGGTTTTGAATTCGAACGAGGCCTCGACGTTCGATCCCTTGACGGACCAGTCCGGCAAGGGCTTCAATCCGGCTTCGATTTCCGATTTCGTCAGTATCTTATGCTTTGTCATCGCGTGTCTCCTTGATAATTCGAGCCACCTTCATAAATCTCTCTGCGCCGTTCATAAAACAATTCCCTGGGACGCGTCGGTGACATCGACGGAAATTCATCCCTGAGGATCGGGGTTTGTTCGCGATCATGGCGCATCTGCGCCGCTGGAACAATGACAGGGCGCGCCTACCTCGGCTGGGATTTGGGCTTGCCGCCAAGAGAAGGCCAGGACGCCATCAAACAGGGGTCCATTGCCTGCGACGCAGAATTGGGCGAGTTTCCCCAATCTGGTTAAAGATGTGAATTTGGGAATTTCCGTCCTGTTTTTGAAAGTGAATGACGAATGGAGTTCAACAAACGGGAAATAGCGCGCGGCTCCGTCCTGACAAGACTCGGGCTTTCTTCGTTGGTGACGACCGCGGCGATGGATATTTCCGCCGGCCATCATGCCCATGTCGAGAAACAAACCATCCCCGGACAATTCGTCATCGATGGCTTGACGGTCGACGCGCCCGCCGGAATTTATCATCCGACGCCAGATTCCAGTTCGGAACTATTCATTCGCAACATGCGGGCGATGGATTCCAGAAAGGTCGCCAAGGCGCTCGAAATAGGGGCTGGCTGTGGCGCCATCTCGCTGTTTATGGCGGCGCGCTGGAAATGCCAGGTCACCGCCTCGGATATCTCGCCCGAGGCGATCGCCGCGGTGAAAAGAAACGCCGAGAGAAATCACATCGAAATCAATGCGCTGACGTCAGATCTGTTTGAGAACATCAGGGAAAAAGACTTCGATCTGATTGTTTTCAATACGCCGCTGATCGACAAGAAGCCTGAAAACAGTATTGAAAAATACAGTCTCTGCGATCCCGAAGGGCGCATCATGGGGGCCTTTGTGCGCGACGCCGGGCGTTACATCAAGAAGAATGGCCTGATCATTTTTTCGCTGTGCAGCAATTCCGCCTATGAAGTGATGGACGCGGTTGACCTCCGATTCCGCATCATCGCCCTTGAACTCGGCTATAGCGGCTTCTGGCGGGCGATCGTCGGGGCGGAGCGGGAAATCTAGAAGCGCTTCCCCATCAGCGATCAGGCCCCGCAAATCCCGCGAGATGTTCGGGAACCCGCCAGTTCTGCGCGGGATCCGGTTTGTGTTCGACCGGTGAAATATCGCCGCGCCAGGCGACGCCCATCATTTGCGCGGTCTGGTAAATCCGCGTCGCCCAGCCTTTCCCGGCCAATGCGCGCAGGGCGGCGGCGACATGCGGCGACACCAGATCGTGGAATACGATCATCGCCGTCGGCTCCAGATAATTCTCAGTTGCGAGCGCATCGCTCGTCGGCGCCTGCCCGTCATGGTCGCCGTCGATGAAGACGAATGACCAGCGCCGCCCGGCGTGGCCCAGGCGGACGACTTCTTGCGGACTAGGGCCGGCAATCAGATTGGCGCGATCGGCCTTGCCGGAAGCTTTCACCGCCGCGACAAATTCCCGGTTCCATTCCGGCTCGCCAAGCAGAGGCTCTACGACATCGAGCGATCGCAGCCCCGATACGAGGAGATGGGCGGTCGACCAGCCGCGCCATGCGCCGATCTCCAGGCCGGCCCGGCCCGAGAAAAGCCGCGCGTTGGAAAACAAAATCGCCGCTTCGTCCCGGTTAATGAATCCAACCTGCGGGTCGCGGCGATCGACGTACCAGAGGTGATCGATTTCCTTTCTGAAATAGGGCCATGTGACGGCCTGTTTGTCGCCGACGATCATATTTGGAAAAAGGGCGTCGAGCTTCGGGACGCTGAGGTTGTCCGAGATGTAATCTGTGGTCATTGTCGCTCGTTCCAGAAACGCTCCGTCGCAATGACGGGGTCCTGACCTAGCGCTCCGATGATGGCGCCGCAAGTCCGGGAGGCTCCGGCCGCGCCAGCCCTTCTTAAGCAAGCGATCAGCACGCTCGGAAAATAATGGCCAGAATTCGACCGGCCGTGCATTTTCCTCTAGCGGTCCGGCCCCTTCCGGCTCATAATATCGTGATGAGCGATGTCAAGCCCCGCGTCGAATTCGAGCCGGTCGACACCAGGACCGCCGCCGGATGGCAAGTGCGAGCCTCGCTTCCCTCGGGGAAGCAGGTCTTCATTGGCAGCTTCAACAACGAGGTTGAGGCGAGAGAGTGGATCGTTCGCAAATCTGACGCCTGGCTGCATCTCAAGGTCTGCGAGGCCAATCGCGTTGGCTGAGCCGCCCCAACGCCCGGGGGATCCGCCGCAGCGCGCCAGGCTCTTTTCGATCGAGGGCTATGCCATCATTTCCGCCGATGGCGCCATCGCCGACGCCAACGCCGCCTTCCCCACCGCGCTTTCATTCGAGGCGGACAAGCAATATTACGAACGCGAACTCGATCGCGTCGACGCGGTGATCCAGGGCCGCAATTCCTATGAATTCCAGGTGAATTCGGCCAGACGGCGCCGGCTGGTGCTCACGCGCGCGATTCCCGCACTCGCGCCGGATCCTGAACGCCCACACGCCTTTTTGTGGAATCCGGCGGGCGCCTCGCTTGACGCGGCATGCGCCGCGCTGGGGCTCGCCGCCGGCAGGCTCGGGGTGGTCGGCGGCACTTACGTATTCGATCTCTTCCTCGATATCGGCTACGATGCCTTTCACCTGTCGCGCGCCGACAAGGTGCAACTGCCCGGCGGGCCGCCGGTCTTTTCACAGATCGGGCCGGATCGTTCGCCGGAGGCCGTGCTTGCGCAACATGGCCTCGAGCCGGGGCCGGTTCAGGTGCTCGACGCCGCCCAGGCGGTCAGCCTGGTAGACTGGACGCGCAAAGCGTCGGTCTGACGCAGCGTCGCGCGCCTCGCCGCAATGGACAGAAGCGGGGCCTTGATCCATCGTGCCGGCGAAGAAGGAAGAGAGCGCCCTACCCGATGCGTCTGTGGATCAAAGACCCGCTTGCCATTCTTAGCGAGGGCGCGGAACGCGGATTGGTGGTCGAGGGGACGCGGATCGTCGAACTTGTCGCGCGCGGCCAGGCGCCGTCGGCGCCGGTCGATGCGACATTCGACGCCTCGCGCCATGTCGTCCTGCCTGGCCTTATCAACACGCATCACCATTTCTACCAGACGCTGACGCGCGCCCATCCGGCGGCGATCGACCAGGACCTGATCGGCTGGCTGCTCGGCCTGGCGCCGATCTGGGCGCGGTTGACCCCCGAACATCTGCGCCTCGCCACGCGTCTCGCCCTCGTCGAACTCCTGCTGTCGGGCTGCACCACAGCGGCGGACCATCATTATGTGTTCCCGCCAGGGCTCGAGAACGCCATCGACATCGAGGTCGAGGAGGCGCGCCGGCTCGGCTTGCGCATGACGGTGACGCGGGGCTCGATGACGGTGTCGAAAAAGGACGGCGGCATTCCGCCCGATGAAATCGTCCAGGACGAAGAGACGATCCTCCTCGACAGCGAACGCGTGCTGAACCTGTTCCACGATCCCGATCTTGGCGCGATGATCCGCATCGCGCTGGCGCCCTGCTCGCCATTTTCGGTGACGAAAAGGATCATGGCGGAATCGGCGGCGATCGCCACACGCCACAATTGCCAATTGCACACCCATCTCGCGCAGACCGAGGAGGAGAACGATTATTGCCGCCATCTCTACGGCATGCGGCCGGTCGATCTCCTGGAGGAGACGGGCTGGATGAGTCCGCGCGCCTGGCTCGCCCATGGCGTCTATTTCACGCCGCAGGAGATCGGGCGGCTCGGCCATGCCGGCGTTGGCGTGTGTCATTGCACCGCCTCCGACATGGTGCTCGCCTTGGGCATATGTCCGACCAAGGAACTCGAAGCGGCGGGGTCGCCGATCGGGCTCGGCGTCGACGGCTCGGCGTCGAACGATTCCTCCAATATGATGGAGGCGGTTCGCCATGCGCTGATGCTCGGGCGCTTGCGCTACGGCGCTTCCACGGTCACCCATTTCGACGCCTTGCGCTGGGCGAGCGAAGGCTCGGCGCGCTGCCTCGGGCGCGATGACATCGGCCGCGTCGCCGTCGGGCTGGAAGCGGATCTGGCTTTGTTCACGCTCGACGAGCCGCGCTTCAGCGGCGCCCATGATCCGATCGCCGCGCTGGTCCTCTGCGGCGCCCATCGCGCCGACCGGGTGATGATCGCCGGTCAATGGCGGGTGATCGACGGCGCCGTTCTCGGCGTCGATCTTGATGCGTTGATCGCCAGGCATAAGGCGGCGGCGCGCGCTTTCGCCTGAGGCCGCGCGCACAATCGCTACAGAGATTCGCCGCCGTCGATCGTCACTGTCGCGCCAGCGACGTGGCGCGATCTTTCGCTGGCGAGGAACAACACAATATCGGCGATATCCGACACAGCGGCGATGCGCCGCGCCGGTATCGCGCCGATCATCGCCTCATAGTCGAGGCGGCCAGTCTTGAAATCCTCCTTGACGCCTTCGGTGTCGACGTGGCCGGGCGCGACGCCGTTGACGCGAATGCGCTTGGGCGACCATTCCAGCGCCATGGATTTCGTCAGGGAATTGAGCGCCGCCTTGGTCGCCGAATAAAGGCCGCAGCCTGGGGCCGGCCGCGCGCCGCTGATGCTGCTGACGTTGACGATGACGCCGGGACGCCGGTTGGCTGTCGCCCAGCGCGCCAGCGCGCGGCCGCAGAAAAGCGGACCGCGGAAATTAATGTCGAGAAAGCGCAAGGAATCCTCGGCGCTCACGTCAAGCAAAGGGATCAGCGCGAAATAAGCGGCATTGTTCACAAGGATATCGACGCCGCCGAAATGTTTCACCGCGGCGTCGATCAAGGCGTCGCATTGTTCGGGCACGCCGACGTCGGTTTGTACCGCGAGAGCCTGCGCGCCCGTATCGCGCGCGATCTCGGCGACAGCGCGGCTCGCTGTCTCGAAATTTCTGCCAGCGACGATGACTTTGGCGCCGTTATGCGCAAAGGCGGAGGCGATTGCGCGGCCGATCCCGGCGCTGCCGCCAGTGACAACGACGACTTTCCCGTCGAATTCCGGATAAGTGCGGGAAGTGGAATCGGTCATCGCATGGCTCTCGTCTGCGCTCGCGCGGGCGGACCGCCGCCGTCGCGACAGCATTTACAAATTCTCTCGGGCGCGGCGCCAGAGAAATCTGATCCTTCGGCCGCTTGCGTCCCGCTGCTGGCTAGGCCGCCCGCTTCTCAGCTATATCTCGCCAATGCGCCCCGCTTTGCTCGACCCGCTCTTTGCGCCCGCCGCCACGCTGCCGGGCGTCGGCCCCAAAATCGCCAAGCTGATCGATCGCCTGCTCGATCGTGCGGGCGCGCGCGTCATCGATCTCCTGTTCCATCTGCCCTATGCGACGCTCGACCGGCGCGCGCGGCCGAAAATCCGCGATGCGCCCTGGGACGCAATCGCTACCCTTGAAGTGCGCGTCGCCGAACACCGGCCGCCGCCAAACGCCCGCTCCAAGGCGCCGTACAAAGTGCTGGTCGAGGATGAAACCGGCGATGTCGAACTGGTGTTCTTCCTCGCCAATCACGAGTGGATCCGCAAGCAATTGCCGCTTGGCGCGACGCGCTGGGTGTCGGGCAAACTGGAAATGTGGGACGGCCATTTGCAGATGGTTCATCCGGACCGGGTGATGGACGCCGAGGCGCTCGCCAAAATGCCGGCGGTCGAACCGGTCTATGGGCTGACGGAAGGCCTCTTTCCACGCGTGCTCGCCAAGGCTGTGCAGGGCGCGCTTGGCCGGGCGCCGCGCCTGCCCGAATGGATCGCCGACGCCAATGCGCAGCGCCTGCGCGCGCCCGATTTCGCCGCCGCGCTTGACGCCATGCACAACCCGCGACAGCCCGGCGACATCGATCCCACAAGGCCGGCCTGGACGCGGCTGGCCTATGACGAATTGCTCGCCAATCAGCTTGCGCTGTTGATGGTGCGCGCGCGCATGCGCGCCCTGGCCGGACGCGCCAACGCTTCGGACGGTCGCATCGCCACGAAAATCGAACTCGCCCTGCCCTTCCGCCTGACCGGCGCGCAGACCAAAGCGCTCGCCGAGATCCGCGCCGATCTCGCTGCGCCCAAGCGCATGTTGCGGCTGCTGCAAGGCGATGTCGGCTCGGGAAAGACCGTCGTCGCGCTGCTGGCGATGGCGGGAATCGTCGAAGCGGGGCGGCAGGCGGCGTTGATGGCGCCGACCGAAATTCTCGCGCGCCAGCATTTCGAACGGATGCGCCCCCTCGCCGAGGCGGCCGGGCTGCGCATCGTCCTGCTGACCGGGCGCGACAAGGCCAGTGAGCGCAATCGGACGCTGGCGGCGCTCGCGGCGGGCGAAATCGATCTTGCTGTGGGAACTCACGCTTTGTTCCAGGAGAGCGTCGCCTTCGCCGATCTCGGCCTGGCGGTCGTCGACGAGCAGCATCGCTTCGGCGTGCATCAGCGCCTCGCCCTCGCGTCCAAGGGCGAGGCGGTCGACCTGCTGGTGATGACCGCCACGCCGATTCCGCGCACGCTCGTGCTCACCTATTTCGGCGACATGGATGTGTCGGCGCTCACCGAAAAGCCGCCCGGCCGCACGCCGATCGACACCCGCGCGCTGCCGCTCGAACGGCTCGCCGACGTCGTCGCCGCGATCGGCCGGGCGATCGCTGGCGGCGCCCGCGCCTATTGGGTCTGTCCGCTGGTCGAGGAGAGCGAGGAGCTCGATGTCGCGGCGGCGCAGGAACGCGCGGAGGCGTTACGCGCAATATTCGGATCGGCGGTCGATGTCATCCACGGCCGCATGAAGGGCGCCGACAAGGATGCGGCGATGGAGCGCTTCCAGCGCGGCGAGACCAAAGTGCTGGTCGCCACCACCGTAATCGAGGTCGGCGTGGATGTGCCGGAGGCGACGATCATGGTGATCGAACATGCCGAGCGCTTCGGCCTCGCCCAATTGCATCAATTGCGCGGCCGGGTCGGACGCGGCGCCGGCCGCTCGACCTGCCTGTTGCTCTATAAGGCGCCGCTCGGCGAAGTGGCGCGGGCGCGGGTCGAAATCCTGCGCGAGACGGAAGACGGCTTTCGCATCGCCGAGGAGGATCTGCGTCTGCGCGGCGAAGGCGAAGTGCTCGGCTCGCGCCAGGCCGGCGCTCCCGGCTTCCGCATCGCCCGCCTCGAACTGCACGGCCAATTGCTCAGCCTGGCGCGCGATGAGGCGCAGGCGGCGCTGGCGCGCGCGCCGAGGCTGGCGGGGGAAGAGAACCGCGCGCTGCGCGTCCTGCTCTATCTGTTCGAGCGCGACGAAGCGGTGCGGCTGCTGGAGGCGGGCTAAGGGCGGGCGGCCTGGGCGAGCATGGTGCGCACGATCACGCGGTGGAACGGCATGATCACGGCGAGATAGGCGCGGCCGACCCAATTGTGGGTGCGCACCAGCGTTGTCGCCGTCACCTGGCGACGGTCGCCGCCCAGCATTGCGACGTCGACCACGACTCGAAAATCCAGATGCCAGTCGTCGAAGCCCATCACGATGCGATCGGGCGTCTGGCTGACGACGGGAAAGAAGCCGATACGGCGCACCTTCGCCGAGGACGCGTCTTTGCCGCCCGCTGCTTTTTCGGTCCCCTTCAGGCCGATCAAGGCGACAAGCCGGTTGCGCGAGGCGAGGAGCGTGCTGATCCAGCGGGGCGTGCGCGAAAAAACGCGCTGCGCAGCCGCGGCGGCGTCGAGCGCCGGCGCTTCGACGATCAGGCAATAGGCGTCGGCAAAGCCGGCGCCGACGAGAACCGGCCCCGTCGTCGCCTCGGGTATCATCGCCTGGACGGACATCGATGCTCCTGATGGATCGCGCAGGCCGCCCGCGCCGCGAAACTATTCCGCCGCCCGGCCGTGCGGGGCGATCGCCTCCGGCGCGTGCTCGTGCCTTGCGGCATGGGCCATCGCGGCGAGCGCCGCCTGGCCCTCCGGCTGGACGACGCCCGCCGAAACGATCAGTTTCACCGCGTCCTCCGGCGTCATCGGTAATTCAATGACGTCGGCGGTCGGAATGAAAAAATAAAAGCCTGTCGTCGGGTTGGGCGTGCAGGGCAGGAAGACCGAGGTCATCTCGCCGGGCGGCAGCACGCCGGCGACGGCGACGGCCGGTTCGGCAGTGATGAAAACGATCGACCAGGAGCCTTTGACCGGAAACTCGACCAGACCCACCTTGCGGAACTGGGTGCCGCTCTGGCTGAACACGGTCTCGAATATCTGCTTGACGCTCTTGTAGATGCCGCGCACGACCGGCGTGCGGTCAAGCAACGCCTCGCCGATGCGCACCAAAGTGCGCCCCGCGATATTGGCCGCGAGAAAACCGAGCAGCGTCAGGCCGACGATCGCAATGACGACGCCGAAGCCGGGCACATGGAAGGGCAGATAGGAATCGGGCCAGAAACGCGCCGGCACCAAGGGCTTGACCCAATTGTCGACGGTGTCGATGAACCACCAGGCGATATAGACGGTCACCGCGACGGGCCCGAAAATCACCAGTCCGGTGAAGAACCAAGTGCGCAGCCGCGCGCCCAGGCTGCGCCCCGGGACGGAGCCCGGTTCGCTGGCGATATCGCTCAATTTGGGCGCTAGAGTCATGGCGATCTCTGGACGGACATATCTTACGCGACCGCCGCCGATTTCGCCAGATTGCGGCTGTCATCATTCGCGCCGACGATGACATCCGTGTGATCCGCTTAGATCTTGGCGGAACGCTGCATTATGGCCTCACCGGAGCGGAAGGCGGCGCCATTTTCAGGCCGCTGCAGGCCGAAAGGCGCTTTATCGCCGCGCATGAAACCTTTATGCGAAGGCATGAAAAAAACGTCACCCAACGCGATCGAAGACGCCCGCCAGCGCGCGATGACGATCCGCCTTCTGTTCGTCATCGGCGCGCTCGCCGGTCTTCTCGCCTGCGTCCTGGCCTCCCGCTTCCTCTGAAGGTTCGATCAAATCCTTGAGGCGCCGTTAACCATGGCGTTTCGAATTTGCGGCGTTGCTGGAACGATTCCGGTCCTGCCCCGTTAGCGCGGCGTGGGCCAGAGATTGAGACTATGAGTAATTTTCCCAGTTCCCATGCATCCCAGACCCATCCGGCGCTTTTGTACGCCGTTGCCATCGCAGCGATTGTCGCCGCCGCGCTATGCGGCTATGCGCTGGGCGCATCGTGGCCCTAGCGGCGGGGACGAAGGCTCTCGCGCCTATTCCACGGTGACCGATTTGGCCAGATTGCGCGGCTGATCGGCGTCTTTGCCCATGATGACCGCCGTGTGATAGGCGATCATCTGCACGATCGCCGCATAGACGATCGGTGCGAATTCATGGCCCATTTCCGGCATCGCCAGGAAATGGGCGAGGCCCACGGACGCCTCGTCCGCCGCCGTCTTGTCGCCAATCAGGATGATGCGCCCGCCTCGCGCCGCGACTTCCTGCATGTTGGAGACGGTCTTTTCGAAGACCGAATCGCGCGGCGCGATGACGATCACCGGCATCGCCTCGTCGATCAGCGCGATCGGCCCATGTTTAAGCTCGCCCGCCGCATAGCCTTCAGCATGGATATAGGACAATTCCTTGAGTTTCAGCGCCCCTTCGAGCGCCAGCGGATAGGCGGGGCCGCGGCCGAGATAGAGGACGTCGCGCGCCTTGGCGAGCGAATGGGCGATCGCCTCGACCGCCGGCTCCAGCTTCAGCGCCTGCGCGAGCAGGCCGGGAACGGCGATCAATTCGCCGACCAGCGCCGCCGCGCTATGCTCATCGAGCGTACCGCGCGCCTGGCCGAGGTTGATCGCGATCGCCGCCATCACCGCGAGCTGGCAGGTGAAGGCCTTGGTCGAGGCGACGCCGATCTCGGGACCGGCCAGCGTCGGCGCCAGGCTGTCGGCGAGGCGCGATATGCTTGAGCTGGGCACGTTGACGATGCCGACGATCTTGCTGCCGCCTTCTTTGGCGTAACGCAGGGAGGCAAGCGTGTCGGCCGTCTCGCCAGATTGGGAAATGACGATCGTCACGCCGGACGGGTCGACCGGCGCCTCGCGGTAGCGATATTCCGAGGCGACATCGATCTCGACCGGCAGCCGGGCGAAACGCTCGATCCAATATTTGCCGATCAGCCCTGCCATATAGGCGGTCCCGCAGGCGCAGATGGTGATGCGCGAGAGTTGCGCGGGATCGACCGGCCAGGCGAAGGGGCGCACCCGCTGCTCGCCCATGTCGATGTAATGGGCGAGCGTATGGCCGACGACCTCAGGCTGTTCATGAATTTCCTTGGCCATGAAATGGCGATAATTACCTTTTTCAATCAATAGGCTGCCCGCGTGACTGCGCACTTTTCGGCGGGTGACGGGCTTGCCGGTCGCGTCGTAAAACGACGCGCCTTGCCGCGTCAGCACGACCCAGTCGCCCTCTTCGAGATAGGCGATGAGATCGGTGAAGGGGGCGAGGGCCAGCGCGTCCGAGCCCAGATACATTTCGCCGTCGCCATAGCCGACAGCCAGCGGCGCGCCCTGGCGCGCTCCGATTAGCAAATTGTCTTCACCATCAAAGAGATAGGCGAGCGCGTAGGCGCCGCGCATGAGCGGCAGCGCGGCGGCCACCGCTTGAATCGGGCTCTTGCCGCCGGCGAGTTCATCGGTAACGAGAAAGGCGGCGACCTCACTGTCCGTCTCGGTCTCGAATTTATAACCTTTTGCGCTAAGTTCCTCTCGTAATGATTTGAAATTCTCTATGATTCCATTATGCACGACCGCGAGCTTCTCGCTCGCATGGGGATGGGCGTTGGCTTCGCTCGGCTTGCCATGCGTCGCCCATCTGGTGTGGCCGATGCCGATTGCGCCCGACAAAGGCGCGGAGGAAAGCCGCGTCTCCAGATTGCGCAATTTGCCCTCAGCGCGCCGGCGCGTCAGCCGTCCCGCCTCCAAGGTCGCAATGCCGGCCGAATCATAGCCGCGATATTCGAGCCGCTTCAGCGCATCGACGATCTGCTCCGCCACCGGGCCGGTCCCGAGAATGCCAACGATGCCGCACATGTGGATTTCCTCGAGGGGCTGAACGAATCGAAGCAAGGGTTAGACCAGCCGCAAGCCGCCGCTCAAGTCACTTTGGGTGTCGGAAATGTCTCATATTGAGAGGTAGGCGACGCACGCCGCTATCGCGACTGCCAGGTCCAGCGCGAGGACGATCTCATTTCCCCTCCGCGCGCAGCGCGGCCACCAGGGCATGTGCGAGCGCGTCGAGGCCGAGCATCGCCTCGCGCGGGGAGCGTAATCCGAGACGGCGATTTGCGTGATTGTCCTCATCGCGCCATCCTGCCCGCCGCCCGCCGCATTCGCCAGATATTAACCGCACGTCAGGCCTTATTGCGGATGCGTCATATCGCGGCAAAGTCTCGTCCGACGCCGTCACGGAGATCGCATTGAGCCAGCTTTTCGACGCCTATGACGCCAATTATCGGGCGGTTGTTCAATCGTCGATCGATTTCTCCGGCCTGCCGCATGATTTCTTCATGCAGGCGAAGGCCGATCTGCTCGGCCGCGTGATGCGCGAGCGTTTTGGCGTCGCCCATGCCGGCCGCCTGCTCGACGTCGGCTGCGGAATCGGTACGCTGCATCCCTATCTCTCTGAACTGTTCGATGAGATCAGCGGAACCGATGTTTCCGCGCCGTGCATTGCCGAAGCCGCGCAGCGCTGCCCGATGAATTCCTATGCCGTTGCGGAGCCCGGCGCGCCGTTCGCCGGCGGCGGCTATGATATGACGCTCGCCGTCTGCACGCTCCATCACGTCCCGCCCAAGGACTGGCAGTCGTTTGTCGTCGACATGGCGCGAGTCACCAGGCCCGGCGGCCTCGTCTGCGTCATCGAGCACAATCCGCTGAACCCGCTGACGCGACTCGCCGTCAACCGCTGCCCGTTCGACGAAGACGCCGTGCTGCTGCGCTCGGGCCGATCGGAGGCGCTGCTGCGGGCGGCCGGAGGCAAGAATGTCAGGACAAGCTTCTTCCTGCTGCTGCCGACCAAAATGCGCCTGGCCCGCCGCCTCGAGACGCTGCTTGGCGCGCTGCCGCTCGGCGCACAATATCTGACCGTGGCGGAAGTCTGACGATGCCAATGCCGACGCTTCGCCGACTCGCCACCTTCGCGTCGGTTGGCGCCATTGCGACAGTCGCTTATGGAATCATCGCCGAGAGCCTGGTCTTCTTTGGACTAAAGCTGCTGTGGGCGTCGTTGATCGCTTATGCGGTCAGCGCGACCTGGTCCTATCTCGGCCATAAATATTTCACCTTCGCCTCGAGCGGCAAGCATGTCATCGAGGCGCCGCGCTTCATTCTGACTACCGGCGTCGGCCTGCTGATCGCGGTCGGCATGCCGACGCTGATCGCGAAATTATTCGGCCCTTCGCCCTATGTCGCGGTGCTCGCCACTTGCATCCTCGTGCCGATCATCAGCTTCGTCGCTTCACAACGTTTTGTATTTCGTTCCGCCGCGTGAGATAGCGCGGCGTAGTCGAAGTTCTTGCTCCTGTTTCACTAGCATGCCAGACTCGCATCTTCGGCGACGAAACCCGGCTTCAACGGGCGGCTCGGCCGATGGGAGGAAATCGCATGCTCAAGAGACTGACGCTGCTCATATGCGGAGCGCTGCTGGCGCTGTCACTGCCCTTGGCCGCCGAGGCCAAGACTTTTTTCTGGATTTCGCACGGCTCGCCCGCCGATCCGGTATGGACCTATTTCCTCGCCGGCGCCAATCAATGGGCGAAGGACACCGGCAATACCGTCAAGACCTCATTCCACAATGGCGACGTCGCCTCGCAGCAGGAAGCGGTGCGTTCGGCGATTGCCGCCAAGGCCGACGGCATCGTCACCACCAGCCCCGATCCCGGCAGCCTCGTGCAGGTCACCAAAGAGGCCAATGACGCCAAAATCCCGATCATCAATTTCAACACGCCCGATCCGAAGGCGAGTTTCAACGCCTATGTCGGCGGCGACAATGTGACGTTCGGCCGGCACTGGGCGCAATATCTCGTCGACAAGGGCCTGGTGAAATCCGGCGATTTCGTCTGGACGCCCGTCGAAGTGCCCGGCGCCACTTATGGCGTGCAGGAGATCGAGGGCATTTCGAGCGTCTTCAAGCCGCTCGGCATCACGTGGGAAGTGACGGAGACGACGCTCGATCAGGGCGAGATCATCACCCGCATGGCCGATTATCTCACCGCCAACCGGAAGAAGATCAAGGCGATCATCAGCCTCGGCGATCTCGCCGACGGCAGCATCAAACGCGTCTTCGATCAGGTTCATGTCAAGCCCGGCGAAATCCCGGTCGTCGGCTGGGGCAATTCGCTCGACACGACCCAGGAAGTGCTCAACGGCTATGTCAACGCCGCGCAATGGCAGGACCCGCAAGCCACCAGCTATGTCGCTTTGTCGCTCGCCGCAATGGCCGCAAGCGGCATCCCGCCCGGCTTCAACATCATCACCGGCGCGCTTTACGAGAAGGACAAGGCGTCGATCTACGACCATATCCTGTCGGGAAAATAGGCGCATAACCTCCTCAGTGTTCGTGGCCTTTGGGCCACGAACGCCCCTCCCTTTTCGCAGACTGGCTGGATGTCGAGGGCGCCGCACGGCTTGCGCCAGACCGGCCGCAGCATTCATCCCATGGCGATCGGCGGCCCCAAGTTGGAAAAACGCTCTTTCATTCAGCGGGCGATCGCACGGCCTGAATTTGGCCCATTCGTCCTGCTCATTGTCGAATTGGCGGGCTTCTGGGCGATCAATCCGGATTTTCTGTCGCAGCAGAACATCTCAAATACGCTGGCCTTCACCGTCGAACTCGGCCTCATCGCGCTGACGATGACGCTGCTGATGACGTCGGGCGAGTTCGATCTTTCGGTCGGCTCCTTGTTCGGCTTCTCGCCGGTGCTGATGTGGACGCTGTTCAACAGCGGCTGGACTTCGCTGGAGGCCGCTTTTGCGATCGCCATGATCGTCGCGGCGCTGATCGGCCTCGTCAACGGCTGGTTCGTGACGCAGCTCAAAATCCCGTCGTTCCTGGTGACGCTCGGCATGCTGCTGGTGGTGCGCGGCACGGCCCTGTTCGTCACCGACGGCTTCCCGCAGCGCACCTGGAGCGCCGGCGGCCACTGGCTCGCGCAAGCCCTGGTCGGCGATTTCTACGCCGGCGGCTTCCGCATCTATATGTCGTTGTTCTGGTTCATCGCCGCCGCTGTCGCGCTGAGCTACACGCTGACCCAGACCAAGGCCGGCAATTGGATTCAGGCCGCCGGCGGCAATCCTGGCGCCGCGCGGGCGCGCGGCGTCAACGTCAACCGGACCAAGGTCATTTTATTCGCGCTCTCTTCGGTCATGGCCTCGCTCGCCGGAATTATCAGCTCGATCCGCACCTCGGCCGCCAATCCCAACAGCGGAACCGGCTATGAGCTGGAAGTGATCGCGATGGTCGTTATCGGCGGCACTGCTCTGACCGGCGGGCGCGGCACCATCATCGGAACGGTGCTCGGCATTTTCATCCTGCGGGTGATGCGCAACGGCATCGTGCTGATCGGCGTGCCGGGATTGGCCTATAACATTTTCATCGGCGCAATCATTTTGGGGATGATGGCGCTGCATTCATGGCTGGAACGCAGACACCAGGCGGGGACCTAGAGCCGATGGCCGAAGCGCTCATCCGCATGGAGAACATCAGCAAGTTCTACGGCCGCGTTCAGGCGCTCGAGAACGTCAATCTCAGCGTCAATGCGAGCGAGATCGTCGGCCTGCTCGGCGACAATGGCGCGGGCAAATCCACCCTCATCAAAGTGCTGTCCGGCGCGGTGCCGGCGACTAGCGGCGCCATTTATGTGCGCGGCCAGAAAGTCAATATCCGCAGCACGACAGACGCGATCGCACAAGGGATCGAGACGATCTACCAGGATTCGGCTTTGGTGATCCAATTGTCGATCGCGCGCAATCTCTTCCTCGGCCGCGAGCCGATCACCGGGCCGCGCTTCCTCAACCGGATGGACCATGCGCTGATGGAGCAGGTCGCGCGCGACCTCCTCAAGAAGGTCGGCATCGGCAAGGACATTCCGCCCGATACGCCGATCTCTTCACTGTCGGGCGGCGAGCGCCAGGCGGTGGCGATCGCGCGGGCGATGCATTTCGACAGCGACCTGATCATCCTCGACGAGCCGACCAACAATCTCGGCGTCGCCGAGACCCAGGGCGTGCTGCGCTTCGTGCGCAATGCCAGAGATTCCGGCCATTCCTGCATTTTCATCGCCCATAACATCCACCACGTTTTCCAGGTGGTCGACCGCATCGTCGTCATGCGTCGCGGCAAAATCGTCGCCGATGACATCGACCCGAAACGCACGACGGTCGCTGAAGTCGAGGGGGTGATTACCGGGGAATGACGGGCGCCGGCGCCGGCGGCGCGGCCGGTCGCTTTATTCGTCGGCCTTTTTCGGCTTATGGCGCTCCCGGAACGCCTTCGCCCAACCCGCTTTGGCGACCTGCCGGCTGCGGCCGAGAGCCAGCGCATCCGGCTCCACGTCATCGGTGACGACCGAGCCGGAGCCGATATAGGCGCCGGCGCCGATCGTCACCGGCGCCACCAGCGAGGAATTGGAGCCGACGAAAGCGCCGGCGCCAATGTCGGTCCTGAATTTCGAGAAGCCATCGTAATTGCAGGTGATGGTCCCCGCGCCGACATTGGCGCCCGCCCCGACCCTGGCGTCGCCGATATAGCTGAGGTGGTTGACCTTGGCGCCGGCCTCGACCACAGCATTCTTGAGCTCAACGAAATTGCCAACCTTGGCGCCGGCCGCGATATCGGCGCCGGGTCGAAGCCGGGCATAGGGACCGACAGAGGCCCCGGCGGCGACGCGCGCCCCTTGGAGATGGGAAAAGGCACGGATGACCGCGCCTTCGGCGATCTCGCACCCCTTGCCGAAGACGACATGCGGCTCGATGAGAACGTCGCGGCCGAGCTTGGTGTCGTGCGAGAGGAACACGGTGTCGGGCGCGATCAGCGTCGCGCCCTCGCGCATCGCCTGCTCACGCAGGCGCCCCTGCATCGCGGCCTCCGCGGCCGCCAGTTGCACGCGATCGTTGACGCCCCTCACTTCCTCCTCGGGGGCGATGCGCTTGGTCGCCGCGAGCCCGATGGCGGCGGCGATCGCGACGATATCGGTCAGATAGAATTCGCCCGCCGCGTTGTCCGAACCGATGAGGTCGAGCAATTCGAGCGCGTGCGCGCCGGAGACGGCGATCGGCCCAGCGTTGCACAAGCCGATCGCCCGTTCCGTTTGGCTGGCGTCCTTATGCTCGCGGATCGCGACAAGAGCGCCGTCCTTTTCGATCAGGCGGCCATAGCCGGTCGGGTCTCGCGCGGCGAAGCCGAGCGCGGCGACGATGGCCCCCTCGGCCAGGCTGTCGAAGAGGCTCGCCAGCGTCGTGGCGCGGAGCAGCGGAATATCGGCGTAGACGATCAGAATATCGTCATAGCCCCTGGCGATCGCCTCGCGCGCCGCCAGGACGGCATGGGCGGTGCCGCGCCGCTGCATCTGAACGAAGAGCGAGGCGCTGGGCGCATTTTTTCGCGCCTCGGCGGCGACATCGTCGCGGCCTGGTCCGACGACGAGTGCGACGTCTCCCGCCCCCGCCGCCGCGACGGCGGCAAGCACATGGGCGAGCATGGATCTCCCGGCGATTTCGTGCAGCACTTTCGGGCGCGCCGATTTCATCCGCACGCCCTCGCCGGCGGCAAGAACAATCGCCAGACGCCGGCGCGGCTCCGCTTCGCTCATCGCTGCTTTCCGTTACGTTGAGCCCCCGATGAACCATTCTTCACGCGAGGCGTTGAGGTTGGCTTAACTGCAGGGCGGCGGGAAAGTCCAGATCGGCGCCTCAAAATTAAGGCTCTTAAAAAGCGGCTCGCCGCGCTGCGATAATGCGATATAGAAGGCTCGCGGCTCAACGGCGAGTCACCCTCGCGGGAACACGGACTTGCCGCCAAGCAATTGTTTTAACGCGGTTTCAGAGGAAGGAACGCGCCTGGCTCAATGGGCATCGCCCTAAAGCTGCTCGGCGCGCGACGCTGTCATGATGTTTGAAGAAATGATGCGCCAGCGTCGCGATTTTTTAAAGCTCGCCGTTGTCGGCGCCCTGTCTGGAATCGGCCCAAAGCTGGCGAGCGCCGCGGAGGCCGCGAATACGCCGGCGTCGGCCGCGCCGACGCCGCCCTTCTCCGCCGACACTGTAATCGAAGCGGCGCGCCAACTCGCCAAGGCCCCTTTCAAGGCGCCAAAAGCGACCCTGCCCGAACCTTTCGCCAACCTGACCTATGACCAATATGTTGCGATCCGGGCGCGGCCCGGTTCGGCGCTGTGGAGCGGCGACAATGTTGGATTCGCCCTGGAGCCGTTGCATCGCGGCTTTATTTTCTCCACGCCAATGGACATCAATGTCGTCGAGAATGGCGCGGTGCGAAGGCTCCCCTATGATCGCTCCGCCTTCGATTTCGGCAAATTGCAACCGCCGGCCGACTCGCCCGACATCGGCTTTTCGGGCTTTCGAGTTTTGGGCGCCGTCGGAGGCCAGGGTTTTCAAGAAGTGGCGATCTATCAGGGGGCGAGCTTCTTTCGCGCCAAGGCCCGCGGTCAGACGCTCGGGGTCACGGCGCGCGGCCTGTCGATTCACACCGGAGATCCGCAAGGCGAGGAATTTCCGCTTTTTCGCGCGGTGTGGATCGAAAAGCCGACGCTCGCCACCAATGCTTTGATCATTCACGCTTTGCTCGACTCGGCGAGCGTCACCGGCGCCTTTCGCTTCACGCTGCGCCCCGGAGAGGCGACGATTATCGACACCGAACTGACGATTTTCGCACGTGTCGCCGTCGACCATTTCGGCCTGGGCGCGATGAGCGGCATCTATCTGTTCGGCGACCTGTTCCATCCCAAGGTGGACGAAATCCGCCCGAACGTTTACGAGATCAACGGGCTGCAGATGCTCGCCGGCAAGGGCGAATGGATTTGGCGTCCGGTAGCCAATCGTGAGACGTTGCAGATATCGGCTTTTGTCGACCAGAACCCGCACGGCTACGGCCTTCTTCAACGCAGCCGTTCGTTTTATACGTTTCAGGACGACGACCAGCATTGGGAATCGCGCCCTTCGCTATGGATCGAGCCGATTGGCGACTGGGGCGACGGCGAGGTGCAATTGCTCGAAATCCCCACCGAATCCGAGAACAACGCCAATATCCTCGCGCAATGGCGTCCCAAGGCGGGCCTCAGCGAAGGGGCGACGAAATCTTTCGCCTATCGCCAATTCTGGTGTTGGGCGCCGCCGGCCCGCCCGACGCTCGCTGTCTGCACCGGCGTGCGCATGGGGAAGATCGCCAAGACCGTGCGTTTCGTCGTCGAGTTTTCGAGCGAAATGTTCGCCGATCCGGCGCGGTCGGCCGACATCAAGGCCAATATAACCGCGCATCCCGGCCAGATCGCCTGGAGCCGCGTCATCCTGTCCGCCGAGCGCAAGAGCGCGCGGGCCACATTCGATCTCGACCCAGGTTCGGAGCTCTTTTCCGAATTGCGCCTGGTCCTTGAATCGTCCGGCCAGCCCGCCAGCGAAACATGGCTCTATCGATGGACAGCGTGAGCGAACCCCCGCCCCCTGAAACCCTGGCGACGCCGCCAGAGGCGCCGTTGGCGATGCCGGTGCAATCGCTGACGCGCTTTTCGAAGAAACAGCGGCGGCAATGGGCGGCGCCGGCGTTGGCGTACACGCCGTGGGCGGCGCGTCTGTTCGTATTCGGCGGCGGCCTGGCGCTGACCGCTTACGGCGCCTATGAGATGTTCCGGGTTGTCGGGGTCGGCGTGATCACCTTGCTCGAATGGGCGCTGGTCGTGCTGTTCGTCGCCAATTTTTCCTGGATCGCCGTGGCGTTCACCTCTGGCGTCGTCGGCTTCCTCTGGCTGTTGTTTCGTGCGCCCGCGTTCGGTCCGCTTCCCGGGCGTCTGGCGAAAAAGACCGCCGTCGTCATGCCAATCTACAATGAGGCGCCGGCGCGCGTTTTCGCGGCGGTCCAGGCGATCTGCGAGGATGTCGCGGCGACCGGCCTCGGCGAGGCCTTCGATTATTTCTTTCTCTCCGATTCGACTGACCCCGACATCTGGATCGCCGAGGAGCGGGCGCTGCTGGCGATCCGCGAGAGAATGCCGGGCGAGCGGCTCTACTATCGGCACCGGCGTAGAAATACGAGCCGCAAGGCCGGCAATATTGCCGATTTCGTCACCCGCTGGGGCGGCGCCTATGACCATATGGTTGTGCTCGACGCCGACAGTTTGATGACCGGCGAGACCATCGCGCGGCTCGCTTTTGCGATGGAATCAGACCCCGACGCCGGCATCATCCAGACCCTGCCGCTGATCATCAATCGCAATACTTTGTTCGCCAGGGTCCAGCAATTCGCCGCGCGCATCGCCGGTCCGGTCGTCGCGGCGGGGTTGAGCGCCTGGATGGGCCGCGACGGCAATTACTGGGGACATAATGCGATCATCCGCACCGCCGTCTTCGCTGCGCATGCCGGCCTGCCCGACCTGCGCGGCCGTCCCCCGTTTGGCGGCCATATTCTCAGCCACGATTTTGTCGAGGCGGCGCTCATCCGCCGCGCCGGCTATGCGGTCTACATGTTGCCGACGCTGGGCGGCTCCTATGAGGAGAGCCCGCCTTCGCTGATCGATCTGGCGGCGCGCGACCGGCGCTGGTGCCAGGGCAATTTGCAGCATCTGCGCGTGCTCTCCGCCAAAGGGCTGGTCCTCGCCTCGCGCCAGCATTTCGCCAACGGCATCATGGGCTATCTCGCCTCACCTCTATGGATGGCGCAATTGCTGGTCGGCATCGCGCTCGTGCTGCAGACCAGCTACATCCGCCCGGAATATTTCACCGCCGATTTTTCGCTTTTTCCGGCGTGGCCGCGCTTCGACGCCGAACGCGCCTTGCGGCTGTTCGAACTGACGATGGGCGTTCTGCTGGCGCCTAAAGTCTTCGGCCTCATTGCCGCGCTGATCGATCGGCGCACCAGGGCGGCGAGCGGCGGCCCGATCCGCTTGATCCTGTCCGCGCTCGTCGAGACGATCATGTCGGCCTTTCTGGCGCCGATCATGATGCTGATTCAATCGGGCTCGGTGGTCCAGATTCTCTCGGGCCGCGACACCGGCTGGAATCCACAAAGGCGCGACGACGGTTCGATTCCGTTCCACAGCATTGTGCGTCGTCATCGCACCCATATGGCGCTCGGCGTGCTGACGCTGTTCGCCGGCATGCTGATTTCGCCCTCCCTCGTCATCTGGATGTCGCCGACGATCGCCGGCCTGATCCTGGCGATCCCGCTCTCCTGGGCGAGCGGGCAATTGTGGATCGGGGTCGCGCTCCGCCGACTCGGCCTGTTGACAACGCCGGAGGAGACTTCGCCGCCGGCCATTGTTCAACGCGCCAACGCCCTTTCGATCGAACTTGCCCGCACCGGCCATGACGGCGACGATGGATTGCGCGCGATTCATGGCGACGCGGCGTTTCGCGCCCAGCACGAATTTTTTCTGCCCTCGGCCGCGCGCCGCAGGCGCGGCGAAATCGATGTCGAAGAGGCGGTGGCGACAGCCAAGCTCAACGATGCGCGATCGCTCGAAGAAGTTGTGGGATGGCTGAAGCCCAAGGAGCGGATGGCGTTGCTTAACGATCGGGCGCTGATTTCGCTGCTGGTGCGTTTGCCGCCAACCGTGGCCGCGCCGGAAAAAGAGACGAAAACGCAGCCGGCGGAGAGACTCAGCGCGTGAAGCGCGCCGGCCGCCGATCGAAGAGCGGAAACAGGAAAAAGCCGAGCGCGAAGCCGCCGAGATGGGCGAGCCAGGCGACCGGGGCTTCCGAAACGCCGAAAGTCTGAGCGCCCGCGCCAAATATGAAATTCGTCGCCAGCCAAATGACGAGAAAGATCACGACGCGCCGTTCGCGCAGCAATTGGCGCAAGGGCGGCGCTGGCACGTCATAATCGGCGCCCGGCGCCGAACGCGAATAGCCGCCTGCGCCGCCCAGCGGACCGCCCGGCTCGAAAACAAAGCGCGTCGCCGCCGCCATCAGCCCCGAATCGGCTGCCGACGCGCCGATCAGGGGCGTGAATTCCATCATGGCGAACGCCCAGTGAAAAAGAGCGCCAGCGATCGCGGTCGCGGCGAACAGACCGAGAAACCGCCATGGGCCTAGGCGCCGCGCGATCGGCGGCCCAAATGCGATGATCCAGATCGAATTCAGCCCAACATGACTCCAGGAGCCGTGGATGAAAGCGTAGGTCAGCAACGTCCAAGGCTTGGCGCCGTCTTGCAGCACGTGAAAATGTCGCAGAAGCGAGGCCTGCTGCAGAGCTTCGGAGTCGAGATTGACGCGCGACAGCAGTTCGCCGAGCCTGGCCGGCCACAACGCCAAAGTGAGGCGACCCGGAATGAAGGCGAATTGGCCGACGATCGTGTCCTGGGTTTGCTCCGATTGCAGGCTGTAGAGTGCATGAAGGGCAATCAAAACTGCAACCAGCGCCACGACGACAAGCGGCGCATCGAATATCGGCTCCCTGACTTTCGGCGCGCCTGTCGGGCTCTCCGGCGGCGAATCGTCAGACGGCATAACAAACCCGATCTTTGGAGAATTTGTTCCGATAGCACAGGCCGGTTGGCGGCGCGAACACAATCGGGATGATCCCGGAGCGCAAGCCCAGCGTCTGGAAAGATGCTATCAAATGGCCTCTGGCGATCGGGCGCACAACATGACAATGCACGACTTCGAAGCGAAGCACTGGTTCATCGCCGCGCTGATCATCCTGCTCGCAGTCGGCGCCTTCGCTTATTCCTGGTCATAGCGCTCGACCAGGGGCGCCCTTCGCGATATCGCCCGGCCGCGATCAGGTTACGACGCCCCAATATCCCCTGAGGTCCGATCCGTAGCTTTCGTTGCCCCAGTCGGGATCGACGCCTCGCGCATAGCTCGGCGATCCCTCCAGTTGCGTGCGCGTCAGATTGACGACATAGCCGTCCAGCGCTGGGCTGTAAGCCAGCAAATTCCAGGGGATCGGATGATAGTTTTCACCCAATCCGAGAAACCCGCCGAACGACATCACCGCGTAGGCGACCTGGCCGGACCTTTTATCCACCATCACATCGTGAATTTTCCCGATGTTCTCGGCGTCCTTGTTGTAAACGTCGGTCCCGGTGACCTTGCTGCCGGCGATGAGATTGGTTGTCTCCGCTACATTATCCATTGCGCTATCCTCGTGAGGAACGAGGACAGTAAACGCGGAGACTTTGGCGGTGTTCCACGACGCCACAGCGAGACGGCAAACGACACGGGTTTCAAGCGACTCGCCGCTTCGCGCGCTTGCACTATATTGCGACAGGTTAAAGTCGCACATTTACATTAGTTTTTCGGCGCAACCTTTGCTGTTCGTTGCGATATTTTGCGATCGCGACCGGAAATAAAAAGGGAGAGCCCGGAGCAAGGGCCCTCCCCAATTCTATGCAATAATCTTACCAATCGGTCCAGAGCCGGAGCGCGCCGCCGGACCATCGAATGGATCGACCGCTTCGAGCGGGCAGCAACCGCGAAACGATCCATCCCGGGAAACAACGCGATCACCGGAGCAAGTGAAGCAGCTTTGTTTCAACTTCGGTAACGACAAGTTGGCGCATCGCCGCGCCGCGGGCAATGCAATCTTTGATCTATTGTTAATTTGCAAGCCAGCCTCCCCGGGCGAACGACCCTGGTCACGTCCGTCAAGGTGGTGGAGATTTTGGGGCGGTCGGCTCGTCTCGTGATCAGGCGGCGATTGTGGCCAGGGCGACGATGGGTTCTTCGCCCAGTGTGATCATGGTCTCCTGGGTCATGTAGCGATGCTGTAATTGC
>DATBZF010000084.1:0-3735 GCA_036513315.1 Roseiarcus sp.
AGGCTCAGGTGGTGACGATCCGACGACCGACCCTCCTGCCCCGGGTGGCCGCCCGGGGCAGGACATTCCTCACGGAATAGGCTCGTCATAGCAGAGGTCGCTGTTACAAGGTGGCGCGAAGCGCCGGATGAGGGGCGGCGCAAGCCTCTCAAGATTTTGTTGCTTTTATACTTGCGGCGCGACGAGCGCTTGCTTCGTTTCTACAGGCGACGCGATTTTATTTGCGATGTCGCGCGGCCCCTCATCCGTCATGCTTCGCATGACACCTTCTCCCCGCAAGAGGCGGGGAGAAGGGATTGGGGTCAGAGCGCGAAGCCGCCGTCGGCGAGGTGAATCTGGCCTGTCGTATAGGAGCTCTCGTCGGAGGCGAGGTAGACCGCGAGCATCGCGATTTCCTCCGCCTTGCCGAGCCGGCCCATCGGCTGGCGGTCGACGAAGGCCTGGCGGACGACGCTCTCGGACTGGTTCGTCTCTTTGGCGAGCGTCGCGATGCGCTGGTCGAGCGAGGGGCTCTCGATAGTGCCGGGGCAGATCGCATTGCAGCGCACGCCGCGCTTGATGAAATCGGCGGCGACCGCCTTGGTCAGGCCGATGACCGCGGCCTTCGAGGCGCCATAGACGTAGCGGTTGGGAATGCCGCGCACCGAAGAGGCGCCCGACGAAATATTGACGATCGAGCCGGCGCCCTTGGCCAGCATGCCGGGCAGGAAGGCGCGGATGGTGCGGTGCATCGACTTCACGTTGAGGTCGAACGAGAAATCCCAGTCGCTGTCGGCGCATTCAAGCGCGGAGCCGTGGTGAACATAGCCCGCGCAATTGAACAGGATGTCGATCGGGCCGATCGCCTTGGCGAGCGCCTCGACCGCTTCGCTCGAGCGCACGTCGAGCTTGCGCAGGTCGCCCTTCAATCCTTCCAGCTTGGCCGGATCAAGATCGGTGGCGATCACCTCAGCGCCCTCGGCGTGGAAGGCTTCCGCTGTCGCGCGCCCGATCCCCGCCGCCGCCGCCGTCAACAGCGCGACCTTGCCCTTTAGACGTTGTGCCATTTCCTCAACTCTCCTGCGCGGCCTCAAATCAGCCGCTTGCTCATATGGACGACCGTTCGGTCGGCCAAAGCTTCGACGCGGTCGATAGCAAACCCGCGCCGTTGATACCAGCCGATATTGTCGCGCAATTTCTCGCCGGTATAGAGGCGGATCGTCGCAAGATTCATCTCCCGCGCCCGCGCATGCGCGAAATCGAGCATGAGATTGCCTAAGCCGACGCCTTGCGCGTCCGGCGCGGTCGCGACGCTCCAGATCAGCAGGGCGTCCGGCTCGGCTTCGAGCGCCAGTACGCCCTGCAAGGCTTCGCCCTGCTCGAACAGCCAGACCTCCATCCGCGCGACGATGTCGTGATAATCGACTTGCAGCGGCAGCGGTTCGACGCCGAGCAGCGCGCGGTTGCGCGCATAGGCGGCGCGCTGCAGCGCCTCGATCGCCGCAACGTCGCTGCCCGTAGCCCGACGCGGCGGAATCAAGCCGGCTTGCCGGCGAACAATTTGTTGAGCGGAGCGAAAGGCGCGCCCTGGGCGAGACTGTCGAAGCGCCCGTGTTGGGCGATGTCCTCGGCCGCGTGGATGAAGCCGGCCCAGGCGGCGCGCGCCAGCGACGCGCCGACGCTGATGCGGCGCACGCCGAGATCCTCATATTGCTTCAGCGTCACCTCCGGCGCCGCCGCGAGCACATTGACGGGCAGGGGTCCGGCCGCGCGCACCACCTGGCCGATTTCGTCGGCGGTGCGCACGCCCGGCGCATAAAGCACGTCGGCGCCCGCTTCCGCATAAGCGGCAAGGCGGCGCAAGGCTTCATTGAGCCCGTCGGGATGGGCGCGCAGGACCGTCTCGCTGCGCGCCGTCAACAATACGCGCTCGCCGCTGGCGTTGATGGCGGCGCGCGCGACGCGGATGCGGTCGGCCGCTTCCTTGACGCCGTAGAACGGCGCGCGGGCGTCGCCGGTGTAATCCTCGATCGAGAAGCCGGCGACGCCGGTCGCTATGCAGCGCACGACGCTCTCGTGCAATTCGTCATGGGTGGCGGCGAAGCCCGCTTCATAATCGGCGTTGAAGGGCAGGTCGGTCGCCGCGACGAGATCGCCGATATGGGCGAGCACCGCCTTGCGCGTCATGCCGCCGTCGGGCAGGCCGGCAGCGAAAGCAGCGCCGGCGCTGGTCGTCGCCAGAGCCTTGAAGCCCAGGGAGCTCAGATATTTGGTCGAACCGATATCCCAGGGGTTGGGAATGACGAAACAGCCGGGGCCTTGGTGGATTTCGGCGAAGCGCGCGCGCTTCTGGGCGACGGTAAGGGTCATGACGGCTCCATTCCATTCAGCGTCGAGAGCGCGATTCTCTGGCGCCCTGAGGCGTCGAAATTATCAGGCGCCAACCATTGCTCGTAGGCGGCGCGCCGCGCCGGCCATTCGCTGTCGAGCATGGAAAACCACGCGGTGTCGCGATTGCGGCCCTTGACGATCATATGCTGGCGAAACACGCCTTCGAAGGTGAAGCCGAAACGTACGGCGGCGCGCTTGGAAGGCGCGTTGAGATTATTGCATTTCCATTCGTAGCGGCGATAGCCAAGCTCGTCGAAGACGTAAGCCGCGAACAGATATTGCGCCTCCGTCGCGCCAATCGAGCGTTGCATCGCCGGCGTATACATAATGTTGCCGACTTCGATCACGCCATGCTGCGGCTCGATGCGCAGGAACGTCTGATAGCCCACCGCCTTGCCGCTTGGCCGGTCAAGGATCGCAAAAAACAGCGGATCTTCCGATTTGGCCTTGGCCTCGATATTGGCGCGGAAGGCGGCGCGATCGGTATAGGGGCCGTCGAACAGATAGGTCCAGACGCGATCCTGGTCGCCGCCATTGGCCCCCTCGAACAGGGCGTCGGCATGGGCGTCGGCGTTGAGCGGAACGAGCGTCACGGCGCGGCCGCACAGAACCTTGCGCTCCGGGCGTTTGGCGGGTCGAAGGTCGACGGACTCGCCGATCGGCTGGCCGATTGCATTCAGAACCATGCGTTTCCTCACGCCGCCTCGGCGGCCTCCCCATGTCGTCGCCAAGGAATAGCGATCGCTTGGGCTTTATAAAGGCCGCGCCCGCGATAGACTAGCATCGATTGATCGACGAGGATCGAAGTCTTGCCGCCAGGCTTAGCGTGGGAAATCGGATTACGTCACGGTCGAAACGGTCGGGTGCGATCCATTGTTTCGCATGGCGGAGCGTGTTTCACCCTTGCGGCCTTGTCAATGATGGCCCTTCGGGCCACCGCCGAAGGCGGCGCGCTTCGCGCGTCATTGACAAGGCCGCAAGGGTGAAAAAAATGCCTCCATGCGAACAATGGCTCAATAACGAAGCCTCCGCGCCGTCATTGCTTCGTCGCTGCGCCAAGGCGAATGAATACATTCGCTTGACCTCGCAATGACGATCGAGAGCGCGGGATATGCGCGACAAACGCCGCGGCGGCTCCCGACCTATGGTAGGTACGTTCATGCGAAACCTCGTCAAAGGTTTGCGCCGCCCCTCATCCGGCGCTTCGCGCCACCTTCTCCCCGCAAGCGGCTATTCGATGCACACATCTTTTCCTTGAGTTTTTTGACGAACTCCGATTCGCTGCAGGGGCAGATTCTGGAGCCGATGATGGATTTGAGCGCGGTCGATGTGGAGCGATATGGGGTTGGGGGATTTGGGGACGAG
>DATBZF010000085.1:0-7674 GCA_036513315.1 Roseiarcus sp.
CCACGCGTCCTCAATCGCGGGCTGCAGGAATTTCACGCCATTAAATATGGCGCGAAACTGGCCCGCGGAAATGTGTGAATCGAATAGCCGCAAAGCGGGGCGAAGGGAGGGCGCACCCCTTCGCCCCGCTTGCGGGGAGAAGGTGGCGTGCGAAGCACGACGGATGAGGGGCAGCGCGACAGTTGCAATTACTTCGCCCGCTATTCCGCCGTCCAGCCGCCGTCGATCGGCAGGATGCTTCCGGTGATCGATTTGGCGGCGTCGGAGCAGAGGAACAGCGCGAGAGCGGCGACTTCGTCGACGGTGACGAATTGCTTGGTCGGTTGGGCGTGCAGCAGCACGTCATTGATGACCTGCTCCTTGGTCATGTTGCGCGCCTTCATCGTATCGGGAATCTGTTTTTCGACCAGCGGCGTCCAGACATAGCCGGGGCAGATGGCGTTGGCGGTGACGCCGAACGTCGCCGCTTCCAGCGCCACTGTCTTGGTCAGGCCGGCAATGCCGTGCTTGGCGGTGACATAGGCCGATTTGAACGGCGAGGCGACCAAAGCATGGGCCGAGGCGGTGTTGATGATGCGGCCCCATTTGCGCGCCTTCATGCCGGGCAAAGCCGCGCGGATCGCATGGAAGGCGGCCGACATGTTGATGGCGATGATCTGGTCCCATTTCTCGAGCGGGAATTCCTCGATCGGCGCGACGAACTGTATGCCGGCGTTGTTGACGAGAATGTCGACGGCGCCGAACGCGCCCTCAGCCTCTGCGACCATGCCGGCGATGGATGCGCCCTTGGACATGTCGGCCGCCGAATAGAGCACCCTGACGCCGAAATCCTTCTCAATGGCGGCGCGCTCATGCTCGATCGCATCGGCTTCGCCAAAGCCGTTGATCATCACATTGGCGCCGTCCTTGGCGCAGGCGCGGGCGATCGCCAGACCGATGCCGCTGGTCGAGCCCGTGACAATGGCGGATTTGCCTTGCAATGACATCATCATTCTCCACAGCGCGGGATGTTGCTCGCCGTGATCGGCGACAAGCCGTCTCTAAGTCGCTGACGGATTTGACCGCGGCAAGAATGTTTGCTGACAGAATGATGACGGCGCCGACGAGTTGGGCGTCATCAATCCTTATTGATCGGCGTCTTACGATCAGCCGCCCTCGTCGGTCTATACTTGCCGGCGAGGTCATCGTTGCAATGTTTCGTCGGCCGGCTGCTAGTATAGGGCGGGCCGGTTCTTCGTCCGGAGTTCTCCATATGAACGTTTCGCAGCCCTCGGCTTTTTCAGGCGCGCCGGTCGCGCCCTGGCGCCCGGAACGATGCGACCGGATCGCGCTGGTTCTGCAGGGCGGCGGCGCGCTCGGCGCCTATCAGGCCGGCGTCTATCAGGCGCTGCATGAGGGCGGCCTCGAACCCGACTGGGTTTCCGGCGTGTCGATCGGCGCCATCAATTCCGCTTTGATCGCCGGCAATCCGCCCGAGCGCCGGCTCGAGCGCCTGCATGCGTTCTGGGATCGCATCACCGCGCGCAAGGTCTGGGGCTATACGCCCGACGGCGACGTCTATCGACAGGCGCGCAATGCGGCGAGCTCCTGGTTCACGATGATGCTCGGCCAGCCCGGCTTCTTCCAGCCGCGCATCGTCAGCCCATGGTTCAGCCCGGCGGGTGCGGAGAATGCGACGAGCTATTACGACACGTCGCCTCTGCGCGAGACGCTGCTGGAACTGGTCGATTTCGATCTCATCAACGATTCCTCGCGCCGCTTCTCGGTCGGCGCGGTCAATGCGCTCACTGGCAATTTCGTCTATTTCGACAACGCGACAACCAAGATCGAGCCTGAGCATGTGATGGCGAGCGGCGCGCTGCCGCCGGCCTTCCCGACGGTGCGGATCGGCACGGATTATTTCTGGGACGGCGGCCTCGTCTCCAACACGCCGCTGCAGCATCTGCTGGCCCAGGACGACAGCCTCAATTCGCTGATCTTCCAGGTCGACCTGTTCAGCGCGCGCGGCGCCTTGCCGCGCACCATCCAGGATGTTGCGGCGCGCCAGAAGGACATCATGTATTCCTCGCGCACCCGCAACACCACCGACATGTTCCGCCGCCTTCAGCGCTGGAAGAAACGCGCCTACCAGGCCCTGCTGAAAGTTCCCGAGGAAAAGCTGACCGAGGACGAGCGCAAGATGCGCGACAAGCTCGCCACTTTGCCGGAAATGACCATCCTGCAGTTGATCTACCAGCAGCGCGCCTATGAGGGCGACGCCAAGGATTACGAATTCTCCGGCACGTCAATGCGCGAACATTGGCAGAGCGGCTACCTCGACACCCAGCACACGCTCAAGCGCAAGGATTGGCTCAAAATGCCGCCGCCCGGCACGGGCATCCTCGCCCATGACGTGCATCACGATTACGAGGCCGAAGCGATATAGGCGTCGGGAAGATTGACGATGGCGCCGGCTCTCGTCATCACCACGCTTTCAGGGAAATCCTGCCGCCATTCGACATCAAGCGCTGCGAGCTTCTCAAGCAATTCGGGCAGGCGCGCGAGGCAGGCGTTGGCGACGTCGTGCAGAACGATCGCCGTCCAGTCTTGCGTCGCCGCTTCTGCGACGCAGCGATCCACCCAGCCCTCGGCGTCGCGCCAGTCGCCGGGAACGCTGTTCCACAGCAGCGTGCAATAGCCTTGTTCGAGGAGGTAGGCTTTGGCCGCCTGGCTGAACAGATGCCGGCCGACGAGGCCGCTTTTGCCATAGGGGCGAAACAGCTTGTCGGGATGGGCGAAGGCGCCGATGCGCTTCTGCGTCTCGCCGATCTCGAGCGCGGCGTAAGCCGCGTCAGGGCGGTCGCCGAATGCGATCGAATGGGTCAGCGTATGATTGCCGACCCAGTGGCCGCCGGCATGCGCCGCGCGCATCAGCGCGGCGGCGGCAGGATCTTTCAGCTTCCCGCCGATCACGAAAAACGTCGCGCGGATTCCGGCGCGGAACAGAATGTCCAGCACGCGCTCGGTCACTCCCGGCGTCGGGCCGTTGTCGAAGCTGAGCGTGACGCGTTTCATCGAAATCGAGCTCGCAGGTTGACAGAGGTTTGCGCCGCCCCTCATCCCAAGGCGAATGCGAAGCATTCGTCCGGCGGCGCTTCGCGCCACCTTCTCCCCGCTACGCGGAGCGAAGGGGTGCGCGTTCCCTTCGCCCCGCGTAGCGGGGAGAAGGTGGCATGCGAAGCATGACGGATGAGGGGCGGCGCGACGTTTCTATCTTGTCTTCCAGCCCCCGCTTCACCGTCGCTCGCGCGCCAGCGCATCGATGATCGCTTTGGCGCGTCCGCTCGAAAACAACGCTTCGACGCCAAGGCCCAGGCGATGGCGCCAATTGGGGCGTTCGCGGTCGGTGCCGGGAAGGTTCGTCGCGATCGTCTCGCCGGCGAGATCGTCGATCTGCGCCGTCGCCAGCATCGAGGCGGCGCGGCCGACGAAAGCATGGACGGCGCCGGCCAGCGAATCGGGCAACGGCAGTTCGAAATCCGGCGCTTCGCCGATCAGGCCGGCGTGAACGAGCGCATCAGCGAGCTCGCGTTTTTCCCGTGCGCGGTCGGCGGTCTCCCTTTGCTCGTCAAAGGCGCTGACAAGCCCGAGTCTCGCCTTTTCAGCGATGTCGCCGCCGGCCCACCATCCAGCCAGCGTCGGCAGATCATGAGTGCTGGCGCAGGCGACCGCCAGCGCGGGATAGGATTGCGGCGCGATGAATTCGCGCCCCCGTCGCTCGAACCATAAAACGCGCGTGCTCAGAAAATTGGCCTTGCCGACGGTGTCGCGAAAGCCTTCCGGCACCGTGCCGAGGTCCTCGCCGACGATCATGCAATTGTGCCGCTGGCTCTCCAGCGCGATATGGCCGATCAGATCGTCGAGGGGATAGCCGACATAGGCGCCCTCGGCGGCTTTCGCGCCATGCGGAATGACGAACAACCGCGCCAGCCCCATCGCATGATCGATGCGCAGCAGGCCGGAATGGCGCATGTTCGCGGCATAGAGCGCCGACAGCCCGCGCCAGCCTTCGCGCGCGCCAGCGAGCGGGTCGGGCGGCGGCAGATGCCAGTTCTGGCCGTTCGCCGAAAACGGATCGGGCGGCGCGCCGACCGACACGCCCTCCGCCAGTTCCCCGGCGCGCGCCCAGGCCTCCGCGCCATCGGGCGCGGCGCCGACGGCGAGGTCGCGGTAGAAGCCGAATTCGAGATCGCCCGCTTTGGCGCGCGCCGCGGCGGCGGCCATTTGCCGGTCGGCGAGCCATTGCGTGAACATTGAAAAAGCTACGCTGTCGGCGTTGCGGCTCGCCGCTTGGTTGAGCGCCGCTTCGTCGCCGCGCCGCAATTCGTCCGGCCAGTCGCGCCAATTGCCCGGCCGCTCTGCGGCGATCGCCTGGAAAATGGCGAAGCGGCGCAGCGTATCGCCGCCTTCGATGATGAACGCCGCATGCTCGGCGAATAGCGGATCGTGCGGCTGAGCGAGGCGCGCGCGCTCGAAGGCGGCCCAACGCGCCTTCAACAAATCCGCCTTGAGGCGCCAGACCGATTCATATTGCACCGAATCGGCGGTCGCCGCATTCGCGATTCCTTCGGCGCAAGATGCGAGCGACGCCTCCAGCTTTTGGTCGCTCGGCAAGCCGCCGCCGTCGAGCGCATCAATGTAGATCGGATCGAGGAAGCGCCGATCGGAAGGATAGTAAGGGCTCGCGCGTTCGCGATCCTCTGAGAAGAGAGCATGCAGCGGATTGACGCCGAGCGCCGCCGCGCCGACCCGCCCAGCCAATTCGCCGAGCAGGCCGAGCGTGGTGAAATCACCGATCCCCTGGTCGCTCGCCCCGGGCGCGCTTTCCCGCCTTTGCGCATAGAGCTGGGCGCTGAAGCCAAAGCGCCGGCGCCGCGCGCTTTCCGGGAGATAGGCCTGGCGCGGCGCGATCGTCAGTTCGCAGGCGACCTCATCGGCGAACAACCGGTGGCGGCCGATCGGCAGCGCCGGCAGGCCGACATGGCGTTCGTTGATGGCGCGCCCGTCCGATCCGATCCGACGCTGTGCATCGGCGGCGCCTGCGCGCCATTCGATTCGGCGTCCATCTTCGGTTTCGATGCGCAGGTCGACATCACGCAACGGCGCCGCCGCATCGCTGCGCAATGGCGCGTACAACGGTACTTCGAGGCGGCCGACCATCGAAGGCGGGATGATCCGCGCTTCCCTTTCGTCGACGACCCGGTGCAGGCTTTCCAGCGCCTGGGCGTGCGAGGCGGCGGGCAGGCGCAGCGCGCCAAGTAGCGCAATCCTGGTGTCCTCGGCGACGATCGTGTGCGATCCCGCGACATCCCACCAATCGGGCGCAATGCCGGCGCAGCGCGCCAAAGTGTCGATGAGCTGCTTATCCGCCTTGCGGACCGGCGGCACACGATGCGGCGCGGCGATTTCCGTGACGATCAGCGTCGAGCGCGCCGGCGCGATCAGGCGATCGTCATGCGAAACATCCCAGCCGTCCTGATCCTCGGCGTCGCCGGTGTCGATCAGCACGCGCCACGCCATGCGCTCGCGCGCTTCGGGAAGTTGGACAATGGTCTCGGCGGCGCTCCGGTTGAAGACGACCGCGACGCGATCGGTTCCCTCCGCCATCGGGCTGGCCAATATGACGACGAAGATGCGCGCCTCGCCGTCCTGCCATTGGCCCGGCGAAGTCAGCTCCCCCTCGGCCTCGCGCCATTCGACGTCGCGCAAGGCGCTGGCGTCGAACGGGCCGCCGGTCAGAAAGGCATCGCTGGACAGCGCCGGACGCGCCTTGCGCGTCGCAATCAGCTTCTGCGTGAACGCGTAAAGCGAAAGGTCCGCCTTGCTCCAGTCGAGCCAGGAAATGGCATTGTCCTGCGCATAGGCGTTGTTGTTCCCGCTCTGGCTATGGCCGATTTCCGAACCCATCGACAGCATCGGCGCGCCGCGCGAGACGAACAGCAGCGCCAGCAGATTGCGCTCGTCGCGCTTGCGTGCGGCGTCGATGGCGGCGTCCTCGCTTGGCCCTTCGACGCCGTGGTTCCAGGAGTGATTGTCGTCGGAGCCGTCGCGATTATCCTCGCCATTGGCTTCGTTGTGTTTGCGCTCGTAGGAAACCAGATCGCTCAGCGTGAAGCCGTCATGCGCAGTGATGAAATTCACGCTGCTCGACGGCGCGGCGGCATGGGCGAAAATATCGCGCGAGCCGGCGATACGCGTCGCAATCTCGCCGCGCATGCCAGGATCGCCGCGCCAATAACGCCGTGCGGCGTCACGATAACGATCGTTCCATTCGCCCCAACCGTCGGGAAAATTGCCGAGCTGATAGCCGCCCGGCCCGATGTCCCAAGGTTCGGCGATCAGCTTGGCGCCCCGCAACACGGGATCGTGGCCGAGCGTTTCGATCAACGGCGCATGCGGATCGAAGCCCCAATCGCGTCGGCCCATGGCGGGCGCAAGATCGAAGCGGAAGCCGTCGACGCCGCCTTGAACCATCCAGCGCCGCAATGCGTCGATCGCCATCGCCATAACGGGCGGGCGATCGAGCGCCAGGCAATTGCCGCAGCCCATATCGTTGATGTAATGGGCGCCGTCGCCCGGCATCAGGCGATAATAGGAGGCGTTGTCGAGCCCGCGGAACGAGAGCGTCGGGCCGAATTCGTCGCTCTCGCCGCTATGATTGAGGACGATGTCGAGAATGACTTCGAGCCCGGCTTCGTGCAACGCGTCGGTCGCCTGCCGCACTTCCGCCCAACCGCCCGGCGCCAGCCTTGGGTCGGGCGCGCCGAGGATGACGGGATTATAGCCCCACGCGTTCTTCAATCCCAACGGCGGCAGATGGCGCTCGTCGACGATCGCGTCCGCCGGCATGATCTCGATGCTGGTGACGCCAAGGCCCGAAAGATGAGCGATCGACTTGGGATGGGCGAGGCCGGCGAACGTTCCGCGCAGGCGTTCGGGAATCTCCGGGTTGAGGCGGGTGAAGCCGCGCAGGTTCAATTCGTAGAGGATCGTACTTGCCCAGGGGACTCGCTGGCGCCCCGGCTCGTTCGGGCTCAGCGCGGCGACAATCGCTTTGGGCGCGAACGGGCCGCTGTCGATTCCGCGCTCGGACATCGAGGGATGGAGCTTATAGGCGCGGTCGATCAGCGCGGCATGGGGATCGGCGAGCAGTTTGGAGACATCGAAGCGGTGGCCGCGCGCGGGCTCGAACGGCCCGTCGGCGCGAAAACCGTAGCGCGCGCCCGCTGCGATTCCTGAGAGCGAGCCATGAAAGACGTCGCCGGTCTTGCCTTCCAGCGCGATGCGCGCGATTTCATGTTCGCCTGTTTCGTCGAACAGGCAAAAATGCATCGCGCTCGCATGCGCGGAAAACACCGCGATATTGATTCCATCCGGGCCAAGCGTGACGCCGAGCGGCTCTGGCGCGCCGGGGTCGCTCTTCACGCCGCATCCGCCGCGGCGCCGGCGCTCGCCGTCACGATTTCCTGGTAGAGCGCCGCATAGCGCTTGGCCGGGCCGCGCCAGGAAACGTCGGCGCGCATGCCGTTAAGTCGGAGGCGACGCATCGCGGCGGCGTCCTGATAGAGGCCGGCGGCGCGCCTCAGAGCGTAGACGAATGGATAGACGGCGGGCGGAGCGAATTGCAGCCCCGTT
>DATBZF010000086.1:0-103034 GCA_036513315.1 Roseiarcus sp.
CTCATCCAGACAAAGCGGCCGTAGCCGCCGGTGGTCGCCGCCATGTGTTCGACCGCTGAGGGGTTCATGCCGCCGACGGAGAGATTGAGATCCACGCCGCCGAACACCTCGATTCCGGGGACCTCTTTGCGTACCACGTAGGCGAGCGAGGCAGTCGGCTCGTAGTGATTCTTGAGCACCAGACCGCCCATACCGCGCTTCTTCGCCAGGCGCGCAATGTCGATGGCATCGATCGAGCGTGGAGTGCTGTCTGGTGCGCAGTGCACGTGGATATCGATCACTCCGGCCAGTGGGTTCTCCTGCGCGCCCGCAGCCAGGGTGAAGCCGAGAATCAGAAGCAGGGCGAGCAGGGTTGGTTTCATCAGGGATTGAGAATGCGATGCATATCAAGCGATGGTGGCTTGACGTCTGTCTGGCTGATCATCACATGCACCTGGCCGCGGTGATGCGTCTGGTGGTTGAAGAAGTGAAGCACGGCGACGGGCGCTGTCTCTACGTAATCCTTGCCCTGGTTGTTGGTGTAGGGAAGTTGCCTTTGCAGAAAATCAGTATCAGCCTCTGCAAAGAAGGCTTCGATTTCCTCGTCCTGTGCGGCGCGGGCGGAGCGAAGCTCGGAAAAATCCTCGAACAAAATAGAGTTCAGTGGAGGTGTCGTATGTCCCCTTCCGGCAAACCGTGACATCCAGATGCGGTCCCCCAGCAACAAATGATTCAGCAGGCCGTGAATGCTGCCAAAGGAGCCTTTGCGCTCTCGTCGATATTCAACCGGCTCCAGCTGCCCGCACGCCTCGTAGAGCCGCTCATTCGCGATGCGGTTGTAGCGGGCGAGCATCCGGAACGCGGCTAACATTAATTGATTGAGTCGTAAGCCACCGACGTCAAAAACTCAGGAAGCTGCTTGGCCGCAATCATCTGCTCGAAGAGTTTGGCGGCCGCAGTAAACTTGCTGGCGGCAAACCGCTCCGCTCCCAGTTCCTGCTGGATGCGTTCCAGAACCACCGGGATTGTGGCCAGCACTATGGGCACATCGAGCGTGACGCCGTCGGTCATGCGGCCGCCATGGTGGGCCCATTGCCAAAGTTGCGCGCGCGAAATCTCCGCCGTCGCCGCGTCTTCCATAAGATTATAGAGCGGCACGGCGCCGCGGCCGCGCAGCCAGGCCTCGATGTATTGCACGCCGACGCGTATGTTCTCGCGCAGGCCCGCCTCGGTGCGCTCGCCCTCATGCACTTGCAGCAATTCATCGCGCGTCACGGCAATGTCGTCGCGCTTGACGCCGAGTTGATTGGGGCCGGGCATCAGCCGGTCGAACACTTCACGCGCCACCGGCACCAGATCGGGATGGGCGACCCAGGTGCCGTCGTGGCCGTTGGTCGCTTCGCGCTCCTTGTCGGCGCGCACTTTGGCGAAGGCGGCTTCATTGGCGTCGGCGTCACCCTTGACCGGGATCTGCGCGGCCATGCCGCCCATGGCGAAAGCGCCGCGGCGATGGCAGGTCTTGATCAGCAGCAGCGAATAGCTCGACAGGAACGCCTTGCCCATCGTCATCGCTGCGCGATCGGGCGTCAGGAAGCGCGCATTCTTGCCGAGCCGCTTGATATAGGAAAAAATATAGTCCCAGCGCCCGCAATTGAGGCCGGCCATATGGGCGCGCAATTCATAGATGATCTCGTCCATCTCGAAAGCGGCGGGCAGCGTTTCGATCAGCACCGTCGCCTTGAACGTGCCGGCCGGGATGCCGAGCTGTTGCTGCGCGAACAGGAAGACGTCGTTCCACAGCCGCGCCTCGAGGTGGCTCTCCATCTTGGGGAGATAGAAGGCGGGCGTCGCGCCGAGCGCGATCTGCGCCTTCGCATTGTGGAAGACATAGAGGCCGAAGTCGAACAGGGCGCCCGACATTTCCTCTCCATCGACCAAGAAATGGCGTTCGGGCAGGTGCCAGCCGCGCGGGCGCACCATCAGGACGGCCGGCTTGTCGCCGAGACGATAGCTCTTGCCGCTGGCCGCATCGGTGAAGTCGATTTTCCCCGCCCAGCGGTCGCGGAGGTTGAGCTGACCCTCGATCATATTGGCATAGACGGGGGAAGTGGCGTCCTCGAAATCGGCCATGAACACTTTGGCGCCGGAGTTCAGCGCATTGACGATCATTTTGCGGTCGACCGGGCCGGTGATTTCGACGCGGCGATCGAGCAAGTCGTCCGGGATCGGCGCCACGCGCCAGTCGCTCTCGCGAATCGCTTTCGTCTGGGTGAGGAAATCCGGCGTCTCGCCGGCGTCGAACAATTTCTGACGCGCCATCCTTTTTCCGAGCAATTCGCGCCGGCGCGCATCGAAGCTGCGATGCAGCCCGGCGAGAAAGGCAAGGGCGGCGGGGGTCAGGATCTCTTCAAAACGCGGCCCCTGGGGGCCGAGCACGGCGACGCCGGCGGCGGGATCAATCAGGGTGGAAATGCTCATTATGCCCTCTTTGCCGCATCAAAAGCGGCGCTCGGCACGTCGTATAGAGCATTTCTAGCCGATGTGGAGGGTCTTGGGGTCACGAAAGCGGGAGGAAGCCCCTTCCCCCGCAAGGGGGAAGGAGCGAGTCACGCGGCGTGCGCGTGCGAACGCGCCGTTCTCGCCCTGGCGGCGCGGGAATCGGCCAGATGCGGCGTCGGGTCCTCGTCGAGCGGCCGGGCGGTGAAATCGACCAGGTCCTGGCGGGACAGACCGATGTCGCGCAGCTCATATTCGGAAAGCCCGGCAAGCTGGGAAAGCGTGCGCCGCGCGGCGATCACGCGCCCCGGCCACAAGAGCGCGCGGACGATGCCGGCGCCGAGCACGGACAGCAGCGGACGATGGTTCCGGCCATCGTCGGGGCAGGTTGTCGCAAAACCATTCATCGGACTCTCCTTCGGGCAAAACGATCCCGTTCGCCGCCAAGGGGCGCTGCGCTGCGGGGTTCGTCGCGTTGATGAGCCCAATATGGTCCTTTCCTATTGATCGGTCCAACGAATGTTTGTAGAGTAATCCATCGCGATTCAGGATCAATCATATGCTCGACACCGACCAGCTCCGCTCCTTCCTCGCCATTGTCGACACCGGCTCCTTCACCCGCGCCGCCGAACGCGTGAACAAGACGCAATCGGCGGTGTCGATGCATGTGCGCCGGCTCGAAGAGCAGCTCGGCTGCACGCTTTTCGTCAAACAGGGGCGCGGCGCCCGCCTCTCGGAAGAAGGCGAGAAGCTGATCGATTTCGCCCGGCGCATGATGCAGATCGAGGCGGGCGCGCTCGCCGCGCTGTCGCGCAAGGGATTGAGCGGCCGCGTCCGGCTCGGCATACCCGACGATTATTCCGAATTCTTCCTCGCCGAGATTCTGACGCGCTTTTGCCAGCGTCATCCCCTCGTCGAGATTTCGGTGGTCTGCGACGCTTCGATTTCATTGACCGCGCCGGTCAATGCGCGCGCGCTCGATCTTGCCGTCGTCACCGACACCGAAGGCATGAAGGGCGTCGAAGTGCTGCGCGAGGAGCGATTGGTCTGGGTCGCCTCGAAGCGGTTCCAGATGGACCCGGAAGCGCCTTTGCCTCTGGCGCTGTCGAGCACCATCTGCCAATGGCGCAAGGCGGCCGAGGAAGCCTTGCAGCGATCCAATCGCGAGACGCGGACGCTGCTCGCCTCCAACAATTATTCGGCGATCGCGCCGGTGGTGCGGGCGGGCCTGGCGGCGACGATTCTGCCGGCCCATACCGTGCCCGCCGACTTCCGCATACTCGGCCCGGAATTCAACCTGCCGCGCCTGCCGCTGTCGCGCATGGGGCTCATCCACGCGCCCGGCCACCAATCTCAGGAAGCGGCCGCGCTGGCCGACGCCATCCGCGCGACGGTGGCGGAGCTGAAACAGGCGGCGTGAAGAGGGCTCTTTCGTCATTGCGAGGGAGCGCAGCGACGAAGCAATCCAGACGAGGCTGACAGAGCTCAGTCTGGATGGCTTCGTCGCTGCGCTCCCTCGCCATGACGGCTTGGGTCGCCCTCATCTCACCTCTCATCCACGATCGCCCCCCAGCCCCATTCGAGCAGCGGCGCCACCTCCCTGCCGAAGCCGACGAGATCGTCGATCAGCCCCGGCCCGCGCAGCCGCGCCGCTGCGATCGGCCTTGAGCCGATATAGGATTTCTTCATCAAGGCGGCGGCGATCTCCGGCTCCTTGACCTCTTCGAAGCCGCGCGGCAGGCGCTTCATATCTTCTTCGTCGTCGATTTCGATCTTGGCTTCTTTCAGCGCGGCGATGACTTTCGCATAGGCCTTCGGCGCCCGCACGATGGCTCGCCGCAGCGCCGCGAGGTCGGCGGGCTCGGGATGATAGAAGCCCGCCGCGACGAAGCAGCCGTCGGGCGCGACGTGAATGTAGAACAGCCCCTTGTCGTTCTTGGCGCCGCCGCGCGTCAGAACGGCGCCGGCATGGGTCTTGTAAGGGCTTTTGTCCTTGGAAAAACGGATGTCGCGGTTGAGGCGGAACAGAGACGCCTTGCGATCGCCCTTCAGTGGAATGCGCGCCTTGGCGAAAGCGACGGCGAGGTCTTCGATGAGATCGCCGAACGGCCCTTTCACCTCGGTCTCGTAAGTCGCGCGATTCTCCTCGAACCATTCGCGCGTCTGGTGGAAAGCGAGCGCCTTGAAGAACGGCAGAGCCTGCGGGCCAAATCCCTTGAAACTCATACGTGCGCCTGACCCGGTTCATGACATACGAGACGATGAACGAGAGCGGATCTCCCCATTGTTTGCATGGCGGAGCGTGTGCGCGAGAGGAATTCGAAGTCAAGGACGAGCGCAAGGCGCTCGCCGCCTCCGGCGGTGGTCCGAAGGACCATCCTTGAGTTCGAATTCCTCTCGCGCATATCGCCTCCATGCAATCAATGCGGCGCTGTCGCCAAACGCGACGGGTGTCTCATATGTGTCTGAACTGGGACACCGCCCGCTCCCGCCCCCTGCGTCGGCATATGCCTCCCGCGTCGGCGCGGTCGGGCTAAACCCGGCGCGCCGCGCAAGGACGTTCTACATTCCCGGTATCGCCATGATTTCGGTAATTTCTATCCAGGCTCCCGGCATTTGCAAATGCGGGTGCTCCTTGCCGAATAGTTTTGTGGCGGCGTCGTGCGATTCGGCTTGCACGATCGAATAGCCGCCCAGTTCGTTTTTCCTGTCGGAGGCGCCGTGCGCGTCGAGGCGTTTGGTCTTTCCGAGCGGCGCGCCGCCGTCGACGAGCGACGCCTGATGGGCGCCCATCCACGCCATCCAGGCGTCCATGCCTTTCTTCTGCTGTTCGGGCGTGGCGTTCTTCATCATCTCTTCGAATGCGGCGCTGGGCGCCATATACAGAACCATGAATTTCTTCATTGCGATCCTCCCTTCTGCGTTATGCGCCATCGCCCGTCGGAGCGCCGGCGATCTGCGTCAGTCTGTGTTGACGACGCCGGCCAAGTCAATCGGCGCCGGCCCGCCGCAGGCCCAGTCGAGCAGCTCGGCGGTGTGAACGATCGGAATCGACGTGGCCAGAGCGATCTGCGTGATGCAGCCGATATTGCCGGCGGCGATGATATCCGGCTTCACCCGCGCGATATTGGCGGCCTTGCGCGCGCGCAGGCGCCCGGCGATCTCCGGCTGCAGGATATTGTATGTCCCGGCCGAACCGCAGCAGATATGGCCTTCCGGCACGTCGCGCACGACGAAGCCGGCGCGCCGCAACAGGTTCTTCGGCTCCATCGTGATCTTCTGCCCGTGCTGCATCGAACAGGCGGAATGATAGGCGACGACGAGGCCTTTCTTGTTGGAGAAGGGCAGCTCGAGCTTGTCGAGATATTCCGTCACGTCCCTGGCGAGCGCGGAAACGCGCGCGGCTTTATCGGCATAGGCGGGATCGTCGCGCAGCATGAAGCCATAATCCTTGATCGTCGTGCCACAACCGGACGCGGTGACGACGATCGCCTCCAGGCCGCCATTGTCGATCTCGCGCATCCAGGCGTCGATATTGACGCGCGCCTGCGCGAGCGCCGTCGCCTCGTGGCCCATATGATGGGTCAGGGAGCCGCAGCACGCTTCGCCCTTGGGAAGCACAACATCGATTCCGGCGCGGTTGATCAGCCGGATCGTCGCGGCGTTGATCTGCGGCGCCAGCACCGCCTGGGCGCAGCCGGTCAGCAGCGCGACGCGGCGACGGGCGCCGCCTGGCGCCGGCGCGGGAAAGGCGCCGGGGCCTTCGGTGATGACGCGCGCCGGTAGATGCGCCGGGGCGAGCGCCAGCATCGCCGTCAAGCTGGCGCCGAGTTTGGGAATGCGCGCGATGATCGGCGCCAGCGGCCGGCCGATCCGCGCCAGCAGCAGCGCCGCGCGGAAGAGATTGCGCGAGGGCAGCACGCGCGCCAGCATCGCGCGCATCAACCGGTCGAGCAACGGGCGTTGATAGGTCGCCTCGATATAGGCGCGGGCGTGATCGACCAGATGCATGTAATGGACGCCGGAGGGGCAGGTGGTCATGCAGGCGAGGCAGGACAGGCAGCGGTCGATATGCTTGACGACTTCGGCCGGGGCCGGGCGGCTGTTCTCCAGCATGTCCTTGATCAGGTAGATGCGGCCGCGCGGGCTGTCGAGTTCGTCGCCGAGCAGCAAATAGGTCGGGCAGGTCGCGGTGCAGAATCCGCAATGGACGCAGGAGCGAATGACCTTTTCCGACGCGCGCATATGCGGATCGGCGAGCAGGGTTTCTGAGAAATTGGTTTGCATCTCATATTCCCGAATACATGCGCCCGAAATTGAAAATTCCGTCGGGGTCGAAGCTCGCCTTGACGCCCCGGGTAATCCGCATCAGCGGCGAGGATAGCGGCTCGAACACATCGATCGCCTCGCGCAATTCGTCGGGCGCGCGTATCAGCGTCGCATGTCCCCCGAGAGGCGCCAGCGCGGCGCGTATCGCTGCGGCGGCCTGCCGCGAGGCTTCGCTGCTCAGCCAGACGAGGCCGCCGCCCCAATCGTAGAAATGCGCGAGCGCATGGGCGTTCAAACTCGCGACGAAATCGGCCGCCTTGGATGGCGCCAGACTGACGCGCCAGATCGCGCGATTCGTCGGCGCGGCGAGAAAGCCGGCGTCGCGGATGTCGCACCAGATGCGCTCTGAATCCTCGGCCTCCAGCGCATGTTTGGCGCCGAAGGGTTCGAGAAGTTTCAGCAGCGCCGCGATACGATAGTCGACCGAATCGGCGAAGCCTTCGAGGCGCAGGAATGTGCGCGGAAATTCGCGCCCCATGCCCGCCGAAATATGCGCCGCGCCGCTCACCCCGAACGGCGAGCCGAGCCCCAGCGACAGTGCTTCGATGGCGCGCCTGTCGTCGAGCCGGCGGATGACGATGGTGGCGGCGCGCTCCGGCCTCGGCAGCAGTTTGAATGTTGCCTGCGTGATGAGGCCGAGCGCGCCATGCGCGCCGCAGTTCAATTTGACGAGATCGAGGCCGGTGACGTTCTTCATCACCCGCCCGCCGCTCTTGACGATCTCGCCGCGTCCGTTGACGAGCCGCAGGCCGATCAAAGCGTCGCGCGCCGCGCCGGCGCTGATGCGGCGCGGGCCGGAAATATTGCCCGCCGCCAGCCCGCCGATCGTCGGCTCGCCTGTCGTTCCATAAAGGCTGCGGTGATCCATCGGTTCGAACGGCAGCATCTGCCCGCGCTGCGCGATGATGGCTTCGATCTCCGAGACCGGCGTCCCGGCCTCGGCGCAGATCACCATTTCGGCGGGTTCATAGAAGGCGATCCCCGACAATCCGGCGGCGCTGATCGCAGCATCCGCCTGCGAGGGGCGGCCGAGGCCGGCGCGTGTGCCGCCGCCGACGATATCGAGTTTCCGCCCCTTCGCCTGCGCTTCCCGCACAAGCTCGGCGGCCTCGGCCTCCGAAGCCGGCGTCAGCATTTCAACCTTGGCCTGCGTCACGCCGGAACTCTCCCGGCCAGCGGAAACACCTTGGCGGGGTTGAGGCGCCAGTCGGGATCGAATACGGCGCGCACGCGCATTTGCTGGGCGAGATCCTCTCTATTGAACTGGTGCGTCATCAGATCGCGTTTCTCGATGCCGACGCCATGTTCGCCGGTGAGGCAGCCGCCGAGATCGACGCAGAGTTTGAGCAATTCATTGCCCGCCGCTTCGGCCTTGGCCTCTTCCGCTTCGTCGTTGACATTGTAGAGAACGAGCGGGTGCATATTGCCATCGCCGGCGTGAAAGACATTGGCGACGCGCAGGCCGTAGGAAGCGACGATCTCGCCCGTCCGTTTCAGCGCCTCGGGCAGGCGGCTGGTCGGCACCGTGCCGTCCATGCAGATGTAATCGGCGATCCGCCCGGTCGCGCCGAACGCCGATTTGCGGCCCTTCCAGATCAAAGCGCTCTCCATCGCCGACATCGATTCGCGAACGACCTTGACGCCATGGCTCTTGGCGATCGCATTGATCTTGGCGAGTTGCGCCGCCATTTCCGCTTCCGAACCCTCGACCTCGATGATCAGCATCGCCTCGACATCAAGGGGATAGCCGGCATGAGCGAAGTTTTCGCAGATTTCGATCGCCAACCTGTCCATATATTCCATCGCGACCGGGATCAGACCGGCGCCGATGATCGCGGCGACGCATTCGCCCGCTTCCTCCGCCGAATCGAAGCCGAACAGGACGGGCCGTGCGCCCTCGGCGGCGCGCAACAGGCGGACGGTCGCCTCAGTCACGACGCCAAGCTGGCCCTCGGAGCCGATCATCAGGCCGAGAAAGTCGAGCCCGCCCGCATCGAGATGGGCGCCGCCGAGTTCGAGGATTTCGCCATCGAGCGTGACGACGGTGACGCCCAGGATATTATTCGTCGTCACGCCATATTTCAGGCAATGCGCGCCGCCGGAATTCATGCCGATATTGCCGCCGATCGTGCAGGCGAGCTGCGAGGAGGGATCGGGCGCATAGAAAAAACCGTCGGCTGCGACCGCCTCGGAAATAGCGAGATTGGTGACGCCGGCCTCGACGCTCGCATAGCGGTCGGCCAGGTTGATCTCGAGAATCCGGCTCATTTTGGACAGGCCGACGACGATCGCGTCCTCCTGCGGAATGGCGCCGCCCGATAGCGAAGTGCCGGCCCCGCGCGGCACGACATAGACGCCAGCGTCGCGGCAATATTTCAGGACGCGCGAAACTTCCGCGGTCGAGGTCGGCAGGACGACGGCGAGCGGCGCGCGGCGATAGGCGGTCAGCGCGTCGGTCTCGAAGGCCCTGAGCTCGTCGGCTTGGCGGATCAGCGATCCCTTCGGCAGCAGGGCGTCGAGGCCGGCAAGGATCTCGTCGCGCCGCGCGAGAATGCTGGGCTCGGGCGTTGGAAACGCGATTCTTGACATGGCGGCGCTCCGCAGGAGGGGAGGGGAAGCCTACAACGTCGTCATCGCGAGGGAGCGCAGCGACGAAGCGATCCAGACTGAGCCCTGTTAGCCTAGTCTGGATCGCTCCCTCGCAATGACGGCGGATGCAATCACCAACCATCTCATTCTAGCTCATTTTCGTTTCGATGAGCAGAGACAATCCTCTCCACCTCCCCATGGCTGTCTTGGAAACAAAGAGTCGCAGAGGCGGAGATGTGATTAGGTTGCGCGCTACCCTTCGATGTCATGGCCGGGCTTGTCCCGGCCATCCACGCCGCGCCGTTGCAAATAACCGTTGAAGTTAGTTACGGCGTCTGGGCGTGGATGCCCGGCACAAGGCCGGGCATGACGTGGGGGGCAAAGAGGCCGCTACGGCGCGACCGCCGGAATGACCCACGGGATCACATATTGCTGGAGCGCGACGAGCACGCCGAGCAGTATGGTGAAAATCACGCTATGGACGAAAGTCCGTGCGAAGACGACGCCTTCCTGCCCCTTGAGATCGGTCACCGAAACGCCGGTGGCGATATTCTGCGGCGAGATCATCTTGCCCATCACGCCGCCTGAGGAATTGGTCGCCGCAAACAGCAGCGGATTGAGATTGAGCTGTTTGGCGGCGACGACCTGCAGATTGCCGAACAGCGCGTTGCCCGATGTGTCGCTGCCCGACAGGAACACCGCGATCCAGCCGAGGAAGGGCGACAGCAGCACGAAGAAGCCGCCGGTCGAAGCGACGCCGAGGCCGAGCGTATAGGCGAGGCCCGCATAATTCATGAGATAAGCGAGGCCAACGATGCAACAGACCGTGATCACCGCGATCCATATCTGGCGAATCGTGTCCTCGATGCAGGCATAGAACGTCTTCGGACTGAGCCCGAACAGCAGCGCCGTCAGCACCGCCGCCAGCAGGATGGCGGTTCCGGTCGCCAGCGGCTGGAACACCCAGACCGCCGCATAGGGCTTGTTGTTGTAAAGCGTGATCGAGATGGCGTTGTCGAGCCCCGGCCAATGGATGCTGGCGGCGCCAATCGCGAATATTTTGAAGGACGTCCAGACGATCACCACGATGGAGACGATGATCCAGGGCAGCCAGCCCTGCCAGGCCGGCGAGGAAGCGCTTGCGCTTGGCGCCGCCGGCGCGATCTGTTTGATCGCAAATTCCGGGTCAGGCGCCGGACGCCAGATCTGCAGGAACGCCAGGGTGACGACCAGCGAGCCGAGCGAAGCGAGCACATCGGTCAGCGAATAATCAAGGAAGTTGGAGGCGATGAATTGCGACAGGGCGAAGCTCGCGCCCGCCACCAGTAGCATCGGCCATAGCGCGCGCAGCGAGCGCATGCCGCCATAGAGCGTCATCACGTAAAACGGCAGGATCAGCGCGATGATCGGCAATTGCCGGCCGATCATCGCCCCCAGCGCGACCGGCGGCAGGCCGGTGACGGCGCCAAGCACGGTTACGGGCACGCCGAGCGCGCCGAAAGCCACCGGCGCAGTATTGAAGATCAGCACGAAGACCAATGCTTCGAGCGCGGGAAAGCCGACCATGATCAGCAGCGAAGAGGTGATGGCGACCGGCGTGCCAAAGCCGGCGATGCCTTCCAGAAGCGCGCCGAAGCAGAAGCCGATGACGACCAGGATGACGCGCCGGTCGTTGGGCAGATTGGCGATCAGCCAGGCGCGAAATGACTCGAACCGCCCCGAGCGAACCGCGACATTGTAGAGCAGCAGCGCATTGACGACGATCCACATCACCGGCCAGAGCGCGAAGACGATTCCGTTGAATATGGCGTCGAGCGCCAGGCCGATCGGCAGGCTCCAGATGGCGACCGCGATGACGAGGCCGACGATCAGGCCGGCCAGCGAGGCCTGCCATGCCGGCCGGCGCAGGCCGCCCAGCAGGATCAGCACAGTCAGGATCGGCAGGGCCGCCACGATGAATGAAAGCCAGAGGCTGCCTGATACTGGCGTCAATAATTGCTGAAACATTGGTTTCCCCCCTGCGGCCCGACGAATTCTGGAAGATTCGTTCGCCGTTGATTTTCGTCGTTTCACTTTAGCCGCGGACGGCCGCGACACAATTCATACCTTCGTTATAGGCGCGAATGTTCGTCCTTTCGTTCGAGACGAACAACTGAGGGCATATTTCGTCATTGTTTGCACGGCGGAGCGGGGCGCGAGAGGAATTCGAAGTCAAGGACGACGGCGAAGCCGTCGCCGCCATTGCTGACAAGTTTACGCAGTCAGCAGGCTGACTGCTATGGGCGGTGATCGCTTTGCGATCATCCTTGAGTTCGAATGCCTCTCGCGCATAATCGCCTCCATGCAATCAATGAATTGTTGTCGTCACAGTGGCGTCGGTCTCGGGCGTGCTGGAACCAAGTCGACAACGTACGAAGCCTAATCGTCTGTGAGCGGCGCCTCTCTTCGCCCCCGCGCTTCGCCACCAATCACCCGCCCGGCGCCCGAATCAGCGAAACGATCGGCGCGGCATATCCGACGGCCTGCCGCGCCGGAGGAACGCCGCCGAGTTCAAGGGTCAGTTCGCTGGCGAACGAGCGCACGAGGCAGCCTAGCTGAGGCAGCCGCTCGCGGGCGATGCGGAGCGCCGGACCCGAGACTGAGATCGCGCCGATCGGCTCGCCATGCTCGTCCAGCACCGCTGCCGCCACGCAACGCAGACCCGCGGAATATTCCTCATCGTCGACCGCGTAGCCGATGGCGCGCACCGCGTTCAGTTCGACCGCCATTTGGGCGGGCGAGGCGATCGTCCTCGGCGTGAAGCGGGTCATCCCCTTCGTCGCCAGGATGCGACTGACCTCCTGCGGCCGCATCGCCGCCAGCATGCTTTTGCCCAGCGACGTGCTGTGCAGCACGACGCGGCCGCCCGGTTTACAGATCGCCCGCACCGTCTGCAGGCATTCCACCTGCTCGAGATAGACAGCCATATCGTCGCTGAGGATCGCCAGATTGGCGGTCTCGCCGCTCTGCTCCATCAGGCGGCGCAACAGGGGTCGCGCGCCTCGGGCGATATCGCGCACGCCGAGAAAAGCGCTGCCGACGGTGAAGGCGCCGACGCCCACCATCCAGCGCGCGCCGTCAGGCTTGAATTGCACGAAGCGATCCTGCTGGAGCGTCGTCAGAAGCCGATGGGCGGTTGATGAAGCGAGCTTGGCGGCGCGCGCGATTTCGGTCAGGGTCGCGCCGTCGCCGGCGGCGGCGATCACGCGCATGATCGACAGCGCGCGTCTCAGCGATTGAACGCCGCCGGCCTTTTCCGTCGTCCTTTTGCCGCGAGCGGCCGCGACCTTCGCCGGCGCGGCGATCTGTCCGGTGGCGCGAACCGCCGCCGCCGGCGCCCGCGTTGACGGATCGCCATCATCCAGGCTTCCTCGTCGTCGATACATCATTGGCGCGCCCCGCAATCTTTGCTCCGAGCGGTCGGGCTTGGAAATTCTAAGCGTTTTCGATCCTTCAATCGCCAGGACGGCATGACATTTGGCGAGCGATTGTCCTTCAGCTCATTGCCCTGGGACTTTCTTGATCGTCACTTCGATTGCCGCGTAATAGGCGGCGAGATCGTCGATATCGGTGGGCTCCAGCGTCGGCGCCACCAGATTCATCATCTCGTTTTTGCGATCCCCTGATTTGAACGCATTCAGTTGCTCGGTCAGATATTGCTGGCTCTGTCCGGCGATATTCGGCGCCTCCGGAATCTTTGAGACTCCATCGAGACCATGGCACGGCTCGCATTTTTGCGCCTTTTCGCGCCCCGCTTTCACATCGCCGTCCGCATCCGCCTTGCTATTGAGGGCGATCGAAATGGCCAGTGTAACGACAAAGGCTCCAACGCTTGCTGCGATCGGCCGCTTCGACTTCATCGCATCCCCTTGCCAATTTCGATAAGAAAATGACGGCTCCGGATTTCGCCAGAGCCGTCGCATCGCGTCGCTTCTATTTGCCGTCGTACCAGATGCGATAGACGGCGCCGACAAGATCGTCGGAGACCAGCAGGGAGCCGTCCCAATATTGGGCGACATCGACCGGACGGCCGAGATAATGGCCGTTCTCATTCCAACCCTCGGCGAAGGGGATCGAAGGTCCGGCGACATGGCCGTCGTCTTTGAGGAAGGTCACCATCAGGCGGGCGCCGACCGGCACCGTGCGGTTCCAGGAGCCGTGCTGGGTCGAGAAGATCGCGCCCTTGTATTTGGCCGGGAACATGTCGCCGGTATAGAACGTCAGACCGAGATCGGCGGCATGCGCGACCTGTTCGACTTCAGGAAACACGATATCGGCCGGCGGCGTATCGTTCTTGTACTCGTTGGTGCGCGTATGTCCGCCGCCATACCACGGGAAACCGAAGGTCTCGCCGATCTTGTCGATGCGGTTCATCTCGCCGGGAGGAATGTCGTCGCCCATGCCGTCGACCTGATTGTCGTTGGTCCACAGGGTCTTGTCCTTCGGATTGAAGTCCATGCCGACCGGATTGCGCAGGCCGGTCGCATAGACCTCACGGTTCTTGCCGTCCTGATCCATGCGGATGATGCCGCCCATGCCGATCTTGTGGTAGAGTTCCGCCTTGTCTTTCGGAGGCACGTTATAGGGCTGCCCAAGCTGGATGTAGAGTTTGTTGTCCGGCCCGATGCGGCATTCGCGCGCAGTGTGGTTGAAGCTTTCCTCGCCCGGCGGAATTAATTGACCTTCCGGCACCACCACGCTCACCGCCACATCGGGGCTCTCATAGAAAAACTCGGCCGCCGCATATTGCAACACGCGGTTCTGCTCGACGACGTAGAGGAAGCCGTCCTTCGAGAAACATGGGCCGTTGGGCAGTTTCTTGGGCAGCGTCGGCGCGAATTCCTTGACCTCCTCCGCCACGCCGCTGCGCGAGCGGTCGGTGACCGCCCAGATCTTCGACTTGCGCGTTCCCACGAATGTCACGACGCCCTGCGGGCCGACGGCCATATGGCGCGCATCGGGAACCAGTGCGTAAAGGTCGATGTGGAAGCCGGGCGGCATTTTGATCTTGGTCAGGATCTGCTTGACCTGATCGGCCTTCGGCCCGGTCTGCGGAATCGTCGGCCAGTCGATCGGCGGCGTCATATGCATGGCCTGGAGCGTGTCGAGGGCGCTGTCCGCCAGGCCGGCCCCAGGAGCAACCATCGCTGTGGTGAGCGCCAACGCGGCGGCGATACGAAGTTTCATTGCATCCTCCCTTGGTGATTTTGGACTTATATTTGTCGGCCCGATTCGATCGAGGCGGCGTCGTCTGCCGGCGCCTCGAACTTTCGTTTTCCTCTGCCCGCGCAAACGGGTTGAGCGCTTGGCGCGAGCTTGCGGATCTGAACCCACGAAGTCAGGGTTTTCCGCTCATTGCGTTTCGTCAAGAAATCGTGAGCTCCTTCCGAGTTCACGACTTTTGGCAATGCGCTCTGTCGCTTGATAGCATCGCCGCGACCGCCCTCCGCGCCACTGCTCCAGAGCTGCGATCGCACTAATTATTATACGAATACAGCCATTGCTGGCGAACCAAACGCTTCTTTCCCGCATCGTGGAAAACGCGCCAAATACTGCGCGATAACAGAGATTTGTTGAGCGACTGAAATGTTGGCTCGCGACGGAGGATTTGGCGATTTCCCGCATGGTGGAATAGTTTGGCGCTTCGTGCAGCGATCGGAGCGCCAGTTCGAAGTCTTCGGCTCAATTGTCGATTGTCGCGAGCGCGTCCAATCTCGTTGAATTGCAACGGCTTTACGGCAATCGCGCGATGTTCGTACGCAAAGGCGCAAACACGGTATCGCATTGGCGCAATAAAGACTTCGGGCTCGCGTTTCCTTTGCGAGGTTCATGCAACCTGTTATACTTCGACTCGTGTGAAATCACGTTGTTTGCACGCGCAACCTACGGGAGCTGACGATGTCTTGGACGACCCCGGTAATGACCGAAGAATGCGTCGGTATGGAAGTGACCAGCTACGCATCCGCGAAGATTTGAAATGTCCGCCGCCGGGGACGATGCAATTCACCATCGGTGATTTCTCCGGCGGCGCTGGCGACCGAAGGCCGACAGCCTGATAATGTTGCCCTCGACGTCAGGCCAGCTTGCCAGATGATTCGAAGCGGCTTTCCTCTTTCAAAAGACCCATTTTGCCGACGGCGCTCGATCGCCGCGCGCACTTCCGCTTTCGTCAACCCGCCGGGCGGCCGCGATGAGCGCGTCGCGGCGTTCTGCCAGCGACGCCGACGCTGTGGGCTCGTCATCTTGCTTTTCCTTTTTCACCCGAGCCGCGGAGCCTGAGCTTGATTTTGGCTGACCTGGCCAATGACGCCGGGGCCAGCGTCCTCGGCGTTCTCGCCCTCGCCCTACTGGCGCGCCAGGATATGCGCGTGCTGGCTCTCGCCGTCGCCGTCGCCATTCTCGCATCGACCCCAGCATTTCTCGCCGCGCGCCGCCGGCTGCGCGCCCACGATATACTTTTCGTCGGCGCCGCCGCCGTCCTTGGCGCGATCTTCGGCATCGTCGCCGCCGTCGATCCGCAATGGGCCGAGCATTTTGGAGAAACGACGGCGCCAGTGCTGTTGCTGCCGCTGTGGTTCGCCGCCGCGGTCGTCGGCGCAAGCTGGGTGAGCCGGCGGGCAAGCGCGGCTTGAGGCGGCTTGCGGGACGTGACCGGACCAAGGGTCCGAACCGCCCCAAAAGGCGGGTCTCAGCGCATCGAATATCACTTGATAGTATAAAGCCGAATGGCCGCGCCTTGCCGCTTCGCCGCCGACCTGCTAACCTGACAACTAGGCCAACAAGGTCCGATGGAGGAAGCGATGAATTGGACAACCCCGGTTGTTTGCGAAATTGAAGTCGGCATGGAAGTGACGAGCTACGCCTCAGCGCGCCTCTGATCGCCGCCGACATATCCAGCTAAGCTGCCGAAATTGCGCGTCGTTGTCCTCGGCTCGGCGGCGGGCGGCGGCGTTCCGCAGTGGAATTGCGCCTGTCCGGTCTGCGCCTTGGCCTGGTCCGGCGACGCGCGCGTGGCGCGACGCACGCAGTCCAGTATTGCGGTAACCGTTGACGGCGACGCTTTTGCGCTCGTCAACGCCTCGCCGGACCTGCGTCAGCAGATCCTCGCCACGCCGGTCCTGCATCCGCGCGGCGGCTTGCGCCACAGTCCGATCGGCGGCGTGATTGTCACCAATGCCGATGTCGATCATGTCGCGGGACTGTTGACCTTGCGCGAGCGGCAAAATCTCACGCTGCACGCCACGACGGCAACGCTGGCGACTTTGGCCGCCAATGCGATTTTCAACGTGCTCGCCGCCGAATGCGTCGAGCGGCGCGCGATCGCGCTTAACGTTCCTTTCGCGCCGCTGGCGCAAATGGAGGTCACGGCTTTCGCCTTGCCTGGCAAAGTCGCTTTATGGCTCGAGGGCGACCAGGTGGAGATCGGCGGCGAGAACGAGGCGACGATCGGCCTTGAATTCAAGGCCGGCGGCAAGCGCGTCGTCTATGCGCCGGGCTGCGCTGATGTGACCGATGCGCTGCTCGAACGCGTTGAAGGCGCCGATGTGTTGTTCTTCGACGGCACGACATTCGCCGATGACGAAATGATCGCGCATGGTCTTTCGCAAAAGACTGCGCAGCGCATGGGCCATACGGCGATGTCGGGTCCCGAAGGCGCGCTGAAACGCTTCGCGCGAGCGAAAATCGGGCGCAGGATTTTCATTCACATCAACAATTCCAACCCCGCTTTGATCGCCGGCTCGCCCGAACGCATTCTCGTCGAGGACGCCGGTTGGGAGCTTGCTTTCGATGGTATGGAGGTCGCTCCTTGACGCAAGCGATGAGCCCAGGAGAATTGGAGGCGGCGCTGCGCCAGATCGGCGCGACGCGCTATCATAATCTGCATCCGCTGCATCGGCTGATGCATGAGGGGCGCTGCACCAGGATTCAGCTCCAGGCCTGGGCGCTCAACCGCTATTATTATCAGGCGTCGATCCCGATCAAGGATTCCACCATTCTGTCGCGTATCGAGGATCCGGCGCTGCGCCGCGTCTGGCGCCAGCGCATCATCGATCACGACGGCGAACATGAGGCCGACGGCGGCGTCTACCGCTGGATAAAGCTCGCCGAGGGCCTCGGGCTCGATCGCGAGCTGGTGGTTGGCGCGCGCGCCATCCTGCCGATCACGCGCTATGCGGTGGAAGCCTATATTCACTTTTGCGCGACGCGGACGCTGCTCGAGGCGATCGCCTCCTCGCTGACCGAATTGTTCTCGCCCAATATCATTGGCGAGCGGGTGTCGGGAATGCTGGCCAATTACGATTTCGTCACCAAGGATACGCTCGCCTATTTCACCGCCCGGCCGGTGCAGGCGCAGCGCGACTCGGATTTCGCGATTCAATGGGTGAAGGCGCATGCCCTCGCCGCCGAGCAGCAACAGGCCGCGTTGCGCGCGCTCGAATTCAAATGCGACGTGCTATGGGCGCAGAGCGACGCGCTGATGCACGCCTATGTCGAAGGCCATCCGCCGCCCGGCGCCTGGCGCGGCGAGGGCGCATGAGCGCGGGCGACGAGATTTCGGGCGAGGCGCGCCCCAAACTGCCGCGCGGCGTCCGGTTGCGCGCCGACGAAGCGCGCGGCGGCCACGTGCTGCTGGCGCCCGAGCGCGTGGTTCGCGCCGATCCCGTTGCGGTCGCCATTCTGGAACGGTGCGACGGCGCGCGCACGCTGAACCAACTCGTCGAAGAGCTCTGCGTAGCCTATAAGGGCGACCGGGCGCGGATCGAGGCCGATGTCAGGGCGCTGCTCGCCGATCTCGCTGCCAAGAGGATGCTTGACCTGTGAACGAGACGATCCCGATCAGGCCGGCGCTGGAAAGCCCGCTCGGGCTGCTCGCCGAACTCACGCATGTCTGTCCCCTGGGCTGCCCCTATTGCTCCAACCCGGTCGAACTCGTCGCACGCGCGCATGAACTCGACACGGCGCAATGGCTGCGCATTTTCTCGGATGCGGCGAAACTCGGGGTGTTGCAGGTGCATCTGTCGGGCGGCGAGCCGGCGGCGCGTCGCGACCTCGCCGAAATCGTCGCCCATTGCGCCGGGCTTTCGCTCTACACCAATCTCATCACCTCGGGAATTGGCCTGACCGAGGCGGGCGTCGCGCGCCTGTCGGCAGCCGGCCTCGATCATGTGCAATTGTCGATCCAGGATTGCGAAGAGGAAAGCGCCGACCGCATCGCCGGCTATAAGGGCGCGTTCGCCAGGAAGATGCAGGTCGCGCGCTGGGTGGCGGCGTCAGGCATTCCGCTGACCATCAATGCGGTGATCCACCGCGCCAATGTCAAAAACGCGGTCGGCATGGTGCGGCTGGCGATCGCGCTGGGCGCGCGCCGCGTCGAGGTCGCCCATACCCAATATTACGGCTGGGGCCTCAAGAACCGGGCGCAATTGATGCCCTCGCGGGAAGACGCCGACGCCGCCTGGGCCGCGGTCGAGGCGCTGCGCGCCGAGGTCGTCGGCAAAATCGTCATCGACCATGTCGCGCCCGATTATCACGCGCGCACGCCCAAGCCCTGCATGGGCGGCTGGGGCCGTCGCACGCTGAACGTCTCGCCGACCGGAAAGGTGCTGCCCTGCCATGCCGCCGAAACCGTGCCAGGGCTGGAATTCTGGAACGCGCAGGACCATTCGCTCGCTGAGATCTGGACGTCCTCGCCGGCGTTCAACGCCTATCGTGGAACCGATTGGATGAGCGAGCCGTGCCGGAGCTGCGAGCGGCGCGAGGTCGATTTCGGCGGCTGCCGCTGCCAGGCGCTGGCGCTCCTCGGCGACGTCCGCGCCACCGATCCCGCCTGCCATCTGTCGCCGCATCACGCGATGATGGCGGCCATTGCGCGCCGCGACAGCGTTGTGGTCGGCGAGGGGGCCTATACGTATCGCCGCATGGAAAAGCGGGAGGCGTGAAGGGCTTCGCCGTCCCTTGCGCTTCGACTCGCGGAACCTCATCAGAGGCTTGCGCCGCCCCTCATCCGGCGCTTCGCGCCACCTTCTCCCCGCTGCGCGGCGCGAAGGGAACGCGCACTCCTTCGCGCCGCGTTTCGGCCTCAGACTGAAGCAAGCGCCGCCCGCCGTCCCTCACACCAGAACCGGCAGCGGCGCCATGCCCGCGGCGCCGAAAACGCGGCGGTAGCGTTCGATCTCGGCGTCCGGCCCGAGCATTTTGTTGGGATTGTCGGAGAGTTTGACGGCCGGCCGCCCGTTCGCCTCGACCACTTTGCACACCAGCGATATCGAACGCAGCTCGCCGTCGATGCCGGCCGGCGCACAGCCCATGAAATCATTGGTGAGGTTGGTGCCCCAGCCGATCGAGACGTTTACGAGGCCGCGTAAGGTCCGCACCGCCTCCTCGATCGTATCGATATCCAGACCGTCGGAGAGAACCACCAGCTTGTCGCGCGGGTCGCGTCCGCGCGAGTTCCACCAGGCGATCAGTTCGCGGGCGCCGGCGATGGCGGGTTTGGAATCGGGGCGCGCTCCCTTCCAGTCGGCGACCCAATCGGGCGCCTGTTCGAGGAAAGCGGTGGTGCCGAAGCAATCGGGCAGCACGACGAGCAGATTGCCGCCGTACATTTTCGCCCAGTCGCGCAGGACGTCATAGGGCGCCTCGCGCAAAGCCTCATCGCTGTCGGCGATCGCCGCATAGACCATCGGCAATTCATGGGCGTTGGTGCCGATCGCCTCGAGGCCGGTGTCCATCGCATGTTTGACATTGGACGTGCCGATGAAGCTTTCACCGAGACCCTCCTGCATCGCCTCGACGCACCAGCGCTGCCAGAGAAAGCCATGGCGGCGGCGGGTGCCGAAATCCGAGATGCGTAGCGGGCCTTCCCGCGCGAGAATGCGCATCCGCTCGACCTTCAGCCATAGCTTGGCCTTGGCGCGGGCGTAGAGCACGTCGAGATCGAACCGGCTCATGAAACGCATCGCGGCGCGCGCGCGCAATTCATTGATGATGGCGAGCGCCGGAATTTCCCACATCGTCGTCTCGGTCCAGGGGCCCTCGAAGCGCAGCTCGTACTGACCGTCGCGGCGCACCAGCTCATATTCGGGCAGGCGGAAGCTGGCGAGCCATTCCATGAAAGCGGGCTCGAAAATCTGCTTGGTGCCATAAAAGCTGTTGCCGGCCAGCCAGATCAGCTCGTTTTTGGCGAGGCGCAGCGAGCGCGCATGATCGAGCTGGTCGATCAATTCGCGCTCCTCGACAATATCGGCGATGCGCACGCTGGAGGTCCGGTTGATGAGCTGGAACGTCACCTTGCGCTGGCCGTGCAGCTTCCAGATCATCTGCAGCATCAGGAGCTTGTAGAAATCCGTATCGAGCAGGGTGCGCACGATCGGATCGATGCGGAATGTGTGATTGTGAACGCGCGTGGCGATATCGGGGATCATGGGGGGCGAACTTAGGAGGTCGCGGCGGCGGCGACAAGGGAGGGGGACAAGTCATCGATCGATCGGGATCGGATCATTATCGACTATTACCGAGCGACAATTCGTATTCGATGACGACGCGTAGAGGCGGCAGGTCGCGTTCCAGCGTTTCCCAGACAAAACCAGGCGCGACATCTTCGTAATCGTGTCGGTAGATATTGCCGGCGCCCGCCATTTGTCGCCATGCTGTCGATGGGTGTCGGGCCTTCAACTCCGTTGACAACCGTCGCGATGCTTCAGAAATGATCTCAAGACAGCGGGTCACCGCGTAGACCGTGCGGATGTCGTTGCGAAATGCCATGTAATCGAGGCTGTCGATGAAATGGATAGCCAAATCGATATGATGAAGAATGTCGCGAAGCGCTATTTCGTCCTGCTTAGAAAGCATAGACAGCGTCGGCCGTTGCGGCGGGGCGCACGTAAGACTTGAGGCCTTCCCGATTGACCACGTCGACCGGGCCCTCGAATAGACTGGCGATATAATCCTTCAAGCCGACATAGTCATAAACCGAGACATGGGCTTCGGGCTCGATATCGATCATGATGTCAATGTCGCTGTCGGGTCCGTTGTCGCCGCGCGCGCGCGACCCGAACAAGGCGGCATGGACCACGCCGCGCGCGCGTAGGGCGCGTTCGTTCTGGCGAAGACGGTCGATGATGTCTTGTCTGTTCATCGGCGATTTATAGCACAAGCGACGAGACGTTTACAGAACACATCGGAGAATATACTAAGATAACATGTATTTTAGTTCGTCTCTGCTTAGAGCAATTTGCTCGGCTAGCAAGCTCAAACCCGAATTCGCCCGCCCGTCCGCAATGAGACAAATCTGCATCGCAACGCCCTGATATCGCTCGATGAGCGCCAGAATCGCGCCCTGCGGCGGTTAGCGCCCGCAAAACCCGCCCGCGCGCTTGAAACCCCGCATCCTCTGGTCCAATGTCGCGCCGCTTATTCGAACCAAGGATCTTGCATTGGCCGACGCCGCCGAACCCGCGAAACGTGCGCCTATCCGCGTCGGGCTCTTTGTCACCTGCCTGGTCGATCTTATCCGCCCCAGCGTCGGCTTCGCCGCGGTCAAGCTGCTGGAGGACGCCGGCTGCCGCGTCTTCGTGCCGAGCCAGACCTGCTGCGGCCAGCCGGCTTATAATTCGGGCGACCGGGCCGCGGCCAAGGACATTGCGCGCCAGACGATCGCCGCCTTCGAGGATTGCGACTATGTGGTGGCGCCGAGCGGCTCCTGCGCCGGCATGCTCGCCAGACATTATCCCGAACTCTTCGCCGGCGAGCCCGAGGTCGCGCGCAAGGCCAATGCCTTCGCCGCCAAAAGTTTCGAGCTGGTGAGCTTTCTCGTCGACGTCCTGAAAGTGACCAAGGTCGCAGCACGTTACGAGGGCGAAGTGACCTATCACGATTCCTGTTCGGGCCTGCGCGAACTCGGCGTCGCTTCGCAGCCGCGCAAACTCCTGGGGACCGTCGAGGGCCTGCATCTCGTCGAACTGACCGGAGCCGACATCTGCTGCGGCTTCGGCGGTACGTTCGCCGTCAAATATGGCGAGATATCCGACGCCATTGTCGCACAGAAGACCGCCAATATCCTGGCCAGCGGCGCGCCGACCCTGCTCGCCGGCGATCTCGGCTGCCTGATGAACATGGCCGGCAAGCTGCAGCGGCAGGGCAGCGCGGTGAGCGTGCGCCATGTCGCCGAAGTGCTCGCCGGCATGACCGACGAGCCGGCGATCGGCGCGCCGGCAAGCGCGGCGTCCGGCCAGGGCGCGCGCCCATGAGTGAAATGCCGGATTCGACCCATTTCAAGGAAAACGCCCATGCGGCGCTGCAGGACGCGCCGCTGCAGAATGCGCTGCGTTTCGTGCGCGGCAATTTCGTCGAAAAGCGCGCCGCCGCCGCCGCGCGCTTGCCGGAATTCGAGGCGCTGCGCGACAGCGCGCGCGACATCAAGGATCACGCGCTCGCCCATCTCGATCTCTATCTCGAAGCCTATGAGGCGAAGGTTGTCGCCGCCGGCGGCCATGTCCATTATGCGCTGACCGCCAAGGAAGGCGTCGATATCGTGCTGAAACTCTGCCAGGAGCGCGGCGCCAAAGCCGTGACCAAAGGCAAGTCGATGATCGCAGAGGAAATGGGCCTCAACGCGGCGCTCGAGGCGGCGGGGATCGATCCGATCGAGACCGATCTTGGCGAATATATCATTCAGTTACGCGGCGAGACGCCTTCGCATATCATCGCTCCCGCCGTCCATCTCTCCAAGGAACAGGTCGAGGCGGATTTTCGCCGCGTGCATCGCGATCTGCCTGATGGACGCGATTTGTCGCGGCCCGAACTGCTGCTGACCGAGGCGCGCGGCGTGCTGCGCGACAAGTTCCTGTCGGCCGATATTGGCGTCACTGGCGCCAATTTCCTCATCGCCGAGACGGGGACGTCGATCATTGTCACCAACGAAGGCAATGGCGATCTCACCCAGATCCTGCCCAAGGTTCACATCGTCCTCGCCTCGCTCGAAAAGATCGTGCCGACGCTGGAGGATGCTGCGCAATTGCTGCGCGTCCTGGCGCGTTCGGCGACCGGCCAGGACATGTCGGTCTACACCACGCTGTCGACGGGCCCGCGCCGCCCCGGCGATCCGGACGGGCCGGAAGAATATCATGTGGTCCTCATCGACAATGGCCGCTCGGCGATGCTGGGGGGCGATTTCGAGGACATGCTGCGCTGCATCCGATGCGGCGCCTGCATGAACCATTGTCCGGTCTATCAGGCGATCGGCGGACATGCCTATGGATCGGTCTATCCCGGTCCAATGGGCGCGGTGTTGACGCCGTCGCTGACCGGAATCGCCAAAGGCGGCCATTTGCCGAACGCCTCGACGTTTTGCGGGCGCTGCGAAGCGGTCTGCCCGGTGCGCATTCCGCTGCCCAATATGATGCGCCATTGGCGCGAGCGCGAATTCGAACGGCATTTGTCGCCGGCGGCGATGCGCTACGGCATCGGCTTCTGGGCGTTCTTCGCCAAACGCCCGACGCTCTATCGGCTGTCGACCGACCTTGCGATGCGCGCGCTGCACCTCATCGGCCGCGCCAGGGGCCGTTTTCGTTCGCTGCCCTTCGCCGGCGGCTGGACGCGCTATCGCGATCTGCCGGCGCCCCAGGGCGCGACATTCCAAAGCCAATGGCGCGCCAGAAGCGGGGCCGTGAATTGAGCGCGCGCGACGAAATTCTCGCAAACATCCGCCGCTCGCTCAACGTCACCGGCGCCGAGGCGCCGCGTCGGATGGCGGTCGAGGATCGTCTCGCGCGGCCGCGCGCGGGCATCGTCCCGGCACGCGGGCAGGGCGATGCCGCCGCGCGCGTCGCCACGTTCAAAGCCGAGGCCGAGCGCGCGCAGGCGAGCGTCGTCGAGGTTGAGGGCGCGGCGGAGGCGCCCGGCGAGATTGCTCGCTACCTGCGCGACAGCAATTTGCCCGCGACCCTGCGCATGGGCGAGGACCCGCGTCTTGCCGCCATGCCGTGGGATGAGACGACGCTGGAGATCGCGCGTGGCGCATCCGACGGCCATGATCTCAACGCAGTCAGCGGCGCCTTCGCCGGAATCGCCGAATCGGGCACGCTGACGCTGGTCTCCGGCGCTGACAATCCTACGACGCTGAACTTCCTGCCCGACAATCATTTCATCATTGTCGCCGCCAGCGACATTGTCGGCGATCTTGAAAGCGTCTGGCGCAAATTGCGCGAGCGTTACGGCAAAGGCGCCATGCCGCGAACGGTCAATATGATCACCGGCCCGTCGCGTTCGGGCGATATCGAACAGACGTTGCTACTCGGCGCGCATGGGCCGCGCCGGTTGCATATCGTGATCGTCAGGGAGATGTGATCGTCCTGCCGAGGGGAAGTCGCCGATGCGATTTGACAACCCAAAATAGGCTTAATCTCGCGTTAGAAATTTTTGCTTTTCAGATGATCGGGCAGAGCGATGAGGTTGCGGCTGGTATCGGCAAGGGGATTTGCGGCGCTCGTGCTGGTTTGGACAGCCGCCGCCCTGGCGCAGGACATTCCGTCGCCGGCCCCGGCCGCCGCGCCGTCCGCCGCTGCGCCACCCGCAGCCCCCGCGGCGAGCCCCGGCCCGAACCCGCCGCCGGCTGCCGCTGCGCCGACCACGCCCGCCGCGGCGCCGGCGAGGCCCGCCTCGATCACCCCCGTGCCTGGCGCGGCGCCTCTGCCGATCCCGGCTGATGTCGGCGCGACGCCGCCGATCGAGCCGCCGAAGATAGAAACGCCGAAGCCGAAGAAGGTCGTCCGCATCGCCCCGCCGCGCGAGACCGCTCTATCGGACGATCCGACGCCGACTTTCCAGCCCGACACGTTCTTCGCCACCGCCAAAGCCTCGGAGCGTTACGCCGCGATCGCCGACGCTGGCGGCTGGCCGCATATCGCCGCGCCGCTGAAGGCTGGAGCGAGGGGCGCCAGTGTGGCGGTGTTGCGTCAGCGACTCGCCGCCGAGGGCGATCTCGAGGCCGCCAAGGCCGCCAATGGCGCGGCATGGGACGACGACGTCACGGCGGCGGTGAAGCACTTCCAGTCGCGCATGGGCCTGCGCCAGACAGGCATCGTCGCCGGCGCGACGCTGACCGCGATGAACGTTCCGGCGACGACGCGCTTTAAGCAATTGGCCTCGAGCGCCCAGCGGCTGGCGGGCGTCAATTTCACCTTCGGCGATCGTTATGTCGTCGTGAACCTTCCCTCGACCCAGGTCGAAGCGGTGGAAAACGGCCGCGTCGTCCATCATTACATCGCGATCGTCGGCGGCGTGGAACATCAATCGCCGGAAATTTCCGCCAAAATATCGGTAATCAATCTCAATCCGACCTGGACCGTGCCGACCTCCATCATCAAGAAGGAGATCATCCCGAAAATGCAGAAGGATCCTGGCTATCTCACGCGCGCCAAGATCCGCATCCTCGACGGCGCCGGCAATGTCATCGACCCCAGAAGCGTCAACTGGAACACCGAAAGCGCCGTCAATTACACTTTGAGGCAGGATTCGGGGGCGAGCAATTCGCTCGGAGCCATCCGCATCGGCATGCCCAACAAGCTGGCGGTCTATATGCACGACACGCCGTCGAAAGGCCTGTTCGGCGCCGATTATCGCTTCCTCTCGCATGGCTGCGTGCGCGTGCAGGGCGTCTATGATCTCGCCCAATGGCTGCTGGAAGGCACGTCGGACGGCAATGGCGTCTGGACCAAGGACGCCTTGCTCGCCAAAATCAAAGACGGCGCGCGCGAAGATATCAAACTCGCCAAAATCGTTCCCGTCATCTGGGTCTATCTCACCGGCTGGGCCAATGGCGACGGCATGGTGAGTTTCCGCGACGATGTCTACGGCATCGACACAATCGGCGAAGCGACCGCCAATGCCGCGCCGACAGTCGCCGCGCCGACGGCCAATTCATTGTCCACTCCGACGCGATGAACGGGCTGCGCCCCTTACAAAACCGCGTCAATCCTTTCGGCGAACTCATCGCCACGCCGGCGCGCGGCATGTTGCTCGGCAATCGCGGCGGCAAGTTTCATCGCGACGACCGGACGCTTGGTCGCCGACGTTGGGCCTCGAAGCAATGGATCGCCTGCGTCTGCGCATTCAAAGGGCGAAGGCGCGTCGTCTGGGGCGCCGGCTATACGCAATTGTTCTTCCTTGACGAGGTGACCGCGCTCGCCGCCGGCCATCGCCCCTGTTTCGAATGCCGGCGCGCCGAGGCTGAGTCGTTTCGCGCCTGCTTTGGCGGCGGCCGTCGCCTCAGCGCGCCCGGGATGGACACCATCCTGCACCGGGAGCGGCTGGCGGCCGGCGGAAAACGCATCTGGCAATCTTCCTTCGCGCAATTGCCCGACGGAACCATGGTTGCGCTCGCCGGCCGCGCTTATGCGCTTTGCGGCGACGCGCTTTTGCCGTGGCGCTTCGAGAGCTATGAAGCCCCGCGCAAGCGGCCGCGCGAGGGAATTGCTGAGGTGTTGACGCCGCCGGCGATCGTCGCCGTTCTCGCGGCGGGCTATCCCCCGCGCTGGGCGGCATTGACCCGCTGACGGCTTTGTCGTGAGATCGATGAGACGCCCACGCGTCGCGCTCTGGGGAAAGACATGATGCGCCGATCGGTTCTGACCTTGCTGGCGCTGGCCGCCTGCGCGAATGTCGCTCACGCTGGCGATGTGTCCGGCGTCTGGCTGCACGAGGACGGCGACTCGAAGGTGCGCTTCGCGCCATGCGGCGCTGCGATCTGCGGGACTATCACGTGGCTCAGGGGCAAGGACCCCGAAGCCAAGGTCGGTCAGCGCGTTTTCTACGATATGGTTCCGGCGGGCGACAATGTCTGGACGGGCAAGGCGTTCGAGCCTGCCAGCGGCAAGGAATATGCGGGAAAAATGTCGTTATCCGGCGACAGGCTGACCACCGCCGGCTGCGTTTTCGGCGGCCTGATCTGCAAGTCGATCGTCTGGACCCGTTCGCCTTGAAGACCTCGCGAAAGAATGTCGCGACGGGCGCCGGCGCGCAGACTATTGTGCGGCCGCCGCCTGCGTCGTCGGGAAAGCGACTTCCACCAGCGTGCCCTGTTCCTTCCGGCTCTTGATCGAAATGCCGGCGCGATTGGCTTCGACCAGAGCTTTGGTCAGCGGCAGGCCGAGACCGGTGCCGCCCTTTTGCTTCGCCGATGAAATCTGTCGGAACGGCTCCAGCGCGGCGCCGAGCTCCGCCTCGCTCATGCCGATGCCGGTGTCGCGCACGCGAATGACCGCCTGGCCGGAATCGTTGATCGCGGTCGAGACGATGACCTGTCCGCCCGGCTCGTTGAACTTGACCGCGTTCGACATAAGATTCAGCATGATCTGCCGCAGCGAACGCTCGTCAGCGATGATTTTCGGCAGCTTGTCGAATAGCGACAGGCGCATGATGATCCGTTCCTGCGCGGCCTGCGGCTGCATCAGGGAAACGCATTCCTGGATGACGCTGTTGGCGTCGACCGCGGCGAAGTTGAAATCATGCTTGCCGGCCTCGATTTTTGAAAGGTCGAGCAGGTCGTTGACGAGGCTCATCACATGCGCGCCGGACGAATGGATGTCTTTCAGATATTCCTTGTAGCGGTCATTGCCGACCGGACCGAAGCGTTCGTCGAGGATGACCTCGGCGAAGCCGAGAATGGCGTTGAGCGGGGTCCTGATTTCGTGCCCGATCTTGGCCAGGAATTCTGATTTTAGCGCACTGGCCTTTTCCGCCTGGCCTCGCGCCGCCTCGAGATCGCGCTCGATCGTCTTCCATTGGGTCATGTCGCGCAATACGGCGCAGAATTTGGCGTCCGGCGATGAATTGATGCGCCCCATCGTGATAAAAAGTGGAATCGCGCGACCGTGGCGCTCGCGTCCCAGCGCCTCGCGTCCGTCGTTGAGAAGGCTGGCGAGGCCGGTCGTTTGCAATCCTTCAAAATAGGCTTTGATCGGCGCGTGGCTTTCAGGCGACAGGAGGGAAAGAAAGTTTTCGCCCGCGACCTCTTTCTGGTCGAAACCGAACAAGGCCTCGGCCGGTCGATTCAACGAGAGAATCCTGCCCTGAGAATCGAGCATGACGATCCCGTCGGTCGCCGTGTCGAGAACGCTCGCGAGTTCGCGCGCTTCGGCCTGCCGCGCGCGGGCGTCAAATTCCAGCGCCCGGAACTTGGGGGCAAATTCCGCTTCGAGCGAGCGGCGCACGGAAATCAATGTGGCGACGGCGCCGCCCCATTCGATGGTCTGGATTTGTCCGTCTACGGCGATCTCATCGCCATCGGCCGAGATCAGCGACAACATGCGCGCCTCTGCCGCCGCACCCATTGGTTCAGGCGGGCGTCCCTTGAAAGTCTCGGCCAATCCCGACTTGGCTCGGAACTGCGTCAAATCCCGATAGCCGAGGAGTTCGAGCAGGGTCCGGTTCAGATAAAGCGCCTCGTCGCCGCGCGCCACCAAAGCGCCGATCGGCAAAAGATCCAGCAGGCGGCTGGATTCGTCGGCGATCCTGTCGGCGCGAGCGCTTGCGATATCATCGGCGACAATCCGCTCCTCGCTATCTTCCGTTGCCGGCGCGACTGCATGAGGCGGGCCAAGATCAATAAGGTCGCGAGTCTGGTCCGGCGCGGACGGGGCGGGCGCTTCCGGCCCGGCCGACGCCGGCGCGTTGCGGTCCTCGCGATGCTCCGTCGCCTTGGCGCCAAGCGCGCGCGCGATTTCGCGAAACGCGTCGCGCTCATGAACCGTCAGTTCGACGCTCTCATTGTCGTCGCCGCGCCGCGGCCCTTCGTCGGGCGCCAGAAAGGGGCGCAATGCGCCAGGCCTGATCGGCACGACATTCGGGCCGCCCGCATAGGTTTGCACCGGTGAACGCAACGGCACGATTTCGGCGCTGCGCTCGGTGGGCGCCTCGGCGCTCACATACGCATCCCCAGGCGCAGGCGACGTATCGGGCGCCGGCGATGAATCGGCGCTCGCCATTTCGGCAGGTTGATCGACTGTGGGCGCGGCCGGAGCGGCGTTGCTTTCTCCGCTTCCCAAGCCCGTCGTCTCGAACGGCGCCGTTTCGCCGGTGAGGATTCCAAAACCGCGATATCCCAGGAAGCGGCGCTCCCGGTCGAAAATCGGCGCTCCCGACAAAGCGACCACCGCCGCCTCCTTGCTCGAATCCTGGCGGCGATCGCGCGGCCACGCCACGCGCAGCGAACTGAAGGTCCCCCGGCTTGCCAGCGTCCCAGCCAATCGGCCGTCGTCGTCGAGACCGGTCCTCGCCTTCAAGGCTTCGAGCGATTCGGCCGGACGCGGCGCCGCCTCGCCGACGGCGCCGACCAGCGCGCTTACTGGCGCCGCGAAGCAGAAATGCTCGTCGAGGCTCCACAGAAACCGCCGCGCCGCATTCCCTTTGCCGTCGATTTCGTCCGGCGAAGCGGCGGCGGACGCGACGGTCATGGGCATAGCTGTCGGCGACGTCATGTCTTTCGCGCTGGCAGGCGTCGTCGCCACGAGAAAGACCTCGCCTCGCGCATTGGCGACGCCCGCGCAAAGCATCGATAATTCCAGTGGGAGCCGGCCGACAAAAAAGCGCAGGCGTTCGAGCCTGGGGGGCGCGCCGGCCGTCAGCGCGCTCGCCAATTGGCGCAAGCGCCGGGCCCCCGGGCTCGTCCCGGCAATCGCCACGGCATTGAACTGCGCCAGGCTGAGGGTCCGAAAAGTCGCTTGGGCGGCTTCATTGGCGAAAACCACGCGCGCAGGCTGCCCAGCAGCGATGAGCAAAGGGGCGCCGCCGTGCAAATGTCCGGCGAAGGGCGATTGCGCGAGGAGTTCGGCAATATCCGCATCCGCGGTTTTTTGGTCGATCGGGTCCATCTGCGGCTATTGAATCCAGGAAATCGATACGCTCCGGACCAGGCAGGCGGGAGAATCGAAAACCGCCGGAATGGTTCAAATATTACTAAAACCTTAATGCCATCCCTTACGCCTCGTCCATGCTGTCTGCGCGTTGTCCTCATCGAAGGGTTAAAATTTCTGGTGCACCGCAATATAATATTGCAATGCAACATAGAAGGGTCTATATCGTTACCAGGACGAATCGAGATGAAGCGTCAGGAGGAAATGAAATGGCGAATACTCCCTATGAAATTCCGAGTGAATTGCGTGATTTTGCCGAGCGCAGCGTCGATCAGGCGCGCAAAGCCTTCGAAGGCTTTGTAACGGTCGCGCAAAAGACGGCCGGAACGGTCGATGGCGCGGCGCAGGAAGCGCAGAGCGGCGTCAAGCACGTCGGCTCGCAGATTCTTGGCTTTGCCGAGCAGAACGTGAATGCCGCCTTCGATCTGGCGCAGAAGCTGGTGCATGCGAAGGACCCGCAGGAGGCTTTTACGCTTCAGAGCGAGTTCTTGAAGAAGCAGATCGAAGCATTGCAGGGGCAGGCCAAAGAGCTTGGCGCAATCATCCAGAAGAGCGCCGCCCAGTCGACCAAATAGGTCCTTGCGCGTTCAACGCCCCAGATATTCCACTCAATCAACTTGAAGGATTCTCCCATGGCCACCGCAGTCAAAAAAGCAACCCCGCCAGTCGTCGCTCCCGTCGCGGCGCTGCCTGAGCCCCAAATCGAGAAGAAGGTTGAAGCCTTTACGGCGCCCGCCGCCGAAATCCAGGACAGTGTTCGCAAGGTCCTCGAAAAGGGCGTCGCCGACACCCGAGCCGCCTATGCCAAGGCCAAGGCGGCCGCCGAGGAGACAAGCGGCGCTTTCGAATCCAGCTGCGCGACAGCCGCCAAGGGCGTCATCGAATTCAACACCAAGGCGCTCGACGCCCTGCGCGCCAACGCCGAAGCCAATTTCGATTTCCTCAAATCCGCCATCAGCGTGAAGTCGGTGCCGGAATTTGTCGCCTTGCAGGGCGAGCATGCGCGCCAGCAGGCCGAGGCGATTGCCGCCCAGGCCAAGGAAATCGCCGCCCTGAGCCAAAAGGTCGCCACTGAATCGGTCGCGCCGCTCAAGACCCAATTCGCCAAGACGTTCAAGCTGGCTGTCTGATAGACGCCGCGAATTCGGCCCGGCTCCCTTCAAGACGTCTGTCTCGGCGTCGCCCTTTGCGGGGCGGCGCCTGCTTGTCGAATCGCGCTTTCCGGGCCAGATTGGCGTTCGCCGCAGGCGGGCTTTTCTGGCGTTTGAAAAAATCGCTTCCGGCGCCTTGCGCGCGGCCCCAGATTCCAGCCTTGCAATAGCGTCGCTTTGTCACTAGGTTCCGCCGCGTTCCCGCCAGGGCCGCCATAGCTCAGTTGGTTAGAGCGCTAGATTGTGGATCTAGAGGTCCCCCGTTCGAGCCGGGGTGGCGGTACCAGTAGTTACAATGTCCTGACCGACCATTTGCGGTGAGTCGCTTCCCAAAGAAGCGCGTTGGCAAGCGTTTCGCAGCACGAACTGCGGCCCTCGCGTCGCTACCGCGAGCACAATCGATTTAGGGTCACGTCGCTGAGGTCAATTGCTCCAGCGGGCGCCGCGCCGTGGCGGGACGCTGTTCCGTCACCGGTGACTCCTTCGCAACCTCAGCTTCCAGCGCTCGCCCAGTTTGAGTTCCGTGCCAAAGACGTAGCGCGCCGCGATAGACCGCGGCCTCTTTCGCGATGCGGCGTCCTCTGAGCCCAAGTCAATCGATGGCGACTGAGCGGCAATGGGCGCATCGGCTTGTTGAACCGTCGCGCCGTTCTCGAGACCCAGCGGCAGGCGCGGCGTCGCCTCAGTTCGGGTCATCGACGCGCTGTGCTCGTCAACAGCAGTTATGCGGGGAGCCCCTTGAAGGTACCCCGACGCAACTGGGCGCAGATCGTTGGCTGCGACAGCGGGCTTGCTCGAGCGCACCCTCTTTGGCGCTTTGCCTTGGCGGGAACGCTTCGGCGGCTCTGGCTGAGGTTGCGCCTCGCTTAGCGATCCGGTCTCGACAAGGCTTGGTAGTATCCGCCCGGTGGGAGGGGCAGGAGCTTTTTCGAAGACATGTTCGAGCAACTGAGCGGCTTCTCGCTTCTCAATGGCGCCGACAACAAAGGATTGGAGGGGTGTCGTCGCGGAAGGCGGTTCTTTCCCGACCGCCCAATCCGCCACAACGATGGAACGGCCGTGACGCCGCTTTACTTCTGTTATGAACGGACGCGATGTACGTCTCAACAATCCCTCGCTGCCTGTTGAAGCACTACCAAGCGCATATTTCCACGGCGCGCCAACGAGTCGTGAACTCGACGTCGACTGATGGCCGTCACCCCACCGCGTCTTTGGTAGCCTTTACCGGACGCGCCTTGATGATCTTCCGCGCCGGTTTCGCCTTAAAGACCGTCGGTTCCTTAGTGAACGGATTGATGCCCTTGCGCGCCTTCGTGGCCGGCTTCTTGACGACAACGAATTTGGCGAACCCGGGTACAACGAAGGCACCTGTCTTCTTAAGCTCCTTGTAGCCAATTTCGGCGAGCGACTCGATGACGCCTTTGACGTCCTTTCGCGTTATCGACTCCCCATGTTTCTCAGCAATCTTTTGGATCAGCTCAGATTTCGTCATCAGTTTGGCGGCCATGTTTTCTCCGTATGTCCGAATCATTTCGTGACGACGATAGCCCAAACCCTGCGTCGGAGGGAACACCCAGGCAATAGGTGAATTGTCTTCCTCCACACTCTCGTCCGCTTTCGAGGATTCATCGCGCGCCCGGAAGTGCTGGAGCAACGCGACGGTTTCCAGCGAGCGGCTCACATATTCGCTCTTTGAGGGGCCAGGTCCTTGCTACCCGCTTGCCCTTCCGCCGCATGGTGCGCCGACCGCCAGGTTTTCAGCGAAAATAGCAGCAGAGCGGCCGCGATGACGATCAAACCGAAGAAGAAAAGCGGCCCCGCGACAAATCGAAGATCGGGAATCCACCACGACAACGGCAGAGAAATCAGGCTCGTCAGAGCCGGAACAAGCAAGAAGAACATTGTAACGAAGCCGTTGTCGTTATCGGTGACGGTCAGCGATATTTGGTAGAGGACGCGCCCGATCGACGCCGACACGATTGTTCCGACGGCCATCAGAGCGATGGCGGTATATTGGTCCGAACGAAGTTCGGATTTCACGTAGAGATAGATCAAGCCGAGCGGTACGAGCACGAGAGACGAAGCGACGAAATTGGCGGCTATGGCGGCCGACTCGTCAAATTCGGAATACCATTTTCCGATTAGCGTTCCGCTCAACGCCGAAAGCAGCGGTATCGGGACGGCGTAGATCCAGGTTCCATGCAAGAGGTTCTCGGTCAAAGAGCCCATCGATGGCCGGTCTTCTCCGCCTATCTGGCTCCATGCGACCGCCATAGCGCCGATGAACGCGCCGGCGAGGCATCCGAAAAAGATGACGGGCGAAACGGGCACTTTCTTGCGCGATATGGCCAATGCCACCGCCGCCGCCCAGAAGGGCGACAGGTTCAATACCGCCGATATGATGATCGGGTGCGCGTTGCTCAAGCCAAGCTTGTACAACAGCAGGCCCGATACGCCGCAGGCGAACAGGACCGCGAGCTTCCAATAGTTCGTCGTGTCCTTCAGTATCGCGACGAAGTCTCGGCGGCTGGCTGAGCGCGAAATCATCGCCGGCACGAAGAATATCAGCGACAATTGCGTGAGGCATACGAACTGCACAAAGGTTAAATGCTTGGCGGCCTGCGACGTGAACGGCTCCTGCGTGGCGATCAGGAACGCCGTCGTCAACGAAAGCAGGCTGCCAAGCTTGTAATTGGTCGTTCGTTGCGACATTGGCGGGCGTCCCAAAGAAGTAGATATAGGCGTTGTCGATCGTTAACCCGAATTTAAAGGAGCGGGAAGATGGCCGTCCACCTTCAGGAAAACAGCTATCGGGCGATTTGCGGCGCTTTTGTCCTGCTCTACTGTGCGAATTTTCCTGGACTGGCGATCGCGGGAGAGAAGCCGCCGCTGATGCCGGACCAACCATTGGCGCTGACCACGACCTCACGGATTTCGGCGGCGATCGAGTTTGCTCTGCCGTCGATTGCATCGGCGATCGAGCGCGACGTTCCGAAGCGGCTTGCCACTATCGATGAACGCATCGGATGCGTGAACAGGCGCGTATTCGTGTTCAGAATCAGAGCAAATTGTGACGTCTATGGTTTCGTCGATCGTGGCGCGATATCGCTTTACGGCCGCGGCGACCACGTGTTTGGCTCCGTTCCGATATTCGGCACAATCGAAGGGCAGGGCGCCAATAAATTCACGTCACGCATTCATGGCGACGCTGAAGGTCGAGCCATGGTCGAAGTCGAATCCCATCCGAAGATAAGCAAGGACTGGTCGGTCGACTTGAATTTCAGCGACTCCTTCCACTGGACGGAGTCGCCGGTTCTCCATGTTTTTGGGCGCGACATCTCGCTGACGAAATATGCCGAACCCGCCATCCGCAAGCAGCTCGTCCGAATCCGGGCGCGCGTACAGGAAGCAGCGCGCCGCCTCGATTTGCGTGATAAGGCGGCCAAGGCCTGGGAGCAGGCGTTCCAGCCAGTGCAGATTTCTCTGGATCCTCCTGTCTGGCTGCAAATCATCCCGGCCAGTGCGGCGTTCGCGGGCGTTCATGCCGACGCAAAGGACCTTTCGGGCTCGCTCGAATTGACAGGCGCCGTAGAGACGCTGATCGGCCAGATACCGTCTGTCGCAAAGCCTACGCCGCTGCCAGCGCTTGGCGACGACGTGAGCCAGCCCGGCGCGTTCGACGTCCTGCTGCCGGTCCGCGTCAGTTACGACGCCCTCCGTGGCAAGCTCATGCAAGTTGTGGCCGCCAGCAGCGCGGCCCCAATCGTCAAGGAAATAGAGATCTATCCGTCGTCCGGAAGGCTGGTGATCGGCGTTCGGGCGGCCAAGCCGAGCGATAGCGATCCGGCCGCCGGCGAATGGCTCTATTTGTCAGCCACGCTGAGCGTCAATCCCGACCGCCAATCGATCAAGATTAGCAACCTTACAGGGGACAGCTCGTTGCCCGATGGATCCGTGTCAGCGCAATTGCAGAACCAGCTTCTCGACCAGTTGAAGGAAATTCCTGACATTGACTATGGCGTCGCGTATCAGAACCTGCTCAACGCAGCCAACGAACGCCTGAACCGACCTCTGAAGGATGGCTTTCGTATGGAGGGGCGGCTCACAACCGCCAAGCTCGAAGGCATCCAGCTCCTGGCCGATGATATCAGCATTGCGCTGCGTATCAGCGGCGACCTCAAGATCCTCTATGGAATGTGAGTCGCGCCCGTCAAAGTCCGGCTCATTCTTTCACCTTAGCGACGCAAGGCGGGACATAGCCGCCATAGCGTACGGGCGCTCAGAGTCGATATATCAAGCCCATGATCTGATCAGGTGTCGCAACAATAGCATGTGCTCAAAGAACGCTGGTTATCCCCCCATCTACAAAAAACGTCTGGCCGGTCACAAAGCTCGCGGCTTCGGAAGCAAGAAATACTGCGGCCCCGGCAAGTTCATGGACTTCGCCCCAGCGTCGCATCGGCGTGCGTCCTGTCAGCCATTCCGAGAATTTCTCGTCGGCGACCAAAGCGGAATTGAGTTCGGTCTTGAAATAGCCGGGCGCGATGGCGTTGACGCGAACATTGTGCTGGCCCCACTCACCAGCCATCGACTTGGTGAGCATGGTGATTGCGCCTTTGCTGGCCGCGTAGGGGGCGATTGAGGGGCGGGCAAGTGCGCTTTGAACTGAAGAGACATTGATGATGACGCCCCGACGGCGTTCGATCATGCCCTTCACCGCCGCCCGGCTGACTTTGAAGACTCCGTCCAGATTGGTGGCCATCAGCTCATCCCAATCTGTGTCCGTGAAGCTTTCAAGCGGCGCCCGGCGCTGGATGCCAGCATTGTTCACCAGAATGTCGATGGGACCGATTTCGGACTCCGCCGTCCTGATCGCTTCGTTGACCGATTCCGTGTTGGTGACGTCAATGACGATCTGCGAAACAGCGTGCCCCGAAGCGCGCAGACTGTCGCCAGCGAGCTCAAGCTCCCTTTGCTTGCGACCGGCCAGGATTACGCTCGCTCCTGCTTTGGCGAATGCTTCGGCAAAGGCGAGGCCGAGCCCGCGGCTTGCGCCTGTGACGAAGGCCCGCTTGCCTTCGAGGCTGAACACGGCCGTCAGATAATCAGCTGAACGCAATTTGCACCTTCATTGATTTTGATTTGTCGCCCGCAAGCAGGAAGGCTCTTTTGGCTTCGACCAGAGGGAGCGTGTCGCTCAGCAACGGGCTGACGTCGATCCGCCCCGAGCCGATGAGATCGACCGCCAGAGCGAATTCCTTATCAAACCGGAAGCTCCCACGCAGCTTGATTTCCTTGGTGACGATGGTCGAGATCGGGATGTCGGCGATCGCGCCTTGTCCCACCAGCATGACGGTGCCGCGCGGCTTCACCACAGGCAACGCGTCCGACACTGTCGCGCCCTGGCCAGCGGCTTCAAAAATGACGTCGAAATGTCCCTTGTTGGCCGCATAGACCGCCATGGCGTCGGGGTGATCGGCGACGTTGACGGTCCTGTCCGCGCCGACCTGGCGGGCATAGGCCAGCGGACGCTCCTGGATATCGGTCACGACGATCTCGCGGGCGCCAGCGTAACGGGCGGCGAGCGCCAGCAGCACGCCAATCGGGCCCGCGCCCATGATCAGCACGCGGCCGCCATAGACAGGCGCCTGTCCGACTGCGTGCAGCGTCACCGCGAGGGGTTCTGCGAAGGCGCCCGCGGCAGAGTCGGATCCAGACACCAGCGGAACGGCGTTTTCTGCGCGACAAACAAGATGCTCTGAGAAGCCGCCTTGCACGTGCGGCGTACGCATCGCCGATCCCAGAAAGCGCATATCAGAGCAATGGATTGGCTGCCCTGTACGGCAAAACGAGCAGATGCCGCAAGGGCTCGACGGGTTGACCGCGACAGGCGTTCCCACTGCCGGCCCTTCGACGCCTTGTCCGAGTAATTCGATGCATCCGGCAATCTCGTGGCCGAGGATCATCGGCTCCTTCATGCGCACTGCGCCGAAGCCGCCATGCCTGAAATAGTGCAGATCCGAGCCGCATATGCCGCCTCGCTCGATGCGCACCAGGACCTCGCCGGGGCCGGGCAGGGCGACCTCGCGCTCCTCTACATGGAGGTCCTGCGGCTTGTGCAGCACAATTGCGCGCATTGAAGATGGGTTCATCGAGGCGTTCTCCGCTGCCTTGGGCGACATCGCTATCGAACAATCGAACTTGTTTCAATCCAATTTGTCTGATAAATCTTATTTAGCAGGCGATATGAACAGCGCTGCTAGGAGGAAAGGCATGACAACCAGGAAATGGGCGCTATTGGGCGCCGCCATGTTTGTGGCAGCTCCGGCTTGCGCCGCCGACAGTTTCACGATGGGATATTCGGCCGGCTATCTGACCGACCCGTTCCAGAGCATCGAGGTCAACATGACCATCGACGCCGCCAAGAAGGCCGGCCTGACGGCTCTCCCGGTCGCCAACGCCAACGGCGATGCGGGCCGACAAGTCACAGACATCCACAACCTGATCGCCGCGGGCGCACAGGGCATTATCGTCGTGCCGACAGACAGCAACGCAGTCGCGCCGGCTGTCGATTTCGCGTCGCAAAAGAAAGTGCCGGTCGTATCGATCGACAATGGCGTCGCAGGCGGCAAGGTCTTCATGGTCGTGCGGTCCAACAGCGTGCAGATGGGCAAGGAAGCCTGCGAGGCGGTTGGCAAGGCGCTGGGCGGTAAAGGTGTGGTTCTCGAATTACAGGGCGATCTGGCGACGACCGCAGGGCGCGAACGCACCAACGGCTTCGAGTCGTGTATGAAGTCCGAGTTCTCGAGCATAAAGGTCAATTCGCAGCCGACCAATTGGAAGACCGAAAAAGCCGTCGCCGCCGCGCAAACAATCGTGTCTTCGACGCCAGATTTGGGCGCCATCTATATGCAGAGCGATTCCGTGATGCTCGCGGGCGTTCTCAGCGTGCTCAAGGGCGCCGACAAGATGACCAAGGTCGGCGAGAACAAACATATCTTCCTGGTGACCATCGACGGCACGCCGGGTGCGCTGAAGCAGGTGAGAGACGGATACGTCGACGCCGTGATTTCCCAGCCCGTCGATCTCTACGTCAAATACGGGCTGTATTATCTGCAGGCGGCCGTCGCCGGAAAGACATTCAGTGCAGGGCCGACCGATCACAATAGCGAGATTGTCAGCGATCAGGGCAGCCTACAAGATCTGCTGCCGGCGCCGGTCGTAACTTCCGCGAACGCCGGCGACTCCGCTCTATGGGGCAATGCCGCAAAATAAATCGCTCCGCCGCGGAGCGCCGTCTCGTGCGGCGCTCCACTCTCGTTTCGCTCGGTCAAACATGCAGCCAGCCGCCGTCGAAGTCAGGAACGTCAGCAAGGCGTTCGGGGCCGCCCAGGTTCTTCATGACGTCTCGCTCTCGATTCCGACAGGCGTCTCGCGTGGCCTTGTCGGACGCAACGGCGCGGGCAAATCCACTTTGGTCAGCATTCTGACCGGGCTGCTGACGCCGAATAGCGGCAAGGTGATTTTCAACAATGTCGAAGCGCCTGCGCAACGCACGAGCCGCGAATGGCGAAACAAGGTCGCCTGCGTCTATCAGCGATCGACGCTTGTCCCCACGATGTCGGTCGCCGAGAACCTGTTCGCCAACGCCTACCCCGGAAATCCAACTTGGGTGAACTGGTCGCGGCTGCGTGCGGCCGCGCGCGAAATATGTGAGGAATGGGAACTCGGCGTCAGCGTCGACACGCGCGCCTCTGATCTCAGGGTCGAACAGCGTCAACTGGTGGAAATCGCCAGGGCCCTCGCAAAGGGCGCCCGCTTCATCATTTTCGACGAACCGACCGCGGCGCTCGAATCGAAAGAAGTCGCGCGCCTGTTCGAACGCATCCGCCGTTTGAAGCGCGAAGGCGTCACGCTCCTCTACATCTCGCACCATCTGCAGGAAATCTATGACATCTGCGACAGCGTCACCGTGCTTCGCGACGGATGCGTGATCGTACCTGGCGCCGACGTTGCCGACTTGCCCAAGGAAAAAATCGTCGAGGCGATGGTCGGCGAGCAGATCGCTCGATCGTCGCGCCGGCCTCCCATGTTGCCGGCCGCGTCGACGCCCGCTCTCTCCGTGAAACATCTCTCCCTGGCCCCGATGTTTCATGACGTCTCCTTCGACATCGCGCCAGGCGAACAGGTTGGGCTCGCGGGCCTCGGCGGATCCGGCAAGGAGCAGATCGCTGAGGCGATCGCTGGGCTCCTGACGGCGGGGTCAGGAGACATTCTCGTCGGCGGAGTGAGGCTTAGGCCTGGTCATGTGCCAACAGCGCAATTGAAGGGGGTGAGCTACGTTCCGCGCGATCGTCGCCGTCGCGGAATTCTGCCGCAATTATCGGTCGCGGAGAACTTGACCGTCTCAATCCAGCGGACATTTGGAAGATTCGGTTGGATCGCGCCCCGCCGGTTGGAGGCGTCCGCCCGACAGCTCTTCAGCGCGCTTTCCATCGTAGCGTCTTCAATGCGACAACCTGTCGTCGAACTGAGTGGCGGCAACCAACAGAAAGTCGTGATCGGGCGTGCGCTCGCATCCTCGCCGCAGGTCCTTGTCCTCGTTTATCCGACCCAGGGCGTCGATGTCGCGGCGAAAGAAGCTATCTTCGATATCATCGCGGCGGCGCAGGCCCGCGGCGCCGCCGCGCTCATTGTTTCTGACGAACTCGATGAGTTGCGCAATTGCCAACGCGTTCTCGTCGTCTTCAAGGGCGCCATCGTCAAATCATTCGGCGCCGACTCGAGCGAACGCGACCTGATCGCGGCAATAGAGGGAGTCGACGCGTGAGTTCAGTTGAGACGGCCGCTGACGCACAGAGCGGGTTCGGAGCGCGTCTGACAAGCCTTGGGTTGCGAGAGCTCACGCTCATTCCCGCCCTATTGATTGTCGGCTTCGTCGGTTGGCTGAACAACCCAGCTTTCCTGACCTCAGACAACCTGCTCAACATTCTGCAGCAATCGTCGGAGCTATCGATCCTGGTGATTGCCGAGACCCTGATTTTGCTACTCGCAAAGATTGATCTCTCGCTGGAATCGATCGTCGGCTTTACGCCCATGCTCGGCGCCTGGCTGATCTCCTCTGACCCGTCTCTCGGCGGATCGGGGCTCGGGCTCAATCCGGCGCTGGCTATCCCCATCGTATTCGTGACGGGCGCGCTTATCGGCGCCCTTAACGGCTTTCTCGTGGTCAAGATGCGGCTGTCGCCCTTCATTGTCACCTTGTCTATCTTGATTCTGCTGCGCGGGATGACGCTTGGCCTGACGAATGGCACCACGCTGTTCGACCTCCCAAACTCGTTTCTTTATCTTGGCAGCGCCAAATGGGGGAGCGTTCCCGCGTCGATATGGATTGCGGCTTTGCTGTATCTGCTTTTCGGCATTGGCTTGCGCTACCACCGGATCGGCCGCGCGCTCTACGCGATCGGCGGAAACTCCGAGGCCGCGCGCGTGGCGGGCATCCAGGTCGACCGCATTGTCTGGGGGACCTATATCGCGTCGGGACTGCTCGCCGCGCTGGCGGGCCTGATGTTGAGCGGTCGCATTGCTTCGGTCGTTTCCAGCCAAGGCCAGAATATGATCTTCTACGTCTTCGCCGCGGCGGTGATCGGTGGCGTCAATCTCAACGGCGGGCGAGGCCGGTTAGTCGGCGCGCTGACAGGCGTGCTGTTGCTTGGCGTATTGCAAAACGTGCTCACGCTTTCTCAGGTGCCGACATTCTGGATCGACGCCGTCTATGGCGCGATCATCCTCCTGGCCCTGATATTCGCGCGCCTCACCGGAGATCGCGCCGAGGACGTCTAACACGGATCAGCGGGCCGAAGCCGTATTTTTCGATGCCATTCGCCTTGCGCGCGTGTATCTATTGCCTCCGGATCTATCGAGTGGGACTATGGCGAGCCATCAGAATTCGACCGTGACTGAAGAGATAACGAATATACTCGGTCGAGAAATCCTTGGAGGATTGTTCCCACCCGGCGCGACGCTGTTGGGAGAAGAAGAGATTTGCGCCCGATTTGGCGCCAGCCGCAGCGCCGCACGCGAAGCCGCCAAGATCCTGGCGGCGAAGGGCTTGCTCCAGACGCGACCGCGCCGGGGCTCGCGCATCAGGCCGGTCAAGGATTGGAACTTCTTCGATCCGTCGGTTTTGGCGTGGCTACGAGAGAGCGCGAAACCGCGGCTCTTCATTACCGAACTTCTGGAAATGCGCCTCGCTTTCGAATGCGAAGCCGCCGCTTTGGCCGCGACCCGTGGCGTCGTCAAAGAGATCGGCGCCATTCGCTTGGCCTTCGAGGCCATGGAAGCCGCATCGCAAGGCGGCGGAGATCCGATATCGTCCGACGCGGCGTTCCACGAAGCGATACTGGCAGCGACTGGTAATCGGTTTTTTCTGCCGCTTTCCGCCGTCATCCACACCGCGCTGCAGTTCAGCGTCCCCACCACGAACGCGCTGTTCGGGCATACTGTGGGCGACCTTGCTGCTCATGGCCGGGTGTTGAGGGCAATAGAATCCGGCGATGCGGAGTCGGCGCGAATCGCGATGCGCGATATGTTGAGCGAGGTCCTGACGCGTGTTCGCACGGCGGTTGAACTGATGGGCGCCGCATAGGTGCGTTGAACCATCATGATCGGTGGGCCGCATCACACGTCCCAGTGAGGCGCTGATAGTCGCGGCGGCCACCGTCGGCCTACAGCCCCGCTTCGACAGCCCGAAGCAGCCGGAACCGCATCTCGCCGTCATTGTCCGTGAGCGATATCACGAAGCGAACCTGCCCATGGCTTGAGGTGTTGGCGTAACCCGCCAGCGTACGAACGCCGTCCATGGTTCCGCTCTTGTTCATTCCGCCGTCATGACCACGGAGCAGGTCGGCGTGGGGCGCGAAGAGCTCGAGAACTTTGGCGAGCCCGCGGGCGGTAAAGCGGTTGTTGCGGCTGATGCCGGAACCCTCCTCAAGGTGGATCGCCGCGTCGAGCCCGTGCGCGGCGAGCATCTCATTGGCAATTTTGAGCGATTTCTCGAGGCTGACCGGGCCGCCCGCGCGGCGCCCGCCGATCTCCAGGAACACCTGATTGGCGATGTAGTTGTTTGATGCGCTCAGCAGCGCGACAAGAATCTCCGAGAGAGGCCGCGATTGTCGGTGGACGTAGACTGGCTTGAGCCCATCGGGCACGGAGCCGATCGAGACATTGCCGCTCACGACGCCGCCGGCCCGCCTGACGAACGCAGCGATCAGCTCTCCTGCATATTTGAGGCTCACCGCCGGATCCTGGCTCAGGCTAATGCGACCCTTTCCGCGAGGACCACGCGCCCGGAATTCGCTGATCGCGAGCGGAGTGATGGGGGTCTGGCTCTCGCCGGACTCCACCTTGTCGCCACGGCGCACAGCGAAGATAGTGTTGAAATTCACCGCCAGCGCGGAGTTCAGCGCATCGTATGGCTCGGCGTCTTCCTCGATGCCTGGGATTCGGAGATTTGAAGGATAGTAACCTGCGTCGAGGACGATGCCGGCAATCGGCGTCTTTCCCACCGCCGCGACCAGTTCGGTCGCGAGCGGCGCCAGCTCCTCCGAGATCAGGAAAGGATCGCCGCCTCCGCGAATGTAGAGCACTCGCTTGTCGTCAAGGTAGAAGCGGGTCTCGAAGCGGTAGTCGCCGCCCAAGGTCTCCATCGCCAGCCAGGCTGTGACGATCTTGGTCACTGAAGCCGGGACGAACGGTTCGTCCGCATTCTGGGCCAACAATTCATTGCCGTTGGCGTCCACGACGAGCGCCAACCCCTGCGGAGCGAGAGACGCTACAGTCTCTTTCACGCCGGCCAGGACGGACCCCGGCAATAGGAACAGAGCGAGGGCGAGCAGGCGTGACAACATGGCGGATCCGTTGCAGGCGGAACGTCCGCAACCTGCGGCCCGGCGCCGAAAACCTCAAGCATTAAGTCCGGTTGGGAGTTGTCGCTTCAGGCGCGTTGCCGCGTCTTACGAGTGCTTTGGGAACCCGCGGCGATTTAACGAGAGCCTCAGCCACGGTCCTGCCGCGCGTCTTTTGTGAAGAACGAAGATTGTACGCCCCAGGTCGACGGGCAGCGTAGCTTAGAACGAATCAGCGGTATTGACGTGGCTTGAGACCGCAACACGCCAAACCGGTTGTCACAGGAGCAGCAAATAGGGCAAAAACGACACTGTCGTCCCGGGTTCGACCTGCGTTGTCGATTCCGGTAGCTCGACCAGCCCATCCGTTTCAATAAGTGAAGATAGGAGTCCTGCGCCTTCTCTCGGAAACTTCACCGCCTCGAGAGCGCCGTCCGCGCCATGCCGCAGATTGGCTCGCACAAATTCGCGCCGTCCCGCTTTCTTCCGATAGGCGAACGCCGCTCGCACTGGCATAGCGGCAAATTGCTCGGGGGCCGCGCCTGCCAAGGCCAGCACCGCCGCGCGCGCCAGATAGACGAACGTCACGAAGCTTGCCACCGGATTGCCAGGCAACCCCATGAACGGGACGCCCTCGATCGAGCCCATGGCGATGGGGCGCCCGGGTTTGATCGCGACGCGCCAGAAATTAAGCTCTCCAGTCTGCTCGACGCCAGCTTTGACACAGTCTGCTTCGCCTGTCGAAACGCCGCCGGAAGCGAGGATAAAATCGTGCCCGCGCGCCGCCTGCCGCAAGGCGTCGGCGATCAGAACGGGATCGTCGGCCAAAATGCCCAGATCGCCGACCTTGCACCCGAGGCGGCGAAGCATCGCAGCCAGCATAAAACGGTTCGAGTCGAACAATTGCGAGGGTCCGCGGGCCGAGCCGGGCGAGACGATCTCGTCGCCGGTCGAAAAGACTGCAACCCGCACCGAGCGGCGGACCTCAAGTGCGGTAAGGCCGAGAGCGGCGCAAACCGCGATGTCCTGGGGTCGAAGGCGCCTGCCCTTCGCCAGGACGACGCTTCCTATGGGAATGTCCTCTCCGATGGGCCGAACATTGGCTCCGCGACCCAATCCTATGGGGAAGTGAACGGCCCCGGCGGCGTCGACCCGGACGTCCTCCTGCATATAGACAGTATCGGAGCGTTCCGGCATCGGCGCCCCTGTAAAGATGCGCACCGTGCGCCCTTGGGGAACTGACGCCTTTGCGGCGCCTCCCGCCATAATGCGATCGGCGACCGCGATCGGCGCGCCAGCGGCCGTTTCCATGTCAGCGAACTGGACCGCGTACCCGTCGACGGCGGAGTTTGTAAAAGGCGGCAGCGCCATCGGCGCGACGAGATCGCGAGCCAACACGCGACCGTCCGCCCGCGCGAGCGCAACGGTCTCCACATCGGCAACAGGCGCCAAGGCGCCGAGGATATGGCTCACAGCTTCGTCCAGCGAGCGCATCGGGTCGCCGAAGGCCTCCAAATCGCTTGAAAGCTGAGCCATGTCTCTAGTCAATCCGCATCAAGCCCTGCGCGGGGCGGCCATATTCCCTCAATGGGACTTAATGGTTATCCTGACGTGGCTATTCCGGCAATGCGGCGGCGATCGATGTGGTCGCGAGGATGGAACGCGACATGCTGACGACGAAGAGGCCCCGCGAGCGTCCGACGATCATGCCGAACCCATCGGATCCGCGGCTTACGCAAGGCGTCGAGGGCATTGATCAAACCGGCGCTCGCGTCGCAGTCAGCGTCCCGGTCGAACGGTCGCTAACTCTCTATCTGAACTCGCAGGAGATCGTCACCATGATGACGATTTGCGATTATCCGGAATATTTGGCGATCGGCTATCTCCTCAATCAAAACATGCTGAAACCTGACGATGTCGTGACGGCGGTCGATTACGACGACGACCTCGACGTCGTGGTTGTGCGTACCACGCGCGGAACGAACTACGAAGAAAAACTAAAGAAGCGAACACTGACATCCGGATGCGCTCAGGGCACTGCATTCGGCGATCTCATGGAAGTCATCGAGGGGATCGAGCTGCCAGCAGCGGAGCTGCGGACATCGTGGCTCTTCGAGGTCGTCAACGCGATCAAGACGATTCCTTCAATCTACCGCGAGGCCGGCTCCATTCATGGCTGCGTTCTGTGCGAGCGAGGAAGACCGCTCTGTTATATGGAGGATGTTGGCCGCCATAATGCGATCGACAAAATTGCCGGCTGGATGTACCGGAATGGCGTCAGCGCGGCCGACAAGATGCTCTACACGACCGGCCGTCTCACTTCTGAAATGACCATCAAAACCGTCCGGATGGGCATACCTATCCTGATTTCACGGTCCGGTTCGACGGGTTGGGGCGTCGAGCTTGCGCGAAAGGCGGCGCTCACAATGATCTCCAGGGCGCGCGGACGCAGATTCGTCGCCCTCTCGGGAATCGAACGTCTGGTTTTCGACGATCTTGAAAGCGCAGCAACGTCAGGCGAACTGCGAGAAAATGCGCACGATGGCAGATAATCCCGGAACAGTCGGCGTCATCCTGGCGGGCGGACTCGCAAGGCGCATGGGCGGCGGCGACAAGCCGATGCGGGACATTGGCGGCCGCACAATTCTTGACCATGTCGTGTCACGGTTTCGACCTCAGTGCGACGACTTGTTGCTCAACGCCAACGGCGACCCCGAGCGATTGTCTGCGTTCGGCCTACCTGTTATCGCCGACAGCATTGCAGACTATCCAGGCCCGCTTGCGGGGATCCTTGCCGCTCTCGATTGGACCGCGACTCACCGCCCCGCCGTCAGCTGGGTGGCGAGCGTGGCCGGCGACTGCCCATTCCTTCCACGCGATCTCGTTGCGCGTCTTCACGATGCCCGAGCGCAGATCGATGCAACGCTGGTCGTCGCACAATCAGGGGCGCAGCGTCATCCGGTCGTGGGGCTGTGGCGCGTCGACATCAGGAAGGAGCTTCGCGGCGCTCTCTTATCGGGGGTCCGTAAGATTCAGCTCTGGACCGGACGCTACCCGATCGCCGTCGCGACATGGGCAATCGATCCGATAGATCCGTTCTTCAATGTCAACACTTCCGAGGATCTTGCCGAAGCCAAGCGATTGGCGCTGCTCGTTGAGAAAGGCGTCACGACAGGCGAGACCGCTTCGAATTCGTGATCTCGCGTTATTCTGCTGCAATCATGAGTTCAGTCGCGCTTGCTAGATCGGGCCTCCAATAGGAAGGATGTGCAGGATAGGGACAAAAGCTTCAACAGCATTCGTCCGGGCCGGTTCTCAGGAAGAAGGCGTGGGCCGCGCCAGAGCGAGAACAACACCAACTGAAACGGTCGAGTGTGATCCATCGTTTTGCATGGCGGAGCGTGTTTCACCGCTGAGACCTTTGTCAATGATGGCCTTTCAGGCCACCGCCGAAGGCGGCGACCGCTTTCGCGGTCGTCATCGACAAAGGTCTCAGCGGTGAAAGAATTGCCTCCATGCGAACAATGGCTCAATAGCGAATTCGGTAGGGGCGATGACCCGGTCGAAACTGTCGTCTCGCATCCTGCACCTCCTCCCATATTGGAGACCCAATCAACGAATTCGTGAACCTGCACAATTGCGAGGTCAGGCGAATGAATTCATTCGCCTGACCTCGCGATGACGAGGACGCGCCCGGCGCCCGCGCCCACAACGTTCACGCATACCGCTCCGCAAGCCGCCGCGTCTTGCGCGTCGCGCGCAGACGATGGCCGCGCTCGCAGGCGATCAGATGGGTAATATGCGGATCCCTGTTGAGCAGCCGGCGAATATGCTCTTCGAACAGGCGATCGGCATTGGTCACGCGCTCATGCTGATGCATGAGCTCGAGCCAGGATTCGATCAGGAACGTCTCGACGAAGCGCCCCGCATCGATCGTGTCCTCGTAGAGACCCCAGGCGAAGCCGCCATCGCGCTTGCGTTCATGGGCGAGCTGATAGAGGCACTCGACAAAAGCGTCGCGATCCCTGAGGTCGATGCGATATTCCACCGCGACCCGCACCGGGCCTTCATTGTTCTCGATTTTGTGGCTCGCAAAAGGCGTGCGCCAATGCATGGCCGGCGTCAGGTCGATGCCGATCGCCGTCTGCAGCCGCCAACGCCAGGTGAGAGGGATCGCGAGCGCGGCGCCGGCGGCAGCCGCGTAATGCGCGATCGACAGGCCCGCCATACTGGCGATCTGCCCCCATGCGGCGCTGCCGACCGTCATCGCGCCGAAAATAATGGTCAGCAGGATCGCCAGCCCGCGCCCGCGCACCCAATCAGGCAAGGCGAGCTGGGCCGACACGTTGAGACTGGTGAGAATCAAGGTCCATGACGCGCCCGCGATAAGGCAAGCGCAAACAATGGTTGCGGAATTATGGGCGAAGCCGAACAACAGGAGCGCGAAACTCGTCGCCAGCGTGCCGAACGCGACGAGCCGGTCGGGCCCGAGGCTCGCCCGCAGCCAGCCCAGCACGAACGAGCCGGCGATCGCGCCGGCGCCGATCGCGCCGAGCAGAATGCCGTAGAGTTCCGGACCCTGGTCCGCCTGGTTGCGCGCAACCAGCGGCAGCAGCGCCCAATAGGCGCTGGCGAATGGAAAAAACGCAAACGCCCGCACCAGGGTCGCGCGCAGGTGCCGGTTGTTGGCGGCGTGGCGGATGCCGGTGCGCATCGCGCTGACCAGACGCTCGGCGGGCAGGCTTTCCGCGCTTTTTTGCGGCGCGCGCCACCATAGCAAGGCGGCGATCGCCGCCAGATTGCTCGCCGCGCAGATGAAGAAAGGCGCGGCCATGCCGAATCCGGCAATGATGAAACCGCCGGCGACCGGGCCGACGGCGCGCGTGATGTTGTAGCCAACGCCATTGGCGGCGATGGCGCCCTCCAATTCGCCCCGGTTCACCAGCAGCGGCGTGATCGCCATCCAGGCGGGGGCGACGAGCGCGCCGCCAATCGCCAGAAAGAACGTGACCAGCAGGAGCGAAGCGACGGTGGCGTGGCCCGACCAGACAAGCGTCGCCAGCAATATGGTCATCACCGTATTGGCGAGTTCCACAACGATCAGCAGCCGGCGCGGGTTGACGATGTCGGCGAGCGCGCCGGCCGGAAGGGTGAACAGGAAGATCGGCAGGCTGACCGCCACCTGGACCAACGACACCGCCCTCGGGTCAGCGTCGAGGCTGGTCATCAGCCATCGCGAACCGGTGTCGTAAAGCGCCGTGCCGACATTGGCGATGACGCTTCCGGTCCATATCGCCGTGAACGCCGCGTGACCGAAGGCGCCCCAGCGGGAGGACGTAAGCTCGGCCGGTGTCGCGGAAGGATTGGTGTCGCCGTTCAAGCCATGCTCCGATCCAGAGTCGAAATTATCGGCCCCTCGGCCCGGGCATGGCGCCATTCTGACGACGACGCGCGTCCGCTCCGTGACAAGGCGAACGCGATGCGCCGCCTCCTGTCGCGCGATCGTCGATCACGACCTGCGAGAGCAGGTGCGACCGCGCAGGGCACGCGACGGGGGCGGGAAAGCGCACGAGAAATGCGGCGAATTAGCGGCGGCGAGCGGGGCGCGTCCGGCGCCTGGCGTTGAACCGCGCCGGCGCCCTCAACCTTTCGCGGCGGCGAGAATCGGGCCGGCGCCGGAGGTTTGGACCAGCACCGCCGTGCTCAGGCCGGGGTCGCCGGCCGGCAATTCAAAGCGTTCGGCCTGGCCGCTCCAGCCGCCAAGCCGCACCATTTCGCGCACGATATTGCGATGCGGCAGAGTCTTGCCGGCGTTCTCGCCGCGCAGCACCGGGACTTCGATCGTGCGGGAATCATAGCGAACCAGCCAGACATCGGCCGCTTGCGGCGGCGCCGCGCCGATTTCAACCGATCCGCCTGTGATGGCGACGGACGGGCCCGACCGGCGTTCGGCGCGGCCGATCAACGTTTCCATTTCGCCTGGCTCCGCGCCGACGCCAGCGATCAGGCCGTTGACCACCACCTGCGGCGTATAGACATTCTGCTTATGCATCGCATGAGCGTATTGATATTGCCGGTCGGTGAACTGGCCTTTGGCGAAAGTGTCCTTCCAGCCGAGACTGTCCCAATAGGTCACCGAAAAACTCAACGCGAGCACGTCGGCGCGCTGGCTCAACGCATTCAAATTGGCGTTGGCGGGGGGACAGGACGAGCAGCCCTGGCTCTGAAACAATTCGACGACCGCCGGGTGACTGGCGTCGGCCGCCTGAACAGGGGCGGCGCCAAGCGCGAACGAAAATCCGATCAGCGTGGCGGCGAGGCGAGGCATGGTTCCGAGGTTGAGAAACGGCATGGGGAGCGCAGACATGACTGATCATCCTCTCGCTGCCGCACGGGCGTGGCGCCGGAGGCGGCCGAATGGAAGCTGTTCGTGCGAGGCAGGGCGTTCGTTACGCGGCTTCAACGATTTTGGCGCTCCGGGGTCCGGTCGTTGAAGGCGCCCAGGCGATTTGCAACGGACCGGTCAGGTGGCGCGTTAGACCGGGCGAATGATCGAGGAGCAAAATCATGTCTCGTCTCGAGGGCAAGGCCGACCGCGTCTGGGCTCTGGTGAAGGAGATCGGCGTCGCGATGGTGGTCACCCATAATGACCGCGGCGACGGATTGCGCGCGCGGCCGATGGCGGCGCGGCCCGATGTCGACGGCAACGCCATCTTTTTCCTGACCGACGCGACGGCGCCCAAACATCGCGAGGTCGACCGCAACCCTGACATCTGTCTCGCGTTTTCCGACATCAAAGGGCAGAAATATGTCTCGCTGACCGGCCGCGGCGAAATTTCCAACGACCGCGCCGGGATCAGGCGGTTCTGGTCGATCAGCGACAAGGCCTTCTGGCGCGACGCCGACGATCCCGCCATCCGGCTCCTGCGCGTCGCGCCAGAGGAAGCCGAATATTGGGAGGGCGCGGGCTTGATCGTGAGCTCGGTCCGGATGATCGCCTCCGCCATCACCGGCGCCAAGGCCGATCCCGGCGATAACGAGAAAGTGCGCCTTTCGCGCCCCGCCGGCGCCTGAAAACGGCCATTGCGGCGGCGGACCGTAAGACAGGGCATCGAGCCGATCGAAACCGAAAGCGTCGGGTTCTGCGATGATAAGCGCCACACAGCCCCATTATCCCGGCCTGGCCGATTCCCTGCTGTTCCAGGCGAAGGCGATCGGCCTCCGATGGCGGCGCAAGGCGATCGAACTCGCAACCCGCTCGTTCGCGCATCCTCATCGCCGTGGCTTTAGCCTTGTCGCCGCGCCGGCGATCGCCGAGGCGCAATCGCCGCTCTGGACCAATGTCGCCGGCCCGAAGGAGCGGGCGCTGACCGCCGGCAAGGTGCATAATATGCGTCTGGCCTTGCGCGGCATTGATGGCGTCGAAGTCGCCGCCGGCGAAATCTTCAGTTTCTGGAAACAGGTCGGCCGGCCGTCGCGGGCGCGCGGCTTTGTCGCCGGCCGCGAATTGCGCGAGGGTTGCCTGATCGCCAGCCCCGGCGGCGGTCTCTGCCAATTGTCCAACGCGCTCTATGAAGCGGCCCTGCGCGCGGGTTTTGAAATCGTCGAACGCCATGCCCATAGCCGACGCGTGCCAGGCTCAAGGGCGGCGCTTGGCCGCGACGCCACCGTCTTCTGGAATTACGTCGATCTGCGCTTCCGGGCGCCGCGCGCCTTTCGCATCGAGGCGCGGCTCAGCAGCGACGCGCTTGTCGTCGCGTTCCGGGCCGCCGCTTCAGGCGTCGAACTTCATCTCTCATCGCCCATCGGCGATGTCGCTGTCGCCCATGATTGCGTGAGCTGCGGCGAATCCGACTGCCGGCGCAACAATCCCGAGATCAGCAACGATAATTCGCTCTCGTCCGCCTGGCTCGTCGACGCCGCCACGCCGGAATTTTCCGCGCTGTTCGACCGCCTTGCGCGTCCCTCCGACGCATTGATGCTGCCGACGCGACGTTTCGCGGGCAAGCGCTACGGCTGGCCGACAGGACGCTGCCAAAGGGAAAGCGCCGCCACCTTTGCGACGTTGCGCAGGTCCTTGGCCTTGCGTCACGCCGGGCAAGGCGGCGCGCTACAGGCCAAGGCGCTCGAGGCCGACGCCCGCCTCGCCGCCGCCTATGCGGCGCGGCTCTCCCATCTCGACACGCATCTCTTCGTCGCGCAAAATTTGGCGCCGCATCTGTGGCGTCTCGGCGTCCTGCAGGGGCGCCGCTTCAGCGTGCTGATGCAGCGCCTGCCGATGGCGGCGCTGCAGGCGCGGCTCGACGAAGCCGCCTTGCGCTATCAGGAAAGCCCGACCCTCGCCGATTTTCGCGCGCCTCCGGAGATTGTCGCCGCCGAAAATGCGGCGCTGGCCGAGGCCGATGTCTTATACTCCGCCCATCCTGAAATCGCCGCCGGTTTCCCTGACAAGACTGTGCTGCTCGACTGGGCGCCCGCCCGGCCGATGGCGGCGCGCCGTGGCGGCGCGACCGTGCTTTTCCCGGCCTCGGTGCTGGCGCGCAAAGGCGCCTATGCCCTGCGCGAGGCGATCGCCGGCCTCGACCTCGATTTGATCGTCGCTGGCGAAGCCGTCGAAGTCGAAGGCTTCTGGAACGGCCTGCGGGTGCGCCGCCTTCATCCCGGCGAGAAGCTTGCCGAAATCGCCGCGATCGTCCTGCCGGCGATCGTCGAACATCAGCCGCGCACGCTTCTCGCCGCGTTGGCTTCGGACATTCCCGTCATCGCAACGCCCGCCTGCGGCCTGGCGCCGCGCGACGGTCTCACGCTCGTGCCGCCAATGGATGCGGGCGCGTTGCGCGCGGCGCTTGTCGCTTGCATAGAGAAGCGGGTCTGACGGCGGCGCCCTCCCCAACGCCGCCACTGGCGCCCAAACTCAATCGTCTCTCTCCTGCGCAGGCAAACCTATGATTGCGCATCAGCCGCTCCTGAAGTCTCGCCGCCTGCGCCTGGCTTTCGCCGGCGCCACGCTCATCGTCCTGACGGCGACGCCCGCCGCCGCGCAGGAGCGTTTTGCCGGCCGATGGCTGATCGCGAGCGCCGCGGCGGCGCCATGGGCGAGCAACCCGAAAGATGCGGCCGACGAGGCCGATGCGCAGCGCCTCATCGGCAAGCCGATGACGATCGCCGCGTCGGCCTTCCGGGCGCCCGAACCGCTCGGCTGCGCGAAGGCGAAATATGTCTTCCGCAACGCCGACGCTGGCGCCTTGTTCGAAGGAAGCCTCAACGCCGACGGCGCCGGCAAGCCGACCGATCCTGTCGCCGCTGCGCGCGCGCTCGGCATGACCCAGAAAACCGCGCGGGGCATGACGGCGAGCTGCTCGAAAGTCGAGTTCTACCTCGTCGATCCCGACACGATTTTGTTCGGGCTCAACAATCGCGTCTTCACCGTGAGACGCGCGAAATGAAAGCGCGTGGCGTTCGGGGCAACGGCGCGTCCTTCAGATGAGTCGACCCGAATGCGCGCGACAGGATCGCCGCCCAAGCGACAACGCGTCATTGATTGCATGGAGGCGATTATGCGCTCGGACGTGTCTCTCTCGTACTTTCGAACACGTACCAAACTTTTCGACGGGAAACCTCATGCTCAGAATCGCGCTGTTCTCAATGGCCGTTGTCGCCGGCGTCTCGACCGTTTCGGCGGGCGCCGCGACACTCACGCGCAAGTGATCATGCCGCCGCGCAGGCGCACGCCAGGCCATCCCGGAATCGTCCCGTAAGCCATCGCCATGAACCGATCGCGGCGCCAACCCGGCGACCCGCCGGGAGACACGGAGACACGACTATGCGCACATCCCTCAAGAACACGATCGCCGCTTCGCTCGCCGCCCTCACTGTTTGTGTGACGCTCGTCGGCGCGACCCCCGCTTCGGCCCATAATTGGCATCCGGGCGGCTTCCATGGTCATCACGGCTATTGGGGCCCGGGCCTGGCGCTCGGCGTGTTCGGCCTCGCCGCCGGCGCCATCGCCGCCTCGGCCGCGGAAGACAATTGCGTCCAATATCGGCCGACCTACGATCGCTATGGCGATTACATGGGCCGCCAGCCCGTCAACGTCTGCCAGTGACCTATAAGATAATGGCGTCCTCCGCATCGACTGCGCGGGGACGCCTGACTATTCGCGAAGGCCGCAACATGGCCAGACGCGCCGGATTCCGTCGTCGTCGATGCAATGGGCGCCCGCCCCGCCCTCAATCTCCAGCCGATTGCGGCGACGGCCCGAACCCTTCGAAGCGCGCCTGCCCGGCGCCGTCCGCAGCCGGCATGGCGCCCGCGAACAGTCGGTAAAACAGGCCCGCCAGGCCGCCGCCGAGAATCTCGATCGCACAGGTCGCCAGTTCGGGCTTGTCGCCCTCCACGCTCCAGAACGAGACGACGACGAAGGCGGCGCAGAGACCGCCGACCGCATAGGCTGCCAGACTCGTGAATTTCAGCCAGCGCAGGACGAAATGGGCCGCCATGCTGTATATCGCCGCCAGATGGCAAGCCTGATAGATGAGCGTCAGCAGCAACGGCAGAATGATGGCCCGGTTGACGAACAGCGTCGCGACGTCCCGCGCGTCGAAGTCCCTGTGATGCGCCACCGCGCCGGGCGGGACCGGCGCCAGCACGCCGGCGAGCGCGCCGACCGTCAATTCCATCGCCAGCAACGCCAAGCCGGCGAGCAATATCGGCGCAAGCCTCGTCGGGACGATGCGCTCTTCGCGCACGGAAGCAATCTTGCCTCGCGCGCCGGAGGGTCCGGTAGCCGCGCCGCCGGGGCCGCCGCCTGCGGCCGGGCGGCGTTTACCGAAAGCCGCGACCGGCCTGGGCCCGGAATCGGTCATGTCAGTCGGTCTCCGAGAGCGGCGTGGGACAAGCCGGCGTCGCATCGTCGGGAACTGAAAACACCTTCAGATAATCGGCGCGCCCGTCGCGGAAATCACTTTTCAGGACATAGCCTTGCTGGAAGCGGCCGTTCGCTTGCCGAATGGCCCTGACATCGGCCTGCGTGCTCCAGATGCCCGTCATTTGCTCTTTGCTCATCAGATCCTGCGTCAGCGCGAGATCAAAGTCGGTGAAGCGTATGTTGGCGTAGAACTCGATCGAATTGCGCAGGGATCGTCTGGGTCTTCCGCAAAAATCGGGCCCGGAATAATCCTCCGAATCGAGAAGCATCTTCAGCGCACGATCGTGCGACGCGACTTTCTCCTTGGCGAAAGATGCGACCGCTTTCTGCCGCTCCAGCATCTCGGCGGGAGTCTTGGGCGCCGGCGCCTCCACGATGATCTGCGCGGGCTCCTCGGCGACCTGCGAAGGCTGGCGCGCCGCCCAGACGAGTCCGATCGCCGCGGCGGCCAGTCCGAAACCGACAATGATCAGTTTATCCCTGGTGTCCATTATGGCGTCCCCGCGGCCTGTTTCACGCAAGGCCTGCGCTCGGCGGCGACGCCTTCCAACGCCTGGCGGATTTCCTGACGCGGAAGCAAGCCAAAATCGTCGAGCGAGATATAGCCGTCGATCGCCAGCCTTTTCAGCGCGGCGAAGACCGCGTGATCCTCCGGCCCGTCCCAGGCGACTTCGGCCGGATCGTCACCGTCGTTTTCGCCATTGCTGGCGCGCTTCACTGCCAGCATGCCTGGCCGCAGCGAATATTGACGCGCCCATAGATAGACTTCCATCATGGCGGCGATCTTCGCTTTGCCCGCCGCCTCGCAAAGACCGGGTCGATTGGCGGCGATGAAGCAGGATGCGACATTCGCCACCGTCCGGTGGTCGCTCATCGACAGGAATTTCTGGAGGGTGACCGAGACATCCGACCCGCTGGACTGGAGGCACGCCGTGAAATTGACGTCGACTTTGCCCTTGCCCGCGAAAGCGTCGAACGCCGACGACGGCGAACCGTCGGATCCGTGGCTGTAAAAGCTGGCGTTGCGGCTGGTGTCGACCAGGGCGGCGACCGGCGCAAGCTGCGCCACAATAAACTGGCGCATCGCCGCCGAACCCTCGCCAGGCAGGCTGGCGAAAATGGCTAAACCGGCAAGGGGCACGGCGAACGAGAACAGCAAATTTGAAATCCGCACGACCAACGCGCCCCCTCGAAAACCGCGCAACCCTACAAGCGCCCGATTAAGAACACCTCACCACGTCCGATCGAATAAACCTCGGATCGCCGCGGCGGGACTTGGCGAGGCTTGTCTTTACAAATCTTGTAAATACGTGTTTACGTGTACCGTAAAGACACCGGGAGGCGACTCTGCCGCTCAATATTCGCGATCCGCGCGCGCATGCTTTGGCCCGGGAGCTCGCCGCCAGGCGGGGCGCCACGATGACCGAGGCGATTATCGCGGCTCTGGAAGGCGAATTGCGCCGCGAGCGCGAGCGTCCGTCCCTTCCCGATCGACTGGCCGATATTGCGCGGCAATTGAAGGCGGAGGCGCAGGCCCCCGGCCGCGAAATGACCAAAGACGAAATCGATGACATGTGGGGACACTGATGTTCATCGATACGTCGGCGGTCATCGCCATCCTCGCCGATGAACCGCCCGCCGCCAGATTAGCGGAGACGATTGCCGCCGCCAAAGTGCGGTTGACCTCAGGTCTGGTGCGTTTGGAGGCCTGCATGCGACTCGCCTCGAAGCTTGGAATCAGCCCGGAACGGGCGCAAGTCGCCTTCGACGCCATGATCGAGGCGGCCGATATCACGGTCGTGCCGGTCACCGACGAAATCGCCAGGCTCGGCGTTGCCGCCTTTGCGGCTTTCGGTAAGGGGCGCGGCCATCCCACCCGATTGAACCTCGCCGACTGCCTGTCCTACGCCTGCGCCAAGGCGCATGCGACGCCGCTTCTGTTCATCGGCGCTGATTTCGCCCAAACCGACATCGCCAGCGCCGTGTCCGAAGCGTGATCGCGCCTATTCACGGCATCTTGCCGTGCATTGCCGGCGACACCATATTCCGTGGGTCGGACGGTGGCGCGCGCTGAACGCGCGCCCTCCCTTCCCATTGTCATAATTTTCGTGTATTGCACCGCACAATTCGAACGGGGCAGCGGGATTCGCCGGCGCGCCGTCGCATTCCCGCAACCTCGCCTCTAGTGACGTCATGCGCGGCCAGCCGCGCCAGCCAGCACGCGCCGCCTCGAAAGCCTCTTTCATGAAACTCCGCAATATCGCCATCATCGCCCATGTCGATCACGGCAAGACCACGCTCGTCGACCGCCTGCTCCAGCAATCGGGCGCCTTCCGCGAAAACCAGCGCGTCGCCGAACGGGTGATGGATTCGAACGATCTCGAGCGCGAGCGCGGCATCACCATTCTCGCCAAGGCGACGTCGGTCGTCTGGAAGGACGTGCGCATCAATATCGTCGACACGCCCGGCCATGCCGATTTTGGCGGCGAGGTCGAGCGCATTCTGTCGATGGTCGATGGCGCCATCGTGCTCGTCGACGCCTCGGAAGGTCCGATGCCGCAGACCAAATTCGTGGTCGGCAAGGCGCTGAAGATCGGCCTGAAGCCGATCGTCTGCATCAACAAGGTCGACAAGCCGGACGCGCGCGTCACCGAAGTGGTCAATGAATGTTTCGACCTGTTCGCCGCGCTCGACGCCACCGACGAGCAGCTCGATTTCCCGATCATCTACGGCTCGGCCAAACAGGCCTGGATGGCCGATTCGCCCGACGGGCCCAAGGAGAATATGGGCCCGCTGTTCGATCTCGTGCTGAAGCATGTCGAGGAGCCCCGAGTCATCGCCGGCGGCTTTCGCATGCTCGGCACTTTGCTGGAGGCCAACCCCTATCTTGGCCGCGTCGTGACGGGCCGCATCTTCTCAGGCTCCGTCAAGGCCAATGCGCCGGTCAAAGTGCTCGACCGCCTCGGCAATCTCGTCGAGCAGGGACGCGTGTCGAAAATCCTCGCCTTCCGCGGCATCGAGCGCGCGGCGATCGACGAGGCGGAAGCAGGCGATATCGTCGCCATCGCCGGTCTCGAAAAGTTCAACGTCGCCGACACGCTCGCCGCCATCGACGTGACCGAGCCGCTGCAGGCCCAGCCGATCGACCCGCCGACCCTTTCAATGACTTTCCTCGTCAATGATTCGCCGCTTGCCGGCACCGAGGGCGACAAGGTGACCAGCCGGGTCATCCGCGACCGCCTGTTCAAGGAGGCTGAGGGCAATGTCGCCCTGCATGTCGAGCCGGCGCCCAATTCGGACGCCTATGTCGTCTCGGGCCGCGGCGAATTGCAGCTTGCGATCCTGATCGAGACGATGCGCCGCGAGGGATTCGAACTCGGCGTCTCGCGCCCCAAAGTGCTGTTCTCGCGCGACGAAGCGGGCGAATTGCTCGAGCCGATCGAGGAGGTGGTGATCGACGTCGATGAGGAACATTCCGGCGTCGTCGTGCAGAAAATGTCAGAGCGCAAGGGCGAGCTGATCGAAATGCGCCCGTCGGGCGGCGACCGCCTCCGCCTCGTGTTCCATGCGCCGACGCGCGGCCTGATCGGCTATCTCGGCGAGCTGCTCACCGATACGCGCGGCACCGCGATCATGAACCGCCTGTTTCATTCCTGGGGACCCTGGAAGGGCGAGATCGCCGGGCGCCGCAACGGCGTGCTGATTTCCAACGAAAAAGGCGAAGCCGTCGCCTACGCCATGTGGAACCTCGAAGATCGCGGTCCGATGATGATCGAGCCGGGCTGGAAGGTCTATCAGGGCATGATCGTCGGCCAGCATTCGCGCGACAACGACCTTGAAGTGAATGTGCTGAAGGGCAAGAAGCTGACCAATATCCGTACCCATTCCAAGGACGAGGCGGTGCGGCTGACGCCGCCGATCCAGATGACGCTCGAAAAAGCGCTCGCCTATATCCAGGACGACGAACTGGTCGAAGTCACGCCGAAATCGGTCCGCCTGCGCAAGACCTTCCTCGACCCCAACGAGCGCAAGCGCGCCGAACGCGCCAAATCCGTCGACGCGTGAGGCGCCGATGGCGAGCAGGCCGCCCTTTTGACGCCGCACTGTGCTGTTTCCTATAAAGACGTTGGCGCGGTGATGGCGGAGGCAGATTCGGTGATCAGGTCAATGGTTGTTCCCGCCGCGCTCCTGGCGTCAGCCCCGGCGTTCCTGGCGTCCGGTTCGGCCGCGCAGGCCGGCGATCAGACCAATCCTCCCCCTTCTCTGCCCTCCCTCGCTCTCGACCCGCAGGCGGCGCCTTCGCCCTCGATCTGGAAAGGCCTTTATGTCGGCGCCGATGTCTTCTTCGCGGCGGGCAGCCATTCGAAAGGGGTCGTCGGCGGGGGCGCCTTCGTCGGCTATGACAAACATTTCGACAATAATCTGGTGCTCGGCATCCAGGCCTCGACTGGTTTCGTGCCGTTTTCGATCCAGCACAGCCCCTTCAAAGGCTATGATTATGGGGAGGTCAGCGCCAAAGTCGGTTATGAGATGGGACGGGTGACGCCCTATCTGGCCACCGGCATTGTCCTGGCCAGGCCCAACGGAACCCCTGGCGCCGGCTATCTCAGCCCGGCCGATTCGGCCAACAATCTTTTCAACAATGGCGGATCGAATCTGAGCGCAAGTGGAATTGTCGGCGCAGGCGTCGACTATGCGCTCACCGACAAATTGACCGTCGGCGTCGCGGCGACCGTGGGGACCGGGCGAGGGTTTGTCGCGCCGCCGTGAGGCCGGCCAGGCGCGCCCGACAATCTTGCCCGTTCCCCCTTGCCGCGATAATCCCCGTCGCTTCTCTCGATCAACCGGATCCCATGCAGGACATCAACCGTCGCACGCTGCTTGTCGGAATTGTCGCCGCCTCGGGCGCACTGGCGCCGGCGATGGCCCAGCAGAGCGCCGAGCCCGCCAAACCGGCGCCTTCGTTCGGCTATGACGATGTCGTCAAACGTGCCCGCGACCTCGCCGGCGCGCCCTTCGACGCGCAGATTCCCGCTCTGCCCGACAGTCTCGCCCGCCTCGATTTCGACGCCTGGCGCGACATCCGCTTCAAATCCGACAAGCTTCTTTTGGAGGCGGGCGGGCCGTTCCGGCTCGAATTGTTCCATCTCGGCCATCTCTACAAGCGGCCGGTGACGGTCAATATCCTGCGCGACGGGCTGACCTTGCCGGTGCCCTATGCGGCCAACCTGTTCGATTACGGGCGCAACAAGATCGACGGCGCGTTGCCGATCAATCTCGGCTTTGCCGGCTTTCGCCTGCATTATCCGCTGAACGCGCCGCATGTGATGGACGAGGTCATCGCTTTTCTCGGCGCCAGCTATTTCAGGTTTCTCGGTCGCGGCCAGCGCTACGGACTTTCCGCCCGGGGCCTCTCGATCGGGGCCGGCGGCCAGGAGGAATTTCCATTCTTTCGCGAGTTCTGGATCGAATCGCCGGCCCCCGGCGCCGAGCGCGTGATCGTTTACGGCCTGCTCGACGGCGAATCGGCGACCGGCGCCTTCCATTTCGAAATCTATCCCGGCATGGACACCAGCGTCGAAGTGACGGCGACCCTGTTCGCCCGCAAGGCGATTCCGGCGCTCGGCATGGCGGCGCTGTCGTCCATGTTCCTGGCCGGCAAGAACGACCATCGCTTTGACGACGACTTCCGCACCGAATTGCACGATTCGGACGGGCTGCTGATTCATGCCGGCTCGGGCGAATGGATCTGGCGTCCGCTCAGCAATCCGGTGACGCCGGCGCTCTCGACTTTTCTCGACAAGGATGTGCGCGGTTTCGGCCTCCTCCAGCGCGACCGCAGCTTCGAACATTATCAGGACCTCGATCTCGCCTATGAATTGCGGCCGAGCTATTGGATCGAACCGCGTGAGGGGTGGGGCGAAGGCCAGATCGGGCTTGTCGAACTGCCGACCAGCGACGAGACCAACGACAATATTGTCTCGGCATGGACGCCCAAAGAGACATTGGCGGCCGGCCGCTCGATAACTTATGGCTATCGGATCACCGCGCTGATGAACGACGCGCGCCTGACGCCCGGCGCCCGCGCGATCAGCACCTATCGCACGCGGCCACGCGCGCTTGGCTCGGCCGAAGTCATGGCCCCCGGCGCGACACGTTTCCTGATCGATTTCTCGGGCGGCGACCTGTCCTATTTCCTCAGCGACCCCTCGCTGGTCGAAGTCGTGCCGACCACTTCGGCAGGGAAAATCACGCGTTCGTTTCTCGCGCCGAATTCGCACGTGCGCGGCTTTCGCGCCGCCATCGACATCCAGATCGATCCAGGCCAGTCCTGCGATCTGCGCGTCTTCCTCAAAGGCGCCAATCGCGCGCTGACCGAGACCTGGACCTTTCCCTGGCGGGCGTGAGGCCGCGGTTCGATTAGCATGGCTCGTCGCGCGCGACCTTTCGGCCGTCTTGGCCGGGCTTGTCCCGGCCATCCACGCCGCGCCGTTGCAGGAAACTTTCGAAGTTGGCGAGTTCCGCTCGGCGTGGATGCCCGGGACAAGCCCGGGCACGACGGCGGTGGAGTAGCTAAAGGTGGTCGCTGCCGGCCCAAGCCCGCCCTACCCCCGCAACGCCTCATCAAGATCGCGCCAGAGGTCCTCGACATCCTCGATTCCCGCCGACAGCCGCAACAGGTCAGGCGGACACGGCGAGCTCGGCCCTTCGACCGAAGCGCGATGCTCGATGAGCGATTCGACGCCGCCGAGCGAAGTCGCGCGCTTCCACAGGCGCACCCGCGCCGCCGCCGCGATGGCCGCCGCCTCGCCGCCGCGCACGCGCACCGACAACATGCCGCCGAATCCGCCGATCATCTGGCGCCGCGCGAGGTCGTGACCGGGATGATGCGGCAGGCCGGGATAGAGAACCGCGAGCGCCGCGGCATGGTTGGAGAGCCGCTGGGCGAGTTCGAAAGCGTTGGCCGCCGCCGCGCGCACGCGCAGATCGAGCGTGCGCATGCCGCGGATCAACAGATAGGCCTCGAAAGGCCCGAGGACCATGCCATGCGTCGCCCTGATCTGGCGGATGCGGGCGGTCGCCTGATCGTCGGCGGCGAAGGCCAGCGCGCCGGCGAGGACGTCGGAATGGCCGTTGAGATATTTGGTCGCCGCATGCATGACGACATCGGCGCCGAGCGCCAGCGGCCGGGTGAAGACCGGCGTCGCGCAGGTCGAATCGACGGCGAGTTTCGCGCCGGCGGCATGCGCCAACCGAGCGGCGCCGGCGATGTCGCTGACGCCCCACAGCGGATTGCTCGGCGTCTCCAGCCAGACCAATTTCGTTCGGCCCGGCCGGATGGCGGCGGCGAGCGCGTCAAGGTCCTCGGCGTCGGCGAGATCGACGGTGAGGCCATGCGCGGGCGCCTCGTTGACCAGCCAGTTGCGCAGCGACCAATACATCACCTTAGGCGCCACCACATGTGCGCCGGGGCCGAGGCCGAGAAACAATGCGATCGCCGCCGACATGCCCGAGCCGAACAGCAGCGCGGCCTCGGCGCCTTCCAGGGCGGCGACGATCGCCTCGCCCTCACGCACCGTCTCATTGTCGGGGCGGCCATAAATATTGCCGCTGCGATAAAGATTATCGGGATCGCGGATATAAGTCGTCGCGACATGCAGCGGCGGCACCACGGCGCGCGTCGTCTCGTCGATGCGGCCGAGAGCCTGCGCGGCGAGCGTGCGCGCGCTCCACTCGTCTTGGTCTTTCACGCCTCATGCTCCTCTCAGATCGCCAGACCGCGCAACAGGCGCGGCGCCGCGCCCAGCGCCCCGCCCGCCTCTTCGATGAAATAGCGCTTGAGCGCCGGCGTCCGGTCGACCAGCCGCAAGCCGAGATCGCGCAAGCGGCGCAGGACCGAGACATCGTTGGAGAAAAGCCGGCTCATCGCATCCATGCCGAGCCCGCTCGCGGCGACATCGAAGCGCCGCGCCTGCTCGTATTCGGCAAGGACATCGGGCCCGCCGGGATCGAGCCCGAGCCGCATTTGCCGGACGAGCAATTCCGCCAGCGCGGCGACGTCGCGAAGTCCGAGATTGAGGCCTTGCCCGGCGAGCGGATGAACGAGATGAGCAGCGTCGCCAATCAGCGCGAGGCGAGAGCCGACGAACCGGCGCGCGATGCGAAAGCCGAGCGGGAACGCGCGGGGGGATGAGACCGGTTCGATTTCGCCAAGTCGATGCTGGAAGCGATATTCGAGCTCGCGCTTGAAATCGTCCGGCTCCAGCGCCAGCAGCATTTCGGCTTCTTTGGCCGGTTCGCTCCAGACGATGCTGGAGCGACGCCCAGGCAACGGCAGCATGGCGAAGGGACCGGCGGGAAGGAAATGCTGTTCGGCGCGCCCGCTATGGTCGCGCTCATGCGCGATGGTGGCGACGATCGCCGATTGGCCATAATCCCAGCCGATTGTCGCGATTCCAGCAAAGCCGCGCAGGGCTGAGCGCGCCCCGTCCGCCGCCACCAGCAGCCGCGCACGCACGGATGGCGCGCCCTTGATCTCGGCTTCAAGGCAATAGCGGCGTTCCGCAAAACCGACGACGGCGGCGCGGACGCATGCGACGCCAAGTCTTTGGCAGACATCCAGCAGACTGGCGACGACATCGTCGGTCATCGCCATATGGGCGAGCGGTTCGCCGTCGATCTCATCGAAGCGCATCTGCACGGGCCGCACCGCGTCGCGCACGTCCCCGTCCATGATCGCCATTTGCCGAATCGGTTCGGCGAGCGGCGCGATCGCCTCCCAAGCGCCGATCCGCTCCATCATGCGGCGCGATCCTGGCGCGACGGCGATGGCGCGCTCGCGCCCCTCCCGTTCGCCAAGGCCCGGATCGACGACGAGGATGTTCGCGCCGCGCCCTAAAGCCTGTCTCAGCGCAGCGGCGAGCGAAAGCCCGGCGACCCCCGCCCCGGCGATCACGATGTCGAAGATGTCTTGCCGCGGATCGGCCGTGTTCTGCATGGCGTCTATTGTCGAACAGGCGGGCGCGGCGCGCAACCGGCGGCGCGGGTTCAGCGCTGGATGGCGCCGGCAAGGCGCTTATCTCCAGCGACCGTCGCGCTGCCATCGCCGCGTGACGCTGTAAAGTCGACCCGCTTTCGCGGGCGGCTTCGCCGGCCTTGACCGCTCCGCGCGCCGATGGCTTTTGCCCACCATGTCCTTTGGTGTGTGATGCGGCCTTTTGGGGCCGCACCGCTCACCAACGGAACATGGAGGCCACTTGCCGCGCCATCGAAACGCAGTCATCCCGAAGGGACCGTAGCGAAGCGGATTGCCGGCGTTTCGGCGGCGTGGCCCGCCATCATCGCTAAACTGGGGGCGACGCCGCCAGCGCCTCGCCGTCCCTACGCCCGCCCGGCGATCAGCTTCTCAATGCCCGGCGCCGGGATCGGCTTGCTGAAATGATAGCCTTGCATTTCGTCGCAATTGTTCTCACGCAGGAACGTCACCTGATCTTCGGTCTCGACGCCTTCGGCGATGACCCGCAAATTCAGCTTCTGGCCGAGCGAGATCACGGCGCTGGCGACCGCCCTGTCGTTCTCGTTGGTCAGAATGTCGCTGATGAAGGATTTGTCGATCTTCAATCTGGCGACCGGAAAATTCTTCAACGCGGCGAGGCTGGAATAGCCGGTGCCGAAATCATCGACCGAGAGCTGAACGCCGAGGATCTGCAATTCCCGCATCGTCGCCACCGCCTGTGCGACATCCTGCATGATAAGGCTCTCGGTCAGCTCGAGTTCAAGATATTTGGCTGCAAGACCGCTCTCCCTCAGCGCGCCGGCGACGCGGCTGACCCAGTTCTTCTCTTTGAACTGGCGCGCTGAAACGTTTACGCAAATCCTCATCGGCGGCAGGCCCGCCTCTTGCCAGGCCTTGTTCTGCCGGCAGGCGGCGAGGAGCACCCAATCGCCGATCGGTACGATCAACCCGGTCTCTTCGGCCATCGGGATGAATTTCATCGGCGCCACCATGCCGAGCGTCGGATGCTGCCAGCGGATCAACGCCTCGACCGCAAAAATGCGCCCCGTGCGCAGGTCGACCTGCGGCTGGTAATGGATGACGAATTCGGAGCGCAGGATCGCGTTGCGCAATTCCTTCTGCAGCAGGAATTTCTCGTGCACCTTGGTGTTCAGTTCAGGCGTATAGAACTGGAAATTGTCGCGGCCGATTTCCTTGGCGCGATACATCGCCGCGTCGGCGTTGGCGAGCAGCGCGTCCGCGTCCGTCCCGTCATTGGGATAATTGGCGAGACCGATGCTGCAGGTCACCGCGATATCGTGGCCATCGACGCGGATCGGCTCGGCAATCGACGTCCGCACTTTCTGCAGGGTCGCGGAAATCATATCCGCGCTCTTGGGCTGGTCGAACAGAAGGATGACGAATTCATCGCCGCCCAGGCGCACCACCGTATCGGTCGCCCTGATGCAGGCCACCATCCGCTCGGCGACAATCTTCAACAGTTCGTCGCCGACATTATGGCCGAGGCTGTCGTTGACGATTTTGAAATTGTCGAGATCGATGAACACGACGGTCGCCCAGCGGTCGTATCGCTTGGCGTAAAGAACGGCCTGGGTGAGGCGATCCTTGAGCAGGGTGCGGTTGGGCAGCCCGGTCAGCGCGTCGTGATTGGCCATGAAATGAATGCGGTCTTCGGCTCGTTTGCGCTCGATCGCAATGCCGGCGATATGGGTGGCGAGATCGACAAGACGCGTCTCGGCGGCGGTCGGCTCGCGCACCTGGCTCGAATACATCGCAAATGTGCCGAGCACTGCGCCGTGATGCGACAGGATCGGCGTCGACCAGCATGAGCGAAGGCTATGCGCGGCGGCGAGTTCCCGGTAATCGGCCCAGAGCGGATCCGACATGATGTCGGCGACCACGACCCTCTCGCGTCGATAGGCGGCCGTGCCGCACGAGCCGACGTCGGACCCGATGCGCAAACCGTCGACGGCCTCGATATAGGCCTTCGGCAGGTGAGGCGCGCCGCCATGACGAAGATGGACGCCCTGCTCGTCCAGCAGCAGGACGGAGCCGTAGATCTCGGTCATTTGCGATTCGGTCAGGCGCACGAGACGGTCGAGCACGCTTTCCAGCGTCGCGCCGACCGCGATCATTTCGAGGATCTGGGCTTGCTCCTCGCGCAGCATATCGGCGCGTTTGCGTTCGGTGATATCCTCGTGGGTCGCCACCCAGCCGCCGTCTTCAAGCGGCTGATGATGGATCAGGATCGTGCGGCCATCCCTGAGTTCCGCGCTCCAGGTGTTCGAGACGCCGCCGCTATTGACCTTGTCGCACCAGGCAAGATAGTCCTCCAGCGTCATCGCCGGACACGTGCCGACGGCGACGCGGCGCTCCGCGACCTCGCGCAATGTCATGCCGATGCTGATGTCTTCCGGCGCAAGGCCATATATCTCAGCATAATGCCGATTGCAGAGCATCAGCCGCCGCGCGCCGTCGAAAAAACAAACGCCCTGCGCGATCTTGTCGATGGCCGTCTCATAGCGCAGCACTTGCGCCTGCAGCGAGCCCGTCCCGGGCGACAGCCGCTCGCCGGCGACTTCCGGCTCGGCGACGCACTGATGCATGCCGCCAGAGGAGCGATCTTGGCGTTGAAGCAAAACCTGCCCGAGCATCCGGAAATCCCGCCTGGACCGAGGTCCGATCGACCACGCGCCCGCCAGTGGCGTTGTTGGGGACATTCGGATTTGCACCGGTACGACGAAGCGGCATGATGCCTATAAGTTCGGTGGAGAGAACTTACTCGTCGTGTGTTCCTCTCAACGTCGCCATCTTCAGGGGATCGCGACGTTCATCAGACCATTCGAATAAGCAGCGGCGCCGATTAACAATTGGTAACGGTCGCCGTTAGGTTTCGATTGCGGCGTCCTTAATCTTAACGAGCCGTTATCGAAGCGCCGCCCTTGCGCGCTTATCGGCGATCGGCATGACGAGAAGTCATTGGCGCATCTTCAAAATCATATTCCATGGCGCGTGGCGGCGGAGGATGGTGCGCCGCGATTCCACCAACCTGAAAATGGCGGCAAATGAGCGTTTACGAACTCGCGCGGACCCCGCGCATCATCGCGGGAACAGGCGCGCGCGCGCGCATCGCGGCGCTCGCCGGCGCGCAGGGCCACGCTCTGCTGGTCGCCGATCCCGGGTTGAAATCGACGGGAATCGTCGAGGAAATCGCGGCGAACTTACGCGGGCGAGGCCTTGGCCTGACGATTTTCGACGCCTTCCAGAGCGACCCCACCATCGCGCAAGCCGATGCCGCCGCCGCCCTGGCGCGATCCGAACGAAGCCAAATCGTCGTCTGTCTCGGCGGCGGTTCGGCGCTTGACCTTGGCAAGGCAGTCGCCGCGATAGCCCCGGCGCCGGAATCGGCGGCCCATTATCAGCTCTTCGCCAATCCGCTGCCCGCCCGGGGCTTGCGGAAGATCTGTGTGCCGACGACCTCCGGCACGGGATCGGAAACCACCCGCACGGCGATTTTGACTCGGGACGACCACGCCAAGGTCTGGCTGTGGGGCGACGAGATCAAGGCCGACGACGTCGTGCTCGATCCGGAGCTGACGATCAGCCTGCCGGCGCCACTGACCGCCGCCACCGGCATTGACGCATTGGTCCATGCGGTGGAGGCGGCGACCAACCGCAACGCCAATCCCGCCGCCGGCCTCTATGCGCATGAAGCGATCCGCCTGGTCGCGCGCCATCTTAACGCGGCGGTCGAGAACCCGCGCAATGTCGAGGCCCGCGCGGGCCTGCAATGGGCCGCCGCCTTCGCCGGAATCGCCATCGACAATTGTGGCACCGCGATCGCCCATGCGCTCGGCCACGCGATGGGCTCGCTGCGCCCGATCCATCATGGCCGGGCGGTCGGCATTGCGATGCTGGCGAGCCTGCCATGGAACGCCGAAGGCAACGAAGCTTTCGCCGCCTGCGCCGCCGACATGGGCGCCGAACGAAGCGCGCGCGGCTTCATCGCCGCCTACGAAAAGCTGCTGCGCGCGAGCGGCGTCAAGCTTTCGCTCGCCGAGGAATTCGCCGGCGTGACGCCCGAGGCGCTTGCCGCGCAGGCGGCGCAGCCGGAAAACGCCGCGATGCGCGATTCCAATGCGCGCGCGCCGAGCGAGGCGGATCTGCTGATGCTGGCCGGGCGCGTTCTCGCGGTCTCGTGAGGCGGCGACAACAGGCGAGCCCTGGAGCTGGTTGGCATCGGGCGAAATGACGCGGCGCCCTCAGATGGGCCGTCAGTCGTGGCGACACCATCTCATTGATTGCATGGAGGCGATTATGCGCGAGAGGAATTCGAACTCAAGGATGGTCCTTCGGACCACCGCCTTTGCTGACAAGTTTACGCAGTCAGCAAGCTGACTGCTATGGGCGGCGACGGCTTCGCCGTCGTCCTTGACTTCGAATTCCTCTCGCGCACACGCTCCGCCATGCAAACAATGAGGAAATCCGCCCTAGGTCATCGCCTCATATGTCGTGAACCCGGTCGCGTCCTTGGGTTCGATATCCTTCCGCGCAAAATATCCGCCAAGAGATCAATGGAGGTCTGACGCCGGGCGCGGCGACGCGCCTCCGCTCGGCGGAGGGACACAGCGCTTCGCGCAAAAGCATTGCCCCTCCCCTCATTCGCGCAGAATGTGGTCCCCTTCGACGGAGCCTTTCATGACTGAGCCTTTCACGCCGCCCGCCCTCGCCCCCAAGGCGATCATCACCGCCATCGAGATCACCCGCCACCGCCATCATTTCGATCCGCCCTTCCATGCGAGTTGGGATTCGAAACCGCGCACCTTCTGGGACGCGGCGATCGTGCGCGTCCACACCGACCTCGGCGTCACTGGCATCGGCTCGGGCGACATGATGCTCGGCTTCGAGGGGCATGAACATCTGTTCGTCGGCCAGGACGCGCTGGCGATCGAGCGGCACTGGCGCATCCTCAACAACATCAGCTTTCACTGGGGCCGCTGCTGGCCGCTCGACATCGCGCTGTGGGACCTCGCCGGCAAGATCGCCGGCCAGCCCTGCTGGAAGCTGATCGGCGGGCTCTCCAACACGGTGCGCGCCTATGCGTCGTCGGGCACGTTGCGCGGCCCCGCCGCGCTCGCTGACGCGGCGGAGGCCTATCTGGCGAAAGGCTTCACCGCGCTGAAAATCCGCTTCCATCGCGGCGACTGGCGCGCCGACATCAAGGCGCTGGAGGCGGTGCGCGCGCGGGTCGGCGACCGGCTCGATTTGATGGTCGACTGCAATCAGGGCTGGCGCATGTCCTGGGACGTCTATGCGCCATGGTCGCTCAAGGACGCGGTGAAGGTCGCGCGCGAACTCGAACGGCTCGGCGTCTATTGGATGGAGGAGCCGCTGCATCGCGGCGATCGCGCCGGCATGCGGCGCCTGCGCGAGATGGTCGACGTCAGAGTGGCGGGCGGCGAGATGACCCGCGAACTCTACGAGTTCCGCGATCTCATCACCGAGGGCTGTCTCGACGTTCTGCAGCCGGACGCCGCTCTGGTCGGCGGCCTGACGGGCCTGCGCCGTGTCGGCCTGATGGCGCAGGAGCACAATCTCGTCTTCACGCCCCATACCTGGACGAACGGCATCGGCGTCGTCGCCAACGCCCATCTCACCGCCGGCATCGCCGACGCGCCCTTCCTCGAATTCCCCTACGATCCGCCGGAATGGGATGTGGATCGTCGCGATTACATGATGGCCGAGCCCTTGAAGATCGACAACGCTGGCAATATCGTGCTCAGTGATCGGCCGGGCATGGGATACGAACTGGCGGAGGACATGCTCGCCAAAACCCGCACCGGATGACGCAAGAGTCGCGTCGTCCGGGGGAGACGACGAATGGATCGAAAATGGCTGCCGCTTAATGCCCTGCGCGCCTTCGAGGCCGCCGGCCAGCATTTGAGCTTCACGGCCGCCGCCAACAGCCTGACCGTCGCGCAAAGCGCCGTCAGCCGTCATGTCATCGTGCTCGAAAACTTTCTCGGCGTGACTCTCTTCGAGCGCCGGCCGCAACAGCTCGTGCTGACCGAAGCCGGCCGGCATATCCTGCCGGCGGTTTCAAAATCCTTCGATCGCATCGACCAGGCTCTGCGCGAAGTGATCAAGGAGAAGGGCCGGCCGAAGCGCGTCCTGAAAGTGGCGCTGCCGACGACTTTCGCCTATCGGCTGGCGATCCCGATCCTGCATGATTTCCGCGCCGAACATCCCGGCATCGCCCTCGAAATCGTCTCCAAGCCGGTCAGCGGCGCCGAGATGGACGGCGACATCGACATCGCCATCGTCTATTCCGAGCCGCGCGTCACTGACGCCATTCATGATCTGTTATGGATGGTCCGCAGCACCATCCTGTGCAGCCCGCGATTGCTGCAGAGCATCGAGCGCCCGGATCCGGCGCGCCTCATCGCCTCCTGCGATCTCCTGCACGTCAAGATCGACGATCGGCCGCGGCATTTCTTCTGGGAGATGATGGCGCGGGCGATCGGGCGCCCGGACCTGTCGGTCGATCGCGGCCTGGTCTTCGACACCGCGCAACTGGCGGTTCAATACGCTTTGTCAGGAGAAGGGCTGGCGCTCGCCGATCCAGAGCTCTTTCACGAAGAAGTGGCGGCCGGCCGATTGGTGCGCCCCTTCGACATTTCCCTCGACGAAGGCTACGGCTATTATCTGACGACCCATCCGGAGGATCTCAGCAACGAGGCGGTCGCTCTGTTCCGCTCGTGGCTGATCGCGCGATTCTCGGCCCATGCGCAGGCCGCGCCCGAACTGGTCGAGGCGCCGGAGCCTGAGCTGCCCAGACTGCGCGCCGCCAAATAGCCGGCGCTTGGTCGCTACGGCGCATCTGCAACAAGGCGGCATGCCGCGATGCCAAAATAACGTGAGCGGTTGCGCCAGCCGGCCGCTAGTTTGGCGTGACATGCGGTTTGCGCCTCACGGCGGATAACAGCGTGCGCGGCCCATTATCGCGTCGGCCGCCGCCGTCGGATGGGTTGAGGATGAGGCGATGAGCGAAGCTGCGCCGCAGGACGAAAATTCCCCGCGCCGCCGCAGGCGCGGCGGCGAGCGGGCGGCGGCGCCCCGGCCGGCCAAACAACCCCAGCCGAGATTTCCGTTCCAGCCCACCGCGCTCATCTCCGCCGACGAGCTTGAGGCGATCCACCAGGCCTCGCTGACCGTCCTGAAAGAAATCGGCATGGACTTCCTGCACAAGGAAGCCAAGGCCATTCTCAAGGGCATCGGCGCCGACGTCGATCCGGCTTCCGACCGCGTGCGTTTCGACCCCGCTTTGGTGGAAGCCCATATCGGCCTTGCGCCAAAACAATTCACGCTGCATTCGCGCAAGCCCGAACGCGCGCTCATCATCGGCGGCGATCATACCGCGTTCTGCTCGGTCGCCAGCGCGCCCAATTCCTTCGATCGCGACGGCGGCCGCCGGCCGGGCAATCACCGCGACTTCCAGAATTTCATCCGGCTCGGCCAGAGCTTCGAACAGATGCATCTGTGGGGCGGCTATCCTGTCGAGCCGGTCGACATTCACGCTTCCGTGCGCCATCTCGACGCGCTCTTCGACATGCTGACCCTGTCGGACAAGCCGATCCACGCCTACAGCCTTGGCCGCGAGCGCAATCGCGACGCGATCGAAATGGTTCGGATCGCGCGCGGCATTGACGATGAAACCTTGGAGCGCGAGCCCTCGCTGTTCACCATCATCAATTCATCGTCGCCGCTGCGTCTCGACACGCCGATGCTGGAGGGAATCATCCAGATGGCGCGCCGCAACCAGGTGGTGGTGCTGACCCCGTTCACCCTGGCCGGCGCCATGGCCCCGGTGACGATGGCCGGCGCGCTCACGCAGCAGAACGCCGAGGCCCTGGCCGGTCTGGTGCTCGCTCAAGCCGTGCGGCCGGGTTCGCCCTTCGTCTATGGCGGCTTCACCTCCAATGTCGACATGAAATCCGGCGCGCCGGCGTTCGGCACGCCCGAATATATGAAGACGGCGATCATCGGCGGCCAGCTCGCGCGCCGCCACGGCCTGCCCTATCGCTCGTCCAACACCAACGCCGCCAATTCGCTCGACGCGCAGGCGGCCTATGAAAGCGTGTTCTCGCTATGGGGCGCGATCATGGGCGGCGCCAATATGGTGATGCATGGCGCCGGCTGGATGGAGGGCGGCCTGCAGGCCTCGTTCGAGAAAATGGCGCTTGACGCCGACCTCCTCGGCATGGTCGCTGATTTCCTGCGCCCGGTCGCCACTGACGAAGGCGAACTGGCGATCGAGGCGATGCGCGAAGTTGGCCCGGGCGGCCATTTCTTTGGCGCCGCCCATACGCAGACGCGCTATCGCAACGCCTTTTTCGCGCCGATGATCTCCGACTGGCGCAATTACGAGAGCTGGCGCGAAGCCGGTTCGCCGACCGCCTATGATTCCGCCCATCGCCTCTATAAAGAGCGGCTCGAACATTTCGTGGCTCCGCCGATCGAGCCGGAACGGCTGGAAGCCCTGCAAGCCTTCGTCGCCCGCCGCAAGGCGGAGGGCGGCGCACCAACGGATTTTTAAAGAAGCGCATGACTCACCAGACACTTTGCGTCGACGCCGACAAGAAACAAGCATTGCTGATCAATCCGCATGGCGCCATGGCGGCGATGTTCACAGTTTTCGGCCTCAGCGTCGGGCTGTGGTCGGGCGCTTCGGCGAGCGTCCTGGCGCGCGCCGGCGTGACGGCTCCCGTGTTCGGCGTCGCGATGACCTTCTTCATGGCCGCCTATCTCGCGGCAATGTCGAGCGGCGGCTTTTTCGGCGGCCGCTTCGGCCTGCGCAAGGTCCTGCTGGTCGGCGCACCTCTGCAGGGGCTGCTGGTCGCGCTGTTGCTCCTCGCTCAATCGGGGATCGCGATCTTTGTCAGCCTGATCGTGTTCGGCGTTTTTGCCGGGCTCGTCGATCTGACGATGAACGCCGAAGGCGCGCGCGTCGAAAAGGACCTCGGCCGCCCGATTCTCGCTGGGCTGCACGGCGGCGCATCGATCGGCATTTCATTGGGCGCGATCGCCGGCAGCCTGATCGCCGTCAATATCGGATCCTGGCTGTCGGCGCTGATCGCGCTCGCAGCCGCCATCGCAGTCACGGTGTGGATCTACGTGGCGACGCCTGAACGCGGCCGCGACCGCGCGCAGGAAGCGTCGTCTGGACGGCGCGCCCTGATGACCCGCAGCCTGATCGTTCTTGGCATCGTGATCGGCGTTTCAATCGCCGGCGAAGGCGCCGCGACCTATTGGTCGTCGCTTCTGCTGCAAACGGAAGCGCCGAAACTGGCCGCCATTTCCGGCCTCGGCGCGGCTTTGTTCTGCGCCTTTCAGGCGGCTCTGCGCCTCAACGCCGATCGCGTTCGCCGCCTCGTCAGCGACAGGCGCCTGATCGTCGTCTCGCTCGCCGTCGCCGCGATGGGCTTTGTCGTCGTCGCCGCGCATGCCGGCTTTCTCGCCACCGTGATCGGCTTCGCCATTATCGGCGTCGGCACCGGGTCAATCATGCCATGCGGCGTCGCGCTGGCGGTCGGACACAAGGGCTTCTCGGCCGCCGCCGCCCTTTCGACCATCGCCTTGTTCGGCTCGCTGGCGCGGCTGCCAGCGCCGCTGGCGATGGGCGCGATCGCCAGCTATTTCTCGCTCTCCGGCGCCTTCGCGCTGTTCGCCATTCTCCTCGTGCTGGCCTGCGCCGGCATGCGGTTTTTCGATCCTGACAATTCATGAGTGTCGATGTTCAAACACGTATGAGACGCCGCCAATCGTGGCGACAAAAGCTCATTGATTGCATGGAGGCAATTATGCGCGAGAGGAATTCGAACTCAAGGACGATCGCAAAGCGATCGCCGCCGAAGGCGGCGACGGCTTCGCCGTCGTCCTTGACTTCGAATTCCTCTCGCGCTCCGCTCCGCCATGCAAACAATGAGGGAATCCGCACTCATCGTTCCTCTCATTTGTTTTCGCCCCCTGGACCTCTTTGATTCGATGTCCCGCCACACAACACATCTTCCGCGAATTCAATGGAGGCTTGTCGCCGGGCGCGGCGGGGTTCCCCGCGTCAACGCAAAGGCAAAACGCTTTAACATCCAGGGCCGCGGGCGGCCCTTCATAACGAGGCGCATCCGATGAAATCGCATACTCAAGTCGTGGTGATCGGCGGCGGCGTCGTCGGCGCGAGCGTGCTCTATCATCTCACCAAGGGCGGTTGGAAAGACGTGATGCTGATCGAGCGCGCCGAGCTGACTTCCGGCTCGACCTGGCACGCGGCGGGCGGCATGCATACGCTGAACGGCGACCCGAACGTCGCCAAGCTGCAGCAATATACGATCAACCTCTACAAGGAGATCGAGGCGATCTCCGGCCAGTCCTGCGGCATGCATGTCACCGGCGGCCTCAATCTCGCCGGCACCAAAGAGCGGCTCGACTGGCTCAAAATGGCCAAGGCGCGCGGGCGCTATCTCGGCATGAACCTCGAGATCATCTCCGTCGACGAAGCGGCGCGGATGTATCCGTTCATCGAGAAGAAGCATTTCGTCGGCGCAATGTTCGATCCGGTCGAGGGCCATCTCGATCCCTGGGGCGTCACCAACGCCTACGCCAAATGCGCGACCATGGCGGGCGCCGAGATCAACCGCTTCACCCGCGTCGTCGATCTCAAGCAACGTCCCGACGGCTCGTGGGACGTGATCACCGACAAGGGCGAAGTCGTCGCTGAACATGTCGTCAATTGCGGCGGCCTGTGGGCTCGCGAAGTCGGCCGCATGGTCGGCATCGAATTGCCGGTGCTGGCGATGGAGCATCATTACCTCATTACCGAGAATATTCCTGGCGTGATCGACCCGAAGGTGGACAAATTCCACGTCATCGATTTCGAGGGCGAAATATACATGCGCCAGGAAGGCGGCGGCATGCTGATCGGCACTTACGAACAGGCGTGCCAGCCATGGTCGGAGCGCGAGACGCCGTGGGATTTCGGGCAGAACCTGCTGCCCAACGATCTCGACCGCATCGCGCCGAGCCTGGAGACCGCATTCGAACATTTCCCCCAGCTCGGGACGGTCGGCATCCGCAAGGTCGTCAACGGCCCCTTCACCTTCGCCCCCGACGGCAATCCTTTGGTCGGCCCGGTCAAGGGCATGAGGAATTTCTGGGTCGCCTGCGGCGTGATGGCCGGTTTCAGCCAGGGCGGCGGCGTCGGCCTCGCGCTCGCCAATTGGATGATCGACGGCGATCCCGGCCATGACATCTGGGGCATGGATGTTGCGCGTTTCGGCGATTGGGCGACGCTTGCCTATACCAACGCCAAAGTGCGCGAGAATTATTCGCGCCGCTTCCGCATCCGTTTCCCCAATGAGGAATTGCCGGCGGCGCGGCCGTTGCGCACGACGCCGATCTACGATCGCCTGGTCGCCGAAAACGCGGTGTTCGGCGAATATTGCTCGCTGGAAAATCCGCTATGGTTCGCCCCCAAGGGGATGGAGCCGCGCGAGGACGTCACCTTCCGCCGCTCGAACGCGCATGAGCATGTCGGCGCCGAATGTCGCGCCGTCCGCACTGGCGTCGGCATGACGGAAATCGCCAATTACGGCAAGATCGAAGTGGAAGGCCCGCGCGCCGCCGAATTCCTGTCGCATGTGATGGCCAATAAATTGCCGGCGGTCGGGCGCCTGTCATTGACGCCGATGCTCAACGAACACGGCAGGCTGATCGGCGATTTCACCATCGGGCGCTATGCCCCTGACAAGTTCCTGCTGGTCTGCTCCTATGCGGCGGAGGGCTATTATGTCAGGTGGTTCGAGCGCCATGCGCCGAAGGACGGCATCACCATACGCGCGGCGTCGATGGACTATCCCGGCCTGTCGATCGCCGGCCCGAAATCGCGCGCGCTGCTGCAAAAGCTGACCCATGACGACGTCTCGAACGAGAAATTCCCGTTCCTGTCGTTCCGCCGCATGGATATCGGCATGATCCCGGCTTTGGTCGGGCGCGTCAGCTTCACCGGCGACCTCGGCTACGAAATCTGGGTGCGGCCGGAATATCAGCGCGCGCTCTACGACCTGTTGCTGAAGGAAGGCGCCGAATTCGGGCTGACGCAATTCGGCATGCGCGCGCTTTTATGCATGCGCCTGGAGAAGAGCTTCGGCACCTGGTTTCGCGAATACCGGCCGATCTATGGGCCCTATGAGGCGGGGCTCGGCCGCTTCGTCGATCTCAAGAAGAATGATTTCATCGGCCGCGAGGCGGCGGCGCGCGAAAAGGAAAGCGGCGGCAAATTGCGCCTGCAATGTTTCGTCGTCGACGCGCTCGACGCCGACGCGATCGGCGACGAGCCGATCTGGCATGACGGCAAAGTCATCGGCTGGGTGACGTCGGGCGGCTATGGCCATAGCGTCGGCAAGTCGCTGGCGCTCGGCTATATCGAGAAAGAGGCGGCCGGCGCGAATGACGGCTTCGAGATCGAGATCATCGGCGAGCGCCGCCCCGCCACAAGGCTCGACGCGCCGATCTTCGATCCGCAGGGCCTGCGCATGCGGGGATAGGTCCGCGAGGGCGCGCCGACGACTGCGAAGCAGCGGCCGCCCGCCGCCGCCTCGCATCGCCCTTTTCGTCAGCGCGGCGCAAGCCCGTTCGCTTAGTCTGCCCTCGAGAAGGACCGGCCGCGCGCGGCGGCGGAGGGTGCATGAACCGGAAACAGCGGCGAGCCGAGGAAAAACTGGGTCGCGACCGCCCGGCGATGGCTCTTGACGCCAGGGCCATGCCGCTGTTCGCCCATGCGGTCGCCTGTCACCAGGCCGGCCGGCTCGCCGAGGCCGAGAGCCATTACCGCCAGGTCCTCGCCATCGATCCCGATCACGCGGAAACCCATCATTATCTTGGAATCCTCGCTTCGCAGGTCGGCCGCGGCGACATCGCCATCGCGATGATCGCCAACGCGATCGCGCTCAAGGGCCTCGAGCCGAGCTTCCATGACAGCCTCGGCAATGCCTTCAAGAGCCAGGGCAGGCTCGATGAAGCGGCGGCCTCGCACCGGCGGGCGCTTGCCTTGCGGCCCGACTTTTTCGAAGCGCATGTCAATCTCGGCAATGTGCTGAAAGAGCAGGGCAGGCTGGACGACGCCGTCCGATCCTATCGCAGCGCCTTGGCGCTGAAGCCGGACTCCGCGATCGCGCACAACAATCTCGGCGCCGCGCTCAAGGAACAGGGCAGCGCGCGCGACGCCGAAGCCTCGTGCAGGCGGGCGCTCGCGCTCCAGGCAGACTATCCGGAGGCGCATTGCAATCTCGGCGTAGCGCTTACCGAACAGGGCAGGTTCGACGAGGCGATCATCTGCCTGAAGCGGGCGCTCGCCATCAAGCCCGACTATGTCAACGCTTCCTACAATCTCGGCAACACGCTCTGGCGGCGCGGCGCTCTCGCGGAGGCGATCGCCGCCTATGAGGGCGCGCTGGCGCTCAAGCCGAATTTCGTCGAAGCGCTCAACAATCTTGGCGCTGTGCTTTGCGAGCTCGGCAGGCCGGCCGACGCGATGAGCATCTATCGGCGGGCCCTGGCGCTGAAGCCGGATTTCGCCGACGCCCACAACAATCTCGGCAATGCGCTGATGGATCAGGGCCTGCTCGATGAAGCGATGGCTTCGTTTGCGCGGGCGCTTGCGCTCAAGCCTGGCTATACCGACGCTTACAGCAATGTCGGACTCGCCTTGACCGACCAGGGCAGGCTCGAGGATGCGGCCGCCTCATTCGAACAGGCGCTCGCACTGAAGCCCGATTACACCGACGCTCACAGCAATCTGCTGATGAGCCAGCATTACGCCGAGCACATCTCGAACGCCGAACGCCTCGCTGCGGCCCGTCGCTTCAACGACAGCCTCAAACAAAAAACGCCGGCGAGGATTTTCGTCAACGATCCGCAGCCGGCGCGCCGTTTGCGCATTGGCTATGTCTCGGGCGACTTTCGCGTACATCCGGTCGGCTATTTCCTCGCTCATGTGTTGGAAGCGCACGATCAGGCCGCCATCGAGATCTTCTGTTACAGCAATTCCATGAAGGCGGACGCCATGACGCACCGATTGCAGGCGGCGTCCGACCAATGGCGCGCCATCGTCGGGATGGCCGATGCCGACGCCGCGGCGATGATCATGCGCGATCGCATTGACATATTGATCGATCTTGCCGGCCATACCGGCAAGAACCGACTGCCGCTGTTCGCCTTGCGGCCCGCGCCCGTCCAGGCCTCCTGGCTCGGCTATTACGGCACGACCGGCCTCGATGCGATCGATTATCTCTTAATGGATGAAGCCGCCGTTCCATCAGGCGAAGAGAGCGACTACTCCGAGACAATCGTGCGCTTGCCCTTCGGGCGTTTTTGCTACGCCCCGCCCGACTACGCGCCGACGCCAAGCGATCCGCCCTCGCTGCAACGGGGCTTTGTCACCTTCGGCAGTTTCAACAACCTCACCAAAATGGGTCCCAATGTCGTCGCGCTATGGGCGGACGTGCTCCGCGCCGCGCCTGGCTCGCGTCTGTTGCTCAAGTGGAAATCGCTCGACGATTCGCATGTTCGCCGCGGCATCGTCGCCGCGTTCGAGGCTGTCGGAATCGCCTCGGAGCGGCTGGCGCTGCGCGGTTTTTCTCCGCATCCCGAAATGTTGGCTGGATATAGCGACATCGATGTCGCGCTCGATCCTTTTCCCTTCGGCGGCGGCCTGACCTCTTGCGAGGCCTTGTGGATGGGCGTTCCGGCAGTGACCTTGCCGCGCGATCGACCGGCTTCGCGCCAGACCGCTGGATTTCTGGGCGCTGTCGGATTGGGCGCGTGTATCGCTTCGTCTCACGACGACTATGTCAGGCGTGCCGTCGCATTTGCCGCCGACCGCGACCGCCTGACGGAACTGCGGCGCACGCTGCGGTCCCGCATGGCCGCTTCGCCCCTGTGCGACGGCGCCCTTTTCACGCCCACGCTGGAGGCGGCTTATCGGCAAATGTGGACGCGATGGACCGACGCGAATTCCGGACCGGGGCCTTCATTTTTGCCCGTTAACGTCTGAGCCACGGATTTGCGCCGCCGGCAGGGCCGGCCGTCCGCCCATGATTTCCAGCAGTTTTCTGCGATGAAACCATCAGGCGCGCAATGCGTTTCTCCGTCTGAGGATGGATAATTCGAGCGAGGACTCATGCTGAATGCAACGCTTCCGTTTTACAAGATTTCGCACGCGATCATCGCGGGCGCGGCCAGCCTTTCTTTATTGTATCAGGCGGGGCCGCTTCATGCGCAACCGGCCAGAGCGGATCTTTCCTTGGGCCGCGGATTCATCTGCAACACAGCTGAGGAAGTCCAAACCGTCGCAACGCCTGACGACAGCAAAATCCCTGAGCGCGTGGCCAACGTGAACAGCCGTTTCGGCAAAGATTCCTGCACATTCGCGACCGCGTTGTTTCGGCCGAGCGGCGAGAACAAACTGTCCCTGAGCGATGGCGGCGTGAAAATCGAGCATGTCGAATTGCTGGGCTATCTGGTCGGCGACGAGCTGAAAACGCTACCGCAGCCGATTGAGCAATATTTCGGCGCCGTGGATGGCGCGCCGGGCGCCTGAGCAGCGGAACCGATCCCGGTTCGGACCCGTTTTCTCTTGAGAAAGGCGTTAATCATGGCCCATAGAACCCTGGTCCTTTGCCTATCGATGATCGTGCTGGCGGCGCCCCTGCAAGCCTTTGGCGCCGGCGCGAGCGACCCTGACGGCGCCCCGCCGCCTCCGGCCGCGGCGACCAATAACGCCCCGCCGGAGAAGGTCGCCCCGAACAGAGCCGATGCGCCCGGCGTCATGGCGCCGAAGGCGACGCCGTCGGCCGATGCGATCAAGCCGAATGGTTCCGCATCGAGCGGGCGGAACGACGCGGCGCCCCAGGTCAAATAGGCGCGTCGGCGCCGCGGCGAGAAGCTATCTTCCGCGGACCCGGCGCCCGCGCCAAATCAGGCGCCGGCGCCCGCGCCCTCCGACTCATGAATCAGCGTGCATGACATGGCCCAACGAACGCGGCCCCAAATCGCCGGTGGCGCGTGTGCGGCCATAGCTCCTCCAATGATTGCATGGAGGCGATTGTGCGCGAGAGGAATATTGCTCTCGGTTCAGGAAGAGCGGCTGACGCCGAAGCCCTTGCCGCGCCCTTCGTTCCGAAGCAACATGGCGCTGGACATCAGGAAAGCCATGCAGACCCGCCTCACCATCCGCCTCGATTTCGACGGCAGCCGCCGGCTCGGCCCCGGCAAGATCGCTCTGCTCGAATCGATCGGCGAGACCGGATCGATTTCCGCGGCGGGGCGCGCCCATGCGATGTCCTATCGTAAGGCCTGGTTGCTGGTCGAAGAGATGAACCGTATGTTCGCCAAGCCGCTGGTCGCCGCCCGCCCCGGCGGGGTGAGGGGCGGCGGCGCCGAATTGACCGCCGCCGGCGTCCAGGTCGTCGCCCTGTACCGCGCGGCGGAGCGCAAGATGCGGGTCGGCGCCAGGGCCGAGATCGCCCGGATGGAGAAGGCGCTGGCGACGGTCGGGTGAGCGGCAAGCTGCCGAAGCAGGCCTGACCGGCGCGATCCGCGCCGCGGCCATCCCGAAACGCTGCGTCGCCGGCATTTGCCCGATGTCGCGGCCAGAACGCCATGCGACGCTGCCGTCGCGCGCCAGCGGACCGTAAAGACGTAGCGCGGCGTCATTGGCCGACACGGGAAAACCGGAGCGTCTCGCCATGCCATTTTATGGGAAACAATTGCCTCGGGCGCGCCGGCTGGCGGCGCCGGAGCAGGGGTTCAGTCTCGGCCTCGCAGGGCTCGCTCTCTTCCTGTCCGTGTTCGTCTGTGCGCTTCTCATCAACCGCGCCGGCGTCCTCGACGGCCTTCAACGCGCGGGCGACGTCATCGAGAACGGCCTGCGCTTGATCGGCAGCGTCGACGTGCCGTTCGGATAATCGCCATTGGGCGGGAATCGCGCGCAGGCGGCGGTCGGCTGAAGAAGACAATCCCCGCAATAGGCGCGGCGCATCGCATCGGTTTCGACGCATTGCCCAAACGGCCCGCCTGTGCTCGATAGCGGCGTCGGCATCGGCGGCGCAGACCGCCACCGAAGCGTCAGCATCTTCCGTCCAAGGAGCTCAATTTGTCATTCGCTAGCTATCCCAGCCTTAATGGCGCAGTCGTCTTCATCACCGGCGGCGCCTCCGGCATCGGACAGGATATGGTGCGGGCTTTCGCCGCGCAGCAGGCGCATGTCGGCTTCGTCGACATCGACGCGGAAGGCGGCGCCAGGCTGGCGGATGAATTGACGGGCGCCGGCGCGAAAGTACGGTTCGAGCGCTGCGATCTGCGCGACATCGCCTCGCTCGGCGCCGCTTTCGCCGCGTTGAAAACCGCCCTCGGCCCGGCCGGCGTGCTCATCAACAATGCGGCGCGCGACGATCGACATGGCTGGCAGGAGGTGACGCCGGAATATTACGACGAGCGCATCGCCGCCAATCTGCGCCATATGTTCTTTGCAATCCAGACCGTGGCGCCCGACATGATCGCCGCCGGCAAGGGCTCGATCATTAATTTCGGCTCGAATTCCTGGTTCGAGGCGGTGGGCGGCATGCCGGTCTACACCACTTCGAAAGCCGGCGTGCATGGCATGACCCGCGCCTTCGCCAGGGATCTCGGCCAGCACCGCATCCGCGTCAATACCATCGTGCCGGGCTGGGTGATGACCGAGCGACAGAAGGCCCTATGGGCCAAGCCCGACGCGATCGCGCGCCATCTCGCGCGCCAATGCCTGCCCGACCTGATCGAGCCGGTCTATCTCGCGCGCATGGCTTTGTTCCTCGCCTCCGATGATGCGGCGATGTGCACGGCCAATAATTACATGGTCGAAGCCGGATCGATCTAAGGAGGCGCGGCCGAGTGCGGCGCTTCCGCCGCCGTCCGCCGCGAGTTCCTTGGTTTGGCCGATCCGGCCCGCGCTCGCGATCCCTTCGGATGCTTGGCGTCCTTGGCCGCCTGCTTGACGGCGCGGCGAACCGCCAGCCGCCACTGCGGCCCCACATGGTCCGGCGGCGAAGCGCTCTCGGCGCTGTCGGGCGATCCACGGCTCGATTCGATCACTTCCTCGAAGGCGCGAAAGAGGCTCGCCCGTTCGAGGCTTTCGAGTTCCTCGCCGAGATCGGCCTCCACGGCCATCTGTCGCTGAAGCGCATTGACGCCGCCAAAGACCCCCGGGCCGGCAAAACGAAACGCACGCGCCACGCTCTCAGCCAGAAGGTCCTGTTCCTGGGTCATGACGATCTCCCTGTCGTCGCCTCCCTGAGCGCTTCATCCGCGCCAAGTCTGGCGAAGGTGTGGCGAAAGCGTTCACATTTCTTAACAAATGGGGAGCCGCGGCCGGCCAGAAGTCAGCTCGCTGACTGCGTAAACTTGTCAGCAATAGCGGTCTTCTGAAAGGCGACCCGTGACTTCGAATTCCTCGCGCACCTTTCAAACAATATGAGGAAATCGGCTCGTGGTCGTTCGTCTCATTGTCGTGAACCCGCGCTCTCTTGCTTTTCCCGGCGCTTCCTCCCACGCTGATCGGGCGCCGATCGGGCCGCCGCCGTCCGCGCCCGGCCCAGGCGCGATCATCGTCGAGGCCAGCGCCAATAATGTTTGATTGTCATCAGCCCAATCCATCGATTGCGATTCCGCCGCGGCGGCGATCGACGAAATCGGCGCTTAAAGGGATGGTCCGGCCAGCGGCCGCTCTCGTGACTGCGGCGCTATGCTCCAGCGCCTCACCCGGTGTCGCGCTGGCGCAGGCCGAGCCGCCAGCCGCCGCGACCGACTGCGATCGTCTGGCCGCGAGCGATTTCGACAAGCAAAGCCCGGTCGCCGGGATCGCCTTCAGCAAGATCGATCCGAAGGCGGCGATCCCCGTCTGTCTCGAAGCTTTGTCCAAAAATCCAGATTCGGCGCGGCTTAATTTCGAACTCGGCCGCGCCTATGACGCCGACAAGAATTTCGTCGAGGCGGTGAAGTATTTCGTCAAGGCCGCCGCGTCGCATTTTGCGCTCGCCGAGGTCAATCTCGGCACGCTCTATTTCAACGGCCAGGGCGTTGAAAAGGACTATGCGGAAGCCGCCAAATGGGACCGGCGCGCCGCCGATCAGGGCCTCGCGCCCGCGCAGGCCGCGCTCGGATCGATGTATGTGTTGGGGCAAGGCGTCGCGCCGGATTATTTGGAGGCCGAGAAGCTGCTGCGTCTGGCCGCCGCGCAGGGCTTCGCTCCGGCGCAAAACAGCCTCGGCGCCCTCTACGCCAATGGCGAGGGCGTCGCGCGCGATTATGCCGAGGCGACGAAATGGTACGCAGCGGCCGCCGCCCAGGGCTATGCGCCCGCCAAAGCGAGCCTCGAGGCGCTCGACGCGGAGGGTCTTGCCGCCGCGACGGCTGCGAACGCCGATACGACGAGGCAAAGCAGTGCGACCGCGCGGCCGAAAGCCGACCCGAATGCGCCGCGCTATGTCGCAGCGCCCGCCGGCATGGATTACCCGCCGGTCAAGATCAGCGTCAAGGCGCCCGACAGCCGCGTGTCCAACCGCGTCGCGGCGACGACGATCGAAATATCGCCGCTGTCCAGCAGTTTTGCGATGACCGGCTTTGCCGTGAACAAGGGCAATTGCCGTGTCTTCATCGCCGATCCCACAGCTTTGCTGAGGAGCGCCGAAGCCGACAAGAGCAGCAACGAGCGACAGGCCGAAATGGAGAAAATCTCGCTCGTCGCGCCGCCCTTCGACCCGCCGGTGTCTGCCGGGCCCGGGCAGTACATGACCTTCTATGTCGATCCGAACGCCTGCGCGATCGACGAGGTGGAGGTGCTCGTCAACGGATTCGAATGGACGTGGCGGCCGGGGTAGTCACGACGGCGGCCCCGGCGCCTTCTCGCATGGGGTGAGCGGGCGAGTTGAGCCGCCGAGGGGAGTTGGTACGAACTGCGAGACAGCCGCCGTGCACGGCGACAGCCGCTCATTGATTGCATGGAGGCAATTGTGCGCGAGAGGAAATCCGCCCTCGTCATCGTCTCATCCGTCGTGAGCTGATCCAACAGATTCCGCCTCCTCGATCACCTCATAATGCCGTGCATGCGCGTCGAAATCGAGCAGCGCCTCCACCGCGCCCGGCTCGACGACCGCCGTCGCAATATCGCGCCCTGCGAATCCTTCGATCGCCTCGATCGAGCGCCAGCGGGTGAGGACCAGGAATTCGATTTTGTCGTCGAGCGGACGCCGGCTCAGATGCGCGCCGAGAAATCCTGGAATATGCGCTATTTCCGGCAGCACTTTGGTGCGGAAATGATGGGGATAGGCCTCGGCTTTCGACGGGCTCGCACGTCCCCGCCATTCGCGAATGATCATGGGATTCCTCCGATTTCTTCAAGGCCGGCAATCTTTTTTCAGGGCGTCGCTGTCATTCCGTCTCGATGATTTCTTTGATGAAGCGCAGATTGCCGGCCGTCAGGCCGGCGTCGACAGGCAGCACGGCGCCGGTGATCCCCGACGCCGCGTCGGAGGCAAGGAACAGCACGGTGCGCGCAACTTCTTCCGGCGTCACCGGCCGGCCGAGCGGATAGTGCCGCGCGATGCGCTCAAAAAGATCAGGCCGTTTTTCCAGGCGGCGATTCCACACCGGCGTGCGCACCGAGCCGGGGCACACGACATTGGCGCGCACGCCCTGCGCGCCGCGCTCCACCGCGATCGCTTTGGCATAGGCGACGAGACCCGCCTTGGCGGCCGAATAGGCCGGATTGCCGTAATGGGCGAGCGCATTGACCGACGAGATGAAGACGACAGCGCCGCCGCCCCGCGCCGCCATGCCGGCGACGATCGGCGACGCAACGTTGAAGGCGCCCGTCAGATTGACCGCAAGCTCGCGCTCCCACACCGCATTGTCGACGCCGCTCAGCGTATCGGTGCGGGTATAGCCGGCGTTGCTGATCAACACGTCCGGCGCGGCGCCCGCGGCGACGAGCTTGGCCACCGCGTCTTGCGCGGCGCGCACATCGGCGAGGTCGAAGGCAAGGCGATGGGCGAGGTCGAGCCCATCCAGCATCGCCTCCTCGCGATCGGCGCCGGTGACGATGGCGCCGGCGGCGTTGAACAGCGCGACCAGCGCGCGGCCGATGCCGCCCGCCGCGCCGGTGATCAGCACGTTGCGCCCATCAAGCCGAAAGGGAAAAAACGCCTCGCCCGCCGCCGCCATCCGCAAGCTCCATCCGCCGCCCGCGCAGGGGCTGCAAGCGGAGCAAAATCTGTCGTTTCATCTGGGAAGGCAACACTTAGTTGAGAATAAGGGCTCGCAATTCTCCCTTGCGGGAAGATGAGTTTCGCTTCACGATCGCGCCGAGGCGCTTGGCGATCCGCCTCGCGGCTGCACAAGCGCAGCGGAGCGCGTCGGCGCCTTGAAAGCCGCCAGCATTCCTTCCCGCATAAGCGCAGGGCTGTCCGGAGAAGCTAAAGCCTGCATGAAGGTGGGAGGATTTTTCCGTTGAACAACCAACGGTCGTCAAGGCCGGGCTTGTCCCGGCCATCCACGCGGCGCCGTTGCAGGAGACCTCTAAGGTCGGCGTCCTCGGCGCGGCGTGGATGCCCGGCACAAGGCCGGGCACGACGTGCGGAGGCCACAGCGACGCGAGACGCCACAGCCAATTACTTTTCCCTGGACGCCTTGCCACAAGGTGAAAGAGAAAATTGGCGTCGTTCAGCTTAGCTAGCGCAGACCACCAAACTCTCTCACCCCCCTCCCCCAAACCCATGATCGGCCATGCGCATCTTCACGGCTTCCTTCGCCACCGAAACCAACACATTCTCCCCGGTTCCGACCGACCGGGCGAGCTTCGACGCCGCGTTCTACGCCGGCCCGGGTCAGCATCCGGAAACGCCGACTCTATGCTCGGCGCCGATCGTCGTGCTGCGCCAACGCGCGCGACAGGAAGGCTTCACGCTGATCGAAGGCTCGGCCGCCTGGGCGGAGCCGGGCGGGCTGCTGCAGCGCGCCGCTTACGAGACCCTGCGTGATGAAATCCTCGATCAATTGCAGGCCGCGCTGCCGGTCGACGGCATCGTGCTCGGGCTGCATGGCGCGATGGTCGCGCAGGGCTATGACGACTGCGAGGGCGATCTTCTCGAACGGATGCGCGCCATTGTCGGCAAGCAGGCATTGATCGCCTGCGAACTCGATCCGCACAGCCATCTGACCAAAAAGCGCGTCGCCAATGCCGACATTCTCGCCGCCTTCCTGGAATTCCCGCATACCGATTTCGTCGCGCGCGCCGAACATGTCGTCGACCTCGCTCTGCGCAGTCTGCGCGGCGAGATTCGCCCCGTCATGTCGACTTTCGATTGCCGGATGATCGATGTTTATCCAACCAGCCGCCAGCCGATGCGCGGCTTCATCGACCGCATCGGCGCGCTGCAGGGGCGCGGCGGCGTGCTGTCGATTTCGCTGATCCATGGCTTCATGGCGGGCGACGTGCCCGAAATGGGGACGCAGGTGCTTGTGGTGACCGACGGCGACGCGGCCAAAGGCGCGGCGCTGGCCAAAGAGCTCGGTCTCGAAGTGTTCGCCATGCGCGGGCGCACGTCGATGCCGATGCTCGATATCGACGCAGGTCTCGACCGCGCGCTGGCGATTGCCGCGACAAGCCGCGGCAAGCCGGTGGTCGTCGCCGATGTCTGGGACAATCCGGGCGGCGGCGTCGCCGGCGACGGCACGTTGATCCTGCGCCGCATGATCGAGCGGGGCGTCGACAATTTCGCCGTGGCGACGATCTGGGATCCTATCGCCGTCAATTTCTGCCGCGCCGCCGGCGACGGCGCGAATATTCAATTGCGCTTCGGCGGCAAGGCCGGCCCCGACGGCGGCGCGCCGATCGACGCGATGGTCGAAGTCGTGAAGGCGCTCCCCGAATCGTGGCAGAGCTTCGGCGCGAGCCGCGTGACGCTCGGCGCGACGGCTCTGGTGCGGCTGGCGGGCACGAAAATCGAAGTGATCCTCAACACCAATCGCACCCAGACTTTCGAGCCCGATATCTTCTCCAACCTGGGCGTCGATCCCGCCGCCAAGGCGATCCTGCTGGTCAAATCGACCAATCATTTCTACGCCGGCTTCGCGCCGATCGCTGAGGAAATCCTCTATATCGACGCCGGCGCGCCCTACCCGTCCAATCCACGCAGGACGGATTACCGCAAGCTCGCGCGCGAGATATGGCCGCGGGTAGAGGATCCGCATGGGTTGATGTGAGGCAGGAATCCGCACTCAATTCATTGGGGTCAAAGTCGCCAAACTATTGCGCCGGCGCCAGCGCCACATTGATCGCGGCGCTGGGGCCATTGCTGAGCTGGATGGTCAGCGGCCCGCTCTTCAGATCGAAGCGCACGCTTTTGCGCACGCCGGGGCAATCTTTCTGCCCGGAAAAGTCGGTGGACTTCACCAGCGCGTCGCCCTGCACGGCGTCGATCCGCGCCTCGTCCGATAGCGTGATCTCATAAGTACCGGCGTTGTCGATATTGGCGACCGCGAGAATCGCGCCGGAACCGCCGGGCTTCAAAGGGCGTTCCGGCGGAACGCGAAACGCCACCGATTCATTTGGGACCAGCGTCACGGCATAGCCCTGGCCGGCTGCGATCACGGCGCCCGAGGCGACGGGCTTGGCCTGCGCGAACCAGCCGCGCTCGCGCGCCACGCTCCATTTGAACGCATCGCAGCCGGTCTTGTCCTGCGCTACCGCGCCGCCGCCAAGAAGCGCCAGCGCCAGAGCGAGGCCGAACGCTGTATTCACGCCACCCATCATCCGTTTCGTCTCCTAATCGATGCCGATCATCACATCCGACGATTTGATGACGGCGTAAGCGTCCTTGCCCTTGGCGAGGCCAAGTTCCTCGACCGATTCATTGGTGATTGCGGCGGTGACGATGGCGCCGTTGACGTCGAGGCGCACATGCGAAGTCGTCGCGCCCTTGGTGATTTCGACGATTCTGCCTTTGAGAATGTTGCGCGCGCTGATTTTCATCGCCAAAACTCCTGCCGGTTCAGTTGAGGACCTTGAAGCCCTGATGCTCGAAGATCATACGCCCTGCAGGCGATTTCAGCCAATTCAGCAGCTTGGCCGCCGCTTCATTGTGCGAGGACGAGGTCAGCGCGAAAGGATAGGTGATCGGCGCATGCGATTCCTCCGGAAAAGTCGCGACAATCTTGACGGTGGGATCGGCGGCGGCGTCGGTCGCATAGACGATGCCGAGCGGCGTCTCGCCGCGCGCGACAAAGGCGAGCGCAGCGCGCACATTGTCGGTCATCGCCAGACGCGGCTCGACGGCGCTCCACAGGCCAAGATTGCGCAACGCCTCTTTCGCATAGCGGCCGACCGGCACGGTATTGACTTCGCCGGTGGCGAGATGGCCGTCGCCGACCGCCTGCGCAAAGGCCTCGGGGGTCAGCGGCAGCTTGTCGATCGCGCTCTGTTTCGGCGCGACGACGACGAGCTGGTTGCCGAGCAGGTCGAAACGGCTGTCGGTCCTGATCGCCGCGCCCTTGACCGCTTCGTCCATCGATTGTTCGTCGGCGGAGGCGAAAATATCCGCCGGCGCGCCGGCGACGATCTGGCGCGCCAGCGCCAGCGAGCCGCCATAGCTGATCTTGAGTTCGGGCCCGCCGTCGGCGTGAAAGGCGGTCGCGGCGGCGTCGAGCGCGCTCTTCAGGCTCGCCGCGGCGAAGACGACGACCGGCTCATCGGCGCGGGCGGGCGCAGCGAGGCAAGGCGAGGCCAGGCAGAGAGCGATGGAGGCAAGGCGAAGCCATGGACGCATGCGCGGGTTCCTCGGGGGCTCGGTTTGGCGCGGCACGCGCTGTGCTCGCCAGGGTATAGCGTGGGGCGACAGGCTTGCAAGGCTTGCGCCGCGCGACGCTCGCAAGCCCGCCCCTACCCCTTCCCCCGCAGCTTGCCAACAATCCCGGTCGGCACGAAATAGACCGCCAGGATGAACATCAGGCCGAGCCAGAGCAGCCAGCGGTCCGGATGGAAGAGGCCGGGCAGCAGCGGCAGGCCGGCCTCCGCCGCCGCCGAAGAAAGCCTGCCCATCAAGGCCTGCAGGTAGTTTTGCGCGAGGACGAACAAAGCGGCGCCGACGATCGCGCCATACATCGAGCCCATGCCGCCGATCACGACAACGACCAGGACGTCGATCTGGATCGAAAAGCTCAAGGCGGTGTCGGGTCCGGTATAATGCAGCCAGAGGGCGCTAAGCGCGCCGGCGATTGTCGCGCCCGCCGCCGAAATGCAGGTCGCCAAGGTACGATGGAAGACGATCCGGTAGCCGAGCGCTTCGGCGCGGAACGGATTTTCGCGGATCGCCTGCAATACGCGGCCGAACGGCGAATTGACGATACGCAGCAAAACGAGGAACAGCAGCGCCGCGGCGACGAAGACCAGGTAATAGCTGAGCACGCGCCCCGAAATTGCGATGCCGAAAACCTCGCCCTCGAACAGATGGAAGCCGGGGCGCAGGATTTCGGGGACCTGAAAGGAGCGGCCATCCTCACCGCCGGTCGCCCATGAAAGCTGCGAGGCGAGCACGTTGAAGGCGTAGGCGACCGCCAGCGTCACCATCGCAAAGAAAATCGTCTGCACGCGCAGCGAGAAAAGACCGATGGCGAGCGCCAGGACGATCGACACCGGCAGCGCGGCGAGCACACCCAGCGCCAACGCGCCCCAGCTTGGCCCAAGACCATAGAGCGCGATCGCCACGCCATAGGCGCCGATGCCGAAGAACATCACATGGGCGAAAGACACGATGCCGGCATAGCCGAGCAGCAGATCGTAAGAGGCGACGAGAAGCGCCAACACGCAGATGTTCGCCGCGACATTGGCGGGCTTCGCGCCGGGGAACAGGAAGGGCGCCAGCGCGAGCGTCAGGATGATGACGACCAGCACGGCGGCAAGCGCCGGACTGCGCGGGCGATCGCCGGAGAGGATCATCATCGCCCGCTCACCGGATAAAGCCCGCGCGGGCGCCACAGCAGCACGGCGACCATCAGCGCAATGTTGGAGACCAGCGCCAGCTTGGGCGCGAGGAAGCCGGCGTAATTGGCGATCAGCGCGACGAGGATCGCGCCGGTGAAACAGCCCCCGACCGAGCCGAGGCCGCCGATGATGATGACGATGAAGGTCAGCACCAATAATTCGGCGCCCATCGAGGCGTGCACCTGCTCGCGATAGAGCGCCCACAGCACGCCGCCAAGTCCGGCGAGGGCCGATCCCGCCATGAACACGCCGATGAACAGCCGGTCGACGCGATAGCCGAGCGCCTCGACCATTTCGCGGTTCTCGACGCCGGCGCGGATCAGCAGGCCGATCTTGGTACGATTGAGGATCAGCATCTGCCCGACAAAAACGATCAATCCGACGATCGTCGCCGCGATCCGGTATTTCTCGATCGCCGCGCCGCCGAGTATGAGCGAGCCCCGCAAGGAAGCCGGCAGCGGCAGCGGGATGAATTCGGGGCCAAACAAAGCATAGAGCAATTGTTCGGCGACGATCGCGCCGCCGATCGTCACCATGATCTGTTTGAGATGCTGGCCATAGACCGGAGCGACCAGCAGGCGCTCGAATGCATAGCCGACGAGCCCGCAGACCAGCGCCGCGGCGAACAGAGCGAGCGCCAGCACCGCCAGATTCGGCCCCAGCGAATCGACCTGCGACCATGCCGCCAGCGGCAGCAGCACGAGGGTCGCGACATAGGCGCCGAGCGCAATGAAAGCGCCATGGCCGAAATTCAGCACGTCCATCAAGCCGAACACCAAGGTCAGCCCCGAGGCCATGGTGAAGATCATCATGCCCATTGCGAGGCCAGCGATTGTCAAAGTGACGAAGGTCGAAGGCGAGCCGATCAAGGGCGCGGCGATGGCGGCGACGATGAGAGGCGTGAGCGCCGGGAGAATGTCTATCCTTTGCCGCGGCAGGGCGGCGCCGGTCTCGCTCGCGCTCATTGATGGGCGTCCAGCGAGAGGCCGAGCAACCGGCTTTGCAATTGGTTGTCGGCGGCGAGCGCCGCCATCGCGCCCTGATGGATGATGCGCCCGCTATCCATCACGCGCACATGGTCGCCGACTTCCCTTGCGACGCGAAAATTCTGCTCGACCAGCAGGATCGTCACCCCCATGCGCTTGATCTCCTTCAGGCATTCGATCAACGCGCCGATGATCGCCGGCGCGAGGCCTTTGGTCGGCTCGTCGATGAGCAAGAGGCGGCGCGGCTCGACGATCGCCCGGGCGATCGACAACATCTGCTTCTGGCCGCCAGACAGCGTGCCCGCCCGCGACAGCCAGAATTTCTTCAGCGCCGGGAAGAAGCCGAAAATCCATTCGACGCGGGCGGGATCGAGCGGCCCGTCGCGCGCCGCCAGTACGAGATTTTCCCTGACGCTGAGATCGGAAAACACCGCCATCGTTTCGGGCACATAGGCGACGCCGGCGCGCGCGATGGCGGAGGCGTGGAGCGCGGCGATCGGCGCGCCGTCCAGCATGATCGCGCCTTCCGAGGCGCGCCACAGGCCCATGATGGTGCGCAACGCCGTCGTCTTGCCGGCGCCGTTGCGCCCGAGCAGCATCGTCGTCTCGCCCTCGGGAGCGGCAAGGTCGACGCCCTGCAGGATGTGGTAGCGCCCGATATGGGTATGCACGCCCTGCAAGACGAGGCTCGCGCTCATGTCGGCCTCGCGCCTGGGGCCACGCCGAGATAGGCCTCCTGCACGATCGGCGAGGCGATAATGGCGGCGGGCTCGCCGTCGGCGACGAGGCGTCCGTTATGCAGCACGATGATGCGATCGGCGAGCGAGCGCACGACGTCCATCTTGTGCTCGACCAGCAGGATGGTCTTGGTCTTGTCCTGCTTCAGACGCGCGATCAGATCGAGCACGACGGGGACTTCGTCGACGCTCATCCCCGCCGTCGGCTCGTCGAACATGAATATATCGGGCTCCAGCGCCATCATCAGCGCGACTTCGAGCTTGCGCTGATCGCCGTGTGAAAGCGAGGCGGCGGCCTGGTCGCGCCTGGCCGTCAGCGCGACCTGATCGAGAACGCTGATCGCGCGCGCGATGAGATCGCCGCGCATTCCCCAGGGACGCGTCATTTCATAATGGACGCCCGTCCTCGCCTGCACGGCGAGGCGGACGTTTTCGAATACGCTCAAATTGGGAAAAAGATTGGTGAGCTGGAAAGCGCGGCCGATGCCGGCGCGCGCGCGCTGAGGCGCGCTCTTTCCCGTGATCTCGGCGCCGTTCAGGAAAACCGCGCCGCTGGTCGCGCGGAGCTGGCCGGACATCAGGTTGAAATAGGTGGTCTTGCCGGCGCCGTTGGGGCCGACGATCGCGGTCAACTCGCCGGGGCGAAAGGCGCAGGATACGGCGTCGACCGCGACATGGCCGCCGAACCTGATCGTGAGCTCTTTGGTTGCAAGGGAGGCGGTCATGTCCGTGGCTCTGACGACGCGCCGCCGCCGCTTCCGTCCCGCCTCAATGCTTGTTGCGGATCGGGATATCCATGTCTTCGATCTTCAATTCGCGCACCAGTTCGGGAATCGCCCAGGCGACAGCCGGATCGACCTTGATCTTGAAATGATACATCGACTGCAGCGCCTGATGGTCCTCTTTGCGGAAAATCATCTGGCCCTTCGGCGTGTCGAAAGCCATGCCCTCCATCGCCGCGATCAGTTTTTCGCTGTCGGTCGATTTGGCCTTCTCAACCGCCGCGACCACCGCCATGGCGGCCGAAAAGCCGCCCGCCGTGAACATATCGGGCGGCCCGTTGAAGCGCTTCTGGTGCTCGGTGACGAACCAATCGTTGATCGGGTTGTTCGGCAGGCCGTAATAATAATAGGCGGCGCCTTCCATGCCGGGGAAGCGCTTATAGGCGGCGAGCGCCGACAGGATATTGCCGCCGGTCGATATTTCAATGCCATAGCGGCCGGGATCGAGGTCCTGCAATTTGTCGAGCGGATTGACGCCGCCCGCCCAAAGCACCCAGATGATCTTGCGGCCGGGTTTGTCCTTCAAGGCGTCGAACAGGCGCTGGGCCGGCGCGGTGAAATCGGTGGTGTTGGCGGGCGCATATTCTTCCGCGGCAAGCGTCGCGCCGGTCTTGGCGAGCGCCTCCTTGAAGGCGGCGATGCCGTCGCGCCCGAACGCGTAATCCTGCGCCAGCGTCGCCACCGACACCCCCGCTTTGCCGATCGCCACAGCGTTGGAGATCGCGTCCTGCGACGAATTGCGCCCGGTGCGGAAAATATAGCGGTTCCATTTGTCGCCGGTGATCTGGTCGGCGACCGCCGGCTCGACGATGAGGATTTTCTTGTGCTCCTCGGCGACCGGCAGCATGGCGATGGCCGCCGCCGACGATGAAGTGCCGATGGCGATATCGGCGTTGTCGTCCTCATAGGCCTCGGCCAGCGCGGTCTTGGCGAGGTCGGGCTTGCTCTGGTCGTCCTTCAGTATGATGTTGATCTTGCGTCCGTCGACCTCCATGGAGCCTTTGGTCGCATATTCGAAGCCGAGCCGCAGCCCGTTCTCGGTCTGCTTGGCATAGGCTTCGAGCGGTCCCGAGCGGCCATAAATCAGCGCGACGTTCAGGTCGGCCGCGGCGGCCGCGCCGACTCCGCAGAGGACGAAACCCGTAAAAGCGAAGCCTTTGATTAAATTGATCATTGCCGCTCCGGGCGCCATTTGAGAGAGGGGCGAACCCAAGCGCGCAAGCGCCGCGGATCCCCCCTCGACAGGAAAGCCGGCCGCTCCTTGCCGGTCGTTGGGGGCAGGATGGCCAAACCGTCCATAGCCGTCAAGCCGGCGCCAGGCCGCAAGGCGCCGCGGGAACGCCCGAATTAAGTATTCCCGGCTCCATTCTTGACCGGAATTGGCGTCGCGCGTCATTCTGGTGTAACCCTCGCCCCGAATGAGGTCATGGGACGAGCAGATGCAAGCGAGAACGGGGGCCTGGGGGATATTGAGTGACGGTTTCTGATACGCCTCTTCTGGATAAGATCCAAACGCCCGAAGATTTGCGCGCGATGCCCGAGAGCGATCTCAGGGCGGTCGCCGATCAATTGCGCGCCGAGACGATCAGCGCCGTTTCGGTGACGGGCGGCCATCTGGGCGCCGGGCTCGGCGTCGTCGAGCTCACGCTCGCCCTGCACTATGTCTTCGACACGCCGCGCGACCGCATCATCTGGGACGTCGGCCACCAGGCCTATCCGCACAAAATCCTTACCGGCCGACGTGGTCGCATCCGGACTCTGCGCCAGGGCGGCGGCCTTTCCGGCTTCACCCGGCGGGCCGAGAGTGAATATGATCCTTTCGGCGCCGCCCATTCCTCGACGTCGATCTCGGCGGGGCTCGGGATGGCGGTGGCGCGCGATCTGTCGCATGGCGACAATCGCGTCATCGCCGTCATCGGCGACGGCGCCATGTCGGCGGGCATGGCCTATGAGGCGATGAACAACGCCGGCGCCCAGCACTCGCGCCTGATCGTCATCCTCAACGACAACGATATGTCGATCGCGCCGCCGACCGGCGCCATGTCCGCCTATCTGGCGCGATTGGTCTCCAGCCAGACCTACCGCTCGATCCGCGAGACCGCCAAGCAGCTCGCCAAGCGCCTGCCGAAATTCTTCTACGACAAGGCGCGCCTCACGGAAGAATACAGCCGTGGCTTCTGGACCGGCGGCACGATGTTCGAGGAATTGGGCTTCTTCTATGTCGGGCCGGTCGACGGACATAACCTCGACCATCTGCTGCCGATCCTGAAGAACGTGCGCGACCTGCCCAACGGCCCGGTGCTGGTCCATGTCGTGACCAAGAAGGGCAAGGGCTATGGGCCGGCGGAAGCCGCCGCCGACAAATACCACGGCGTCAACGCCTTCGACGTGATCACCGGCGCGCAGTCCAAGCCCAAGGCTAATGCGCCCGCCTATACCCGCGTATTCGCCAATGCGCTGATCGCGGAAGCCGCGCGCGACGATAAAATCGTCGCGATCACGGCCGCCATGCCGGCAGGCACCGGGCTCGATCATTTCGAGGCTGCCTATCCCGACCGCACGTTTGACGTCGGCATCGCCGAACAGCATGCCGTAACCTTCGCCGCGGGCCTCGCGAGCGAGGGTTACAAGCCTTTCTGCGCGATCTATTCGACATTTTTGCAGCGCGGCTACGACCAGGTGGTGCATGACGTCGCGATACAGAACCTGCCCGTCCGTTTCGCGATCGACCGCGCCGGGCTGGTCGGAGCCGATGGCGCGACCCACGCGGGCGCCTTCGATATCGCCTATCTCGCCTGCCTGCCCAATTTTGTCATCATGGCGGCGGCCGACGAGGCCGAACTCGTGCATATGACGGCGACTTGCGCCGCTCACGATTCAGGCCCGATCGCCGTGCGCTATCCGCGCGGCGACGGCGTCGGGGTGGAAATGCCGGAGCGCGGAATCCCGCTCGAGATCGGCAAGGGCCGGATCATGCGCGAAGGCTCGCGCGTCGCGATATTGTCGCTCGGCACGCGCCTCGCCGAAGCGTTGAAAGCGGCCGAGGATCTTGCCGCGCGCGGCCTTTCGACGACGGTCGCCGACGCGCGCTTCGCCAAGCCCCTCGATCGCAATCTGGTGTTGCGCCTCGCGGCGACCCATGAATTGCTGATCACGATCGAGGAAGGCTCGATCGGCGGCTTCGGTTCGCATGTCCTTGGCCTGCTGGCTGAAGAAGGCGTCCTCGATCGCGGCCTCAAGGTCAGGACGATGGTCTTGCCGGATGTCTTTATGGACCACGACAAGCCCGACAAGCTTTATGCGCGGGCGGGCCTCGACGCCAAGGGAATCGTCGCTAAAGCGCTCGAGACGCTCGGCGTCGACAAGGGAGTCGCCGCGAGCCGCATCGCGTGAGCGATGAACGGCCGGGCGACGAGGAGCCGGATGAGCGGCGCCGCCGCGTTTTCGTCAACCTGGCCGCCGCCGCTTTCCTGCTGGCGCTGGCGATCGCCGTCATCTGGGTGGTGATGGCGCTCGACGCCCACCGTAAGCTGGAAAATTGCCTCAATTCCGGGCGGCGCAATTGCGAAGAGATCGCCCAGCCGACGGGATCGGGCAATTGACTTCGCAGGCGCGGCGCCTCTATAAGGCGCGCGCGCCGCGAACCTGCGCGGCTTTAGATGTTTTATCCCGGCTCGCATGACGCTTTAACGGGGCGTTTTGGCGGGGACCGGGTTTGGTTTATTGGGCGCGGCCGTGAGGCGGATCGCCCTGAAGCAAGCGCCTTTTGGAGAATGTAAAGTGAAGCGGACCTATCAACCGAGCAAAATCGTTCGCAAGCGTCGCCACGGCTTTCGCGCGCGCATGGAGACGGTGGGCGGACGCAAGGTTCTCAACGCGCGCCGGGCGCGCGGCCGCAAGCGCCTTTCCGCCTGATCCCGCGCGCGCGGCTCGCTTTAAGACCCTGGTCGCGCGGAAGGGAACCGATGAACGAGCCCGAGGTCCGCGTCAGTCCCATGATGCGCGACGAAAGCCAAAAATCCAGGATCAGCCGCCTGAAGGGCCGCGCCGATTTTCAGCGCGCCGCGCGCGGGCGGCGGGCGCGCATGGACGCTTTCGCGCTGCAGGCCAATCGCCGCGCCGCGCCCGAGGGAGCGCCGGATGGAATCGGCCCCCGCCTCGGCTTCACCGTCACCAAGAAGCTCGGCGGCGCGGTCCTGCGCAACCGCATTCGCCGGCGCCTGAAGGAAGCCGCGCGGCTGTCGCGCGATCTTGAGACCCGGCCCGACCATGATTACGTGGTGATGGCGGAGCGCGACGCGCTGCGACGCCGCTTTGACCTGCTTCAGGCCGATCTCATCCGCGCTTTTTCACTGGTTCATTCGAGCGCCGCCCGTTCCGCGCCTACGCGCCGACCCAACGACAGAGACAAACGCTGATGAACTCCGAGGATTCAAGAAACCTGATCCTGGCGATCGTCCTGTCGCTGGCCGTCCTGATCGGCTGGAATTATTTCTACGGCGCGCCGCAATTGCAGAAGGACCGTCAGGCGCAGACCCAGGCGAATGCGCCGGCGGGCGCCGGGCAATCGAGCAGCGGCGCGGCGCTGCCGCAAAGCGCAGCGCCTGCCGTCGCGATGGTCAAACCCCGCGCGGACGCGCTCGCCGCCAGCAAGCGCATCCCGATCGACACGAGCAGCCTTGGCGGTTCGATCAACCTGACCGGCGGCCTGATCGACGACCTCACGTTGAAGGACTATCGCGAGACGATCGACCCCCACAGTCCCAACATCGTTCTGTTCTCGCCGCAGGGCGGCCCGGCCCCCTATTGGGCCGAGACCGGCTTCGTCGGCGAGGCCGGCACGAGCGTCAAATTGCCTCGCGACGCAGTCTGGACCAGCGATTCCAACGTGTTGACGGCCGAGAAGCCAGCTTTATTGACCTATGACGACGGCGCCGGCCTGGTCTTTCACCGCACCATCGCCGTCGACAACAAATATATGTTCACCGTCACCGACAGCGTCGAGAACAAAGGCGCCGAGCCCGTCAGCCTGCACCCTTACGCGTTGATCCTGCGGCGCGGCAAACCGGATACGTCGGGCTATTCGGTGCTGCATGAAGGCTTCGTCGGCGTGATCGGCGACAGCTCGGTGCAGGAAATCACCTATCCCAATATCGAAAAGGAGACCGGCAAGGTCCGCGAGCTGAAAGGCGCGGGCGGCTGGCTCGGCTTCACTGACAAATATTGGGGCTCGGCGATCATTCCCGACCAGAGCGCGCCGGTGGTAGGCCGTTTTTCGGTCAGCGGCGTCGCCCAGCCCGAGGATTATCAGACCGATTTTCTTGGCGACGCGCGCGTGATCGCGCCGGGCGCGACGAGCGAAACCGTCTCGCATGTCTTCGCCGGCGCCAAGGAAGTCGGCACGATCGACGCCTATGAAGCCAATCTCGGCATCAAGAAATTCGATCTGATGATCGACTGGGGCTGGTTCTATTTCATCACCAAGCCTTTGTTCAAACTGATCGACTTCATCTACAAGATCGTCGGCAATTTCGGCGTGGCGATCCTTATCGTCACCGTGCTCGTCAAGCTCGCCTTCTTCCCGCTCGCCAGCCGCAGCTACGCCTCGATGGCGAAGATGAAGAAGATCCAGCCGCAGATCGCCGCCTTGAAGGAACGCTTTCCCGACGATCGCGCCAAGCAGCAGCAGGCGCAGATGGAGTTGTTCAAGAACGAAGGGGTCAACCCGGTCGCCGGCTGCCTGCCGATGGTGATCCAGATCCCGGTGTTCTTTGCGCTCTACAAGGTGATTTTCATCACCATCGAAATGCGCCACGCGCCGTTCTTCGGCTGGATCAAGGATCTGTCCGCGCCCGACCCGACCAATGTCTTCACTTTGTTCGGGCTGATCCCCTGGGACCCGACGGCGCTGCCGATGTTCGGCCATTTCCTCGCGCTCGGCATCTGGCCGCTGATCATGGGCGTGTCGATGTTCTTCCAGATGAAGATGAATCCGGAGCCGACCGATCCCGTGCAGAAGACGATGTTCGCCTGGATGCCGGTGATCTTCACCTTCATGCTCGGCGCCTTCCCGTCGGGCCTGGTGATCTACTGGACCTGGAACAACACGCTTTCGGTCACGCAACAATATTTCATCATGCGCAAGAATGGCGTGAAGGTGGAGCTTTGGGACAATCTGAGCAAGATGTTCAACGGTCTGCCCCAGATGTTCAAGAAGAAGCCTGAGCCAGGTGAATGAGGCTTCGCCCGAGCAGCAGGCCGCCGCGCTGATCGAGGCCGGCCGCAAGCTCTTCGCCGGCCCCTGCGATTTCTTTTTCGCCGCCGCCAAATCCGACGGCCTGCCGCCGATCGGGCCGCCGGAAATCGCCTTCGCCGGACGCTCGAATGTCGGTAAATCCTCGCTCATCAATGCGCTGACCGGACGCCAGAGCCTGGCGCGCACCTCCAACACGCCGGGCCGCACGCAGGAACTGATTTTCTTCAACCTCGGCGGACAATTAACGCTGGTCGACATGCCCGGCTATGGCTATGCCGCGGTCAACAAGAACAAGGTCGCCTCCTGGGGCCAATTGATGCGCGACTATCTGCGCGGCCGCGCCTCGCTGATGCGCGCCTTCGTGCTTGTCGACGGCCGCCGCGGCCTCGGCGACAGCGATATCGAAACGATGAAGCTGCTCGACAAATCCGCCGTCTCCTACGCCGTCGTCCTCACCAAGCGCGACGAGGTCAAGCCCGCCGAACGCGAGGCGCGCATCGAAGAAACGCTGACGATTCTACGCGCCCACCCCGCCGCCTATCCCGGAACCTTCTTCACCTCATCGCGCACCGACGAAGGCATTCCGGAATTGCGTGGGCATATCGTGCAATTGATGCGAGAGCGCGGCGGGGCTCAGGTGGGCGGCGGCGCATAGCGGCCCAAAGGCAAACATTGATTGCGCCTTCAGCGATTGGCTCCAAGCGCTTTCAATTCAGCGATGGCGGCGTATCGTTCAGCGAAGTCAACAGGGCAGTTAATCGAAAGTCGAAACAATCGTTCTGCTTCATTCTTGTCTCCCTCCCGAAGCGCGAACTCCCCACTGAAGAAATTGGCTTCGCAGGTTAGTATCGGTCGCTTCCTGCCCAATATCTCAGCGGCGGCGGCTACGCTGGTCGGCGTCGTCTGGCCAAGAAACATCTGAACGAGCGGCGCCGGCCATTCTGTCATATCAAGTTTCAAAGCTGCTTGCGACAATCGGCTGGACGCATTGAGGCGCTGTCCGATAATCTCGACCCATAGTGCATAATAGGCGTTTTCCGGATCGAGCTCGTTTGCCCGGGTGAAATCCGCGAAGGCTTTGACGGCGTCGCCGCTAAATAATTGAATCAACCCCCTGTTACGAAGGCTGAAGCGAAGGCTGATGCTGTTTCCAGGTTCTAGTCGGATCGCTTCACTGTAGTCCGCAATCGCCCGTGCAGCGTCGTCAGTTGCGCGATATGCGACGCCCCTGTTCCTGTAGGCGAGAGTGTCGTCAGGGTTAATTCTTATCGCTTGGCTGTAGTCGGCGATCGCGCGGTCGTATTCGCCGATTTCGCTGTATACATTCCCACGCCCAACGAATGCATTGGCATTTCCTGGGGCAAGCCGAATTGCATCGTTGTAGTCCGAGAGCGCCCGGTCGTATTCATGCTTGGCGCGATAAGACCGCCCACGGCCCGCAAACGCGCTCGCATCGTCGGGTTTCAGTCGTATTGCCTCGCCGAAATCAACAATTGCGCGGTCATCGTCGCCTTTGTCGCTATAGGCTATCCCCCGGTTAACGAAGGCGTGGGCGTTCTTTACATCGAGCCGGATCGCTTCGTCGTAATCTGCGATGGCCTTATCCACGGCGCCCATGTGTTTATATGAGATCCCTCGGTTGTTGTGAGGCTGCGTACCCATAGGGTTGAGCCGGATGGCGTCGTCGTAGTCAGCGACGGCGCGATCATGTTCACCTTTAGCCTCATATGCGAGGCCGCGATCGTCGTAGGCGGCCGCAAAATCCGGGTTGAGCTTGATCGCCTTATCGTATTCGGCAATGGCGCGGTCGTGATCGCCTCCGGCTGCATACAAGAGGCCGCAGTGGACGTATTCAGCGGCATTTTTGGGATCGGCCCCGATGACGCGCGCGCACTCGGCCCACGCGTCACGCGGTTCATCTCCGTTGGATGAACTTGTGAGAGTGACGTAAAGCGCCAGGACTTGTCGCGCAGCGTCAGAAGGGACGTACGTGCCATTGCCTTTCGCAAAACCTCGACCAGGAGCGCCAATGTCCATGACCGAGGCGCTGGGATTTGCCGCCCGCGCTGGGATGGCGACCGCCAGAAACGAGGCGATGCAAATAATCCAGGTTCGGACGCGCGCGCCGTGAGGTATCCGAGCCGACGCCTTCATCACTCACCCCGAATCACAAAACACCACACATCCGCAACTAATGTGTTTATCCGATCCGTGGAAGCGCGATCGAGGCTCAGTTCTCGATAAATTCCTCGCTTTGCCGAATCGAATACGATGTGCTTGTTCAGGTTCGTAATAGTACATCTACATAACTACTGATGGCATCCGAAGCATGGCTAGCAACCGCCGCGCTTTGCCTCCAAGATAACCTCGCATGGGAGCAGCATGGGTAGAGCACTCGACATCGCGATCATCGGCGCCGGAATCGCCGGCCTCGCTGCGGCGACTTTGCTCCGCCGCACCGGCCATCGCGTCGTCCTCTACGAGCGCTTCGCCGCGTCGCGCCCGCTCGGCTCCGGCCTGATGCTGCAGCCGACCGGCCTTGCCGCGCTCGAGCGGCTCGGCCTGCGCGGCGCGGTCGAAGCGCTGGGCGCGCGCGTCGATCGGCTGCACGGCCTCAACGAATGCGGCGGCCTGGTCTTCGATCTCGGCTATGCCGTTCTCGATCCCGCCCTCTACGCCATCGGCGTTCATCGCGCCGCGCTGCATGGCGCGCTTTGGCAGGCGTTCGCCGGCAGCGGCGCCGCAATCGAAACCGGCTGGAGGATCGTCGATGTCGCCGCGAACGCCGATGGGCGCGCGCGGCTGATCGGCGAGGACGCGCGGACATCGCCCGGTTTCGATCTCGTCGTCGACGCCTCCGGCGCGCGCTCTTGCCTGCGCCGGCTGGCGACGCCGAACAGTGCGCGGCAATTCACCTATGGCGCGGTATGGGCGAGCGTCGCCGATCGCGGCATCGCGCCGGCGACGCTCGCCCAACGCTATGTCGGCGCGAAAATCATGATCGGCCATCTTCCGATCGGCCGCATCGATGCGCAATCGCCGCCGCTCGCCGCTTTCTTCTGGAGCCTGAAGCCGGCCGATTATCCCATCTGGCGCGCGGGGTTCGCGGCTTGGCAGGGGCAAGTCGCGCGTGTGTGGCCGGCGCTCGAGCCGGTCGTCGCCGCCTTCGGCGGCCCCGACGATCTGACGCTCGCCGCCTATATGCATTTCACCGCGCAGCGTCCGTTCCGCGGCCCTTTCGCGCTGATCGGCGACGCCGCCCATGCGACATCGCCACAGCTTGGCCAGGGCGCCAATAACGCGCTGCTCGACGCGCTCGCGCTCGCCGACGCGCTCGATGCGACAGGCGATGTCGCGCAGGCGCTCGCCTCTTACGCGCACATCCGGCGTCGCCACGTGCGCTTCTATCAGCTCGCCAGCGCGGCGATGACGCCGTTCTTCCAATCGGACTCGCGCGTGCTCGCCGATCTGCGCGATCTTGCCTTTCATCGTATGAAGATCGTTCCCTGGCTGAGGCGGGAATGTTGCTGACGCTCGCCGGGCTGAAGACCGGGCTCTTCACCAGCGCATCGGCGCGCGCGCTCGCCGGAACAAGCGATGCGGCACACGGAGCGCCCGTCTCTGGATTCGAACCGATATGAGACATACGCCGACTACGGCGACAACAGCTCATTGATTGCATGGAGGCAATTATGCGCGAGAGGAATTCGAACTCAAGGATGGTCCTTCGGACCACCGCCGAAGGCGGCGATCGCTTCGCGATCGTCCTTGACTTCAACTTCCTCTCGCGCTCCGCTCCGCCATGCAAACAATGAGAGAATCCGCCCTCGGTCATTCCTGTCGCAAGTCTTGAACCGATACATCTGGATGAAGCTGCCTCCATGACCTTCTACAATCGCATCGCCGCACAAGACCTTGGCCGCATCGCCGCGCTCAGCGACGGCATTTTCGCTTTTGCGATGACGGTGCTGGTTCTCGAGATTCACATTCCCGACAGGGTCGACATTCATTCGGAGGCGGAGCTTCTGGCCAGCCTCGCGGCGCTATGGCCGCGCATCGTCACCTGGCTGCTCAGCCTGATGACGCTCGGCATTTTCTGGGTGGGGCAGCAGACCCATCTCGATCACGTCGAACATGCCGACCGCGATCTGACCTGGCTGAATTACCTGTTCCTCACCTTCGTCACGGCGCTGCCGTTCTCGACGCGGCTGCTCGCCGAATTCATCGCCTATGAAACGGCGTTCCTCATCTATTGGTTCAACATTCTTCTGTGCGGCCTCAGCATTCTGGCTTGCGCGATCTATGCCGAGCGCGCCGGCCTGATCAAGGCGGACGCGCCCGAGCATTTCTCGCGCGCCTATCGACGGCGCGTCCTCATCGCACAGGCGCTCTACGCCGCCGGCGCCGCGCTCGGCCTCATCAGCATTCCGCTCGGCATCGGCTTCATCGTGCTCGTTCAACTCAATTACGCAATCGCGCCCAGGTTGCCGGTCCTGTTCAAGATATGAGCCGTGGAGCGTGCGGCCGTCATTGCGAGGGAGCGAAGCGACGAAGCAATCCAGGCTAAGCCCCGTCAAGACCGGTACGGATTGCTCCGCATATGCCTTGTGAATCAGTCCAGACGAAGGCTCTCAGAAGCCCAGTCTGGATTGCTTCGTCGCTTCGCTCCCTCGCAATGATGGTGTGGACGGCCCCACCGAAACGGCATCAAGTGCCAAGTTGTGGTCGCTGGCGCACCACTACAGGGAGACCGTCCATGAAAACCTTTATCCGATTTGGCGTGGATTTGGCGAAGAACTTTTTT
>DATBZF010000087.1:0-32616 GCA_036513315.1 Roseiarcus sp.
CGTTTTCAATCTGTCCTATCCGGTCTACCGGCTGTTCCTGATCGCGATGGGCCTTGGCTCCTGCGCCTTGTTGGCGCTGTGGCTCGGCTTCGCGCCGTCGGGACTCTATGTGCGTGCGGTCAGTCAGGATCCTTCGGTCGCGCGCATGATGGGCATCGACGCCGATCGGCTGAGCCTGCTCGTCACCTGTTTGAGCGCCGCCTTCGCCGGGTTGGCGGGCGTGCTGGCGGGCCCCTATCTGTCGGTCGACCCGGGCATGGATGTCGCGATGATCATCGACTGCCTGATCATCGTCGTGATCGGCGGCACCGGCAGCATCTTCGGCGCCATTGTCGCTGCTTTGTTGTTCGGCTTCGTGCAGGTCGCCGGGTCGGTGTTTCTTCCCGATGTCGCCGCGCTCGCTCCCTATGTTCTGTTGATGGTCGTGCTGCTGATCGCGCCGCGCGGCCTCGGGCGCGGAAGAGTGCTCAGTTGACCCGGCGGGCGGGGACGGGCGGAAGCTTGGCCGGCGCGGCGATTGGCGCCTCCGGCGCCTCTTCATGGCGCATGCCGCTTATCGTGAGCGCCTCGGCGCTCCTGTTTGTCATTGGCGCCGCGGCGCCAACCCGGTTCGCTGGCGAATTCGTGCTTCGGCTGGGTGAGGAAGGATTGCTGCTCGGCATTCTTGCGCTAAGCGTCGCCTTTTTGATGAATCAGGCTGGGCTGGTCGCGCTTGGCGCGGCGAGCGTCTATGGCGGCGCCGGATATTTGTTCGCCATCGCCATGAGCGAGTGGGACATGACGGCGATCGAGGCGCTGGCCGTCTCGCTTCTGATCGTCGTCATCTACGCCGCTTTCCTCGGCGCCCTCATCGTGCGCACCAACCCGCTCGCCTTCATGATGCTGACCCTCGCCGCCGGCGAAATGGTCAGCCACAGCGTCACGCTCGAGGGCCTGCGCGACTACACCGGCGGCGCCGACGGGCTGGTGGTGAACTTCAAAGGGTCAATTTTCGGCATGCAGGCAGCCGATTTTGCGAATGCTTCGCGCTTTTGGATCGTCGCCTGGTCGGCGGCTTGGATTGCGGGACTGATCATTTGGGCGGCGCGCCGCTCGCGGCTCGGCGCAATCCTGCGCGCGGTGCGCGAGAACGAGGAGCGGATGCGCTTTTCGGGGTTCAACACCTATGCGCCGAGATTGACCGCGTTCGTCCTGGTCAACGCCATCGCTGGCGCATGCGGGCTCCTGCACGTGCTCAACGCAGGCTTCGTTTCTCCCGACAGCCTGGGTCTGTCGGTCAGCACCAACACACTGGTCGCCGCGCTGATCGGCGGCGTCGACGGCTCCATTGGGCCGATCGTGGGCGGCCTGGCGTTTTCATTCGCCCAGGATCAGTTCGGCGCGCATGGCGCGACGCAATTGTTCACGGGGCTCGCCATCGTCGTGTTCATCGTGCTGTTGCCGAGCGGCGTCGTGGGCGGCCTTCTCGAAGCCTTGCAGCCGCGGGCGCGTGCGCTCGCCCGGCGGCGGAAGGACGCCTGACATGCTCGCGATTGAGAAACTGTCCGTGAGTTATGGCCGGGTTCAGGCGCTCTGCGAGGTCGATTTGGAGATCCGCGACGACGGCGTGCTTCACGGCGTCATCGGACCCAACGGGGCGGGCAAGTCCACCCTGCTCGACGCGGTTTGCGGCCGGCGCCGCCCGACCGGCGGCGCGGTGCGGTATCGCGGCGAGGACATCACGCGGCGCTCGGTGGCATGGCGGCGGCGCCATGGCATGGCGCGTTCGTTCCAGCGCACGAGCGTCTTCCAGAATCTCACCGTCCTCGAGCAATTGCGCCTCGTCGCCCAGCACCTCGGCGATGAGCGGTTCGAAGATGTGATCCATGTCATGGACCTCGGCGACTATCTCGACCAGAAGGCAGGCCGCATCGCCTATGGCGTGCAGCGCCGCGTCGACGTCGCGCTTGCCCTGATCGGACGTCCGCAGCTTCTGTTGATGGACGAGCCTGGTGCCGGCCTTTCGGCCGTCGAGACGCTGCGTCTGTTTCAGCACCTGCGCGACCTCGTCGGCGAGCGGAAAATGGCCGCCGTCGTCGTCGAGCACGATGTGGACGCCGTATTCGCGTGCTGTGGCAAGGTGACGGTGCTCGATCTCGGGCGCCATCTTGCGACCGGAACGCCGTCCGAAATTCGCGCCGACCGGCGCGTCGTCGCGGCCTATCTGGGGAGCGCGGCATGAGCGTCTTGCGCATCGAAGCGCTTCACGCGGGTTATGGCGCCTCCGCCGTGCTGCACGGCGTCGACCTTACGGTCAACGAGGGCGAGTCCGTCGCCGTGGTCGGCCGCAACGGAGCAGGTAAGTCCACCTTGCTGCTCTCCGTGTTTCGCGAGACGAATATCAGTTCCGGGGCCATCTGGGTCCATGACCAACGCATCGACCGCATGCCCGGCTATGTCGCCGCCAAGCTTGGCGTATCGATCGCGCCGCAGGGTCGGCGCATTCTGCCGAACCTGACCGTCAAAGAAAACCTTTCTCTCAGCCTGGCGACCGGTCGCAAGGGCTATTGGAGCCTCAGGACGGTCTATGGTCTGTTTCCGGTGCTCGAACAGCGGGCGAACCGCTCGGGAATGATGCTCAGCGGCGGCCAGCAACAGATGCTGGCGATTGGCCGCGCCTTGATGGCCAATCCGGACCTCGTCTTTCTCGATGAACCCTCGGAGGGCCTCTCGCCTGTGCTCATCGACGGCTTGGTCGACGCGCTCAACGCGATTCGCAGGGCCGGTACCGGCATTCTCGTCGTCGAGCAGCATCTGAACCTCGTCAAGCGCGCGACGGACCGTTTCATCATTCTTGCAAAAGGGGCGGTCGTCGGATCGGGCCCGACGGACGCCATCGACGCGCCCGAGAACCAGACGCTGATGGCCCTGTGATCGGGCCGCAAACACAAACGAAGGGAGAGGAAACATGAGGAAATTGACGAAGCTCGGGGGCTTTCGAGCCTTGCTCGCCGCAGGGGCGGTCGCCGCAACATTGGCGACGGGCGCGCACGCGGAGGACACGATCAAGATCGGCGCCTTGTTGATCGACAGCGGCCCGCTCGCCGGCCTCAAGGAATCGCAGACCAAAGCCATCAACCTGGCGATCGAGCAGATCAACGCGGCCGGCGGCGCCGCGGGCAAGAAGCTCGAGGCCGATTTCATCACCTATCCCGGCACCCCCGATAGCGCTGTCGACGGCGCCACCCGCGCCGTGCAGAAAGATGGCGCGCTGTTCCTGACCGGCATGGACACTTCGGCGGTTTCGCCCGCTCTTTCGGCCAAGCTCCCGGCGCTCAACGCTTTGATGGTGGAAGTGTTCGCGCAGGCCGATGGGATGACGGGCAAGGGCTGCTCCGCGAACTACTTCCGAGCCAATGTGAATGATTCCATGCTCATGGGCGCGGCGCGGGAGTTCCTGAAGGACAAGGGCGTCGGCAAGTGGGATATTATCGCCGTTGATTATTCCTCCGGCCATGACGCGGCCGAAAAATTCAAGGCGCTCGTCAAGTCGCAGGGCGGCTCGATCGGCAAGGTTCTGTTCGCGCCCTTCGGCACGGCGGATTTCGGCGCCAAAATATCCGAACTCGGCGCCGATCCCGCCGACGGCCTCTACGTCACAATCTTCGGCAGCGACGCGATCAATCTTGCCAAGCAGCAGGCTCAGTTCGGACTGTTCAAGAAATACAAGATGGTGCTCGGCAATTCCTTCGTGATCCCACAGACGCTCGCCGCGCAGGGCGATACGGTGCTCGGCGTCTATCAGACGCTCGGTTTCGTTCCGGGCTTCCCCGGCGCACAGGCCGAAGCCTTCGTCAGGGCCTATCAGGAAAAATACAACGGCGAACTTCCGGCCTATACCGCCGCCGACCAATATATGGCGATCCAACTGATGGCCGCCGCGATCAATAAGGCGAACTCCACCGACGTGAACGCAGTGCGCGCCGCGCTCGCCGGTCTCAAGACCGATACGGTGCTTGGCGGCGTCGAAGTGCGCGCCGCCGACCATCAGACCATCCGGCCGATCGCCATCAATCAGATCGTCGCCGGCCCCGATGGCAAGGCAGCCTACGAGATCAAGAAGATCGAGGCCGGCCCAGACATCGTCCCGCCGGTCGATCCCGCCTGCAAGATGTGACCCGCCCGACGCTGGCGTCGGCTTCGTTCCGGCGCCAGCGCGAAACGGCATTGAGGCATCACACCACCAGGGAAATCTTGCCGAACTGCGTTCCGGCCGCGAGATGATCGAAGGCCGCGCGGATATCGGCGGCCGCGAATGTCGCATCGATGACGGGCTTCACCAGGCCGCGGTTGAACACATCGAGCAATTGGCGAAATTCGCTTACGCTGCCGCCCGTCGAGCCGTAGATCTCGAGTTGGCGGATGAAGACGCGTTGCAGATCGGCGGGAGGGTTCGCCCCTGTCGTCGCGCCGCAGGTGACGAGCCGGCCGCCGCGACGCAGCGATTTCAAGGATTCGCCCCAACTCGCTTCCCCGACGCTGTCGATCGCCATGTCGACGCCGCCGGCGCTCATCGCCAGGATCGCCTTCGACACTTGGCCGGTGGAATAATTGACCCCGCCTTCCGCCCCCATCGCCACGGCGCGCGCGATTTTTGCATCGCTCGACGAGGTGACGAAGACCCGCGCGCCGACCATGACCGCCAGTTGCAGACAAGCAACGGCGACGCCCCCGCCGATACCGACGATCAGCAGGCTCTCGCCGGGGCGAAGCGCCCTTTTGCCAAACAGCATTCGCCACGCCGTCAGGTGGCCTGTCGCCAAGGCGCCGGCCGCGATCAGGTCGGCCTCGTCGGGCAGGGGGAAGAAACAGCGGCTCGGCATGGCGATATATTCGGCAAAACCGCCATGACGATGCTCGCCCATGATCTTCACGCTCTCGCAAAGCGGCTGATCGCCTGCGAGGCAATAGCGGCATTTGCCGCAGAACGCTTCAGAAAAGAGGATGGCTTTGGCGCCCTTCTTCAAGCCGCTGCCGGGTTCCGCCTCGACAATCTCGCCGGCAGCCTCCACCCCCATCACTTGCGGCAGCGCATGCGTGATTCCGACGCCGCTGTCGCGCATATAGAGATCGACGCGATTGAGCGCCGATGCGGCGACCTTCAGCACCGACTCGCCCGGCGCCGGGGCCGGGTCGGCAAAATCACGCCAGCTAACGCCGTCGGCGCCGCGCCGCTCCAAGACCGCCGCTCGCATCGCGCCTCTCCCTCTCTCGCGTTTCCGACCCGCGCTCAACGCTCCGTCGAGACATAGACCGCGGGTTTTCGTCTCGGGGCGGAGGAATCCTAATACGCGTCCCGGAAGTTGTAAACACATTCATTATCTTGGCTTTAGCGGGCTGGCGGCCGAAGCGAGTTCTCGAGAGGCGGCGCCATCGATGCGCCTTGCTCTTCGACGCTCCTATCGCCACAACACAAGCATTAACACGCCGATTATTGGCCGTATTTCGCACGGTCGTTCCCTTGACTTGGCGGAGTCTGCGTCCTAAAGATAAAAATAATACACTAGCGAACAATACGCTCCATACGGCGTGCGTCACAAAGCATGGGAGGGAATGCATGAGCGCAACCCGGTTCGATCCCGCCGCCCACGCCCGAGCGATGCGCGCCGGCGGCTTTTGGGTTGACAAAAACTACGACACATTCCTGCAGCAAACGATCGCCGCGACGCCCGAGAAGCTGGCGCTCTTGGCGGACCGCTCCGATCGCGCGGAGCCGCGCCGTTTCTCCTATCGCGAACTTGGCGATCTCATTTCGCGCGCCGCGGCGGCGCTGAAACGCCTCGGCGTCGGGCGCGGCGACGTCGTGTCAGTCCAATTGCCGAACTGGTGGGAATTCGCGGTGATCGCGCTCGCCTCTTTCCGGATCGGCGCCGTGGTCAATCCGTTGATGCCGATTTTTCGCGAACGGGAGCTGAGCTTCATGCTCGGTTTCGCCGAAACGAAGCTGCTGGTCGTTCCCAAGACATTCCGCAATTTCGATCATGAGGCGATGGCGCATTCCCTGCGGGTGACGCTGCCCCGCCTTGAACATGTCGTCGTCGTCGACGGCGAAGGTCCCGACAATTTCGAAAAGGCGTTGCTCTCGGGCGTCGGGCGTCTGGATCCGCCAGCGATCGGCGAGATTGGCGCGCTGCCGCCGGATGAAATGGCGGTTCTGATGTTCACCTCGGGCACGACCGGGTCGCCCAAGGGCGTCATGCATTGCTTGAATACATTGATGGCCTGCAACATCGCCCTTGCGGGACGTTTCGCTCTCGACGCGAGCGACACGATGCTGGTCTGCTCGCCGCTGGGTCACATGACCGGCTTTGCGGCCGGCATGCTGCTCGGCCTCAAGATCGGAGCCTCCGTCGTCTTCCAGGACATTTGGGAGCCGAAGCGCGGCGTCGCGATCATGGCGAAGGAGGGCGTCACTTATTCGGCCGGCGCCGCCACTTTTCTCGCCGACATGTGCGAGGCCGTGGCCTCCGGCGCGCCAAGGCCGATGCGCTTGCAGAAGTTTCTTTGCGCCGGCGCGCCGATCCCGCCGGCGCTGATCGATCGCGTCTATCGCGAACTTGGATTCAAGGTCTGCTCGTTATGGGGCATGACGGAATCGCTGTCGAGCACGCTGACCGAACCGGAGCGCGCGCTCGAAAAATCCTCGAAAACCGACGGTCGTCCGCTCGAAGGCGTCGCGGTGCAGGTCTTGCGCACCGACGGCAGCGTGGCGCCGGTCGGCGAGACGGGACTGCTCAAAGTGCGCGGCGCGCAGATGTGCCTTGGCTATTACAAGCGCGCGGACATGGAGCCCTATGACGCGGAAGGCTGGTTTGACACCGGCGATCTCGCCTACATGGATGAAGAGGGCTACATCCGCATCAACGGCCGCATCAAGGACGTCATCATCCGCGGCGGCGAGAACGTGCCGGTCGTCGAGATCGAAAACTTGCTGTTCAAACATCCGGCCGTTCTGGCCGCAGCGATGGTCGGCTACCCCGATCCGCGCCTGGGCGAACGCGCCTGCGCGTTTCTCGCCTTGCGCAGCGGACATGCGCTCGATCTCGCCGGCGTGCAGGCCTATATGGCGGAACACAAAGTCGCGAAACAATATTGGCCGGAACGAATCCAGATTGTCGCCAACCTGCCCATGACGCCGGCGGGCAAGGTGAAAAAGTTTCAGCTTCGCGAAGAGGCGAAAATATTCGGAAACCCCGTCCAAGAGGCGGGTTCATGAACTTGCGTCTCAATGCCCGTGTGTGCGTCGTCACGGGCGCCGCGCGTGGCATTGGCTATGCGATCGCCCAGCGCTTCGGACGCGAAGGCGCCCGTGTGGCCTGTGTCGATGTTAGCGCGCGGCGCCTTGAACCCACAGTCGCTGAAATCAGCGCCGAGGGTATTGAAGCGCGCGCTTATGCCGTCGACGTCGGCCGGCGCGATGACGTCGGAGCAATGTTCGCGCACATAGAGGCTGATTTCGCCGCGCCGGTCGCAGTGCTCGTCAACAATGCGGTCTGGGCGCGTTTTCAGCCGCTTGATGAAATTGATGGCGAGACGATCGACCAGATGTTCGCCGTCGGCGTCAATGGAATCGTCTGGACGATGCAGGCGGCGGCGCCGCAGATGGCGCGGCGCGGCGGCGGCGCGATCGTCAATCTAAGCTCCGTATCCGCATTCCATCCGGCCAAGGATTCCATCGCTTATTCCGCGCTGAAGGCCGGCGTCGTCGGCCTCTCGCGCGCGGCCGCGGCCGAACTCAGCCCGAAAAAGATCCGGGTCAATGTCATAGCGCCAGGGATGATCGGCACGAAAGCGTCGGTCGCGCAATTCGATGAGACGACGCTCGCGACGCGGCAATCCGAAATGCCGCTCGGCCGCTTCGGCGAGCCTGAAGAGATCGCTGCGCTCGCCGCGTTCCTCGCCAGCGACGATGCGAGCTACCTGCAAGGCGCCGTCATCACAGCCGACGGCGGATGGACGGTTCCTGCGAGATAGGAGAAGCGGCATGAGGCGTCTCGACGGCAAACGCGCGATCGTGACGGGCGGCGGCAGCGGCATCGGTCGCGCGAGCGCCATCCGCTTCGCGCGGGAAGGCGCCGCCGTGTTGATTGTCGGCCGGGCCGCCAATGCCGAGGAGGTCGCCGCGGAAATCCGGGCCGAAGGCGGCGCCGCCTCGTCCATGATCGCGGATGCAGCGATGGAGGCGAATGTCGCGGCGATGGTCGAACGCTGTCTGTCCGAATGGGGCGGAATGGAGATATTCTTCGCCAATATCGGCGTCACCGGAAGCAATACGCCGCTGTTCGAACAGACCGTCGAGGAATGGACGGAGGTCTATCGCCTCAACACGGTCAGTAGCTTCCTCGCCATCAAATACGCTGGTCGCCACATGACGGCCCAACGTTGCGGCTCCATCATCCTGACTTCGTCCGCCGCGTCGCTGCGCGCCAACGCCGGAGCCATATCCTACAGCGCGAGCAAGGCGGCGGTGAACAGCCTGGCGCAGACGGCGGCCAACGCTTTCGCCGGAACGGGCGTGCGCGTCAATGCGATCCTGCCCGGCCTCGTCGAGACGAAGTTGACGCGCAAAGTTTTCGAGGACGCGCGAGCGCGCGGCGTCGAAGCGAAACTCGGTCACGTGACGCCGCTGAAACGTCCCGGCCGAGCCGAAGAGATCGCCGCCGCGGCGGCCTTCCTCGCCAGCGACGATTCCTCCTACGTCGATGGTCAATTGCTTTCGGTCGATGGCGGCGTCAGCAGCACTCACCCTTATGGCCGCATCGCGCTTTAGCCTTGAGGCGACGGGATTTCATACAGACGAGACATCCGGGAGATACGCGTGGATTTCGACCTGCCGAAGGAAATCATCGACAAGCTTGCCGAGCTCGACGCCTTCATCGAGGCGGAGATCAAGCCGCTCGAGCGCAAGAACATGCAGTTCTTCGACCATCGCCGCGAGAACGCGCGCACCGATTGGGATCAGGACGGACGTCCGCGCGCGGAATGGCGCGCGTTGATCAGCGAAATGGAGGGCCGCGCCGACAAGGCGGGCCATTTGCGCTATGGGCTTCCGAAGTCTTGCGGCGGCCAGGCGGCCTCCAATCTTGCGATCGCGGCGATCCGCGAGCATCTCGCCGCCAAGGGGCTTGGCCTGCACAACGATCTTCAGGACGAATCGTCGATCGTCGGCAATTTCCCGATCATACCGGCGATCGCCGACTACGGCACGGAAGAGCAGAAGACCTATATCGAGGGCATCATCACGGGCAAGAAGCACCTGGCTTTCGGTCTGACCGAGCCCGGACATGGCAGCGACGCAACCTGGCTCGAGACGACGGGCGTACGTGACGGCGATCACTGGATCATCAACGGGGTCAAGCGCTGGAATTCACAGGTTGCGCGCGCGCACGCCAATCTCGTGTTCGCCCGCACGTCGGGCAAGCCCGGCGAAGCCAAGGGCATCACCGCGTTCATCGTGCCGACCGACACGCCGGGGCACAATATTCTATACAATCACTGGACCTTCAATATGCCCAGCGATCATGCGGAGACGGAACTGAAGAATGTTCGCGTGCCCGACAGCGCGATCCTGCATAAAGAGGGCGAAGGCCTCGTCGTCGCGCAGCGCTTTGTGCACGAGAACCGCATCCGCCAGGCGGCGGCGAGCGCGGGCGCGGCGCGCTATTGCATCAAGGCGGCGGTCGCCTACGCCAATAGGCGCGTCGCATTCGGCGAGCCGCTTGCGAAGAAACAGGCGGTTCAGTTCCCCCTCGTCGAACTCTGGGCGGAGTATGAGATGGTGCGCAACTACATCTTCCGCACCGCCTGGCAGATGGATCGGCAAAGCCCGCTCGAGATCAGCGATATGGTGTCGATCTGCAATTTCAGGGCGAACCGGTTGTGTTGCGAGGCCGCCGACCGGGCGATGCAGGTCCATGGCGGCGTTGGCTACAGCCGCGCTCTGGCGTTCGAACATATCTATCGCCATCACCGCCGCTATCGCATCACCGAAGGCACGGAGGAAGTTCAGATGCGTCGCGTGGCGCAATATCTCTTCGGTTTCAGCGGCAAGCGGGCGAGCCAGGGATGACGGCGCCCACGCCTCCCGGCCGCGGCGTCGATTTCGACGTCGCCCAGCTCGACGAATATCTGAAAAGCTGGCTCGGCGGCGCGGCGCCGATCCGCGTCGAGCGCACGCAGGGAGGCATGTCGAATCCGACCTATTTCGTCACCCGAGGCGATTGGCGCGGCGTGCTGCGAAAACAACCCAACGACGTGTTGATGCCTTCGGCGCATGCGATCGACCGCGAATATCGCGTGCTCAGCGCCTTGCAGGGGAGTGGCGTGCCGACGCCGAAGCCATATCTTTATTGCGAGAACAGCGAGATCCTCGGCACGCCGTTCTATCTGATGGAATGGCTGGACGGGCGGGTCTTCCACGATTTCGCGACGCCCCGGCTCGAGAAAGAGGAGCGCGCGGCGCTCTTCCGCTCGATGTGCGCGACGCTCGCGTCGATTCACACGCTCGACTATCAGGCGCTCGGCCTTGCCGACTTCGGGAAGCCCGGCAATTATTTCGCGCGGCAGCTCACGAGGTGGTCGAACCAGTGGACGCAGTTTCGCCGCGGCGATGACGATAATTCCGACCTCGATCGCATGGTGCGCTGGCTTGCCGAGCGCGTGCCTGACAGCCAGACGCTTTCGCTTTGCCACGGCGACTTTCGCATCGCGAACGCGATTTTCCATCCGAGCGAGCCGCGCGTGATCGGCGTGCTCGACTGGGAGCTTTCGACGCTCGGTCATCCGCTCGTCGATCTCGCCTTCAACAGCCAGGCGTGGCGCATGGCGCCCGACGAGAACGGGGGCCTGCTTGGCCTTCCGCTCGACGATATGGGCGTTCCCAGCGAAGCCGACTATCTCGAACTCTATTACGAGCTTGCTGGCGCGACCGAGCGGTTGACGCGTTTCCATCAGGTATTCGCCATGTTTCGCGGCGCGGTCGGCAGCGCCGGCGTCGCGGCGCGCGGCGAGGCGGGCAATGGCGTCCTGCCGGATGCGGCGCGCATCGGACGTCATCTCGCGCGCGCCTATGCGAAGCGCGGCGTCGCGTTGATCGGGGAAGAATCATGAGCGCACGCGAGCGACCTACTATGAGCGTCGACGAGGCGATCCGCCGCCGTCGCTCGGTGCGCGGCTTTCGGCCCGAGGGGGTTCCCGAGGCGACGATGCGCGAAGTATTCGAACTCGCGCAATGGGCGCCGTCCAATTGCAACGTGCAGCCCTGGACGCCGCATGTCGTGTCGGGCGAGGCGTTGCAACGGCTGCGTGACGCGCTCGTCGATGCGGGAATGCGCGACGAACCGATCCGACCGGATTGGCCGGCCGACGGCAAGTTCACCGACGTCTATCGCGAGCGGCAGGTGGACGCGGCGCAAAGACTTTACGGCGCCATGGGCGTCGAACGGCGCGACGCCGTCGGCCGTAAAATGGCTTATATCCGCAATCACGCGTTCTTCGATGCGCCGCACGCCGTCTTCGTTTTCATGCCCGAGCCGTTCGACACGCGTGAGGCGACGGATATCGGCATGTATGCGCAAACGCTGATGCTTGCGTTGACGGCGCGCGGCATTGGTTCTTGCGCTCAAGGCGCGCTCGGACTGTTTCCTCATATCGTTCGGGAGCATCTTGGCATTCCCGCCAATTACAAGCTGCTGTTCGGCGTCTCCTTCGGCTACGAGGATGCCGGCGTCAAAGCCAATGCTGCGCGGGTGGGCCGAGCGAATCTCGATGACGCTGTCCGCTTCCACCGCTAAAATCGCGCCGCTTGTCGGCGTCGTCGGCCCCGGCCTGATGGGCCTTGGGCTCGCGCAGGTCGCGGCGGCGGCGGGGTTCGAGGTCGCCCTCTGCGGTCGCGACGATAAAGCCTCGGGCGAGGCGCTGAACCGTCTGCGCGCGGCGCTCGAGCGGCAGTCCGCTCGCGGGCGCCTGGACGCGGCGACCTGCGAGGGCGTTCTGGCGCGCGTCTCCGCGGCGCGCGTCATAGCCGACGATCTCAGCCGTTGCGCGCTGGTGATCGAATGCCTGCCCGAGGATCGCGCGATCAAGAGCGATGTGCTTCGTCGCATCGAGGCGGCCGTCGCGCCCGGCGCAATGATCGCCACTAACACCTCCGGCCTCGCAATTTCGGGCCTCGCAACGGTTCTTCGCGATCGCACGCGCTTTCTCGGGCTGCATTTCTTCTCGCCCGCCGAGCGGATGCCCCTTGTTGAGGTCGTGCGCGGCGCCGAGACCTCCGAGGCGACAATGGCGGGCGCGTTCGCCTTGGCGGAAGCCTTCGGCAAAGTCCCCGTGTGCGTTCGCGATGGTCCGGGCTTCTTCGCCACGCGTGTCTTCGCGGCCTATCTCGACGAGGCGGTTGCAATGGTCGGCGAAGGCGCGCCGCCGGAACTCATCGAAGCGGCCGCCGTCGCGACGGGACGCGCGCTCGGGCCTCTGGCGACGCTCGACGAGACCGGCCTTGCGCTCAACCTTCAACAGGCGAGACAGGCGGCGCTCGATGGTTTGGCCGAACGCTTCCGTCGTCCGCTGGCCGAGCCGCTGCTGGCGCGTCTTGTCGCAGCGGGGCGGGGCGGTCGACGCCGCGGCGGCGGTTTCCATGATTGGCCGGACGGAGGGCAACGCGCCTTATGGCCGGGGCTCGCCGACCTTTTCCCGCCGGCCGCGGGGCCATGCGATGCGGATGCGGTTCGCCTGCGCCTGCTGGCGGCTGAAGCGCGCGAGGCGCTGCGCTGCCTCGAAGAAGGCGTCGTCGACAGCGCCGACGACGCGGATGTCGCCTCGATCCTCGGGCTCGGCTTCCCCAAGCGGCTCGGCGGCGTGCTGCGCTGGGCCGAGGATTTTGATCTCGCCGCCTTCGTCGCGCTCTGCCAACGGCTCGCCAGCGCTCATGGCGAGCGGTTTGCGCCGACGCCCTGGCTGATCGCCCTCGCCGCCTCCGGCCAAGGGCTTACCACATACCGCAAACAGGAGAGACAGACGTGACAGGACCGCTGCAAGGCTTTCGCGTCGTCGAGATGGGCGGCATTGGCCCCGCGCCATTCGCGGGCGCGCTGCTCGGCGATCTCGGCGCTGATGTCTTGCGCGTCGACCGCATCGCGAAGGCGGGCGCCGAGCCCGACCTGCCGCCACGTTTCGACTTCTACAATCGCAACAAACGCTCGGTCGCCTTCGACCTCAAGCGGCCCGAGGCCGTCGGGGCGATGCTGCAACTCGTGGCGAAGGCGGACGCGCTGATCGAGGGTTTTCGGCCCGGTGTTATGGAGCGGCTTGGGCTCGGCCCCGACATCTGTCTCGAAGCCAATCCGCGCCTCGTTTACGCCCGCATGACCGGTTGGGGGCAGCAGGGACCGATCGCGCAGGAGGCGGGCCACGACATCAACTATCTCGCCCTGACAGGCGCGCTGCAATGCCTGGGCTATGAAGATCGTCCTCCGCCGCCGCCGCTCAATCTCGTCGCGGACCTCGGCGGCGGCGCCCTCTACATGACCGTCGGCGTGCTCGCCGCGGCGATGGAGGCGCGCCAGTCGGGTCGCGGCCAGATGATTGACGTCGCGATGGTCGACGGCGTCACCCATCTCATGTCGGCGTTTCAGGCCTTCCGCCAATTGGGGACTTGGACCAATCGGCGCGAGGACAATATCGTTGACGGCGGCGCGCCCTACTACCGTTGCTATGCGGCGAGCGACGGCCGGTTCGTCGCGGTCGGGGCGATGGAGCCGCATTTCTACGCCAATCTGTTGAAGGTGATGGGCCTTGAAGGCGAGAAACTGCCAGACCAGAACGATCGCGCGGCCTGGCCCGCCCTGCGCGAACGCTTCGCTCAGGTCTTCTCGAAGCGAACGCGCGACGATTGGGTCGCCGCGGCAAGAGGTCTGGACGCCTGCCTGACGCCGGTGCTGGGCATGGACGAAGCGCCGACGCATCCCCAGATGCTGGCGCGTGAGGTTCACACGATGTTCGACGGCGTGACGCATCCGAGCCCCGCGCCGCGCTTTTCGCGCACGCCTTCGGCAATCGGCCGCGCAACGCCGGCGCCAGGGCGCGACAGCCGCGAGGCCCTCGCCGACTGGGGCCTTTCAGACGATTCTATCGCCGCGCTGGAAGCAGCAAGCGCGATGGTTCAGGCATGACCGCGCCATGCGCCTGATCCTCATCCGGCACGGCCGGCCCGACGAACACGACTTGGAGCGCCCCAACGACCCGCCCCTCAACGCGGAAGGATGGACGCAGGCGCGGGCAGTCGCGCGCTTGCTGGAAACTGAGGGCGTCACCCGCATCGTCGCGAGCCCGCTGTTGCGCGCGCAGCAGACCGCCGCGCCGCTCGCCGAAGCGCTCGCTATGGACATCGAAACGATCGAGGGCTGGGCGGAGGCCGATCGCAAGGCTGTGCGCTATCGTTCGACGGAGACGCTGCGCGCGGAGGGCGGCGTGGCCTGGGCGCGTTTTCTCGAAGATCCCATTGGCTATCTCGGCGGGAATCCTCAGGAGTTCCGTGCGGGCGTCCTTGCGGCGCTACGCGCGACGGCGGCCGATGAAGCAGGCGCCGCGCGCGTGGCCGTGTTCACGCATGGACTTCCCATCAATGTCGTGCTCGCGCATGCGCTCGGACTCGAAAGCGTCGCGCATTTCCTCGTGAGCTATGGTTCGGTGACGCGGCTGCGCTGGCGCGCGGATGGCGGCGTCGGCGTTTCGAGCGTAAACGAGACGGCGCACCATAAGTGGCCGGTATGACGCCCGAACAGAGGACCGGAAAGATCGCATGACGACAAAGATGACGCCGGCCTGGGACGGCGCGGACATCGCCGAACTGCTCGGCCTCGACGCGCTGTCGTCGGGACAATTTCGCAGCCGGTTCGCCGAGCCCAACGAGAATGGGCGGGTCTACGGCGGACAAATGCTGGGACAGACACTGGCCGCGGCGGCGCGCACCGTCCCCGCGGGGCGTCCGGCGAGCGTCATGCAATTCGTCTTCCTCTCAGGCGCCCGGCCGGAGATGGCGATCGACTATGCCGTGACGAGCCTTCAGGACGGCAAGCGGTTTTCTTCGAGACAAGTGCGCGGCGTTCAAGCCGGCGGGAAAATGGTCTGCGACGCGAGCGTGACTTTCGCGACGCCGCTCGCGGGGCCCGTGCATCGCGCTGCGCCGCCGCCGGACTGCGGCCTCGACCGCGATCCCGAACGCTGTCCGCGCCTCACCGAGATCGACAGCCCGGGCGCTGCGAATATCGAACGCGTGCTTGCCTATACGCTGCAGGCGCACCCGGCGATCGACTTTCGGGCGCCCTTCGCGGAAGATCTCAGCGGGGATGATGGGCGCGCCGAGCCGCGCATGCGCTTCTGGATCCGCATGCGCCGCTCGCTGCCGGACGACGGTGCGCTGCACGCGGCGGCCTTCGCCTATCTCTCGGACTATTGGATCAATTTCGTCGCCTGCATTCCGCATGTGGCGCCGACGGCGGCGAAAGGCGGCAAGCTCTATGTCGCGAGCCTCAACCACGCGATCTGGCTGCATCGCCCGTTCCGCGCCGACGACTGGCTGCTGTTTGATTGCGTCAGTCCGCGCGGGGGCTGGGGCCGCGCGCTCGCGACCGCGCGCATCTACGATCGGACCGGCGATCTCGTCGCGGACGCCAACCAGGAATGCCTGCTGACGCCCAGGGATGAGGATTCAGATTCGCGGCGGCGGCGAAGTCCAGGGCGCCGCGAACATGCCGACCATGGCGTCAATGAAATTGCGCAACGGGTCGGGCGAGTCCCAGGGCTTGGCGTAATCGCCGGATTCGTCGGCGGCGCCTTCCAGCACGGCGAATACGGAAGTGGATGCCCAGAAATAGAACAACAACCGTTGGTCGCGCGCCGCTTCCGGCATTGCAGGCATGAGGCGCTTGATATGGCGCAGCGCTCGGTCGTAGGCGGAAAGGCGCAGCTTGGCGACGGTGTCGGTGACGAGATGGCGGCGCGCATGCAGCAGCATCGCCAGGAACCGCGCGGAGGCTTCGTCGCCTTCCGGCGCATTGGGCGGCAGGCCGCGCAGCACTAATATTTCCAGCACTTCCCGGATCGTATGCGGACCGCCCGCAGCTTCGGCAACTTTGAGCGCTTCGTCCCAGCGCGCGTCGGCGATCGCGAGCGCGTCGCCGACCAATGTCGCGATGAGGCCTTCCTTCGAGCCGAAGTAATAATTGAGCGCCGAGGCGTTCTTCTGTCCCGCCTCGGCTATGACGTCGCGCACCGAGACGGCGTCGACGCCGTTCAGCGCGAACAGTTTCCGCGCGGCGCGCTTGATGCGTTCGCGGGAGGAGGCGTCAAGCATTCTTCTCAAGGTCCCGAATAGGCAACGGATATTGGCCTTCGAGCAAGCATCGCCGTTGCGCGTTTAGAGCAATTGCATTATACAATCGCATTAAATTTGGCAATACGGGCGCCGCAATGATCTCATTCGCACTTACGCAGGAGCAGGAGATCGCGCGCGCCGCGGCCGCCGCTTTCGCCGACGCCAAGGCTTCTCCGCAAGCGCGCGCCGCCGACGAAACCGGCGCTTTTCGGGACGATCTGATCGATGCGGTCTGGAGTCTCGGCCTCGTACAGGCCGTCGCAGAATCGGATGCGCCAGAGCAACCGACAGTGCTCAACGCACTCGTGCTGGAAGAGCTCGCCTACGGCGATGCGGCATTGGCGCTCGCGCTGGCGGCCCCGCTCGGCTTCGCCAAGGCCATCGCCGAGCAGGGCGACGAGCTGCAGAAGAGGACATATCTGGGCGCCGTGGCGAACGATTCGCCACGTTTTGCGGCCATCGCTCATACCGATGCCGGTTGGTTCGGCGGCGAGCGCCAGCGAACCCGAGCGGTGAAGGTCGCCGGAGGGTGGCGCATCGATGGCGCGAAGGCGCTCGTTCCTCACGCGGCGCGTTGCGCGGATTTTCTGGTGACCGCCGAAACGGCGACAGGCGCTTGCGCGTTTCTCGTGCCCGCACGCACGGACGGCGTCGTGATCGGCGCCGCCAAGGGGACACTCGGCCTGCGCGCGCTGCAAATGGCCGATGTCGGCTTCGACGGCGTCTTCGCGCCTGACGACTCGCGTCTCGGCGCCGCGGACGGAGCGACGGTGAGGCGGATCGTCGATCTGAGCCGCGTCGCGCTATGCTCCATTCTGAGCGGGCTCGCGCGGCGGGTCTACGACACCGCTTTGCCCTACGCCAAGCAGCGCGTTGTGCATGGCGAAGCGATCGCCCGCAAACAGGCTGTCGCGTTCAAGCTCGCCGACATGCGCATCGCAACCCAGGCGATGCGCTGGATGGGCTTGCGGGCGGCGTCGGAGCTGGATGCCGCGCCGACGGCGACCCGCAATGCGCGGCTTGCCCAACGCTACGCCGCAGAAAACGGCCTGAAGATCGCCGACGAGGGCGTGCAACTCTTCGGCGGCTACGGCTTCGTGCGCGACCTGCCGCTGGAGATGTGGTACCGCAATGCGCGATCCCTGTCCGTCCTCGACGGCCTCGTCGGCGTCTGAGGAGGCGAGATGATCAGCTTTTCCCTTACGGAAAGAGACAAAGAAATCCTCGACGAGGCGCGCGCTCAGGCGCTTCTCGCCGCAAAACATGCGCGCGATTTCGAACGTAACGAGGATGCGCTTCTGCCGCGCGAATTTCCGGAAGCCGTCGGTCGTCCGGACACGCGCGCGATGATGGCCGAATATGCAGCCGAACTCAGCGGCGCCAAGATCATGCACGCGCTTCTCTATCTCGAAGATTGGTACGGCGGGGTTCCGTTGCGCGAACACCGCTATTCCCTCGGCAATACCGCGCTGAAGATCGCAGGCACGCCGGTGCAATATGCGCGCTGGGCGGACAAGACGATCGCCATCGGCCTCACCGAGCCGGTCGGCGGCTCCGATCCAGCCTCGACGCGCACGACCGCGACCTGGGACGCCGCGGCGGCCGATGGATCATCGAGGGTGAGAAGACGTTCATCACCTATGCCGAGAGCTGCGACGCGGCGCTCATTTTAGCGCGGGTCATCGCCCCCGACCGGCGCGGCTTGTCGACTTTCATGGTGGAGAAGGGAACGCCCGGCTTCACGGTCGGCAGGCAGTTCCGCAAGATGGGCCTCCGTTTCGAGGACACCGCTGGCCTCTCCTTCGTCAACTGCCGAATTCCCGCCTTCAACCATATCGAAGGCGATCTGAAAACGACGCTGCAGTCTTTCAGCGAGTCGCGACCGGTCGTCGCCGCTTATGCCCTAGGGGTCTCGCGCGCCGTGATGGATTTTGCATGGGCGCGGCTCGGCGAAATCGGCGTGACCGCCGACTATGACGCAGGACCAACTTTATTGAGCGCCGCCGCGGATCGGATGCTGGCGCTCGAGGCGGAGTGGGAGGCGACGTGGATCACGGTGCTGCGCGCCAAATGGATCGAACAGAGCGACGGGCCGGGCAAAGTCGAATCCTGTATCGCCAAGGCGATGGGCGGCGGCCTTGCGCGCAAGGTCACGCAGACCTGCATCGAAATCCTCGGTGCATGCGGGCTGTCCGACGAGCACCTGCCGGAAAAGGCCTTTCGCGACGCGCGCATCTTCGACATCTACGAAGGCACGGGGGAGATCCAGCGCCTCATCATCGCGCGCGATATTCTGGGCTATTCGCAGAAAGAATTGAACTGAGGCCTTGACATTCGGGTTAACCATTGCGCTCGACGGCGCGCGTTCCGGCCAGCGGCGTAGGCATCGCCAGTTTGGGCAACGCGCCGCGCGGCAGGCTCTATCAAAACGCAATGCTTTTCAGAGTTAGGCGCAGCATCGCTTACTCTGCGATCCTCAGGACGATCTTGCCATGCGGACGAGCCCTCTTGCCCTCAAGCATCTCATGAGCGGCACGAGCGTCCTCAAGAGGCAGTATCGGACCAACGTTGGTCCGACATCGAAACGGTCCGCGGCCTCGGAGCCGACGTCGTATCAGACTACCGCAAAGATTGATTCGAACATGTGGAACGTTCGGTCAACGCCGTAATCGATCTCGTCGGCGGAGAAACGCGGATGCGGTCCTTTTGCTGCGCTGAAACCAGGCGGCATTCTCATCTCGGCAGTCTCGCAACCTGACCAGACTCTTGCGGCCAAACTTGACGTCACCGCCGCTGCACCAAGGACGAGGGCGCTCTACCCCGCGATAATATGGGCCACGTGGAACAAGGCCCGCCATGCAGTCACGGCAATCACGGGGAACCGAAGCAGCATCAAGAGCGTCGAGCGAGGCCGGCTTCAAAGCGCTCATATCCGCAGCACGTGGGCATATTCGACGTAGGCATCAGTGAAGCGCGGATTTGTCACGACGAATGCGGAAGTGCCGGGCTCGAAGCCAGTGACGCACTCGCCGGCAGCAACGACGAGACCGGATAGGTCTGAGCCAAGGATCAGAGGAAGCGGTTGGGGTAGGGCGCTCTTGCCGAAGCGGATGCAGGCATCCCAAGGCCCCACGCCGGCCGCTTTCACTTGCATCAGAATTTCGTTCGCGCCGGGGCTGGGAATCGCGATGTCTTCGAGAATGGTGACACCGGGCCCCCCGAGCCGTTTTATTTGGCTGCTTGGCTCCCGGGAACCGCGCAAGCCCTTCCATCTCGAACGACAAGATGTGAATCGGCTCTGGAGATCGACCCCACCTGTCTTCATTTATTTGAACTGGCGATCGCGCCGATCGGCGGGAAGACCCCACGCCGAATGACACGCGCGCTCCTCTTTCGCGGCCCTACCTGAACCGACCTGGCCCACCGGCATCAACGAGACGCCCCACGGCGTCTCGCCGAGGTTCTCTATCATCCTTGAGCAACGAATGAGAGCGGGAAGCCTGCCTCCGGTCTGCACGCCACCAGAGGAAAGACGCTCAGGTCGCCTCATTCGGCGGCGACCTCGGCGCCTCCCAGCGTTAGAAGCTTCTTGCGGTAGGCCAGTTGGGGGCGAGTGAGCCCTAAGATCCGTGCGGCGGCGGACACGTTTCCTTCGGCACGCTTCACAGCGGCCTCGTAGAGCGTACGCTCTAGCATGGGCAGCGAGAAGCCATCTTCGCTCATCAGTTGATTGACGACGCGCTTCATGGATTGCGTCTCGTCGCCCTCGGCTGGAACGACGAGGGGCCACCGCGTCAGCGCCGTCGCGATTTGCCCATCGGCGATCGCCCCGCCTCGGTGATCCTTAAGGACGGATGTCAATACCCAGCGCATTTGGCGCAGGTTGCCCGGCCAACGTGATTGCTGGATCAGCTTCGTGGCGCTCGCATCAAGCTTCGGCTTCTCCTGCCTCATTTTCGACGCGAGCTGGGAAAGCAGGCTCTTAGCGATCGAAACACGTTCGGTGGGCGTTCGCTGGGTAAGCGACGGAAGACGAACCTCCAGGCCCGACAGGGTCGACCAGAGGTCGGATGCGAGAAAGGCAGGAGCCAGAGGGGCTGTGGTCAGCCCGATGACCCGAGGTCCATCAAGCCGAGTTGCTTCCTCGATCGCCATCGCAAGATACGGCTGGACGTCAAGCGGGACCCCGTCGACGGCGTTAATGACAATGGTTCGTGAAGGTGCGGTGCGGGGTCCGCCCCTGCCGCGTCTGGTGATTTCATGGCAAAAGGCATGATCGACGCTGGCGCCGAAAACGGATCGCAGTTCGCTCTCTGGCGCGTTGATCGCGCGATGAAGATAGCGCGCGGCCCGACTTCGGCCTGTACCGGATTCGCCGGAAATGAGGACTGGGAGCGAAGCGGCCGCGACGCGCACCAGTTCTTCCCAAATCGGAGCAAGAAGGAGATGGTCCAGCTCAGACAGGGCAACTTCCGCGACGCGCGCGGGGGGACGGCTCACAGGCGAGACGAAAGCGCGCCCATCCAGGGTCGCGATTCGTTCGAGAAAGTAGCTGACCTCGGAGTCGCTCGCATCCCATCCGCTGACGGGTTTGCCGACGACACGGCAGTGGGTGTGCCCTTGCGCGGCACACTCCACCTCCTTGTAGACGACCAATGTATTAAAGAACTCGGTTGCGTATCCAGATGCGTAGCCCAGCTGAGTCCAGCAAACCGGCTCCGTCACGTGCCGGCCATTCTTGTAATCAATCGCCTCCACGCTATCGTGCCAGAGAAATTCGGCCGCGAAGCGTCCCTTACGGAAGTCGAAATCATTGTACACCGTTTCGACGCGGACGACCCCGCTGAATGTGTGCAAGCGGGTGCCAGCGGTGAAAGCATCGCCAATATTGAGATTGGGCCAGCGAGTCCGAACAAACCGCGCATCAGCTTGTCCGGAAAGAAATCCTAGTCTCATCAAGAATGCGCGCGCCTCTGGCGCGCCCAGCGCTCTGACAAGTTCGCGCCGGAGCTCTGCGCCGGCGATAGCCCGCTGCATGACTATCCGGTCGCCGTTGAGACGAATGGTGCCATCGAGGGGATTGAAGACAAGGCTAGACAACAAATCTCTGACCGTCGGTTCGCCGCCGCGGTCGAGGAGCTTCGAGCGCTCAATAGGGGTCCGCATTGAACGTGTTCCTCCGTCGCATCAGGTCTCTTGAGCCGGATAAATGTGACGATATGCGTAAAGCGATTTGATCATTTGATCAATCGACAGTGAGGCAGGTGCTCGCGGGCTGTTCCGCCGGCGGAAATTCAAGCAGCAAGATCAACGCGGTAAGTAGTAAATCCGGAACAGCGCCCTCGAGTGGTTTGACACTGACGCAGCCAGGAGCCCCTAATCCACTCAACGAGACGGTCAAGCGACGAGAGTTCCGCGACCGCCTTCGGGAGCGTCACAATCGCTTAGGTTACCAGGACGCTCAAGCTCCTGGGAACCTTGCAAACCGGGGAGGACCAATGGCGACGCTTCGCGAGATGTTCGACGTCGGGGGTAGGTCGGTCATCGTGACTGGCGGCGCCAGCGGGATCGGACGAGCGTACGCCGAGGTCATGGCCGAGAACGGCGCGCGCGTTTGCATCCTTGATCTCGATGCCGAACGGCTCGACTTGGTGCTGGCCGAGCTGCGGGCCAAAGGCGGCGAAGTCTGGGGACAGGCGCTCGACGTATCCGACCGCCTTCGAATGGCGTCCGCCTTCGATGAGGTCGCAGAGAAGCATGGGCGAATCGACATCGTATTCGCCAACGCCGGCATTGATGCCGGTCCGGGATTTCTGTCCACGGAAGGACATCGCATACCGGAAGGCGCGATCGACGTGCTCGACGACCGCCATTGGGACCGCGTGATCGAGGTCAATCTCAGCTCCGTCTACACCACCGTCAAACATGCGGCCCGGCACATGAAGAAAACCGGCGGTGGCCGCATCATCGTCACCTCCTCGATCGCAGCGCAGATCAACGAGGCAATCGTCGGCACGCCTTACATGCCGGCGAAGGCCGGCGTGGATCACTTCGTTCGCCAGATGGCGATGGAGCTGGGCGTATTCGGCATTTTGATCAATTGCATCTCGCCTGGGCCGTTCATGACCAATATCGCCGGCGGCCGCCTGAAGATTCCCGCTGATCGCAAGGCGTTCGAAGCGCAGTCGCTGATCGGCCGCATCGGCGACACCGAGGACATCAAGGGGCTGGCCCTCTATCTCGCCTCGCCGTGCTCCTCCTACGTCACTGGAAGCCAGATCGTCATCGACGGAGGATCTCAGCATAGAATTAAGTAGCCAGTCAGGCGGAAGATACCGCTGCGAACCAACAACATCACGTCCAAAGGAGGAAACCATGGAAGACTCGGAAAAGCACCGCCATAGCCCGTCGCGCCGCGCAGTCATCAAAGGCATCGGCGCTGGCGTCGCCGCCTCCACGCTCGGCATGCCGGCCATCGCTCGGGCCCAAAGCGCCGGGACGATTAAGATCGGACTCGTCACGCCCGCCACAGGCCCCCTCGCGCTTTTCGGGGATGCGGATGGCTGGACGGTAGGCAAGATCAAGGAACTGCTCAAGAACGGCCTCGAAACGTCGTCAGGGCGCTACAACGTGGACATCCTAGTTCGCGACAGCCAATCGAATCCGAACCGCGCCGGCGAGGTCGCCGGCGATCTCATCCTCAACGATAAAGTCCACCTTCTGGTCCCCGCCTCGACAACCGATACGGTGAATCCGTCCGCCGATCAGGCCGAGCTTTATGAGTGCCCGAGCCTCTCGTCGGGCGCGCCGTGGCAGGCGGCGATATTTCCACGCGGGGGCAAGGACAAGCCCTTCAAGTGGACCTACCACTTCTTCTGGGGCCTGGACGAAGTGCTCAACACGTATGTTGGTCTTTGGAACAGCATTGAGACCAATCGCAAGGTCGGCATGCTGTTTCCGCAGAATGCAGACGGCGAGACTTTCGGCAACAACGACTACGGCCTGCCGGCGCCGACAAAGAAGGCGGGCTTCGAAATCGTGGTGCCGGGTTTCTTTCAACCGCGCACGAACGACTACACGGCGCAAATCACCGCCTTTAAGCAAGCCGGGTGCGAAATCGTCGGCGGCATAACCTACCCTGACGATCTCAGAACCTTCATGAACCAGTGTGCTCAACAGGGCTTTAAGCCGAAGGCCGTGACCGTCGCTGCCGCGCTGTTGTTTGCTCCGGGCGTTCAGGCCCTTGGGCCCATTGGCGACGGCGTGTCGACGGAGGTGTGGTGGACTCCCGCGTTCCCGTTCAAGTCGACGCTGACCGGCCAGCTCAGCAAGGACATCGCGGACCAATGGGAGACCGAGACGAAGAAGCAGTGGACGCAGCCTCTAGGCTATAGCCACGCGCTTCTGGAAGTGGCGATCGATATTCTCAAGCGATCGAAGAATCCGCTCGATCGGGAAGCCAATCGCGTATCGCTTGCGGCGACCAAGATCGAAACGCTTGTCGGCAAGGTCGACTTCTCCTCGGGGCCCCACGCGAATGTTTCGACGACTCCGATTTTCGGCGGACAATGGGTCAAAGGTGTGAAGTGGCCATGCGACCTCAAAATCGTCGACAATACAGTGAACAAGCTGTTCACGCCGGAGCAGCGCATGAAGCTCATGACTTGGCCGAGCTAGAGCCAACGCCGGCGCGATGGGAACGGGCATGTTGCTTGAAGGGCGCGAACTGAGCAAATCGTTCGGCGCGGTTCGCGTGCTTCACGACATCAGCTTCGAGGTTCGCGCTGGCGAGATTCTGGGCATACTCGGGCCAAACGGCGCTGGGAAAACCACGCTGTTCAACCTGATCAGCGGCGATCTCGCCATAGACAAGGGCCAGCTCGCCTTTGACGGACATGTCCTGACCCGCGAGCCGCCGTACCGCCGTTGCCAAATGGGAATCGGTCGAACGTATCAGATCCCGCGCCCCTACACGGGGATGAGCACATTCGAAAATCTACTCGTCGCCGCATCGTTCGGCGGCGGACGCTCCGAGATCGCCAGCTACGCCTGGTGTTCGAAAATCCTGCGCGACTGCGAGCTCCGCGAGAAGGCGAATCGTTCGGCTGGCTCGCTGACGCTGCTCGACCGTAAGCGGCTGGAGCTGGCGCGGGCGCTGGCGTCGGACCCTAAACTCCTGCTTCTGGACGAGATCGCGGGGGGCTTGACCGATGAAGAGAGCAAAGCGCTGGTGGCTTTGATCCGCAGAATAAGGGACCGCGGCGTGACCATCATTTGGATCGAGCATGTCCTGCACGCGGTGCTCGCCGCAGCGGACCGGATGATGGTCCTGAACTTTGGCGAGAAAATCGCAGAAGGCGAGCCGCCGACGGTCATCAACGATCCTGAAGTCCGGCGCGTTTACATGGGGATCGAGGTATGAACGCCCCCCTTCTGTCGACGCACGGTCTAGTCGCCCGATACGACGACTTCCAGGCTCTCTATGGGGTCGATTTCGACATCTCTTTCGGCGAGGTCGTTGCGCTGATCGGCGCCAACGGGGCCGGCAAGTCGACGCTCCTGAAGTCGATCATGGGGTTGCTGCGAGTCGCTCCGGAGATGGTGCGCCTAGATGGCCGTCCTGTCGGCGGCGCCAAGCCATATACGATGGTCGCCAGCGGCGTTGCAATTGTGCCCGAAGGCCGTCGCCTCTTTACCGGCATGACTGTCGAGGACAACCTGCGGGTGGCCGTCGACCATGCGCGCTCGCGCGGAAGCTGGACATTGGAAAAGATATTTTCGCTCTTTCCGATTCTCAAGGAAAAGCAGTTTGTGCCGGTGCAACTGCTCTCGGGCGGCCAGCAGCAAATGGTAGCGATAGGGCGGGCGTTGCTCAACCAGCCGCGCCTCCTCCTATGCGATGAAATCAGCCTCGGTCTGGCGCCAAAAGTCGTGCGGGAGATTTATCAGTCGATCGAGTCGATTGCGCGGAGCGGGACGGCTATCGTGCTGGTCGAGCAGGATGTCGGGCTCGCGCAGTCCGCCTCAGGCAGGCTTTACTGCATGCTGGAAGGCCGCATCACGTTGACGGGACGCTCGTTGGATATCCAGCGCGCCGCCATCGGCGAGGCCTATTTCGGAGCTCCCCGTGCAGTGGTTTGATGGCTTGGTGCAAGGTGTCTTGTTGGGCGGCCTCTATGCTCAGTACGCGCTCGGTATGGCGTTAATGTTCGGCGTCATGCGGATCGTCAATGTAACCCATGGCGATCTCATGATCCTCTTGGCGCTGGTGGGGATCAGCATGGCGGCGCGTTTCGGCCTCGGGCCCTGGAGCGTGCTGGTGATCCTTGTAGCGCTCGGGGCCGCAATCGGTCTTGTGCTACAGCGCGTGATCCTGAACCGGGTCGTCGGGAGCGATCCGCTGCCGTCGTTGATCGCGACATTCGGGCTTTCGATCGCGCTGCAGAACGCAATGTTGGAAATATGGTCGGCCGACACGCGCTCGCTCGACGGCGGCGCTATCGCGCAGGCCTCGTTTCAGGTGGGCCCGATGTTTGTCGGTGTGCTGCCGGTGATCGTCCTCGTCACCGCAACGGTGCTGACGGGAGGCCTCGACACCGCCGTGCGATATACCAGGTTCGGACGCGCGTTGCGGGCCGCGGCCGCCGACGTGGATGCCGCGGCGATGACCGGCATCAATCCCAAGAGCGTTTATGCCGCCGCGACCGCGATCGCGGTGGCCATTCTCGGCTTCGCTGCTGTGTTCCAGTCGGTCCGGGCGACGGTGTCTCCTGCGGACGGCCCGTTTCAACTCATCTACGCCTTCGAGGCCGTTATCATCGGAGGCATGGGCTCTATCTGGGGCGCATTCCTCGGAGCCATGGTGCTTGGCGTCAGTCAGTCCGTTGGGTTTAGAATCAATCCAGGCTTCGGCGTTCTTGCGGGACACCTCGTTTTCTTGATTGTTCTTGCGGTGCGTCCGCAGGGCATACTGGGGAAGGAATGACGTGGTGAAAGAGGCTTCGATAGGCGCCCCTCTCGACGTGTCGGAGCCGGCGCCTCGCGTCCAGCGGCAAACGCTCTCGGGCATGATTGCGATGGGCATCAGCCTTTGCGTGCTGGTCGTTATCTCCTCAATGCCGTGGTGGGCCGACCAAGGTTTGATCCGAAGCGTGGTCGAGATTAGCTGTTACGTCGCGGTCGCCCAAATGTGGAATCTTCTTGCGGGCTATAGCGGGTTGGTCTCTGTCGGGCAGCAGGCCTTCATCGGCGTCGCGGCCTACGCCATGTTCGTGCTTGCGCAGCTTTGGGGCCTCAATCCATTCCTCGCGGTCCTGCTTTGCCTTGTGGCGCCGGCTGTTCTGGCGGTCCCGACCTACGGACTGCTCCATCGGCTCGACGGTCCGTATTTTGCGATCGGCACCTGGGTGGTCGCCGAAGTAATGCGCCTTGCAACATCCACATTCGGCTATGTTAACGCGGGCGCGGGCATGAGCCTCCGCGTCATGACCAGCTATTCCGCCGAACAACGCGCCATCGGCGTGTCGCTGCTGACGGCGCTGATGCTTCTCGTCACGGTAGGGGGCAGCTTCCTGTTGCTGCGCTCACGCTATGGCCTCGCCCTAGTGGCGTTGCGCGACAGCCCGGTCGCGGCCGCCAGCCAAGGCGTCAATGTAGGCCGCATGCGCTTCCTTGTCTGGATCAGCGCAGCCATCGGCACCGGATTTGCCGGCGCGATCTATTTCATGGCGCATCTGCGCATTACGCCGCCTGCCGCCTACGACCCGAAATGGGCGAACGTCGCGATCTTCATCGTCATGGTAGGAGGCTTAGGTTCGCTGGAAGGGGTGCTGATCGGGACGCTGATCTACTTCTTCGCTGACCGATGGTTCGGGCAGTTCGGCGCCGCCTACCTCGTCGTTCTGGGTCTGTTGACCCTCTTCATGGCGCTATTCGCGCGCGGTGGCGTCTGGGGCCTTATCTGCAGGGTGGTTGATGCGCCCTGGTTCCCGACGCGTCGCAAGCTTTTGGAGGATCAGCCATGAAAGCTGTCATCTTCGAAGGAATTGGGCGGCCGCTGCGTGTAGACGGGCTGCCCGTGCCTCTGCCGGCCGGGGACGAGGTGTTGCTGAAGATTTCCGCCTGCGGGATCTGCGGCTCGGACCTTCACATGACAGAGGATCCGGAGACATTCGGCGTGAGCAAAGGTTTCGTGCTCGGTCACGAGTTCGCGGGCGAAGTCGTCGAATGCGGCGCTAGCGTGATAGGCCCACGGCCAGGCGACCGAGTGGCTGTGGCGCCCATGCGCGGGTGCGGTCATTGCGAGCGCTGTCAGCGGGGCGAGCCGGCGTGGTGCGCGAAGATGCGGCTGATCGGCGGCGGTTACGCGGAGTTCGCCGCCGTCGCGGCGAGGCAATGCCGCGTACTTCCCGACGAATTGCCGACAGCCGAAGGCGCCCTGGCCGAGCCAGTCGCCGTCGGCCTGCACGCTGTCATGCGTTCGGGCTTGAAGCCAGGCGATAATGTCCTCATTCTCGGCGCGGGGCCCATCGGTCTTCTGGTCGCTTTTTGGGCGCGCCGATTTGGGGCGCAGCATGTGACCGTCGCCGATATCAACCGCTATCAGGAAGAAAGAGCCGCCAGCCTTGGCGCGACCGCGTTTATTCCGTCGGGTCCTGACCTCGGGGCCGGGATAGAGACGCAGACCGGCGCGCGGCCCGACATTGTCTTCGAATGTGTCGGTAAGCGCGGGCTCATCGATTTTTCCTGCGGGCTTGTGCGTACTCACGGGACGGTGGTCGGCGTCGGCCTATGCGTTGGCGGAGACGCCTGGGATCCTTTCGCGGCGCTGTCGAAAGAAATCAAGATTGTCTTCGCGGCATTCTTCTCGATGGCGGAGTTCGACACTGCGCTCGAAGCGCTTGGACCTGGTCGGTTCCGTCCGCAAGCGCTCATCACCAGCCGCGTCGCGATCGGACATGCGCCCGAGGTCTTCGAGGCCCTCCGCCGGCGCACCACGCAATGCAAAGTGTTCATCACCGAGGATGTCGCCTAGGCCGCGACAAAGGAGCCAAGGATGGATTTCGAAACACTGATCCTAGAGGTCGACGGCGTCCGCACCGTGGTGAAGGCCATTGGCAGTGGTCCCCCCGTCCTCGCGCTCCACGGCGCGGCCACCCTCGAAGGGTACGATTGGGCGCGCGGATTGGCGGAACGTTTTCGCGTCTATCTGCCTTTTCACCCCGGTTTCGGCGAAAGCGATCCTGCGCCGCACCTGATTGGCATGCAGGATATGGTCGTCCACCAGCTTCGGCTGATCGACGCGCTTGGCGTCGCGCATCCCCACCTGATTGGGCATTCCATGGGAGGCTGGATGGCGGCTGAGATGGCGGTCCTAGCAGGGGAGCGTTTCGGTCGACTCGTGCTCAACGCGCCGGCAGGGTTGAACCATCCTGACCATCCTGGGGCGGACCTGGCGACGATCGGACCGGACGCGCTCCCTGGCTATCTCGCTCATCATGTCGACGTCGCGCTTCGCTATTTCCCGGGCGGTTCACACGCGCCGCCGATCGACGAATTTGTCGCTGCCCGCGACAAAGAGGGCAAAGCTCTTGGCCGTATCTTGGACGTTCACGGCATGGGTCATCCCAATCTCGGGCGCTGGCTAAGCCGTATCCCCAACGAGACGCTGATCGTCTGGGGGCGGAAGGATCGCATGCTTCCGGCTTCGCAAGCGCCCATCTGGGCGGGGCGGATACCTAACGCGCGCGCTCTCATTGTGGACGATGTCGGGCACTTCGCCATGCAGGAAGACCCACGCGTCGTCACCGCCGTCGGCGATTTTCTCGGGGCCTGAGGCCCCAATATCCGTACTGTCAGGAGGAAGCCATGAACAAAGCCGTACGACAGCAAGGTTACTGGGGCACGAAAACCGAACTTTCTTCGCTCCTCGAGCATGTTCGCAAGATCGGTCCGACTCTGGAGGAAAACGCAGAGGAGAACGACAAGCTCGGTCGACTGAATGAGGTCACTTTCGCGGCGTTGAAGCCGCTTCGGATGTCGCACATTTTCGCGGGTGAGGAGATTGGCGGCGCGCAGTTGTCGCCGACGCAAGGACTCGAGCTGCTCGAGGCAATCACCTATCACAGCGGCGCCGCCGGCTGGATCTCAATGGTGCATGCTTGTATCGGCGCGATGTCGGCGGCGTTCCTGCCCGACAGTGCTATTGCCCGCCTGTTTGCACCGGATAGCGATAACCGCTTTTCCGGGCAGGGAACGCCCACCGGGATGTTGAAGAAGGTGGAGGGCGGCTATCGTCTTAACGGAAGATGGTCGTACGCCAGCGGCATCCACCACGCCACCTTTACGCACTCGGCCGCGCTTCTCGACGACGGCGCCGGTAACCCAGCCAAAGATGAACAAGGCGACGTGATCGTGCTTTGCGCGCATGCGCCGGTGGGAGAACACGAGTTGATCGGCAACTGGGATGTTCTTGGCCTTAATGCGACGGGCAGCATAGATTATGCCGCGAAGGACATCTTCATCCCGGACGACATGGTGTTTCCCATTCTGACCGCCCAGCCGCATCGCCAAAAGGAATTTTTCAGTCTCGGCGTTGTCGGCCTTGCTGCAATCGGCCATTCCGGCTGGGCGATCGGCGCCTCGCGCCGCATGCTCGATGAGATGGCCAAGCTGGCGCGGACTAAAACGGGGCGCTCCGGCCTCATCGGCGAAAGCGACAAGTTCTGGTTCGACTTTGGCCGCGCTGAAGCGCGCGTCCGCGCGGCGCGCGCCTTTCTCTTTGAGGTCTGGCGCGACGCCGAGAAGTCCATCGAGGGCGGCGACACTGTGTCGACCCGGCAGATCAGCCTCATCCACCTGGCCAAGTCCGAGGTGCATGAAGCCGGCGTCGACGCCTGTCAGTTCGTCTACCGGACCGCCGGCGGGGCCTCCCTGAGGAAGGGCATCATGCAGCGGATCTACCGCGAGATGCTCACCGCCGCCAACCACTTCACGATCAGCCCTGGCATCGTCGGCTCTGCCGGTCGTGATCTCGGCGGCATGTGGAACGACCGCGTATGGCGGTTTTACGATCTGGTCGAAAGAAAATGATGACCCGCCACGGCGCGCGCGATCGGGCTACTCCGGCGCTTTCGGATCGCGACGCCAAGCTTGATGATCCCGATGTGAAGTCGGCGTTCCTGACGGCTTTTCGTCACTATCCAGCGGCTGTTGCGGTCATCACGGGAGACCCCGGCGGCGGGCCGGTCGCGCTGACCATCAGTTCGCTCATCTCGATCAGCGTCGAGCCGCCGATGGTCGCCTTCTCCCTCTCGGAAGCGTCGTCGAGCGCGGAGGCGCTGATGCGGTGCGACACCCTCGTCGTGCACTTTGCGCGGCGAAAGGACATGCAGCTCGCAAGGCTTTGCGCCACGAGTGGTGCGGTCCGCTTCGGTGCGGGGATGGCGTGGGCGCGTTTACCAACGGGGGAACCCTATTATCCTGAGGTGGCGGTATGGTTCAAAGCGCGGGTCCGTGGCCGGATGTCCTCGCCAGGCGCTTGGCTGCTGACGGCGGAGCTCCTTCGGGGTTCGCCTTCTTCGCACGCGCCGCCGGACGACGAGACGCTCGTATACGCCGACCGCACTTGGCACGGGCTTCGCCCACTGATCGACCCGGTGCGGACGCCGCTCGTGATGTGGCCGGATGACTCGCCGACATTCTGATTGGCATAGCATTAGGCTCGTCGCGCAGCCCGACGACCGCTCGAATCTCTGGGTCTTCCTTAGCAGCCTTCTTGGTCCAGCGCCGTCGACGGCGAGCCGTTGTTCGCTACAGCCCAACGTAGAGGAGGGGTGCGCGGTCAATCGTTAACAAGCGCTTACCACAAGGTATCGCCCCAAGAATGGGGCGATAGCTCTCATGTTCGCAACTACTCGACCATCGTCCTTACCGGGCGCGTCTTGCGCTGACGGACGTCGGGGCTCGCCGCGATTTTCGCGCGCCCCGCCAGATACGGCCGAGTTGCGCAATCGTAGAAGGCGTTCAAGAATCGGATGCCGCGCTGACGGTATTTTTTTGGCGTTGCTTGTTACACGGCCAGCGCGACGATTTCGCGTGGAGTCGACCAAACGATGTCGATAGTTAGTGAAACCTGCGCAAATATTTAAGGCCCAAATTCCCTTGAGAAATCAATAGCCTATTTTTTCGACAGTATGTGTGACGGAATATGTCGTCTGGAAAGAAAAATATCCTAGTGATTGCAATATCTTATAGCATCAAAATATAATCGAGTGGGAGTAGGGGGCAATCGGCGATAATAGCGTAGTTTCGGCGGCGATTTTCGCTGCCGTCCTGCCGATACTTCGCTCCCTTCGTCTGGTCTTCACTCCCTCTAGATTGCCCGGTCTTGCAGAGCCGATCTGTGTCCAATTTCGAGAAGATGTAAAGCGTCTTCGGCGGGTGGAAGGACTCTGGCGTAGAATGGCGTACACATGGGCGGGTCTGCTTTGCGCTCATCTAACTAGGTCGACGAACCGCTCAAGCGCCGAGCGACGACGAGGCCTTCAGCGCACGTACTACAGACGGGGCGGAAGATCCGTTGCCTGCCGCGTTTCCGTGCCAAGGCGCTAATTGATTTCAAGACAACAAACGGAGTGCCGACTGCGATTGGCCGCGTAGCCTGCTGGACTATTGTCTCGGTCGAGCCCCAATCGTGATGCTCCCCGAGAACACAACGGGAGTTTGGCCGATGATGTCCTTTCTTGCTTTGCACCACATTGCCGCCCAGCGCGGTGACGGCTTGCGCCCCGAGTTGGTTGAATTGCTGGAACGCTCGCGCGCGATCACGGACGCTGACCCTGCTTCGCCCGCCATAACGGAAAGCGAGGGCGTTGTCGTAGCGCGGTTCCCGGTCGATCTAACCCAAGGCGACGCCGGCACCTCGCCTCAGGGCGTCTTTCGCTTTCCGACAGAGCGGAAATGACCGACGCGAGTGTCACCTTCTCGCTTCGTCGATCGGCGTCATTCCAGATGCTATCAAATTCGACGCGCCTTCCGGCCGGTTTTTCGTTGCAGGAAGTTATCCTCGGCTCGACTTTTTCGAAGCAGCAAGACAGGCTCGGCGCGGTCGCGAGCCTGGACCGATCGATGTCCAGGCCGTTTCCTGAGTTTCGTGGCACAACGGCGCTTACACGGTCCAGCGCGGTCTACCATCCGGGATAGAG
>DATBZF010000088.1:0-13882 GCA_036513315.1 Roseiarcus sp.
CGCGTGGCCATGAGCTTTTTTGAGATCGCGGAGATGCGCGGCGCAGGCGTCGGCATTTTCAGCGCGCATCGACTGAGTTTTGGGCGCGCGGCGGCGCACGCGGGCATGGCCCATCGCTTGGTCTCCAATCCGGTTTGAGGCGGACAGACGCTTCGACGTCTGTTCATGTTATGTTCTCTTTTTCCGAACCCGCTGTCAAGGAATTATTTCTGAAAATCATGATTGCCATTTGTTCTGAAAAGCAGAACAATGGGGCTATGACCGTTGATTGGATACGCAAAGCGCTGGTGGAAACCGGTAAGACGCGGAGTGGTTTGGCCAAAGCGCTCGGCCGTTCGCCCTCCGCCGTGACTGACCTGCTCAATGGCTCGCGCCGCCTGCGCGCTGAGGAAATCGCCGTCGCGGTCGAATATCTCGGCGTCGAGCCGCCGCGTTTGGTCGGCGGCGGGCGGGCCCCGCCGCGCGATGGGCGGGTGCCGCTGGTCGGCTATGTCGGCGCCGGCGCGGTCGCTCATTTCTATTCCGACGGGCAGGGACCGTTCGATGAAGTGGCCGCTCCTGACGCGGCGAGCGGCCATACGGTGGCGGTGCAGATCCGCGGGCATTCGCTCGGCGCCCTTTTCGACAATTGGCTGGTGTTTTACGACGACGTGCGCGATCCGCCCGGCGACGATCTGGTCGGGCGCATGTGCGTATGCGGCCTCGCCGACGGGCGCATTCTCATCAAGGCGCTCAAGCGCAGCCAGAACACTGGCCTGTGGAACCTGCTCTCCAATCTCGAGCCGCCGATCTACGACGTCGTTCTTGAATGGGCGGCGGTCGTGCGCGAAATGCGCCCGCGATAGAGACGTGACCGTTTCGCCATGACGAAAGAACCACAGATACGATCCGCGACGGCGGCGCATGGCGTGCGGAGGCCTCGTCGATGAGCGCCCCCGGCGCCGTCGAAATCGCGCAAAAGCTGATCGCGCGGCGTTCGGTGACGCCCGCCGACGATGGCGCATTGGCCTATCTCAGCGGCCTGCTCGCGGCGGCCGGCTTCACCACCGAGATCGCGTCCTTCGCCGAGCCCGGCATGGCGACGATCGACAATCTCTATGCGCGCATCGGCAATTCTGCCCCGCATATCGTCTTCGCCGGGCATACCGATGTCGTGCCGCCTGGCGATGCCGTCAAATGGCGATTCGATCCCTTTTCCGGCACAATCGCCGAAGGCATGGTCTGGGGCCGCGGCGCCTGCGATATGAAAGGGGGCGTCGCCGCGGCGGCAGCCGCCGCGCTGCGCTTTGTGGCGCGCGGCGACCTGAAAGGTTCGATCAGCTTCCTGATAACCGGCGACGAAGAGGGTCCGGCGGTCAATGGGACGGTGAAACTGCTGGAATGGGCGCGCGCCAAAGGCGAGCGTTTCGATCATTGCATTCTTGGCGAGCCGACCAGCCGGGAAAAACTCGGCGATATGATGAAGAACGGGCGGCGCGGTTCGCTCACCGGGCGCCTCGCCCTGATCGGCAAGCAGGGCCATGTCGGCTATCCCCATCTGGCGCGCAATCCGATCCGAGCCCTGGCCCCGATTCTTGACGCGCTGCAGGTCGCCGCGCTCGATACGGGAACGCTGGCGTTCGAAGCGTCCAATCTCGAAATCGTCAGCGTCGATGTCGGCAATAGCGCGACCAACGTCATTCCAGGCGAACTCCGCCTCGTCTTCAATATCCGCTTCAACGATCTGTGGTCGCCCGAGAGCTTGAGACGCGAGATCGAAAAGCGCATCGCCGACGCCGCCGGCGGCGCGGCTTATTCGCTCACATTCGATCCCACCAACGCAGTGGCGTTTCTGACGCCGGACGGTCCGTTCACCATGCTGCTGAGCGATGCGGTTTTCGACATAACCGGGCGCCGGCCGGTTCTGTCCACCAGCGGCGGCACTTCCGACGCCCGCTTCATCAAGACGGCCTGCCCCGTCGTCGAACTCGGGCTCGTCGGCCAGACCATGCATGGCGTCGACGAGCGGGCCTCCGTCGAAGACATCACGATGCTATCGCTGATTTACGAGCGCGCGCTCGCAGCTTATTTTCCGGCCTTCGCGCCGGCGTAACCGACCCATTGCGGGCGCCGCCGCCTGGGGTGAGCGCTCCTGCTATTTCCTCAGGGATCGCGCCCGAGAAGCCGCGCCATTTCCGCCTCAAGCGAATCCAGTCCGGCGAAAGGATCGCTCTTGGCGCCCGAACCCGCCCGGTTCTGGGATGGGCCGGTCGGGTTCGGCGCCTTTTGGGGCGACGCCGGCGGCGACATCGGAATGACGAGCGACTTTGCCGGCGCGGGGGCGGGCGCGGGCGCCGCCGCCGACGGCGCCGGCGAAACGACGATCGGCGCCGGCATCGGCGACGGCTTGGGCGTCGCGGCGCCCGGCCGCAGCGGCATGACCTGCGGTTTGGCCGGCGGACGGCTGTCGGCGGCAGGTTCAATCGGAGGCGGAAGGGACGCCGCCGGCGCCTTGGGGGGCGCCGTCGGCGCAGGCTGCGCGGCCGGTTGCGGCGGCGCGGCCTGCTGGGGCGCCGGCGACGGGGGTTGCGGCGGTTTGGCCTGCGCGGCGGGGGCAATCGGCTCGACTTTATTGGCGGCGCGCGGTGGCGGAGGAGCGACGACCGGCCCGGCTTGCGCTGCCGGCCGAATCGGCGAAACCGGCGGGGCGCCAGCGACTTTCACCGGCGCCTGCACGGGCGCCGGCGCGGGCGCGGCGGGTTTGGCCGCGGGTGGCGGCGCCGGCGGCGCAACGATGTCCTTGTCGCGCGGCGGCGCCTGGGGCTGCGCCCGCACGATCTGCGATTCGACGACAACATCGTTGGGACCGCCGATCATCAGCAGATGTTCGACATTGTCGCGCCGGACGATGACAAGCTGACGCTGTCCGTCCAGGGAAAAGGCGTCGACGAGACCCAGGCGGGGCTGCCGGGCCTTGCCGCCGCCTGAAAAGCGCAAACGATGGCCAAAAATCGAGCGATACGCGACGATCAACGCAATAATTGCGACAATCACTATTCCAACCAGCGCCACGATCTGCAGCAGAGGTTTGTCGCCGAGCGGAAGATTAGTTAACCATTGCATGCGCTACCCTAACGTCCCAGGCATTCGCCTTTCGTCTTCGGAAACGGCGCAGCCGCGACGGTCCGAAAATGTCCATATCAGATGGAGACGCGCCGCGCGACCGGCGACATGCTACTATCACAATTTTGGCCGCGAACCGCCGGTATATTCGATTAAAAGGCCGCCCATCCGTTTTCAGAGGCGCCCCGCTCGTCGGAACTTCGTTGCAAAGAGGCCGCGGCGCCCGCATTCTTGCCGAATCGGCCCGTTCAGCAGATGATTCCGCCGGAAGAAACGGCGTTGTGGATTGGCCAAGGAAAGTTCGCCGATGAGCCCGTTGACGACATCCGCCGCCATTGACCGCACCGACCGGGGCGCAAATCCCGGCTTGCTTGTGCTTTTGATGGTCTGTCTGCTCGGCGTCGTCGGCCTGTTTTATTTCCTGCCGGTCGGCCAGGGCGCCAAGCTTCTCTTCTGGATCATCACCACTCTGGCGATGTTGGGCGTTTTTTCGGCGCTTCTCTACACGTTCGGCATTTTGCAGTTTGCCGGCCAAACCGCCCGCAACGACACGACCAAGGCGATCGCCGACACCAATTCGGATGGCCTGATCGTGATGGACTCCGAGCAGCGCATTATTTACGCCAACGAAGCCTATATGACGTTTTCGGGCGCCCAGGGCGCGGCGGATCTGCGCGTCGTCGAACGTCTGTTCTCGGGCGCTCCCGACGTCTCCGAAGCGATTTACCGGCTCGCGCAGGCCGCGCGCGAAGGCAAGCGCGGCGCCGAGGAATTGCGAATGTCGCCGCCGCTCACCGGCGACGCGGCAGTCGCCTGGTATCGCATCCGCGTGCGCCCGCTGGAGAATCTTGGGCGCGGCCGCGCGACGCTGTGGACCGTCTCGGACATCACGCGCGAGCGCGAGCGCCATGAGAATGTCTTTCAGGAGCTCCAGCATGCGATCGACTATCTGGACCACGCGCCGGCCGGCTTTTTCTCGGTCGAACCGGGCGGCGCGATCTCCTATCTGAACGCCACCCTCGCCGGCTGGCTCGACTATGATCTGGCGCAGTTCGGCTCGGGCGGCCTCAAACTATCCGACATTGTCGCCGCCGACGGCGTCGCGCTGATCGATGTCGTATCCGGGCGGCCAGGCGAAGTGAAGACCGAACAATTCGACGTCGACCTCAAGCGCCGCGGCGGCCGCTTCCTGCCCGTGCGCATCCTGCACCGCGTCGCCTATTCCAGCGACGGCTCGCCCGGCGCTTCGCGCACGCTGGTCATTAATCGCGCGCCGGGCGAGGAAAAAGCCGAGGACCTGCGCGCCGCCGAAGTGCGTTTCGCCCGCTTCTTCAATTCGACGCCGATGGCGATCGCCTCGATCAATTCCGATGGCGGCATTCTGCGTTCGAACGCGGCTTTCGCCCGGCTTGCCCCCGCCGCGCTGCGCACGATCGCTGGCGAAGGCGGCCCCTCGATCTACCGCGGCGTCGTCGAGCGCGACGCGGCGGAATTGCGCGAGGCGATCGCGGCGGCGGGCGAAGGCAAAGGCGACATCAACCCGATCGACGCCGCGCTGCAGGGCGCCGGCGACCGCTCGGCGCGGTTTTTCGTCTCCGCCGCCGACCCCAGCGGCGACGAAGGCGCCAGCGCGACGGTATTCGCGCTCGACACCACCGAACAGCGCATGCTGCAGGAGAATTTCGCGCAAAGCCAGAAGATGCAGGCGATCGGGCAGCTCGCCGGCGGCATCGCCCATGATTTCAACAATGTGCTGACCGCGATCATCGGCTATTCCGACCTGCTGCTCGCCAATCACCGGCCGACCGATCCGTCCTTCCAGGACATCATGCAGATCAAGCAGAACGCCAATCGCGCGGCGGGCCTGGTGCGCCAGCTTCTCGCCTTTTCGCGCCGCCAGACGCTGCGCCCGCAAACCCTGCAATTGAGCGACGTGCTGTCGGAATTGCAGATGCTGCTGCGCCGCCTTGTCGGCGAGACGATCGACCTCGACATCCGGCACGGCCGCGACCTCTGGCTGGTCAAAGCCGACCTCAATCAATTCGAACAGGTCATCGTCAATTTGATCGTCAATGCGCGCGACGCGATGCCCGAGGGCGGCCGCATCTATCTGCGCACGCGCAATGTCGCGCCCGCCGATTGCGCCGCCTTTCAGGAAAAGTCGCTCATTCCGGCCGAATATGTGCTGATCGAGGTGCAGGATAACGGTCACGGCATTCCGGCCGACGTGCGCGACAAGATATTCGAGCCGTTCTTCACGACCAAGGAAGTCGGCAAGGGCACCGGCCTCGGGCTGTCAATGGTCTATGGCATCGTCAAGCAGGAGCACGGCTATGTCTTCTGCGACAGCGAGCCCGGCAGCGGCGCGACGTTCCGCATCTTTCTGCCGCGCCATTTCCCGAGCGTCGCCGACGAAGCGCCCAAGAAGGAGGTCGTCAAGCCGGCCGCCGATCTCACCGGGCGCGGCGCGATCCTGCTCGTCGAAGACGAGGAGGCGGTGCGGGCCTTCGCCTCGCGGGCGCTCGCCTCGCGCGGCTATACAATATTGGAGGCCGATTCCGGCGTCGAGGCGCTGAAAGTCGTCGAGAACGCCGGCGGCGCCATCGATCTCATCGTCTCCGACGTGATCATGCCGGAAATGGACGGGCCGACCATGCTGACCGAATTGCGCAAGAGAGGGCTGACCGCCAAGATCATTTTCGTCTCCGGCTATGCCGACGACGCCTTCGCCAAGAACCTGCCCGAGGGCGAGGAATTCCTTTTCCTGCCCAAGCCGTTCACGCTCAAGCAATTGATCGAGGCCGTAAAAGGCGCGATGAGCTGAGGGCGCTGGAGTATGAGGCCGAAACGTCGCGCCGCCCCTCATCTCAAGGCGAATGCGTGGCATTCGTCCGGCGTCGCTTCGCGCCACCATCTCCCCGCTCCGCGGGGCGAAGGACACGCGCATCCCTTCGCCCCGCGTGCGGACCGCGTGCGGGGAGAAGGTGGCCGGCGAAGCCGGACGGATGAGGGGCAGCGCAACCCTCTGAAGATATTCCGCCGTCCCCGCTTTGCGCCCCATCGCCCGCGCTGATAAGGCTGCGGTTTCGCGCCGCACACGAGGTCGTCCATGCGTTTTGAAGGCACCAAGACTTATATCGCCACCGAGGACCTTCGGATCGCGGTCAACGCCGCCATCGTGCTGGAGCGCCCATTGCTGATCAAGGGCGAGCCCGGCACCGGCAAGACGCTGCTGGCCGAAGAGATCGCCGGCGCACTCGGCGCGCCGCTGTTGTCATGGCACGTCAAATCGACGACCAAGGCGCACCAGGGCCTATACGAATATGATGCGGTGTCGCGTCTGCGCGATTCGCAATTGGGCGATGCGCGCGTCTCCGACATCCGCAACTATATCAAGCGCGGCAAATTATGGGAGGCGTTCACGGCGCCCGAGCGCCCCGTGCTGCTGATCGACGAGATCGACAAGGCGGACATCGAATTTCCCAACGACTTGCTGCTCGAACTCGACCGCATGGAATTCTTCGTCTACGAAACCGGCGAGACAGTGCGCGCGATCCGCCGCCCGATCGTCGTCATCACCTCGAACAATGAGAAGGAATTGCCCGACGCCTTTCTGCGGCGCTGCTTCTTTCACTATATCCGCTTTCCCGATCCCGAGACGATGCGCGCCATCGTCGAGGCGCATTATCCCGACATCAAAAGGCGCCTGGTCGAAGAAGCCTTGCGCATTTTCTTCGATCTGCGCGAGGCGCCGGGCCTGAAGAAAAAGCCGTCGACGTCGGAACTGCTCGACTGGCTGAAACTGCTGCTCAACGAGGATATTTCGCCCGAAACGCTGCGCGAGCGCGACCCCAAGAAGCTGATTCCGCCCCTGCATGGCGCGTTGCTGAAGAACGAGCAGGACGTCCATCTTTTCGAACGGCTCGCTTTTTTGAATCGCCGCGAGCGGTGAGGCGCCCCCGCGCGTGCAAACCCGCCGCTCTCTTGCTATCGTAGCGCCATGCTTCGCCTGCTGCTCCTGCGCCATTCCAAAGCCATCGCTTACACCGGGAGTGGCGATCATCAACGCCCCTTGACCGAGCGCGGGCGCGCGGACGCGGCGCGGCTCGGTTCCTACATCCTTGACGAAAAAATCGTCCCGGACGCCGCCGCTCATTCAGGCGCCCAGCGCACCAAAGAGACGCTGGCGATCGTCGCCGCCAAGCTGCGCCCGCGCGTCAAGATTTCGGTGGCGCCCAGCCTCTATGAGGCGGGGGGCGCAGCGTTCCTCGATGTCGTGCGCCATGGCCCCGACAAAGCCAAGAGCCTGCTCCTCGTCGGCCACAATCCGACGATCGCCGAAATGGCCTCTCGCTTGACGGGAACTGGGGAGAGGGGCGCGCTGGCCGGAATGGCTGGCAAATTTCCGACTTCGGCCTTGGCCGTGATCGATTTCGACGTCGATCATTGGAGCGAAATCGACGAAGGCAAGGGACGGCTCATCGCTTTCGCCACGCCGGCGAGCCTCGGCGAGCGCGAGGACTGAGGGCGCCATCCAATGTTCACGCTGGGAAAACCCGCCCGCGCGCCCTAAGTAGAGCGATTGTTCCCTCGCGGCGCCGCACGTTTGTCCTTTTTCAACGAACTCGTCTTCGAAGCCGGCGTCGCCGCGCGCAGCCTTGCCGAATATATCGGCGGCGGCGGCTTGCGGCTGGGGGTCACCGGCCTGTCCCGCGCCGGCAAGACCGTGTTCATCACCGCCCTCGTCAACAATCTGATCGGGCGCGCGCGGCTGCCTGTGCTCGCCGCGTCGGCCGAAGGGCGCGTCGCGCGCGCGACGCTGGAGCCGCAGCCCGACGATGCGGTGCCGCGCTTCGCCTATGAAGATCATCTGGCCTCGCTGACCGGCGCCGAGCGGGCGTGGCCGCAATCGACGCGGCGCATCTCCCAGCTTCGGCTGACGATCGAATTCGAGCGCGCCAAAGGCTGGGGCGCGAAAGCCTCGAGCCTGACGCTGGACATCGTCGATTATCCTGGCGAATGGCTGCTGGATCTGCCGCTGCTTGCCAAGAGCTATGGGCAATGGTCGCGCGAAACGCTGGAGGCGAGCGCGACAGCGGCGCGCGCGATGCTGGCCAAGGACTGGCGCGCCTATCTCGCCGGCCTCGATCCCACCGCGCCCGCACAGGAGGAGATCGCCAGAAAGAGCGCCGAACTCTTCACCGGCTATTTGAGAAAATCGCGCGAGGACGTCTACGCGCTTTCCACCTTGCCGCCGGGACGCTTTCTGATGCCCGGCGACCTTGAGGGCTCCCCGGCGCTGACTTTCGCGCCGCTGCCGGTCGAGGAAGGCGCGGAACTCGGCGCAGCCTCGCTCGCCGCGATGATGGAGCGGCGCTACGAAGCCTATAAGACGCATGTGGTGCGTCCCTTCTTTCGCGATCATTTCTCCCGGCTCGACCGGCAGATCGTCCTCGTCGACGCGCTGGCGGCGCTGAATTCCGGCCCGGCCGCCTTGCGCGATCTGGAAAACGCGCTGGCCGAAGTGCTGCAGGCGTTTCGCGCCGGCCGCTCGTCGCTGCTTTCGACGGTCTTCCGCCCCCGCATCGACCGCATCCTGTTCGCGGCGACCAAGGCCGACCATCTGCACCATACCAGCCATGATCGGCTTGAAAACATCCTGCGTCTGCTGACGGCGCGTGCGATTGCGCGCGCCGAAGGCGTCGGCGCATCGATCGACGTGATCGCGCTCGCCGCGATCCGTGCGACGCGCGAAGCGCAGGTGCGCCATGGCGGCGCGGCGATGGATGCCATTATCGGCGTGCCGGAGGCGGGCGAGCGGCTCGACGGCCAGGTTTTCGACGGCAAGGCCGAGGCGGCGGTGTTTCCCGGCGAATTGCCCGCCGATCCCAAGAGGGTGTTCGCCGGCGACGCCATCGCGCTGCCGGAAGCGGAAAACGACTGGCGCTTCCTGCGCTTTCGCCCGCCGATCATGGCGCCGGGCGCCTGCGCGCCGCATATAAGGCTCGACCGCGCGCTGCAATTTCTGATCGGTGACAAATTGGCATGAGCGATCCGCGCCCCCGCCCCCGCGCCTTCCGGCTCGACGATACCGAGGTCGTCATCGAACCCAGGGTCGGGCCGATCCCCACGCTGGCCCGTGAAATCGTGCTCGACGAGGACGAGCGCGAAATCGAGATCGCCCAGCAGAAGGGCATGCTTGCGCGCTGGCGCCCAAGCCTTGGCGCCTTGTTCTGGTCCGGCCTCGGCGGCCTCGTCTCGCTCGGCCTCGGATTGTGGCTTACCGAGCTTGTCGAGACGCTATTCGCCAAAGCGCAGGCGCTAGGCTGGATCGCCGCGGCGTTCGGGGCGCTGGCGCTTCTCGCGCTGGTCGCCATCGGCGCGCGCGAGGCCGTCGCGATCCTGCGCCAGAGCCGCATCGCGCGCCTGCACGCCGATCTTGCGCGGGCGCGGGCGAGCGACGATGGCGACGCCGCGCGGCCTCTGGTCGCGCGCCTGATCGCGCTCTACGAACGGCGGCCGGAAACGGCGGCCGGGCGGGCGGAGACGTCGGAGGCGATGCGCGCGATCATCGACGGGCGCGACCTTATCGACATCGCCGAACGCGCTTTGCTGCGCCCGCTCGACGCCAAAGCGCAACTGGAAATCGCGGCGGCGGCCAAGCGCGTCTCGATGGTCACCGCGATCAGTCCGCGCGCCGCGCTCGACGTGATTTTCGTCATGGCGCAGATCGTCTTTCTGATCCGCCGCATCGCCGAGATCTATGGCGGCCGGCCGGGGCTGCTCGGCTTTTTCAAGCTGGCGCGCTCGGTCGGCGCCCATGTCGCGATCACCGGCGGCATGGCGGTCGGCGACAGCCTGGTGCAGCAGGTCCTCGGCCATGGCCTCGCCTCGAAGATTTCGGCGCGGCTCGGCGAAGGCGTGCTCAACGGTCTGTTGACGGCGCGCGTCGGCCTCTCAGCTCTGGCGGTCTGCCGCCCTGCCCCATTCGGCGCGCAGAAGCCGCCCGGCGTCTCCGATGTCGCGCCGTTTCTGTTTGGCTCCGGCAAGAAGCCCTGAGAAGACCAGCGCCGGCGCGCCGGCGGTCACTTCACCGGCGGCGTGCAGACCACATATTGATCGGTGATGACTTCGCGATCGCCCTGCTTTTCCTTCTGGAAATACAAATAGCAGATGCTGAGCGAGCCCGTGCGGTAATCGACCCGGAAGACGCCGCCTTCCTGCTCATGGCGGGTGGCGATCAATCCATATTCGCCGGGATCGAGTTTAGTCGCCCCCTCGCCGGCGCGATAGCAGACGGTGACGCCGAAGGCGCCCGGCTCGATATCGGTCTTGCCGGGATTGTGCCCGTACTGGCAGGCGATGATCTCGCCCGTCAGCTTGTCCAGCCGGTAGACGAGGCTGAGGTTGATTTGCGGGGCGGCGAGAAATTCGTAGCTGGAGGCGTGGGCCGGCGTTACGGCCGCCGCCGTCAGAATCGTCGCCGCCAAAATCGGGGTCCACAAGCGCATCATCGGCCTCATTCGAATTTCATCGCCCGCATCCTCATGCGAATCACTGAGGCGCAGTTTACTTCGGCGGAGACGATGGGAAATGTTTTGCGGCCGGAATGTCCGGCGTGCGCACAGCAGAAAATTGCGCGCTCAAGGTGAGGCGTTTTCCAGGCCAAGAGGCACGGGAAGTGACGCCGCGCACGGCGACAGCAATTCATTGATTGCATGGAAGCGACGATGCGCGAGAGGGATTCGAACTCAAGGATGCGCGAAGCGCACCGCCTTCGGCGGCGATCGCTTCGCGATCGTCCTTGACTTCGAATCCCTCTCGCGCCCTGCTCCGCCATGCAAACAATGACAAAATCCGCTCTCGTTCATTGTTCTCATCGACAGTGAACACGCCCTACGCTTGATCCCCGCCCCCGCTTCGCCTATCCACCGTCCATGACCCACCCCACCCCCGTCCTCGTCTTCGATCTCGACGGCACTCTCGCCGAAACGGCCGGCGACCTGATGGGAACGCTCAATGTCATCCTGACCCGCGAGGGTCTCGCGCCGCTGCCGCTCGCCAGTGCGCGTTCTCTGCTCGGCGCCGGCGCGAAGGCGCTGATCGCGCGCGGTTTCGCCGCAGTCGGCCAGGCGCTGACGCCCGAAAAGCTCGATGGGCTGTACCGCGACTTTCTCGCTCATTACAACGCCCATATCGCCGACAATTCCTGGCTTTTTCCCGGCGTCGAGGCGGCGCTCGGTCGCGCAACGCAAGCGGGCTGGACGCTCGCCGTCTGCACCAACAAGCTGGAGCATTCGTCCCATCTTCTGCTGCGCGCGCTTGGCGTCGCCGACCGCTTCCAGTTTGTCTGCGGCCAGGACACGTTCGGGGTGGCGAAACCGGATCCGAAGCCGCTGATCGAGACGATCGCCCGCGCCGGCGGCCTGGCGTCGCACGCCATCATGGTCGGCGATTCCCGCACCGATATCGACACCGCCCGCGCGGCCGGCGTGCCGGTGATCGCCGTCGATTTCGGCTATACGGACGTGCCGATCGCGGACCTCAATCCCGACCGGATTATTTCCCATTTCGATCAACTATGGGACGCCGTCGTCGCCGTTGACGCTCAGCGCACGCAGGCTATCGCATTGTAAAACAAGTCGTTTCGGCGCCGCCGCGGCGTTCCGACCCTCACCTTGACTTGGCCCGCGCCCGTGCCTTAAACGAAAGCCCCGGCATTGCAAGGGCGATTAGCTCAGCGGGAGAGCACTCCCTTCACACGGGAGGGGTCGCAGGTTCGATCCCTGCATCGCCCACCACCCAGTCCGCGCAAGCGGCGGTGGATTTCGCCATTCTGAGAAGACGCCGAGATTTCCGTAAGTTAGCACGGCTCACCTCGGTCTGCATGGCTGTTTTGGCGCGCTCTGCCGCCTAAACTGTCGCGAAAACCCCAAAAGTCTCTGCGCACAATTTTTCGTTTCCCAAAGCGGTCCATTGTTGATCGGCGAGGAACGTTGGTCGGATGCAGGCAGGCCCCACTTGGTCGCCTCCGCATTCTGCAGGTCGCGCTCACCGAGCGACCGCATCGTACAGATCGCTGTCGCCGCCAGGATCCGTCGTTTCGGCGCTCGCCCGGCGACGCGTCACGAAGGCGTTTTTGAATACAATGGTCCGCTACGCTAGGTTCCTAGGCGTCCCGCGGTTCCAAGCCTAGGGCCGTCCATTGCTGCGACCATGCCATGGGAAGGTCCATCAGGCGCTTGACGCCAAAGCCGCGCGGCAGCCGCCCCTCGACCGCCGCCGCAACGATCGGCGGCGCGACGAAGGCCAGCGAGAGCGTCATGCGGATGGAACGCTCGCTTTTGCTCTCCCGGATGGCCAGCTTCTCGATCGACTGTTCGGGATCACGCGTGAGTTCATCTAGCCAACGATGCGCATGACGGAGCGCCTGGGCGAAGGCGGCGCGCGCCTCAACCCGCATCGGCCTTGCGTCGGAAGACGACGCGCCATCGCCTTGGATGATCTCGCGGCGACGATAAGGCGATGCTCGCTTCCAGGGGACGGTCAAGATGCGATCCTGTCCTGCGGGGGTCGCATCGCCAGTCAAATGGATGGTCAGCGTGTCGCCGCCAACGATGACGCGTTCGATGACGGCGACAACATCCTTGTCAGAAACCTCTTTGACCATCGCCTCGACTTGCTTCTCGATTTGGGCTGCTGGAACTCGGATCACCGAACCCGCATCCTGTTTGCGCCCCCTCAGCGCGGCTCGCGACACATAGTAGCGCCATCGCCGACTTCCTTTGGCAGCATAGCTCGGCCCCATCCTGTTGCCGCGGTCGTCATACAGCTTGCCCGCAAGGAAGGAATGTGTGTCCTGGCTTGGCGCCTTCATCTTCTGCGTTTGCGTAGCGAGCAGCCCCTGGGCGCCTTCCCAGACGTCTAGATCGACGATCGCTTTTTGCAACCCCTCGTAGACCTTGCCGTTGTGGCGGAGCCGCCCGACATAGATCGGGTTCGAGAGAATGTGGTAGATGTGCCCGCGGCTGATCAGGCCGCCTCCTGTCTTGTTGCCAGTCCCGACGATCCGGATGGGCAGACGGACGTCCTCGGCATCGAGGGCGACCTTGAGGCGCACGGCGCTGCCGATCTCGAGATAGCGTCGAAAGAGATCGCGCACGAACGCGGCGTGGTCGTCGACGACCTGCAGGGTACGATTTTCCACGCGATAGCCCAGCGGAACGGATCCCCCCATCCAGATTCCCTTCTGCTTGGAAGCGGCGATCTTGTCCCGAATTCGCTCTCCGGTGATCTCGCGCTCGAACTGCGCGAACGACAACAACATGTTCAGAGTTAGCCGCCCCATGCTGGTCGTGGTGTTGAAGGCCTGGGTCACCGAGATGAAGGACACGTCGTGTTTGTCGAAGAGTTCGACCAGCTTGGCGAAGTCGGCAAGCGAGCGCGTCAGCCGGTCGACTTTATAGACCACGATCACATCAATCCGGTGGGCGCGGACGTCTTCAAGCAGCTTCTCGAGACCCGGCCGCTCCATCGAGCCGCCGGAGAAGCCGCCGTCGTCGTAGCGCTCGCGCAGCAGTCTCCAGCCTTCATGCGCCTGGCTCTTGATGTAGGCCTCTGACGCCTCCCGCTGGGCGTCGAGGGAGTTGAAGTCCTGTTCCAGCCCCTGGTCGGTCGACACGCGCGTATAAATGGCGCCACGTAAGCTGCGTCTGGACGTGTGATCCTTCATGGCGACGCGTCCCCCGCCGACGCGCCATTCGCTCTATCGGAAGCGGTC
>DATBZF010000089.1:0-2685 GCA_036513315.1 Roseiarcus sp.
CCGTCCTACAAAGAGACCAACCATGGAAAATCATAACGGCTTAATCGACCCCATCTGATAGTTGCTTCTCCCGCTCCGCGAGAGAAGGGCGCGCGCCTCACTCCGGCGCGGCGGCGCGGCGGTACACCGCGACCGCTGCGATCAACGCCAGCGCCGCCTTGCGCAGGCGCTGGAATTCACCGCCGAGGGCGCCCGCCGCCGCCGGCCCGCTGAAATAAGCCGGCCCGGTCAGGTCCGATTCCCGCGCGTCCGACAGGAGTTCGATCAACCATTCGCGCGTCGCCTTCAGGCGCGGCGTCAGCATCGGGAAATCTTCGGCGCCGCGGCGCTCACGCATGAACAGACGCGTCGCCGAGATATGCGCCGCGAGGACATAGCCGGCGATCAGCATGGCCGCCATTTCGTCGAGGCCGCGATGCACTGTCTGCGGCTCGCCGCCCATCCGGCCCGCCGAATCGGACAATGCGGCGATCGCCTCGATCATGCTCTTGCGCGCCATGCGGTAATCCTGACGGGGCGCCTCATTGTCGAGGGCGACTTTGGCGAAAGCGGCGATCTGGGATTGCAGGCGCGTCGCCAGCCGCGGCGCCTCGTTGAACTCCCAGCGCGGCAGCACATGGCTGAAGAGCTGGGCGAGCGCGGCGCCGACCAGCGTGTCGGCGACGCGCGTCAGTATCGCCGTCGCCTGCGTGGGATCGAGAAGATGCAGCGACACCAGCGCCGTGATAGAGGCCCCGACGGAGGCGATCCGGTAGCGCAGGCGCGCAAAGCCGTGCACGATCGCGAGGCCCAAGGCCTGGACCCCGATCAGGGCGCCGATCGGCAATATCGCGACCGCCGCGGCGGCGATCAGGCAGCCGATCAGCGTGCCGATGACGCGGTCGTCGCGTCGCTCGCGCGTCAGGCCGTAGCTCGCGCGCAGGATGACGGCGATGGTCAGCAGAATCCAATTGCCATGCGCGACGCCGCTTAAGCTTTGGGCGACGAGCGCGCCCGCGGTCATCGCCAGCGCGAGGCGCGCGGCGAAGCGAAAGACCGGCGAGTCGGGTGCAAGATGGACGGTCAGCAGTTTCAGATCGAAAGAAGGGCGCGCCCAGAATGCGGCAAGATCGACGCCGCCGATCGCCGCTTTGGCGACTTCGTCGTCGCAAAGCGCCTGCTCCAGCCGGCGGATATGGGTGAGCGCATCGCCGATCCGCTGGGTGGTGGCCTCAACGGCCGCCAGCGCTTCCGGACTTAGCGCCTCGCTCTCGGCGAGTTTCTCCGCCTCGCGCTTGAGGGCGTCGGATGCCAGCGAATGGTCGGGCGGCAGGCTGGGCGCCTGGTTCGACAGCAGCTCCAGGCTGAGATGCTGGAGATCGAGCGAAGCGGCGCGCAAGGTGACGCCGATGCGCGCCATCAGCGTCGCCGCCGCCGGCGTCGCGCGCAATTCGGCCAGTTCGACATGCGCGGCGACCAGCGCGTCAAATGCATCGAGCAGGATGCCGATCGACGCCGCCAGGCGCAGGCGTTGCTTCGAGGCGCCCGGTCGTTCGAGCAGAAGCGCGCGCGCAGCGGTCATCTGGTCCGACAGCGCGGCCTGTCGGCGGATCACCGCGCCATAGACTTCCGGCAAGTCGATGGTCGGATTGTAGAAGGCGGCGACGCCGCGCAGGTAGGAGGAGAATTCACGCAGGCATTCGCTCGTCGTCAGGCGCCGCCCACTGGCGTCGGCGACTGCCGTCAACAATAGCGCAATGGCGATATAAGCGAGGCCGCCCGCGACCAGCACCGCCTCGTTGCGCAGCGCGCCGGCAAGGTTCGTCGGCGGCAGGCCGAGCACGAACACCATCGGCACCAGCGCCTGCATGCTGAGCGCCAGCGCCCAGCGTCCATAGCCCGTCACCAGGCCCGCGAGAAACGCAATGATGCCGATGGCGGGGATCAGCGCCAACGGCAGGCCGGCGACCAATTGCAGCGACAGCGTCGAAAAAACAGCGATGCCGAAGCCCACCGCCATCAGCAAGGCCTTGCGGCGCAGCGGCGCCGGCTGGTCGCTGATGCTCGCCGCGATCGCTCCGAGGGTCGCCGGCTGGCCGGCGCCGAAGCCGAACAGCAGCGAAGCGGTCAGGCTGACCGCCATCACGCCCGCCGCCACGCTGATACCGTTGAGAATATGTTGGCCGACGAGCAGCTTCAGCAGGGTGGGGGAGCGAAGCCAATTGCGCATAGGCGAGTGCAGGGCCACGTTGAGGGGCGGGAAACGGGGCCATTCTATTTAAGGCGGGAGGAAAAGTCTTGGCGGCGCGGGGCGCTATACAGAGAACCGCCGCGGCCACACTGCCGAAACGCCGTCAAGCGCTTTGCCGCTCCTCCGCTGCTACGGCGCCTTCGGCGTGACTGCGTCTCGTCAGTGTGGCAAGTGGCCTCCAAAGGCCGCGCCATTCAGCAAGAGAGGCGCGCTCTAAAGCGTGCTACTCCCTGTCGGAGTACGCGCCGTCATTGCTGTGCAGGTTCAAGAATTCGTTGATTGGGTCTCCATATGGGAGGAGGTTCAGGATGCGAGACAACAGCTTCGACAGGTTTATCGCCCCTACTGACTTCGCTATTGAGCCATTGTTCGCATGGAGGCAATTCTTTCACCGCTGAGACCTTTGTCAATGATGGCCTTTCAGGCCACCGCCGAAGGCGGCGACCGCTTTCGCG
>DATBZF010000090.1:0-38792 GCA_036513315.1 Roseiarcus sp.
CGCGAAAGCGGTCGCCGCCTTCGGCGGTGGCCTGAAAGGCCATCATTGACAAAGGTCTCAGCGGTGAAAGAATTGCCTCCATGCGAACAATGGCTCAATAGCGAAGTCAGTAGGGGCGATAAACCTGTCGAAGCTGTTGTCGCGCATCCCGGACCTCCTCCCATATGGAGGCCCAATCAACGAATTCGCGAACCTGGACAGCAATGACAGCGCGTTGATTCGTTTTTCGATCATTGCGCATTAGGCAGGAGCTGAGATCAGGTTCCTCCATTGATTTCCTTCCGCGCAAAATGGCCGCCAGGAGATCGTCGCCGAACGCGGCGGAGCCTGTCCTCGTCAACTCAAATGCAGAACGCTCTAGGCGGGTAAGACGGCGTGGCCGGTTACGCAACTCCGACGCGAAGCGCGCGACGGCGGTGGCGCAAACGAGCAGGGCAGTCGCCGGTCGAGCTTTCTGGTTTGAAGAAACATTATCTGGACATTCCAGATTTTCCGTTCGATTATTGCTGGGGCTAAGGTTGAGTGAAAGGGCGGCCTTCTCATCCTGCGAACCGATGTTTTGCGAAAAAAGCGATTTCCAAATTTTTCGATCTTAAATTATTGATATATCATGATATCTCACAATCCGTCCAAATAAAAACTTGGGTTTCCAAAACGCTTTTTTTGGGATCTTCAGGCGGCGGCCTTCGCTATTGCGGGGCTGCGCCTGCCGCGCCGGCGCGCGTCTGGTCGGCGACGGAGATCGGCAGCGCGAGGTCGGCGCGGCGGTTCTTGTCGACGCGCGCCAGTTCGCCGATTTCGGTGATCACCCTTGCGGCGCGCGGCGACAGGCCGATGATCGGCCGGGGCGCTGTCGCCTCGGCGCCGCTCGCCGGCGCGGCGGCGATTTCGGCCGGCTTGGCCGGCCCGGGCGCGACGCCATAGGGCGGCTTCATGTCCAGCCCCTGGTGGGCGTAGATCATGATGTCGTGCCAGGTCTGGGCAGGCAAAATGCCGCCCGTCAAATTCTCCATCGACGTATTGTCGTCATTGCCGAACCAGACGCTGCCGACGAGATTGCCGGTAAAGCCGTTGAACCAGGCGTTGGTCGAATTGTTGGTGGTGCCGGTCTTGCCGGCCGCGATGACGCCGGGAAGCTGCGCGGCGCGGCCGGTGCCCTCGGTGACGACATGGGTCATGATATTGTTCATCTCGGCGATCTTGTCGGCGGGAATCACCTGGACGGGGGGCGTGCCGTTGGCCTCATGCGTGTAGATGATCGCGCCGGTCGAATTACGGACTTCGATCGCAGCATAGGGCGTCGCGCGCTTGCCGCCATTGGCGAGCATCGCATTGGCGCCGAGCATGTCGATCATCTTGACTTCGTCGGCGCCGACCGGCAGCGAGACCGTGTCGACGAGTGGCGTCGTTATGCCCATCTTGCGCGCCGTCTCGACGATCTTGGCGCGCCCGAGCGTGGCGATCTTGCCGAGGTGATAGCTCTGCTTCGGCGGCCAGTAGAATTCGCCGATCTTGATCGACATGCGAATCGCCGCCGTGTTGAAGGACTGCGCGAGCGCGGTATAGATCGGCATCGAACCGCCGCTCTCGCCGCCATAATTATGGACGCAATAATCGCCGATGCAGACGCTGGAAGCGTCGATCGGGCTATTGCCGTGATATTTGCCGGTCAGCAGCGCGGTGAGATAAACGAATATCTTGAACGACGAACCTGGCTGACGCAAAGCCTCGGTGGCGCGGTTGAACTGGCTGACGCCGTAGTCGCGTCCGCCGACCATGGCGCGCACCAGCCCATTGGTTTCGGCAATGACGGTCGCCGCCTGATGCGCGTTAAAGGCGGGCGCCTTCACGCGCAGCATGTCCTCGATGACGCTTTCGGTATGAAGCTGCAGGCCGGTGTCGAGGCCGGTGCGCACTGTCAGCACGCGGTCGTTGCCGAGCTTATTGTCTTGAGCAAGCCCCTTGACCTCGTCATAGGCGAAATCGAGATACCAGTCCGGGCTGCCGCGCGCGCTGTGGTCGACCGGGGTCGCCGGATTGCGCCGCGCCGCATAGACCTGACCTTCGGTCATGAAGCCGGCGTCGACCAGATTGCTGAGCACATCGTTGGCGCGCGCGCGCGCCGCGGGCAGATTGACGTCGGGCGAATATTTGGTCGGCGCCTTGAACAGGCCGGCCAGCATCGCCGACTGCGCGAGATCGATGTCGCGCGCCGATTTGCCGAAATAGAATTGCGCCGCCGCCTGCACCCCGAAAGCGCCGCCGCCCATATAGGCGCGGTCGAGATAGAGCTTGAGGATTTCTCTTTTGGTCAAATGATGTTCGAGCCAGAGCGCGAGATAGGCTTCCTTCACCTTGCGGTCGAGCGAGCGCTCATTGGTCAGAAACAGGTTCTTGGCGAGCTGCTGGGTGATCGACGAGCCGCCCTGCACGACGCCGGAGGCGCGCGCATTGACGGTCAGCGCGCGCAGCGTGCCGACCACGTCGATGCCGAAATGCGTGAAGAAGCGGCGGTCCTCAGTCGCCAGCACCGCCTTGATGAAATGATCGGGCAATTGTTCAAGCGGGATCGAATCGTCATGCTTGATGCCGCGGCGGCCGACTTCGACGCCATAGCGGTCGAGGAAGGTGACTGCGAGGTCTTCGCGTTTGAGCCAGTCCTCGTCGCTGGTCTCGCGAAAGGCGGGCAGGGCGAGCGCGAGCAGGACAAGCGAACCGGCCAGACCCAGCGTCAGGCCCTCGCAGGCGAGTTCGACAGCGACTTTTCCGAAGCCCGAAACGTGGAAGCGATCGAGAAAATGGCTGTAGGATGCGTAGGCTGCGATGGCGCGCCGGCGGCTGCGAAAAAGCGACGAATCGATGAACGCGTCGAGGGCGAGAAATGCCCGCCCCAACATGGCGACCAACTTCGATTTTGGCGATTTTACCGACACAGGCTCCCGCGCGTCCTCTCCTTGGCGCCGCAAACTAGCATATAATTGAGGGCATGCGGCATTTCCGGGGCGAGCGGGCGAGCCGTGGGCCTGCGTGGCGGCGCTATGCTATAGCTATTCTCGTTTACACGCTGGAACCCCGCGTCGCCCCGTAGGAGCGCACAGATTTGAAGAGACCGAACCAATGACGAGGACGCTCACCGACCTCGAGCCGTTCTGGCGGGCCAAGACCCTTGAGGAAATGTCGGGCCCGGAATGGGAGAGCCTTTGCGACGGTTGCGGGCGATGTTGCCTCGTCAAGCTCGAAGACGAGGACAATGGCGAAATCCATTTCACCGATATCGGCTGCAAATTGCTTGACGGCGAAAGCTGCCGTTGCCGGGATTATGCGCGCCGTCGTCGGCGCGTGCGCGATTGCGTCAAGTTGACGCCCGCGACCGTGCGTTCCCTGCCCTGGCTGCCGACCACCTGCGCCTATCGAACCCTCGCCGAGGGGCGCGATCTCGCCTGGTGGCATCCGCTGGTGTCGGGGTCGGATCAGACCGTCCACCAAGCTGGGGTCTCCGTGCGGGGCCGGGTGAGCGCTGGGGAAGAGGACGTGCCCGTCGAACTCTGGCCCGAACGCATCGTCCAATGGCCCAACAAGCCGGCGCGGCGCCGCAAATAAAAAACCCCGGGCGCAGGCCCGGGGCTTGATCGGCGGGAAAGCCGCGTCGATCAGAAGGTCAGGCGCAGGCCGGCAGTCGGCGCGATGTTGCTGGTGTGGAATAAACCGCTCGCCAGACCGCCGGCGGCCTGCGAGAACATCACGCCGGCATAGACGTCGAGACGCTTGAACGGGCGCCAGTCGAGCAACGCCGACTCCGCTTCTTCATGACCGGCGCAATAGGTGTTCGCTGTCCCCTTAAGGGTATGAAACCCTGTCGCGGCAGACTTGGTGGTGTTCGGCAAACAAGCGGCGGCGTTCGCAGCCTTGGTCAGGCCGCCCGGATAGAAATTATTCTGCTCGGCGTAATAGTAAGCGCCGGTCAGATCGAGGTCGGGACGGATCGCATAGGTCGCGCCGAGCCAGGCGACCTGCATGATCTTGTTATTGGTGTAGGACGTGACGCTTATGTTCGCCGCGCCGGGAAGCGCGGTGTAGCCGCCGAGCGTCGTAAATCCGTTCGCCACCGCGTCGGTCGCGTAGGAATCGCTCGGATTCTGGAAACGCGAATATTCGTAGCCGCCGAACAATTTGTAGGGGCCATTGACATATTTGACGCCCACGATCCCGGAGCCGACATCGGCGAGGGTCGCCTTCAGGTCATCCACGGAGGCGCCGGGAGGAAGCGCGCCGAAGCTGTAGGTGCCCAGAGCAACCGCATCTCTCGCATAGCTGTAAACCGCATCGACCGAGAAACCGGCATAGTCGGCGCCAAGGTCGACCTGATAGGCGCCGTTCGAGCCATTGCCCTGGGAATAACCGCCGAATTGCCAGGCGAAGGCCGCGCGCAAATTATTATAGGCGACCTGATATTTGACCGAAGTATTGTAGCGGGCCATCTCAGTCACGCCGAGACCACCGCCAAAACTCCCGGAATAGCCGATCAGCGAAAACGCGTAGGTGCCGCCCATCGGATCGTAAGCGTTCACCAGGTCGGTGGAAAGCGTGTATTGGCGCCCGACCGTCAACGTGCCGAGCGTTGTGTTGCTCAAGCCGATATAGCCGCGCGTATTGTCCCATTGACCTGCGCGACTCGAATCGCCGCTGGAATTTTGGTCGATGAGCGGGGTGTTGTTGTTCTGGACCAGCGACTTTGGTCCGTTGGCGAGTTGCAACGAATAGGGGTCGAAACCCAAATTGGCGTCGAAGACGAAAGCCCACCCGGGCGCGAATTCCTCCCTGCCCTTGATGCCGACGTTGGACTGGCTCATGCCGTTGGGAACCCATTGAAACGCCGGTCCCCGGCTGGTCTTGGAAATCACTGAATTGACGCCGGGGCTATAGACTGGGTTGAAGCGGGAGGCATGGGAGCTCCAGCCCGCCCCCACATCGACCTGGCCGTAAACGGTGATGCCCATATAGCTCAGCGGGCAGTCTCGCGCGCTCGCGCTCATATAATCGTAAAAGCTGGCGAAGCAGGAGGCCGTCGATGGCGGCGGCGCCGACGGCGCCTTTTTCGTCGGCAGGTCCGCTGACCGCGCGCCGCCAATGACGGCGAGCGCTGTCGCCGATCCGAGAACAATTGACCAGAATCTTTTCATGCAAAACCCCCTCTTCAGGGTGGCGACCCTGACGCTCTGGGGCGCCATTGGGCATCCGCCGTCCTGAATGTTGGCGGCGCGATGCGCGCCGTTGCTCGCTTGTGGCACAGCGCGGATGATTTTTCAATAATCATTTTATTGGCTATATATCATCATATTGTTTTCGTATGATAGTTTTAGAGTTCAACCAGAGCGCTTGGCGTTTTCACGGCAAGCGCATCCCACACTGACGAAGGCTTTGGCTTCAGAGGGCTCGATCGTTGTGGCGAGGCGTCCGATGTGGCGCCAGACCTCGGCGCGGATCGCGTCCAGTGCTTGATTTTGGCGACGGCCAGCTCGACCAGGTTGAAGTTGGCGGAGTGTGGCGGCAAGCAGCAAAGCTGTGCGTCGGCGGCCCAGATCGTCTACCTGCGCGGCAGCGCAAATAGAAACCCCGGGCGTGTGCCCGGGGTTGCCTCGCTAGCAATGCTTTGTCGATCAGAAGGTCAGGCGAAGGCCGGCCGTCGGAGCGATGTTGGTAGTGTGGAAGAAGCCGCTCGCGAGGCCGCCTGCGACCTGCGAGAACATTACGCCGCCATAGACGTCGAGCCGCTTGAACGGGCGCCAATCGAGCAGGGCGGATTCGACGTCTTCATGGCCGGCGCAATAGGTGTTCGCCGTCCCCTGAAGCTGTTGAAACCCCGTCGCGGCGGAGGGCTTTGTCGAGTTTGGCAAGCACGCGGCGGCGGCGGCCTTGGCGGTCAAGCCGCCTGGGTAGAAGTTATTCTGTTCGGCGTGATAGTAAGCGCCGGTTAGATCGAGATCGGGACGGATCGAATAGGTCGCACCGAGCCAGGCGACCTGCAATATCTTGTTGTTGGTGTAGGACGTAATGCTTATGTTCGCTGCGCCCGGAAGAGCGGTGTAGCCGCCGAGCGTCGTAAATCCGTTCGCCACGGCGTTCGTCGCGTAAGAATCGGTTGGATTCTGGTAACGCGCATATTCGTAGCCGCCGAACAGCTTGTATGCGCCATTGGCGTATTTCACGCCCACGATCCCGGCGTTGATATCGGCGAGCGTCGCCTTCAAGTCATCCGCCGAGGCGCCGGCGGGAAGCGCGCCGAAGCTGTAGGTGCTCAGAGAAACCGCGTCTTTCGCATAGCTGTAAACCGCATCGACCGAGAAGCCGGCATAGTCGGCGCCAAGATCGAACTGATAGGCGCCGTCGGAGCCATTGCCTTGAGAATATCCGCCGAACTGCCATTCGGCGGCCGCGCGCAAATTATTATAGGTGATTTGATACTTGACCGAAGTGTTGTAGCGGGCGGTTTCGGTATCGCCCAGGCCGCTCGCCAGACTCGAGGAGAATCCGATCAGCGAAAATGCATAAGAGCCGCCCATCGGATCGTAGGCGGTCACCAGGTCGCCGGAAAGAGCTTGCTGACGGCCGGCGGTCAGCGTGCCGAACGTGTTGTTGCTGATCCCGACATAGCCGCGGGTATTGTCCCATTGACCTGCGCGGCTCGAATCGGAGTTGGTATTCTGGCCGATGAGCGGCGTGTCGTTGTTGGCGACCAGTGATTTTGGTCCGTTGGAGATTTGCAGTGAGTAGGGATCAAAACTGATGTTCCCGTCGAAGACGAACGCCCAGCCGGGCGCGAATTCCTCTTTGCCCCTAATGCCGACATTGGACTGGCTGAGACCGTTGGGCACCCATTGAAACGCCGGTCCCTGGCTTGTCTTGGAGACCACGGAAAGAACGCCGTTGTTATAGTATGGGCTGAAGCGGGAGGCATGGGCGCTCCAGCCCCCGCCAACATCGATCTGGCCGTAAATGGTAATGCCCATATAGCTCAGCGGGCAGTCCGCGGCGCTCGCGCTCATATAATCGTATAGACTGGCGAAGCAGGAGGCCGTCGACGGCGGCGGCGGGTCCTTTTTCGTCGGCAGGTCCGTTGACCACGCGCCGCCGATGACAGCGAGCACTGTGGCCGATCCGAGAACAATTGACCAGAAATTTTTCATAAAAGCCCCCTCTCCAGGGCGGCGACCGTGACGCTCTGGGGCGCCGTTGGGCATCTGCTGTCCTGAATTTTCGCGGGCGCGAAGCGCGCCGTTGCTCGGTTTTTGGCACAGCGCTGCCGTCTTTTCAATAGTAATTCTATTATCTTGATATAATTATGAAGTCTCAATACATTGAGTTCGACTTTCAGCTAACACTCATGCTGTGGCGCAAAGAGCGCCTTCGAATTCGCGCGCGGCGACGCTTAGGGGCGCCATCGGTTGAGGACGCCGTCGATCCATGCGCGCTGCGGGGCGACGAGAGGCCCCTGCGTGACGACGCCGCAACGCTTTCCACCGCCAGCCCCCGCCGACCAGGTCGTTATGGCGAGCACTTTTGCGCCGTCGTCCGATAAAATGGGACCGCCGGAATCGCCGCTGCACGCCCCGGCGCCGGCTTTGTTCGGGTCCTCGGCCCAAAGGAGGATTGTTGAGAGAGGCGCCCTGACCCGCAGCGGGGCGCTGCGAAGGACGCCGCCGGTTGCGCCCTCGCCCTCGCGTCCAAGGCCATAACCGACGATCTTCAGCGCCTCGCCCACCGTGACGGCGCCTGTCTCGTCCAATTGGGCGGGCGAAAAACGCGCACCGAGCGGCGCTCGAATTTGAATGAGCGCAAGATCGATAGAGACCGCTCGCTTGGTGAGCGCATCGGCCCGAAAGCCTGGATGAATGGCGACCGCCGCAACCTCGACGAACTGAGAAGTCCCGCTGCCGTCCCGATAATAGATGCGCATATCCCCGATCGCCGCCGCGCAATGTGCGGCTGTCAACACAACCTGCGGGGCCAGGACGACGCCAGTACAAAAAGCAGCCTGGCCCACGCCGCGCTTCAGCACCATTACGACATGAGCGGCGAAACTCTGATCTTCGGTGGCCGGCCCGACCAGCGACAAGGCCGGCGAACCCGTCGTGCAAGCCGCCACGCCAATGAAAAGCGAAACAAGAAGCCGGAATCGCCAATGCGTCTTCACTGTGAAACTGGACCTTCCGCCTGTGTAGCCCAGCGTTAGCGCGCGCTTCGGCCATAAGGCAAGGCCCGGCGCATGGAGGATCCGGTTCGGATTTTCCCTAATATTGGAAGAGGGGCGAGGATCAAGACAAGTTGATGTCTCGAGCCAAAAACGACCTTGCGATCGTCGTAGGTTTGAAGCGTGAGTGAATGGCATCGTGGAAAGGCCCGTCAACTGGTTTCGCCTTGGGTCGGGGACTGGTTTTCGGGCTTGCGCCGGCTATTCATTCGTTGTTCAGGCGCGGCGGGTGAGGGTCCGGAAATGGCGCGAAAGTCACTTTTCCCGATCGGCCTGGCGCTTGGCGCAATAATCTGTGGGTTAGGGACGGTTCCTGCGTGCGCTCAGGCGCCGCCGGCCGTCAAAGGCGTTTGTCTGGCGACCGGCGAAACGCGCGAGGAAATCAAAATCCATCATTTGCTGGAGCCGTTCGTGGTGCTTAAAAGCGCCGAAAAGGCGGTGGGCAAAGCAGAGGCGCTGTCGGCGAAACTTTGCCGGCTCGGCGAGGACTACGTTTACGAAATCGCCTTGTTGCATCGCGACGGCCGGTTGGTGCATGTCGTCATGAGCGCCGTGACCGGCAAACCTGTCAACACGCGCATTTCGCGCGAAGCGCCGCCGAGGACCTGAACGAAAATGCGCCTGCTCGTCGTGGAAGACGATCGCGACCTCAACCGACAGATCGTCGCGGCCCTCGAAAATGCGGGCTATGCCGTCGATCGCGCGCTCGACGGAGAAGAGGGTTGGTTTCTTGGCGACACCGAGCCTTATGACGCGATCGTTCTCGACATCGGCCTCCCCAAACGCGACGGCGTCGCCGTCCTCGAAGCCTGGCGTCAGGCGGGGCGGACGATGCCCGTGCTCATCCTCACCGCGCGCGACCGCTGGAGCGACAAGGTCCAGGGCTTCGACGCCGGCGCCGACGATTACGTCGCCAAGCCTTTCCATATGGAGGAGGTGCTGGCGCGCCTCAGGGCGTTGCTGCGCCGCGCCGCCGGCCATGCGACCAACGAACTCGTCGCCGGCCCGGTGCGCCTAGACGCGCGGGCCGGACGCGTCACGGTCGATGGCGCGATCGTCAAATTGACTTCCCATGAATATCGCCTTCTGTCCTATCTCATGCATCATGCAGGCCGGATCGTTTCCCGCACCGAAATCGTCGAGCATCTCTACGATCAGGATTTCGACCGCGACTCCAACACGATCGAGGTCTTCGTCGGCCGATTGCGCAAGAAGCTCGGCGTCGACATCATCCAAACGCTACGCGGGCTGGGCTATCTCGTCGGCGTCGAGGGCGAGTCGGTCCAGGCGACGGCGCCAGCCGCCAAGTCTTCCCGCTGAGGCGAATTAGCATGCGTGGGCATCCGGGCCTCTGGGTTGGAGAGAATGATTAAGGCGCTGAATGCGCAATCCATCGCGGCGCGCCTCTTCCTGTCGGCGGCGTTCTGGTGTTCGACAATCCTCGTCGTTGCGGGCCTGGGGTTGACCGCCGTTCATGCGCGCTCGACCGAAGCCGCGTTCGACGAGCAATTGGGCGTCTATCTGAAAGCGCTCGTCGCCAACGTCGCCTCCAATGGCGAGGAGGGATTGACCGGGCCCGGGCAATTTATCGGACCTCAATTCGAACTGGCGCGTTCGGGCTGGTATTGGCAGGTCACGCGGATCGACGCCCAGCCGCCCGATATCAAGAGCTCGCGCTCGCTCTTTGCCGCCCAATTGCCGCGCGTCGAGACCCCGTCCAGCGCGCCCTATCCCGAATCCGGCGCGTTGCGCAGCGGTTACGTCACCGGTCCCGACGATCGCAGCCTGCGCATGGTCGAGCGCGTCATCGATGCCGGCGAGGAAGGGCGCTACCTCATTCAGGTTGCTGGAAATTCCGAGGAAATCGAAGCGGAGATCGACGATTTTGAATATGCGCTCGGGGCGACCTTCGTGTTGCTGCTCGCTGCAATTCTCGGCTCGATCGCCCTCGCAGTTCGCTTCGGGCTTCGCCCGCTCCGGGAGTTGCGCGAGGGCGTCGCCTCGATAAGGCGCGGCGAGGCCGAGCATATCAGCGGCGACTTCCCGCAGGACATTTCGCCGCTCGCCGCGGAGGTCAACCTGCTGCTCGACGCCAATCGCGAAGTCGTCGACCGCGCGCGCACGCAGGTCGGCAATCTCGCGCATGCATTGAAAACGCCGCTCAGCGTCATCCTGAACGAAGCGGACGCCGGCAGCCTCACCCTTGCCGAAAAGGTCAAGGAGCAGGCGGAGGTCATGCGCCGTCAGGTGACCTTCTACCTCGATAGGGCGCGCGCGGCGGCGCGCGCCGGCTCGATCGGTTCGGCGACCGAGGTCAAGCCGGTGATCGAGGGTCTCGTGCGGGCGTTCGACAAAGTCTATGCGGAACGGGCGTTGACCTTCGCCATCAATGCGCCCGACGGCCTGCGCTTTCGTGGCGAGGCGCAGGATCTGAACGACCTCATCGGCAATCTTCTGGACAATGCCGGCAAATGGGCGCGCGCGCATGTCGACATATCCGCCGCGCGCGATCCCCAGCCAGACTCCGGCGGGCGCGCCTATTTCCTGACGCGGATCGACGACGACGGGCCCGGCCTCGACCCGCAGGCGAGGACCGCGGCTTTGCGCCGCGGCCGAAAGCTCGACGAATCGCGACCCGGTTCCGGGCTCGGTCTCTCGATCATCGTCGACCTTGCGCAGATCTACGGCGGCTCGCTGTTGCTGGAGGACAGTCCGCTTGGCGGCCTCAGGGCGACGTTGCGGCTGCCGACTCTATGATGCTAGGGGAGCAGCCGATCGCAGGAGTCGCGTGGCCGCGATCCGTCGCTCCCCGCTATCCAAGCGATGATCGATTGAGGAATTTGCCATGAAGCGTGCGCTGTCCATCGCAATTTGGGGGATGGCCGCGTTGCTGGTCGGCGGTTGTATGGACGGAGGCTCGATGTCGGGCGCTGCGCCTGCGCCCGCCGCGACGACGCCTGCCGTCGCCCCCTCCCTGCCCACCGGCGCGGCTCTGGGCGGCATTCTTGGCGGCGCGGTCGGCGCGCAGCTTGACGAGGCCGACCGTCAGGCCGCCTATGATGCACAGGTCGCCGCGCTCGACGCCGGTCAGCGGCGCACCTGGCGCGGCGAACATGGCGCCTTCGGCTATGTCGAACCGGGCGCCGCCGCTGACGGCGCGCAGGGCTTCTGTCGGAGCTATGCGCAGACGATCTATATTGCCGGTCGTCCCCAACGCGGCCATGGCCTTGGCTGCCGTCAGCCGGACGGCGCATGGCGGATGACGAGCTGAGCTTTTGACCCGAAGGCGGGTCTTCGGACCATCGAGATAGCCGTGCGTCGGCGCATGCGTCACTTTGGCAAATTCGCCTTGCCATCCAAGCCTTCATGATGTTCTCAAGGCGGGCTCGTTCAAAGGCGTTGAAATGCAGTGGGTCGCCTTCGCATTGATGACCGGAGCCGCCATTTTGTGCGCGCTTTGGCCGCTGTCGCGTCGGCGATCGGGCGCTGAGGGCCAGGCGCGCGCCATCGCTTTCCACAAAGCGCAACTCGCCGAAATCGATCGCGACGTCGAACGTGGGCAATTGCCGCCAGGCGAAGCGGCGGGCGCCCGCGCGGAGACGGCGCGCCGGCTGATCGCGGCGAGCGAGGAGGCCAAAGCCGGTCAGCCGGCTGGCGAAGGGCGCGCGGCAATGCGGGCGCGCACGGTTGTCGTCATCGTCTTCGTCGCCATTCCGGCGGTGACGTTCGGCCTCTATTTCCGTCTCGGCAGCCCCCACCTGCCGGATCAGCCGATCCTGGCGCGGACCGCCGATCCCGCTGGGATCGGCGACCTTGGCGCGGCGCTCGCCAAGATCGAGGCGCATCTGATCGCCGATCCTGGCGATGGGCGCGGCTTTAAGGTTGTCGCGCCGGTCTATATGCGTCTTGGCCGATTCGAGGAGGCGGCGCGCGCCTATCGGGAGGCTCTCAGGCTATTGGGCGAGGACGCCGCGACCCGAGCCGATTATGGCGAGGCGCTGACCGCCGCCGCCGGCGGCATCGTGACTGCCGAAGCGCGCGCGGCCTTTGAACAGGCTTTGACCGACCGGAGCGATCTTCCCAAGGCGCGCTATTATCTCGGCCTTGCCGCCGAGCAGGAGGGGGACAGAGCCAAGGCGATCGCTGTCTATCAAAAGCTGCTGGCGGACGGACCGACCGACGCCCCCTGGCTGCCGATCGTGCGCCAGCATCTGGCCGGCCTCAATGGCGCGCCTGCTGCGGCCGCGACCGGCGAGGCCGCGGCCATCGCCGCGCTCGATCCCAGCGCCCAGCAATCAGCTATTCGCGCCATGGTGGCGCGCCTTGCCGAAAGGCTTGCGCAAAACGGCGACGATGCGCAGGGATGGCTGCGCCTTATTCGCGCCTATGGCGTTCTCCATGAAACGGATAAAGCCAAGGAAGCGCTGGCCCGGGCGCGCAAGGCGACGGCGGGCGATGAAGCGACGGCTCAGGGTCTCGACGCGCTGGCCCAAGAGTTTGGACTTGGAAGCTAGTTTGGACTTGGAAGCTAATTTGGGCTTGGGAGCTAAGGTTTGACGCGCAAAGGCAGACGTCTCACCCTGATCGGCGTCGCGCTGGCGATCGTCGCTTTCGCGGCGGGGCTGGCGCTTTATGCGCTGAGCGATAGCATCGTATTTTTCTACGGCCCGAGCGAGGTCTTGCAAAAGAACATTGCCCCGGGAACGCGGCTGCGCATCGGCGGCCTGGTCAAGGCGGGGTCGCTGGTCAAAAGCGAAGAGCAAAAGGCGGCCTTCACCATTACCGACAACGCCAATAATGTCGCGGTGACTTATCAGGGGCTGCTGCCCGATCTCTTTCGCGAAGGGCAGGGGGTGATCGCCGAAGGCGTGCTGGAGGCGCCCGGCCGGTTTCGCGCCGATTCAGTGCTCGCCAAACATGACGAGCGCTACATGCCGCGCGAAGTGGTCGACGCGTTAAAGAAGCAGGGCCGCTGGCAGGAGGGTGAAAGCAAGCCGTGATCGTCGAGATCGGACATTACGCGCTGACCCTCGCTCTCGCTCTCGCGCTGGTGCAGGCGATCGTGCCGCTATGGGGAACGCTCAGGGGCGACGAGGGCCTGGCGTCCGTCGGGCAATCCTGCGCCCTTGGCCAGTTCGCCGCCATCGCGCTGGCGTTCGGCGCGCTGGCCCAGGCGCATCTGGCCTCCGATTTCTCAGTGCTCAATGTCGCCGAAAATTCGCATAGCGCGGCGCCGGCGATTTACAAATTCTCCGGCGTATGGGGAAACCACGAGGGCTCGATGCTGCTCTGGGTTCTCATCCTCGCTTTCTTCGGCGCCCTGGTCGCCGGGCTTGGACGCGGGCTGCCGCTGATCCTGCGCGCCAATGTCCTGGCCGTGCAGGGCTTCATTTCGGCCGCCTTCCTCGCCTTCATTCTCTTGACCTCGAACCCGTTCGCGCGCCTCAGTCCGGCGCCGTTCGAGGGACGCGATCTCAATCCGGTTCTGCAGGACCTCGGCCTCGCCATCCATCCGCCGCTGCTCTATCTCGGCTATGTCGGCTTCTCGATCGTCTTCTCCTTCGCCGCGGCGGCTTTGATCGAGGGACGGATCGACGCCGCCTGGGCGCGCTTCGTGCGGCCCTTCGCGCTGGTCGCCTGGTGCTTCCTGACGCTTGGCATCGCGATGGGCTCCTACTGGGCCTATTACACCCTCGGTTGGGGCGGCTTCTGGTTCTGGGATCCGGTCGAAAACGCCTCGCTGATGCCCTGGCTCGCGGGGACCGCCTTCGTTCATTCGGTGGCGGTGATGGAGAAGCGCGACGCGTTGAAGGTGTGGACGATCTTCCTGGCGATCCTCGCCTTCTCGTTCTCGCTGCTCGGCACTTTCCTGGTGCGCTCGGGCGTGCTGACCTCCGTCCACGCTTTCGCCAGCGATCCCTCGCGCGGCGTGTTCATCCTCGCCATCCTTGCTTTGTTCATCGGCGGCGCGCTGGCGCTGTTCGCGTGGCGCGCGCCAATGCTCAAGCGCGGCGGCCTGTTCGCGCCGATCTCGCGCGAGGGCGCCCTCGTGCTCAACAATCTCCTGCTGACGACGACCTGCGCCGGCGTGCTGATCGGCACGCTCTATCCGCTCGCGCTCGAACAATTGACCGGCGAGAAGATCACCGTCGGCGCGCCATTCTTCAACATGACCTGCGGCGTGCTGCTGCTGATCCTTTGCCTTGTCGTGCCGTTCGGCCAGTCGCTCGCCTGGAAGCGCGGCGATCTGCTCGGCGTCGCGCAGCGCCTCAGCCTCGCCGCCGCGGTCGGCCTATGCCTCGCCGTCGCTCTCTTCGCGATGTTGCGCGGCGGGCCCGTTCTGGCGCCGATCGCGGCGGGGCTGGCGGTCTACATCATCCTGGGCTCGCTCAGCGAAATCGCCGCGCGCGTCTGGCGCCGCGGGGCGCCGATCGGCGTTCTGCTGTCGCGCGCGCTCGGCCTGCCGCTGTCGGCCTGGGGCAGCGCGCTTGCCCATATCGGCGTCGGCGTCACGCTGCTTGGATTGGCGGCGACCGCCTTCGGCGCCGAGACGATCGCCAGCATGCATGTCGGCGAGGCGCAAAGCGTCGGCCCCTATCAGGTGGTCTTATCGTCGATCGCCGCGCGCCCCGGTCCTAATTACAGCGAAGTGGTCGCGACCGCCGACATTCGCTGGGGCGGCGCTGTCGTCACTACGGTCGAGCCGGCCAAGCGCTTTTTCGCCGCGCGCCAGATGTCGACGACGCAGGCGGGCATTGCGACGCTGTGGTTCGGCCAGCTTTATATTTCGATCGGCGATCAGACCGGCAATGGAATCATCGCCGCGCGGCTCTATTGGAAGCCGCTGGTCACCTTCATCTGGCTAGGCGCCTGCCTGATGGCGCTTGGCGGCGCCTTGTCGCTCGCCGACCGGCGGCTGCGCATCGGCGCGCCGGCGCCGGCGCGGACCGCCTCGCCGCCCGTCGCCGCGGCGCGTTGAAGCGATGAAGCGCGCGCGGCTCGCCCTCGTCTTCGCCTTCACGATCGCCGCCTCGCTCGCCCATGCCGTGCAGCCCGATGAAATGCTGGCCGATCCCGCATTGGAGGCGCGCGCGCGTGCGCTGTCGGCGGAATTGCGTTGCATGGTCTGCCAGAACCAGTCGATCGACGATTCCGATGCGCCGCTGGCGCGCGACATCCGCCTGTTGATCCGCGACCGCATCGCCAAAGGCGAGAGCAACGAGGCGGTGCGCAGCTTTCTGGTGTCGCGCTACGGCGATTTCATCCTGCTGAAGCCGCCCTTCAAGCTGGAGACGCTGCTGCTCTGGGCCGGCGCCCCGCTGGCGCTTCTGTTCGGCGCGCTGGCGCTCTGGCGCGCCGCGCGCAGCAAGGAGACCGCGACGCCGGCCCTGAGCGAAGCCGAGGAGGCGCGGCTGGCGGCGATAGCGGAGGAGGGCGGGGAGCACGTCATCGCGAGGGAGCGAAGCGACGAAGCGATCCAGACTAAGCTCTAATAGCCTTCGTCTGGGTTGGATTCTCAAGGCGAATGCGATTAGCGCATTTTCTGCTTTGTCCCCAGGAGGCCTCGACGAGGTGTGCGGTGCGCGCAGCCCAGTCTGGATCGCTTCGTCGCTTCGCTCCCTCGCGATGACGGAAAAAAGGCTCCAAGAGTCATGCGCCGAGGCTTCTGTTGAGCCGCCGTTAGTCCTTCGAAGCGAGTGTTTTCAAAGGCTTGCAGCACGGTTTAGTTTCGTTGCGATTTTTGCCGCGCAGCGCCTGAAACAACCGAAGAATTTGCGCCCACGCCATGCTCCGCGCCGTTCTTCGATCCGTGGTAACGGTCGAGCGCCTTGACCGTCTTCAAATAGGGGTCGATCGCGGCCAGCCTGCCGTCCATCAAGGCTTGGTGGCCCACCTGCAACGCCAGACTGAGACGCGCGACCTGCAGCTTTCTGAATTCCTCGAATGGATCGGCCTCGCGGGCCTGGAGCGCCTCAGCGATAATTCTTCTGATCCACTGGAGCGAACAATTTTCCTCCCGCGCGATCGCGGCATGGGAGCGGCCCTCGGCGAGCCGCGCGAAAATGCGATGCTTGCGCAGGGCGGCCTCCCTGCGCCCGGCGCGGCGTCTTTCGCGAGGGCGATTGGCGGGGACAAGTGAAGAGGTCTCGAACGCGGGCTTGAGCATGAAAGACGTCTCCTGAAAATGTCGATCGCGCCGATCGAAGGCTTGACCTCGGATTATAGCGCGCATTCTTCTTTTCAGAAAGTTTTTGTCGTGCCGGATGTTCGTGTTCACGACAAGCCAACGACCGAGGGCGGATTCCCTCATTGTTTGCATGGCGGAGCGAATTCCTCTCGCGCATAATCGCCTCCATGCAATCAATGAGGTGCTATGGCCGTAAGCGGCTGCTGCCTCACATCCGTTTGAGTCAGGACAACCACGAGCTTACGTGAGGCCATTCCAATGTCCCGCCGCCGCCTCCTGCCGCCGCTCATCGTCGCCCTCTCGCTTGTTTCAACGGTCGCCGCCCCCGCCCTCGCCGCCGATCCGCCCGTCTACGGCCCCGAACTCGAAGGCTTCGACTACCCCTATCCGGTCAAGCAATTCGCCTTCGCCTCGCAGGGCCAGGAGCTCCATATGGCCTATATGGACGTCGCGCCCGCCGGCGCGGCGCGCGGGACGATCGTGCTGCTGCATGGCAAGAATTTCTGCGGCGCGACCTGGGAAGGCAGCATCAGGGCGCTGAGCGAGGTCGGCTATCGCGTCATCGCGCCCGATCAGATCGGCTTCTGCAAATCGAGCAAGCCCGGCCGCTACCAATTCACCTTCCAGCAGCTCGCCGGCAACACCAAGGCGCTGCTCGCCTCGCTCGGCGTGGATAAAGCGACGATCATCGGCCATTCCACCGGCGGCATGCTCGGCGTGCGCTACGCCCTGATGTATCCCGAGGCCGTGAAGCAGCTCGTACTTGTCGATCCCATTGGCCTTGAAGACTGGAAGGCGAAAGGCGTGCCTTCGATCAGCGTCGATCAATGGGCCGAGCGCGAGATGAAGACGACGGCCGAAAGCCTGCGCCGCTACGAACAGGCGACCTATTACGCCGGCGAGTGGAAGCCGGCCTATGACCGCTGGGTCGACATGCAGGCCGGCATCTATCGCGGGCCGGGGCGCGAAGCGGTCGGCTGGGATTCAGCCTTGCTCGACGACATGATCTACACCCAGCCAATCGTCTATGAACTCAACCTGCTCGCGCCTCCAACCTTGCTGTTCGTCGGCGACAAGGACAATACCGCGCTCGGCAAGGACCTCGCGCCGGCCGAACTGCGCGCCACGCTCGGCAATTATCCGGAACTCGGCAAGAATGCGGCGCGCCTGATCCCCAACGCCAAGCTGATCGAATATCCCGATCTCGGCCATGCCCCGCAAATGCAGGATCCTGTGCGGTTTCATCGGGATTTGCTGGGCAACTTGACGCCATGACTGGGTGCCCCCGTCATGGCCGGGCTTGCCGGCCGGCTGGTCGCAGCGTCTGAAGGCGTGGGAGGCGGAATAGAATCTCTCGGCGTCTTGGCCGGGCTTGTCCCGGCCATCCACGCCGCGCTGTCGCAATAAACCTACGAAGTTGGCGGCTTCCGCACGGCGTGGATGCCCGGGACAAGCCCGGGCACGACGCGTGAGGGTTGTGGGCGACCTGAACTATCAACCGGTCTTGCTGAACCGGACAGTCGTGGGACAAGCCCGGCTATGGCGTCGCGCCCCGTCTTAGGGCGTCCGTCCGGCCTCCCGCTTCGAACATTAACAACCTTTCACCTCAGCGCCATCGGGCGGTAAAGGGCGAGGGTTCATGTTCTCCGCCATGCCGCCGGTCGATCGCTCGATGCTGGCGCCGTCACCAGATGGAGAAACATAATGTCCTTGCCCAATCCCGCCAGCTTCCGGCCGCGCTCCTTGCGCGGCGCTCTGCTCGGCGCTGTCGCCATCGCCGCCATCGGCGGCGTCGCGGTTGAAAGCGTTCCCCAGTTCTCCCATGCGGCGATCGCCGCCACCAGCGTCGCGCCCGCCGGTCCCGCCTCCTTCGCCGATGTCGTCGATCGCGTGAAGGGCGCTGTCGTCTCCGTCAAGGTCAAGATTTCCGAAGACGCCAGCGACGAGCAGGCCGAACGGCCGCACATGCCCGAATTCGCGCCGGGCAGCCCGATGGAGCGCTTCTTCAAGCAGTTCGGTCAGGGCCAGCAGGACGGCGACAGTGAAACGCCCGGCATGAGGCCGCATCATCCGCACCTGTCGATGGCGCAGGGTTCCGGCTTCTTCATTTCCGCCGACGGCTATATCGTCACCAACAACCATGTCGTCGATCACGCCACCGACGTCACCGTCACCACCACCGACGGCAAGACCATCGCGGCCAAGGTCATCGGCACGGATCCGAAGACCGATCTCGCCTTGCTGAAAGTGAAGGAGGGCGACAATTATCCCTTCGTCAATTTCGCCAGCCAGTCGCCGCGCGTCGGCGATTGGGTGATCGCGGTCGGCAATCCGTTCGGCCTCGGCGGCACGGTGACGGCGGGCATCGTTTCGGCGCGCGGCCGCGACATCGGTTCCGGCCCCTATGACGATTTCCTGCAGATTGACGCGCCGGTCAATCGCGGCAATTCCGGCGGCCCGACCTTCAACTCGGAAGGCGAAGTGGTCGGCGTCAACACCGCGATCTTCTCGCCGTCGGGCGGCAGCGTCGGCATCGGTTTCGCCATCGCCAGCGATGTCGTCAAATCGGTCGTGCAGTCCTTGAAGGACCATGGTTCGGTGGCGCGGGGCTGGCTCGGCGTCGAAATCCAGCCGGTCAGCGCCGATATCGCCGACAGCCTGGGCATCAAGGAAGCCTCCGGCGCCCTCGTCTCCAAGACGCAGCCTGATTCTCCCGCTCTGGCGGCGGGCGTCAAGAACGGCGACGTCATCACCTCGGTCAATGGCGAGCACGTCGCCGATCCCAAGGAGCTGGCGCGCAAGATCGCGCTGCTCGGCCCCAAAGGGACCGCCGAACTCGGCATCATCCGCAATGGCGCCACGCAGACGATCAGCGTGAAGCTCGCCGCGATGGCGGGTGAAAAGGAGGCCAAGGCCGAGACGACGAGCCAGCCTGGCGAGCCGACCCAGCTTGCAAGACTTGGCCTGACGGTCGAGCCCGCGCGCGCCGGTCATGATGGCGTGACGGTGGCGGAAGTCGATCCAGACGGCCTCGCCGGCCAGAAGGGCCTGCAGACGGGCGACGTCATCATCGACGCCGGCGGCAAGCCGGTCTCGAGCGCCGCCGATATCACGGCGGCCTTCGACGCGGCCAAGGCGAGCGGCCATAAGGCGGTGCTGCTGCGCTTGAAGTCGGGCGACAACTTCCGTTTCGTCGCCCTGCCCACGCAGGCGGCTTCCTGAAGCCGCGGAGCTAGCTCCGGGATATCTCCATCTGGAGCTGATCCCGCGCCATCTTCCTCCCCCCGCGGGAGATGGTGTGGGACATTGAGGCGGCAGGCCGGGCGCCCCCCCGGCCTGCCGTTTTCCGTTTTGGCCCGTTTGGCTGAGAGGCTATATGTCCTCCATGCGAATTCTGATCATCGAAGACGACCGCGACGCGGCCGCCTACCTCGTCAAGGCCTTCCGCGAGGTCGGCCATGTCGCCGATCACGCCGCCGATGGCCTCGACGGCTACGACCTTGCGCGCGAAGGCGCCTATGACGTCGCCATCGTCGACCGCATGCTGCCCAGGATGGACGGCCTGTCGCTGATCGGCGCCCTGCGCGCGCAGAATGTCGAGACGCCGGTGCTGATCCTCTCGGCGCTCGGCCAGGTCGATGATCGCGTCAAGGGATTGCGGGCCGGCGGCGACGATTATCTCGCCAAGCCCTATGCCTTTTCCGAGCTTCTCGCCCGGGTCGAAGTCCTCGCGCGCCGCCGCCCCAAGGGCGCCAGCGAAGAAACCACGTATCGTCTCGGCGATCTCGAACTCGACCGGCTTTCCCATAAGGTGGTCCGTGCGGGCGAAGAAATCATCCTCCAGCCGCGCGAGTTCCGGCTGCTCGAATATCTCATGCAGCATGCTGGCAAGGTGGTCACCCGCACCATGCTGCTCGAACATGTCTGGGATTATCATTTCGATCCGCAGACCAATGTGATCGACGTGCATGTCTCGCGCCTGCGCGCCAAGATCGACCGGGATTTCGACACGCCGTTGCTGCACACCATCCGAGGCGCGGGATATATGATCCGTGACAGCGCTCGGTAAGCTCTTCCGCACGACGGCTTTCAAGCTGTCGCTCGCCTTTCTCGTGCTCAGCGCGATCGGGGCCGGGCTGGTGCTCACCGTCGTCGCCTGGCAAGTGGAGGCCCTTGTCGACGAAGAGACCGCGCGCACCATTGAAGCTGAGGCGACGGGCCTTGCCGAGCAATATGGGCAGGGCGGCATTCGCCAGCTTGGGCTGGTCATCGAAGCGCGTTCGCGTGAGCCGGGCTCGTCGCTCTATCTCCTCACCGATTATGCCGGCCAGCCGCTGGCGGGCAATGTCGCGCGCCTGCCGCAAGGCGTGCTCGATCGCCCCGGATTTGTCGAAACGCAATATGAAACGGTCGGCGAAACGACTAATGATCGGCACGCCCTGGCCAAGATTTTTCTTCTTCCCAGCGGCTTTCGATTATTGGTCGGTCACGATCTGCGCGATCGCGCGCGCATCGGCGGCGTCATGGTTCACGCTCTGGCGATCTCGCTGATCTTCCTCGCCGCGCTCGGGGCCCTCGGCGGCCTGTTCGTCGCGCGCCGCGTGCTGCGCCGCATCGACGCGATGAGCAATTCGGCGCAAGCGATCATGGCGGGCGATATGAGCCAGCGCCTCGCCGTCATCGGTTCGGGCGACGAACTCGATCGGCTCGCGCTGAACCTCAACGAAATGCTCGGCCGTATCGACGAATTGATGGCGGGCCTGCGCGAAGTCACCGACAATATCGCCCATGATTTGCGCACGCCGCTGACGCGATTGCGCAATCACGCCGAAGCGGCGCTGCGCCTTGAAGGCGACAAGTCGGATTATCGCGCCGCGCTGGAGCGGACGATCGAAGAATCCGACGGGCTGATCAAAGTGTTCAATGCGCTGCTGATGATCGCGCGCGCGGAAGCCGGCACGGAACGCGCCGGAATGAGCGAGTTCGACCTCGGCCAGGCGGCGCGCGGCATCGCCGATCTCTATGAGCCCGTTGCGGATGAGGCCGGCGTCGCGCTTCATGTCGATATCGAGCCGGGGCTGAGGATCATGGGGAACCGCGAGCTGATCGGCCAGACCATCGCCAACCTCCTCGACAATGCGCTGAAATACGGGGCGCCAACGCCATCTGAGCCCCGCGCGCTTCTGCCCGTCTCGTCATCAAGCGTTCAGGAGAAGTCCGATGCGGTCGCCGCCCCTGGCGCCGCGCCGGCGGATGTGGCGCTCAGCGTCAGGCGCGTCGGCGCCGGAATCGAGGTTGCGGTCGCCGATCACGGACCGGGAATCGCCGCCGCCGACCGCCTGCGCGTGTTCGGCCGTTTCGTCCGGCTGGAGGGCGCGCGTTCCCGGCCGGGCTCCGGGCTCGGCCTGTCGCTGGCGTCTGCGGTTGCGCGCATGCATGGGGGCGCGGTGCGGCTCGCAGACAATGGGCCGGGCTTGCGCGTCGTGCTCGCTTTGCCAGCTCGTCCCGCCACCCTTTCTGAAGCGGCGATTCCACGACTTGAGCCGCCGCGATGAGCAGCGCCCTGGCGGATCTCATCCGCACGGCGCCGCGTCTGGCGAGCCCGGCGACAGCCAGGCGCCGCCTCGCGGGCTTGATGCAGGAAGCGGAGGCCGCGCCGCTCGCCAAATTGCTCGCCCAGCCGCCTTTGCGCGATCTCGCTCTCGGCCTCGCCGATCACTCGCCCTATCTGTGGGGCCTCGTCGTCGAAGACCCCTCTCGGCTGGCGCGATTGTTGGGCGCGCCGCCGCGCCAATCGCTCGACCGTCTCATCGCGGCGATGGGCGGGCGGCGGGATGACGACGAAGCTGATCTCATGCGCGCGCTGAGGCTTGCCAAGCGTGAATCGGCGCTGCTGATCGCGCTGGCTGACATTGGCGGCGTATGGGGCCTCGTCGAGGTGACGGAAGCGCTGTCGCTCTTCGCCGACGCCGCGGTTTCCTGCGCGTTGCGCTTTCTCCTGCGCCAGAGCGCCGCCGCTGGCCGGCTCATCATGGACGCCGATGGGCGTGATCCCGAGCTCGGCTGTGGACTCGTGGTGTTGGCGCTTGGAAAACACGGCGCGCGCGAATTGAACTATTCCAGCGATGTCGATCTGATCGTTCTGTTCGATCCGCGCGCACGCGCGATTCCGGAGGGCGTCGAACCCGGGCCGCTTTTCGTGCGCATCACCAAAGCGCTGGCGCGTCTCCTGCAGGAGCGGACCGGCGAGGGCTATGTCCTTCGCGTCGATCTGCGCCTGCGGCCTGATCCCGCCGCGACGGCGGTGGCGCTCGCCATTCCCAGCGCCTATGCCTATTACGAGACGCTCGGCCAGAACTGGGAGCGCGCGGCGATGATCAAAGCGCGGCCCGTCGCTGGCGATAAAGAGATCGGCGCGCATTTCCTGGCCGAATTGTCGCCCTTCATCTGGCGCAAATATTTCGACTATGGCTCGATCGCCGATATTCACGCTATGAAGCGCCAGATCCACGCCTTCCGCGGCCACGAGCAGGTGACCGTGCCGGGCCATGACATCAAGCTCGGCCGCGGCGGCATTCGCGAAATCGAATTCTTCGTCCAGACGCAACAGCTCATTTTCGGCGGCCGCCGGCCGCGCATGCGCGGCGCGCGCACGCTCGACATGCTCGCCGAATTGCACGCCGACGGCTGGGTGAGCGCGCAGGCGGTTGCGGAATTGTCGGAGGCCTATGAATTTCTCCGCCGCATCGAACATCGTCTGCAGATGGTCGCTGACGAACAGACGCAGCGCTTGCCGCTCGATGCAGCCGAACTCACGCGCTTCGCAAAATTCTGCGGCTATGCCGGCCTCAAGCAATTCAGCGCCGATGTCGTCGCGCATATGCGCCGGGTCGAGACGAATTATGCGCGTCTGTTCGAACATGCGCCGGGGCTCGACGCGAGCGCCGGCAGTCTGGTCTTCACCGGCGTCGTCGACGATCCCGGGACGCTGACGACCTTGCGCAGTCTCGGCTTTCGTCAACCCGAGCAGGCCGCCGAGATCATCCGCGGCTGGCATTTCGGGCGCCGGCTGGCCATTCGCAGCGCGCGGGCGCGCGAAGTGCTGACCGAATTGACGCCCGCCTTGCTCGACGCTTTTTCGCGCTCGGGCGACCCCGACGCCGCCTTGACCGCGCTCGACGCCGCGCTCGGCCGCATGACGGCGGCGGTCGAGCTCTTCTCGATCCTGCGCTCCAACGCGCAATTGCGCGAATTGTTCGGCGACATCCTCGGCAGCGCGCCGCGCCTCGCCAATGTTATTGCGACGCGCCCGCATGTGCTCGACGGCGCCATCGATCCGGCGCGCGCTACGCTGATCGCCGAGGGCCTGGACGAATCCGCGATTCAGCGCCGCGTCGCCGCCTATGTGGCGAGCGCGGCGACGATCGAAGAGGCGCTCGACCGGGCGCGCGATTTCGCCGCCGAGGAAATGTTTCTGATCGGCGTCCGCCTGCTCTCCGGCGTGCTCGATCCCGACCAGGCGGGTCGGGCCTATAGCGCGCTCGCCAAAGGTATTGCCGGCGTGCTTCTCGACCATGTCGCGACGGCGTTCGCGCTCGAATATGGGCATCTGCCGGGCGGACGCGTCGCGGTGCTGGCGCTGGGCAAGCTCGGTTCGCGCGAAATGACCGCCGCCTCCGACCTCGATCTCATCCTGATCTATGATTTCGACGCGGAAGGCGCTGAATCCGACGGGCCGCGCCGACTCGGCGCGGCGCAATATTATGCGCGTCTGACGCAGCGTCTGCTCGCCGCGCTGACCGCGCCGACCAAGGCGGGAAGGCTCTACGAGGTCGATTTGCGGCTACGCCCCTCGGGACGCAAGGGGCCGGTGGCGACGCAATTTGCCGGCTTCGTCCAGTATCAGCGCGATGAAGCGGAGACCTGGGAGCATATGGCGTTGACGCGCGCGCGCGTGATCGCGGGCGACGCGGCGCTCGCCAAAGAGATCGAGAGCGCGATCGCGGCGACCCTCTGCGCCGCGCGCGACCGCGCTGTTCTCGCCAAGGACGTGCGCGAGATGCGCGCGCTGATCGCGAAGGAAAAGGGCGATGCGGACCCTTGGGACTTGAAGCTCGTCTCCGGCGGCCTGCTCGACATCGAATTCATCGCGCAATTTCTAGTCCTGGCATGGGCGCATGATCGGCCGGGGATTCGCGACGTGTCGACGCGCGCCGTCATCGCCACGGCGGGGGCGGAAGGCCTGTTGTCGCCCGCCACGGCTGATGCCTTGACCAATGCGCATCGTCTGTTCACCGATGCGACACAGATCATGCGGCTTGCGGTGGATGGGCCGTTCGACCCGGGCCTGGCGGCGGATGGCGTCAAACGCCGCATCGCCAGCGCCGCTGCATTGCCCGATTTCGATGCGCTGGCGGGCGCGATCGCTGAAGCGCGCGAGCAAGTGCGCGAGGTGTTTCGCGAGACGCTCAGCGCGCCAAAGCGGCGTTGACGCGGCGGCGAATGATTTGATCGGCCCGCTATGCTATGCACAGCTCCGAACCGATCGAACGGCGACAGGGCGAGCCTTCGCATGAGTCTTGAATCCGTCCGCGCCTTCTTCGCCGAAAAGGCGCCGGATCTGCGCATCGTCGAACTCGACGTCAGCACCGCGACCGTCGCGCAGGCGGCCGCCGCGCATGATGTCGAGCCTCGTCGGATCGCCAAGACGCTGTCGCTGCGCATCGGCGATCGGGTCGTGCTGATCGTCGTCGCCGGCGATGCGCGGCTCGACAACAAGAAGGTCAAGGCCGCCTTCGGCGCCAAGCCGCGGCTGCTCGACGCGGAGGAAGTCGCCGACATCACCGGCCATCCCGTCGGCGGCGTCTGTCCGTTCGGCCTCGCCAATCCGCTGCCGATCTATTGCGACGAATCGCTTCGCCATCTCGGCGAAGTGGTGCCGGCGGCGGGCGCGACCAACGCCGCCGTGCGCATCGCCGCGAGCCGCCTGGCCGAGCTTGTCGGCGCGCAATGGGTCGATGTGTGTCAGGAGCGGTAGAGATGCAGCGGTTCCGATTGAAAATAGCGCCGCTCTAAGGCATCAACTGCCCGCCATTCACCTCGATGATCTGACCGACGACATAGCTGCTGAGCTTTTCCGAGGCGAGAAACAAAAAGGCGCCGACGCATTCATCCGGCTCGCCGACCCGGCCGGCTGGTATCGTGAGACGCTGGGCCTCCAATTGCGCCGCGCTGGTGTAACGATCGTGGAACGGCGTCGCGATGACGCCGGGCGCGACCGCGTTGACGCGGATTTTCTTGGCGATCAATTCCTTGGCGTGGCCGCGCGTCAGCGTTGAGACGAAGCCTTTGGCGGCCGCATAAATGACGGCGCCGCCGGCCCCGCCATTGCGCGCCGCGATCGAGGTGGTGTTGATGACGAAGCCGCCCTGGCGCTCCAGCCAGGGCGCCGCCGCGCGCGTCACCCGCAGGACCGAGCGGACATTGAGATCGATGACGTCCTGGATATGCTCGTCGCTCGCCTCCAGCGAAGGCACCCGCCCGAGCATCAGCCCGGCATTGTTGATAAGTCCGTCAATACGGCCGAAATGAGCGCCCGTCTCGCTCACGATGCGCGCGCAGGCGGCGGGGTCGGTGACGTCGCCCTGGACCAGCAGCGCCTCGGCGCCGGCGCCGGCCATCTCCTGCGCCAGCGCTTTGGCCGCCGTTTCGCTGGAGTGGTAGTGGAGTGCGACCCGCGAGCCCTGTGCGCCAAAGCCGCGCGCCAGCGCGGCGCCGATGCCAGTGGAGGCGCCGGTGATCAGGACAACCTTCCCGGCAAGATCCGGGATGACCAACCGCGTTTCGTTATTCGGCATTATTTTGCACCAAGGGTAGGATTTGCGGCGCGAATTTGGCTGCTTAATCCCTGCGCGTCAAACCGCCGCGCCAAGCCCGCAATGTGGCCTATCGCACATCGTGATCGCCATGGCGGTTTATTTTTTGCTCGACTGGCTATAAGAGGAGCGCTCAAATCACAAATAATTGAAGCACGACGCGCGCGTCGCGTTGTCGAAGGGTCGGTTACGACATGTTTCGGATTCTCTGGGCGCTCGTCGCATTGGCCGCGATCGTGGGCGGCGCCGCAATGTTGGGCTTTTTCGCGCTGCCGTTTTCGCCCGTCGTTTTGTTGGCCGCCGCGGGCGTTCTGGCGGCGCTACTGATATTGAGCCTCGCGCCGCTCAAAGTGCGCCGGCCGGTGGTCTTTCTCCTCGTCTTCCTGCTTTTGGGCGGCTTTGGCGGCGGGCTTTACTATTTTCAGTTTTACATCAAACCAAATATGGTCAAGGGCTTCATCGCGGCGGCCTTCGCGCCCAAGCCATCAGCCGTATCGGCTGAGCCGGCGACGATGGAGAAGTGGACGCCGCAGATGCCCGCCATCGGCAGTCTGCGCGCCTTTCAGGGCATCGACATCGCGCCGCAGATCGCCGGCATCATCAGCGCCATCCATTTCAAATCGAGCGACGACGTCGCAGCCGGCGCGCCGCTCGTCCAGATTGACGATTCGGTCGAGCAGGCGGATCTGAGAAACGGATTGGCGCAGCTCAAAAACGCCGACGTGTCGCTCGACCGTCAACAAACGCTTGTGGTCGGCGGCAATACCGCCAAGGCGCAGGTCGATACCGCCGTCGCGGCGCGCGATTCGGCGGCCGCCACGGTCGAACGCACCCGCGCCGTCATCGCCCAGAAAGCCATCGTTGCGCCCTTCGCCGGCCGTCTCGGCATCAGCAAGGTCGACGTCGGGCAGTTCCTGGCGGTGGGCACGAGCATCGTCACTCTGCAGCAGCTCGATCCGATCTATGTCGACTTCCAGTCGCCGGAAGGCTCCTTGCGCACCCTGGCGGTCGGCCAGCAGGCGACAATGACGCTGGATGCTTTTCCCGGGCAGACCTTCACCGGCAAGATCGCCGCGATCGACGCCCGCGTCAGCCAGGACACCCGCAATCTGCTGGTGCGCGCCGAATTTCCGAATCCCGATCACAAGCTGCTGCCCGGCATGTTCGCCAATATCGACGTGACGACCGGCGCGCCTGTCGACGTGCTCACCTTGCCGCGCACGGCGATCATCTTCAGCCTTTACGGCGACAATGTTTTCGTCGCCAAGCCGGCGCCGCCCGCGCCGCCCAAGGCTGGCGAAGCGCAGGCGGCGCCGAGCGACGGAAAGCCCGCTCTTATCGCCGAGCGGAGGTTTGTGCGGGTCGGCGAAATCCGCGGCGAGCGCGTCTCCATCCTGGAAGGCGTGAACGCGGGCGAGCTTGTGGTGACGTCAGGCCAGATCAAGCTGCAGCCCAATAGCCCAATCGTGATCGACGCCGGCGCCGGCTTGCCGACGCCGGCTGAAACGCCCAAGCCATGAGCCGCGAGCGATCATGAACAGCTTCACCGATCTCTTCATCCGCCGACCGGTGCTCGCCACGGTGGTCAGCCTGCTTATTCTGCTGGTCGGCGCCGCCGCCGGCCTCAAGCTGCAGGTTCGTCAGTTCCCGCAGATGTCGAATACCACGATCACGATCACGACGATCTATCCCGGCGCCAACGCCGATCTGATCAAGGGTTTTATCACCACGCCGCTCGAACAGGCGGTCGCCAGCGCCGAGGGCATAGACACGCTGGTTTCCAATTCGCAACAGAACGTCTCGACCATCACCTTGAACCTGCGCCTCGACGCCAATCCCGATCGCGCCGTCGCCGACGTGCTCGCCAAGACCAATCAGGTGCGCAGCGTTCTGCCGCGCGACGCCAACGACCCGATCGTCGTCAAGCAGACCGGGCAGGGCTACGCCCTGATGTATATTTCCTTCAACTCGAAGGTGATGGATTCGGCGCAGATCACCGATTATCTCACCCGCGTCGTGCAGCCGCGCCTGCAGACGATCGACGGCGTCGCCACCGCGCAGATCCTTGGCGGCGAGACTTTCGCGATGCGCATCTGGCTCGATCCGACACGCATGGCGGCGCTTGGCGTGACCCCTGGCGACGTCAGCCGGGCGCTAAGCGCCAATAATTTCACCTCGGCGGCGGGCGAGATCAAAAGCAATTATACGCAGGTCAGCGTCAATGCGCTGACCTCTCTCGACAATCCCGAGGCGTTCAGCCAGCTCGTGGTCGCCACCCGGGGCGACGCCCTCATCCGTCTCGGCAGCGTCGCCAAGATTGAACTGGGCCCGGAAAGCTCCGACTCGTCGTCGGCCTTCGACGGGTTGAAGGCGGTGTTCATCGGCATCTACGGAACGCCGGAGGCCAATCCGCTGACAGTCATCGACGGCGTTCGCGCCGCCATGCCCGACATTCAGCGCCAATTGCCGACCGGGCTGCAATCGGCGATCGCCTATGATTCGACGCAATTCATTCGCGCCTCGATTTTCGAAGTCGCCAAGACCCTCGCCGAGGCGGCGCTCATCGTCGTCGTCGTCATCTTCCTGTTCCTCGGCAATTTCCGCTCGACCATCATTCCAATCGTGACCATCCCTCTTTCGCTGGTCGGCGTGATGATTGCGCTGCTGGCGCTCGGCTATTCGATCAACCTGCTGACCCTGCTCGCTCTGGTGCTCGGCATTGGTCTCGTGGTCGACGACGCCATTGTCGTCGTTGAAAACATCCACCGCCATATCGAGGACGGCATGACGCCGTTCGACGCCGCGATCAAGGGCGCCCACGAGATTGCCTTGCCGGTCATCGCGATGACGATCACGTTGGCGGCGGTCTATGCGCCGATCGGCTTCGTCGCCGGCGTCACCGGCGCGCTGTTCCGGGAATTCGCCTTCACGCTGGCCGGCGCCGTCGTGGTCTCCGGCTTTATCGCACTGACGCTTTCGCCGATGATGTGTTCGCTATTGCTGAAACATCAGACCGGAAACAGCGGCTGGTTCGCGCATTTCCTTGACCGGATTTTCGAGGGTCTACGCCGCGCTTATGAGCGGCGATTGCACAGCACGCTGAATTTTCGCGCCCTGACGCTGCTCGTTCTCGTCGGGGTGCTCGGCCTGACCGGGCTTCTCTATCTGACGACGCCAAAAGAACTCGCACCCGAGGAGGATCAGGGCGTCGCCCTCGCGCTGATCAAGACGCCTCAGGTCGGCAATCTCGATTATCTCGAACATGCCACGCAGACGCTCTATGAAAAAGTGCGCGACCTTCCCGAAGTCGCGCATCTCTTCGTCATCAACGGCTTCAATGGCGTGCGCTCAGGTTTCGCCGGCGTTCTGTTCAAGCCCTGGGACGAGCGCACGCGCAGCGCCAAGCAATTGCTCGGCGTCATGGGGCCGAGATTCCTGCAAATCGCCGGCGCGCAGGTGCTGGCGTTTTCGCCGCCGGCGCTTCCCGGTTCGACCGGCGGTCCGCCGATGCAATTCGTCATCCGCACGACCGGCGATTTCGTGACGCTCGCCAGAATCACCGAGCAGATGCAAAAAGCCGCGCGCGAAAGCGGCTTGTTCCTGTTCACCGACACCGATCTGAAATTCGACACGCCGCAATTTCAATTCAAGGTCGATTTCGACAAGGCCAACCGCATCGGCGTCAACATGCAGGACGTCGGCACGGCGCTGTCGACGATTCTCGGCGGCAATTACGTCAACCGTTTTAATCTCTATGGACGCAGCTATGAAGTCATCCCCCAAGCGCCGCGCGAGTTCCGCCTGACGCCGGACTGGCTGACGCGCTATGAAGTGCGCACGACCAATGGCGAACTGGTGCCGCTCTCGACGGTGGCGAGCGTGACGCAATCGGTGCAGCCCAATGCGCTCACGAGCTTTCAGCAATTGAATTCGGCGACGCTCTCGGGCGTGCCGTTCCCCGGCCGCACGCTTGGCGAGGCGCTCGATTTCCTCAAGGCCAAGTCGCAGGAGATATTTCCCGAAGGCTACACCTATGACTTCCAGGGCGATTCGCGCCAATACGAGCAGGAAGGCAACGCGCTGGTCTACACATTCGTCTTCGCGCTCATCATCATCTATCTCGTGCTTGCCGCGCAATTCGAGAGCTTCAGGGATCCGCTTATCATCTTGATCGCGTTGCCGACCGCGATGTTCGGCGCGCTATTGCCGCTTAATATCGGCGGGGTCCTCGGCGCCACCAGCATCAATATTTACACCCAGATCGGCTTGGTCACCCTTATTGGATTGATATCCAAACACGGTATCCTGATGGTCGACTTCGCCAATCATCTGCAAAGGGACTTGGGCGTGTCGCGCCGCGAGGCGATCGAGCGCGCGGCGGGGGTGCGTCTGCGTCCGATTTTGATGACCACTGCGGCAATGGTGGTCGGGATGCTGCCGTTGATCCTGGCGGCCGGCGCGGGCGCCCGCAGCCGCTTCTCCATCGGCCTGACGATTTTCGCGGGGATGAGCATCGGAACTTTGTTCACTTTGTTCGTGACGCCGGCGGTCTACACCTTCGTCGCGCGCGATCATCGCAAGGGCCACGGCGGCCATAAGACGCCAGCGGAGCCCGAGGCGCCGATTGAGGTTCCGCCTCGACTTGCCGAGACGCGGGCGGCCGCCGAATAGAGACGGCTTTTCGGTGGTGCGCCGAGCGCGTCAGCCACCGCTCATTTTTCGAGCCATTTCCGGGCGCCTCTGCCCGCCGCCGCGCCCGTGGCGAAACAGGCTTGCAAGAGGTAGCCGCCCGTCGGCGCTTCCCAATCCAGCATCTCCCCGGCGACGAATACGCCCGGCAGCCGGCGCAGCATGAAGTCCTCGTCGATTTCGCTCCAGGCGACGCCGCCCGCGCTGGAGATCGCCCGTGCGATCGGCGCGACGGCCGTCAGGCGAACGCTCGTATTTTTGATATGATACGCCAGCGCGGCGGCGTCGGTGGGCGGCGCGCCCGCCTCACGAAGCAGCGCTATGGCGACTGGCGTCAGGCCCGCCGACTTGCGCAGGAAAGTCGCCAGCGATTGCGCGCCACGCGGGCGCGTCAGCTTGCGCGCCAGCGCCTCCACCGCGATATCCGGTTTGAGGTCGATTTCCAGCGGGGCCCATCCGTGGGCGTTGATCGCCTCGCGCAGCGGCGCGGCCAACGCATAGACGGCGCCGCCTTCCAGCCCGGACGCCGTTACGACGGCCTCGCCGCGTATCCGAAGCCCGTCAAAGCTCAAGGCGATCGATTTGAGCGGCGCGCCGGCGAAGCGCTCGGCGAATGTCGCCGACCAGCCGACCTCGAAGCCGCAATTGGCCGGCTTTAGCGGGGCCACTTCAATGCCGGCGGCGCGCAAGCTTTCAACCCAGGCGCCATCCGACCCCAAGCGCGGCCATGAGGCGCCGCCGCAGGCCAGAACGATCGCGCCAGCGCTTTCGACGAGCCGTTCCCCCGGTCCTTGCAGGATCAGCCTGCCGGCGCTGTCAAAGGCGAGGAACCGATGCCGGGGTCGCAGTTCGACGCCCAGCGCCGCCAGCCGCCGCAGCCAGGCGCGCAGCAGCGGCGAAGATTTGAAGCTCTTGGGAAAGACCCGCCCGCTGCTGCCAACGAACGTCGTCTCGCCAAGCTCCGCGCACCATGCGCGCAAGGCTTCTGGCGAAAAGGCCGTGATCGCCGGCGCAAGCGCTTGCGCCGACGCGCCGTAATTGGCGATGAAGCGATCGGGCGCATCGCTATGCGTGAGGTTTAGGCCGCCGCGGCCCGCCAGCAGAAATTTGCGCGCTGGCGACGCGGCCTGGTCGAAAACGACGACGCGATGGCCAGCCTGCGCTAGTACTTCCGCCGCCATCAGTCCTGAAGGGCCGCCGCCGATGACGATCGCGCGAGCGTTCTGGGAATCGTCCGCCAACAACAGGTCTCGCTATTTTCCGCGCGCGCTACGACGATCCGAAGCGCGCCGCGGTCGCGAAAGGGGATCGATAGCCTTGTGACCGGGCGCCGCCTAGTTCAACAGGCCGCCATGGAAGTCCGGCGCGCGGAATGCGAACAACCGCTCAAACGCCCCGGCGATCGCCGCGCTTTCTGCTGGGTCAAGAAGGCTGATCCGACCTTTGACATGATTCACGACTTCTTTCCAGTCGCCGCCATGGAGGCAAACGGCTTCCTCGAACAGCCTCGTGAGCACGTTCAATCCACTCTCTTCCAATTGCATGACGAACTCGTATCTGGCTATCTGATGCACAAATATGAACAACGGCGGTTCAAATCAGTCGCTTCCGGGACGCAAACGACTCACACATGGTCTTTGGATACTACTGTAATCCGGAGCGTCCAAATGAACAGTTCAGCACCTCACAAATCGGACAACACGACCCGTATCGTGATCGTAACCAATAGCGAACAGCTTCTACATGCCTACGCTGTGCGGAGCATTTGCTTCATGGAAGAGACCGGGCTCGCCGCGCGACGAGCATTCGACGGCAATGATTTCCAGGCGACACATATCGTCGTCTACGCCAACAACGAACCCATCGGAGCATCGAGGATACGTTGGTTCAACGGTTTTGCCAAATTTGAGCGGACAGGCTTTCGCCAGGCCTACCGCAACGTGCGGGTCATCAAACAGACCGCGGAATTCATGTTCGACCATGTAGCTCGCAAGGGCTATTCCAAGGTGGTGACTATGGCCAAGCCGAAATACGCCGCAATATGGACGCGCGTGCTTGGGTTCCATGAAGTCACCGATCGGCCGCCTACCTTGTCCGGGGAGGGCGAACCCTTTCTCGAACTTGTGAAGGACCTGACGACGCCCGCCGACGCCATTTCGATCGACACCGATCCGAATGTGCTCTTCCGCGTCGAAGGCTCCTGGCATGTGCCATGCGCCTTTGAAGGCGACGACATGTGACCGTCTCGCGCCTGCAGAAACCCGCCGCCTCGAACGGCGACGGGTCGACGCCGATTGCTGGCCGCTAGAGATTGAAGAGCCTCAGGTAGCCTTCGTTGAAGGGCGAGTTGCGACTGGCGTCGAGATTCATTTTCTTTGCGAACCATGGATTGTCGGCGCTCAGAAGCGACAAAACAAAATCAAAGACGATTCGCACCGGCCTCGCCTGGAGACGTTCGGTCAACGCAGTCAGAAACAGCGGGATGCCGATTGCGCAGTCAAGATCGAGCGGAACGAATGTGGGCTCGAGAACGTTGACGCTCGCCAGCAGGCCGATGCCCAGTCCCGCCTTGACGATCATGCCATAGGTGATCGAGGCGTCGCAACGATGCGAAACAGTTCCCTGTTCAACCAGATTTCTCCAAGGATTCCAGACCTCCACCCTGGATGAATATCGGTCCGAATCGATGAATTGATGCCGGCCAAGATTTTCGCGCGTGGGCAGACCCCGTCGCTCGACATAGGATCGACTGACGATGGGCAAATAGTGAATCGTCCCCATTCGTATCGAAGTCATATCCTGATGATCTTCGCGGGCGAACCCCACCATGAGATCAGTCCGATTCTCCGCGAGGCTCAGATAATTCTGCGGGCTCTTCAACTCCACGCGAATGCGCGGAAAGCTCTCGGCCAACTTTCCCAGGCCCGGAACGACAAATATAATGCCGATGCCGTCGGTGACGCTCAGGCGCACAGAGCCTTCCGCCTGTCTGAGTTCGGCGCGAAGATCCGTGGTGAGCGCGTAAATCTCCTGGTCGAACCGTTGCAACGCGCGCGCCAATTCCTCCCCTCTTCGGGTAAGAGCGGCGCCGGTTTTGCTGAACACGACAAGTTGGGCGCCGATGGCGTCCTGCAGTCGCCTGATCTCGCGCCCCGCGGTCATCCGGCTGACGCCCAATTCGTCGGCCGCCCGATTCAGGCTTTTGCCCTTTGCGACTGCAAGAAAGGTGCGCAGTTCACCCCAATAGCGGCCGCTCAGCAGACTTCCGTCTTCGATCGCCAGTTGGCTGATCGACGGAGCGCCAGTTCTGAAGGGGTGGTCCATGGTAATCCTCCCGGCAATCGCCTAGATTTTACCGACGAGCGTTGAAGGGGCGTCCAAATCTCAGGCGGTGCATGTGCGCATTCCTCATTAATTAAACCAAGCACGTAGGTTCTAATACAACATGTATGATCGGCGAACGAAAGAAATAGCGATCCCCGAGTAACGTGTTAAAGCGCGCGAAGATTACCGCCCGGCGGTGGGCTTGCGCGCGCATCGAACAGCTCCATTAAATTTGCGACAAATTGTCTTATTGGAATCTACGCCTAACGGGCTGCGCGATCAATGGTTGCCCAATCTTGAACAGCCAGTGTTCAAATGGATCGCTTCCGATACGCTCCTTTATGCGCTTAAGTCGTTGGGCTCGAGGTGGCTACATGGCGCGTCGGACAAGGCGACTTTGGTTGGGACTAACGAGCCCCAGGCGGAGGCGGTCCGGCCAAGTGGCTGTCGCCTTCTGGGCCGCGGCGTCGGCTTGGAGATGCAAACTTGCGCAAGTAGGGAAACGAACGACAGGCTCGAACAAGGTTCGACGATGACTTCAATCAACCACTTGCAAAGATTGGCGGATCAGCTTGAGCAATCCGCCAGGGGCGGCTTGGGCGCACAATTGTCGCGACATGCGACCGAGCTTCTGCTGGCGATCATTCACGCCATTGGCGAGACTGACGAGACGACGCGGCGACCGACCGCCGCCTACGCGTTTCGCGTCACCGCCGGCGATATCGAAGGCAGGTTCGAGGAAGTTCTGGCGCGCACCTCCGACATCTCGCTTGCAAAAGCGATGTTCGAAGAGGCGGTAAGACAGACACCGCACCGAAATGTCAGGTTGATGAAGGACTTTGATGTGCTGGAGGAGATCGGACAGCGCGAAGCGCTTGAAATCGCGCCGCAGGGGCGGATTGCGTTTTGAAACTGCCAAATCGCTTCAAACTGCGCCCCGTTTGGACGGTCCGTCATGGAATGCGCTGGCGGCGCGCGGCGGGGATTTCAGTCAGAAGCGGTTTTTGAAGCGCCAGCTCGTGTCGCCAGTTTCGCAGTTGTGCGTCAGCCGGTCGGGCATGGCAGTCGTCATTTTGGCGTCGCCGAACACCTGAGGCCGATCGGCGAAGGCGAGATTGCTGGTGATCAGCAGCGAAGCGCTGTCATAGTTGGTTGGCCGTGCTGCGCTCGGCGCTCGCCTCGGCATCCTTGCCATCGCCTGCTGTGGCTGGCGTCGGCTGGGGCGAGCCGGGATATTCGCTTTCGAGAAGCCCCTGGAGTTCCCTGGCCGGCAAGGGGCTTATGTTCGGCGACGGCTTTGCGGCGGTCTGCGCAACAGTCCTCTCAGCCGCCATCCGCCATTGTCGTTCAGTGTCCAAAGCCTTGCGGGACGTGGCGACTTCTGCGGCGAGACGCTCGTTCTCGGCCTCGAGCGCGCGATATCGCCGCTCCGCCTTCCTGCGAACGATAACCCCGCTGATTCGCGCCACGATCGATAAAGCGAAGAGGAGGACCGCGATCGTACTAATAGCCAGCAGGGCGTCAACGGGGATTGACCGAAGGGCGTCAAGACAGGCCTCAAGCCGCGTCCGGAAAAGCTCGATGTTCATCGCCGCGACTCACCATCGTTCGCTGTGAGCTGCCCCATGGCGCATGTTTATACCCGCCATGCTTAACCAAAGAACAACGGGATCGACAGCAAACTTGGCTTTGCTTTCTCGGTTCGGCAACCAGCAGTTCGAGATGACCGCGCTGATTAATAAGCGATTAACGCTTGACGTCGTTACCTTTGCCGGGCAGGCCACAAGGGGCCTCTGCGAAGCGATGTCAGTGGGAGTCCGCGCCCATGATGTTGGCCGTGCCGCAAACGTCCGACACTCGGCCTTTGGAGCGCCGACGATTCGAGCGCGTGAAGCTTGCCCTTCCCGGTCGCTACATGCTCGGCGATCACACCGAGCACCCCTGTTGGACGATCAACATCTCTCGCATTGGGGCGGCCCTGGAAGGACAGCCGAGCGGACTTATCGGCGAGCGCGTTGTCTTATACATCGACCATATCGGGCGGCTGGAGGGGATGATCGCGCGGACTTTTAAAGCCTCGTTTGCGGTCAAGTTCCAGATGACTCCTTCGAAGGGCGAGAAGCTCGCGGAGACCCTCGCCTGGCTCGTCAGCCACCAGACGGACGGCGTCCCCGACAACCGTCAGCACCCGCGTATCAAGACGCTTCGCCGGGGCGCGACCTTGACGACGCCAGACGGGAAACAATATCGAGCCACGCTGATCGACCTCTCGGTTCAGGGCGCGGCTCTCAATGTCGATGCAGCCCCGCCAATAGGCTCGCTTGTGACAATCGGGCGGACAGCGGCCCGAGTCGCGCGGCATTTCCACAAAGGCATCGCGGTGGAGTTCGAGAGCCAGCTTCCCGTTGCTGCTTTTGATGCGAACGTCAAGCTGTAGCGGGCATGGATAGGGAAAACGTAACCGCCCTGACCTCGTCGACGAAGAATGAGCTGTCGGAGGAACTCCCTGATTGGGAGCACGGCGCGCTGACGCAGGCCTTTCTGGGCGCGCTCACCGGTGCGGCAGACTCACAGGGCATCGTGAAGCTCTCGGCGCTGACCACCAAGGGCCGGCGACACCTCGGCATGCATGTTAATTTCAACGGCGACCTGTTTGTGGCCCGCCATTATTGAAGCGGCCGGCGGATCAGACACCGCCTGGCGCCGCACGTCGATCGACTTGCGTGCGCTCTCAGACCTCCGCAAGCGCACCATCCTTCTTCTCCCCGCGCGCAACGATGCGCAGCGCGCCGTCAGGCAGCGCGCGTGGGCCCAGAGACGCCGTGGAACCAATGCTCGCCGCCCGGACTTACGATCGAGTAGACTTTCATCAAAGGATTTTTTGCATGCTTAATCGAATTGTCTTAGTCGGCGTTGCGGCGGCGGCGCTTGCTCTCGCTGGTTCAGCTATGGCCGATGAGACGGGACTTGTGGGTGGCGCTATCGCTGGCGGCGTAGTCGCCGGTCCCATTGGCGCGGTCGCGGGCGCCGTGATCGGAAATGGCATCACGGGCCATCACCGCTATTACCATCATCACTACGCTTATGCGCACCGGTACTACAATCGCTACTGACGGCGCGACGGACGGCGTCGCCAGCAAGTTGTTCGCTTCTGGCGACCCGTCTCGTCTGTACTTCGGTCGCGCGACCTCCTGCGCCAGGTTGACGCCGGAATCCGCCGTTCTTCAATAACCGGCTTCAATCTCGCCATCGCGCGCAACGTTCGCGGTATCGATCGAATGATCGTATCCGTCAAAGGCGACCGCCGCAGGGGCGACCGACACGCCATAGGCCGCCAGCGAGGCGATCACAGCGAATAGTGCGACGACAAGATAATTGGTCATAGGGCTCTGCCTAGGATTCGATCGGCAGTGTAATGCGCGACAAGTCAGAGCGTTCCACTCGATCCTTGCCCCGGGCTGTCCCGGCGCGCGCGTGCCTGCGGCGCCGCCGCGCAACGGGGGTTTTCCCCTCTCGCCCTACCTGCTTGCAGATCCTCGCTGCGTCGCGCAAGGCGCGCCGCGCGCGAATCGTGGAGTTGCGCGAGGTCGTCCACGCGAATTACGTGGCGCCGAAGCTGTGCCCGGTGTGCGGGCCGCTCGAGTCGCAATTCAATCGCGTTTCGGCGCTTGCAGACCTATGTCCTCGAAATGGTCGCAGATCGCCGCCAACAGGTCGGGTTTCTTCATGATGGCGGCCGCCAGGAGCTTGCTTCGTTTCTTGTCGGTCGCCTCTGGATTCAACCGACGTATCTCTGAACGAAGGTCCGCAATTTGCTGTTGCAGATCCTCCAATGTGGCGCAGGGGCGGAATCGCGATTCTCATATAGCCAATTGATATGTATTGGCTTTCCAATACCGAAAGATTTCGTGCCCCCTAATCTACCCCTCCGCCCAAATAGCGGTGGTTCGGTTCCACTTTGCTAACCGAGGGTTGTAGAAATTCGGTTTTCAACCTTGCTCAAAGTGCTTCAATTTTGCGTCCCGAAGATGGCGATGCCGCCTCAGCGGATGCTCCGCGAGGTCAAGCGAAAAGGTTTCTTCGAGCCGGGCGACCGACTGCCTTCTCATTCGTCGCCATCGCTCGAAAAGAACGCCGCGAAGTTTCGCCGCCCGTCGATGACCCGGCCCTGGATGCGGAAGAATATCACTGTCGGATAGACGACGATCGATCGAAGGCTAGGTCGGAGCGCCTCGCGCTCGTCGCTCTTCATCGGGAACAAAGTGAGGCGCTCGGCGGCATGGTCGATGTCGCGAAGATGGGTGTCGGCCGTGTCGGGCGAGAAACGAGCCGCGCCGAACTGCCAAATCTCTAGCAGGTCGCTCTCGGCCTCCGGCGACCAAATGAGCTTATACGCGGGCTCCTGCTGCATGCGTTGCGTGTGCGCGCGCTATCACTTCCTCGATGTCGAGTTCTCGGCCGCGTCCGG
>DATBZF010000091.1:0-33980 GCA_036513315.1 Roseiarcus sp.
ACCCGCTCCGCGGGCGGCTTCGCCGGCCTTGACAGCTTCGCCCGCCGATGGCCGTTCGCTCACCATGCCCTTTGGTGAGGGTCGCGGCCCAGAAGGCCGCGACCCTCACCAAAGGGCATGCAGGCCACTTGCCGCGCCGACGAGACGCGGTCACGCCGAAGGCGCCGAAACGAAGTGTAGGACCGGCGAAGCCGGTTGACGGCGTATCGGCGGTGTGGCCCCGGCGGTTCGCTCTTGGATCAACCCAAACCGCACGCGTCCGCCCACCCACCCGTTGCAGCCACAGCGCGGCCATGTTCGGATGGGAAGGAGCCGCCGCCTGCCCGAATCGCGGCCAGCCGTCAACGAGAAGGAAACACGCTCTGCATCGCCTCGGCGCCCTCTGCCTCGCCCTCATAGCGCTGATCGGGCTGGCGGGCCTCGCCTCCGCCCAAACGCAGGATACGACGCGCCAGCGTCTCGATTCGGTCCGCGCCGCGCTGGTCGAGATCGACGCCGCGTTCCAGAACCCCACCCTGTCGGACGGCGACTTGCAACGCCTGCGCGCCGATAACGACCCGCTCGCCGCCGAGGTTCAGGGCGTCATCGCCGAACTCGCGCCCAAGCTCGAAGCCTCCGTCAAACGCCTGACCGAGCTGACGCCGAAATCGAAGGACAAGGCGCCGGAGGCCGACGCCCTCACCGGCCAGCTCGCCGCCGAGCAGAAAACGCACGACGACCTGGACGCCGATCTGCGCGGCGCGCGCGCGCTCGCCCTTCAGGTCGACGACAATAATGCGCGCATCGGCGCGGCGCGGCGCGCGCTCTTTGCGCGGCAGACTTTCGAACGCGCTTCGAGCATTTTGAGCCCGCTGCTATGGACGACGGTCATCCGCGAGGCCCCGCACGATCTGGCGACGCTCGGCAGCCTGTTCTACGATTGGCTGAGCGGCGTCGCGAGCCGGCTCACGCGCGGGCAGGCTCTGGCTCTGCTCGGCCTGGCGATCGCTTTTGGCGTCATCGCTGCGCCGATCAAATGGGTGGCGCGGCGCGTCATCGCGCGCGACCCGGCGATGACTTCGCCGAGCAAGCTGCGGCGCGCCCTCGCCGCGATCTGGACCGCGCTGGTGCTCGCCGGCATCCCGCTGGTCGGGTTGCTGGCGATCTCTTACGCCCTTGATGCGTTCGATCTGTCGGATCCGCGCCTGCAGGGATTGCAGGACGCCGCGCTTGACGGCCTGAAACTGGTGTTCATCGCCAACGCGCTGGCGCGCGGCCTGCTGGCGCCGGGCCAGCCTTCCTGGCGCCTGATCGCCATGAGCGACCGGCTGGTGATGCGGCTGTTCAAATTCTGGCTCGCCGTGGCGGCGATCGTCGCCATCGAGAAAGTGCTGGAAGTGGCGGCCGACGTCGTCGCCGCTTCGCTCAGCATGTCGGTCGCCGCGCGCGCGGTCGGCGCCGTGCTGGTGGTCGCGCTGATCGCGCGTCTCCTGCGCACCACCGCTCTTCCCGCCCTCGCGCAAGGGGCGCCGCCGCGCGACAGCTGGGCGCCGGCGCGCACGCTGCTCTGGCTGCTCGGCGTCATCCTGCTCGGCGCGGTTCTGATCGGCTATATCGCTTTCGCCACCTTCATCATCGCGCAGATGATCTGGATCGCCGGCATCGGCTCGGCGATCTACCTGATCACGATCGTCGTCGACGAAGGCACGGAAACCATCCTGCAGCCCAACGCCGCGATCGGCCGCAGCCTGATGTCGGTGGTCGGCCTCGGGCGCGAGGCGCTCGAACAGATTTCCGTGCTGATCGAGGGCGCCGTGCGGGTGGCGCTGGTCGTCACCGCGATCCTGCTGGTGCTGGCGCCATGGGGCATTCAATCGCAGGACATGTTCGGCAGCCTGCGCGCCGCCTATTTCGGCTTCCGAATCGGCAATGTCACGGTTTCGGTCTCCTCCATGCTCGGCGCCGTCGCCGTGTTCGTCGTCGGCGTTCTCGTCACCCGCGCCGTGCAGGGCTGGCTCGCCTCCAAACTGCTGCCGCGCACGCGTCTGGATTCCGGCATCCGCAATTCGATCAAGACGCTGTTCGGCTATGTCGGGTTCGTCTTCGCTTTGGTGCTGGGCAGCGCCCAGCTTGGCCTGAACTTCCAGAATCTGGCGATCATCGCCGGCGCGCTCGGCGTCGGCATCGGCTTTGGACTGCAGTCGATCGTCAACAATTTCCTGTCGGGCCTGATCCTTCTATGGGAGCGCGGCGTCAGGGTCGGCGATTGGGTGGTGATCGGCGCCGAACAGGGCTTCGTGCGGCGTATCAATGCGCGCGCCACCGAGGTTGAGACTTTCGATCGCGCGACCCTGATCGTGCCCAATGCGACGCTGGTGTCGGGCATCGTTAAGAACTGGGTGCATAGCGACCGGGTCGGGCGCATCGTCGTCGACCTCAACGTCGCCTTCGACAATGACGCCGACGCGGTGCGCGAGATTCTCATCGCAGTCGCCAAGAGCCAGGAGCTGGTGCTGTCGATTCCCGCTCCGCTGGTGCTGTTCATCGAATTTGCCGATTGGGCGCTGAAATTCCAATTGATCTGCTTCGTCGACGACGTCGAAATGGCGGCGCGGGTGAAAAGCGAAATGAATTTCGACCTGCTGCGGCGGCTGAAGGAAGCCAATGTCAGGATCGCCTATCCCTATCCGACTCCGATCGCGGCGGTTACCCCCGCGACCGCGCCGCCGGCGATTGGCCGCGGTTGAGGCCGATGCGAATGGCATTGATCCCCTCGGCCGGCAGCCTCGGCGGCGCGAGAGCGCGCGCGGCCGTGCACGAAAATCAATTGCGCCTTAGCTCCCATCAATGGGAACCATGAAAGGCCGTTCGGTTGTTTTGGGCGCCGAACGTAGCTTCGGATTCGCGCGTGGCGTCCGTCGGCGCGCCGCCGATCATGTAGCGCATCCTCAGCACGCGCGCGATCATGTCGGGCACCTGTTCGGCGGGTTGCGGGGCGCCGAACAGGAAGCCCTGCACTTCGTTGCATCCTTCGAGGGATAATTCGCGCAATTGCTCGGCCGTCTCGACGCCTTCGCCCGTCGTGGTGACGCCGAGGCTGGCGCCGATGCTCACCGCCGCCTGGACAATCGCCAGGCTGACCTCTTTCGACGCCATCTCATGAATCAGCGACTTGTCGATCTTGACCTTGTCGAATTGAATCGAACGGAGATAGCCGAGGCCGGAATAGCCGATGCCGAAATCGTCGAGCGAGATGCGGACGCCGATCTCGCGCAATTCGCTAAGCATCGCGACGGTCTTGGGATCGTTGCCGATCAGAACCGATTCGGTGATTTCCAGTTCGAGCCGCCCAGGGGCGAGACCCGAGGAATCGAGAGCGCCCTTGACCACCGCCACCAGATTCTTGTCGCGAAACTGAATCGCCGAGAGATTGACCGCGACCTTGAGATCGCCGGGCCAGTGCGTCGCCTCCGCGCAGGCGCGATGGAGGACCCATTCGCCCATCGGGATGATCAGGCCGGTCTCCTCGGCCAGATCGATGAATTCGATCGGCGACAGTATGCCTCGCTCGGGATGATTCCAGCGCAGCAGCGCCTCAAAGCCGGACAGACGCTTCTGGCCGAGATGCACGATCGGCTGGTAGAACAATTCGAAATCGCCATGGGCGAGCGCGCCGCGCAGGGCAAGATCGAGCGTCCGGCGCGCCTGGGCGACGGTGTCCATATCCGGGTGGAACAACCAATATTGTCCGCGCCCGCCGGATTTGGCGCGATACATCGCCAGATCAGCCCGCTTCATCAGGGTGATCGGGTCGACCCGCTCGCGCTCCGACAAAGCGATGCCGATGCTGGCGCCGATGAAAACCTGATGCCCGTCGACAAGATGGCAGCCGCTGATGACCTCGATCAACCGGCGCGCGAGCGCGATCGAACTGGTCTCGACATCGGAGGAGACATGGAGGACCGCGAACTCGTCGCCGCCGAACCGCGCCACGAAATCCTCCGGCCTCAACGTCTGCTTGACGCGTAGCGCCACTTCTTTCAGAAGGGCGTCGCCGACCGAATGGCCGAGCGTGTCGTTGACGTTCTTGAAGCCGTCGAGGTCGACGAAGAGAACGGCATGCCCCAGCTTGGTGCCGCGCTCCGGGGCGACGATCGACTGCAGCCGCAACTCGAAATGAAAGCGGTTGGCGAGGCCGGTCAGCGTGTCGTGATGGGCGAGATAAGCGATCCGGTCTTCGGTCGCCAGGCGCCGCGCCACTTCTTCCTGAATGGTCGCGTTCGCCTCGATCAATTGCGCGCTGCGCTCGGAGACCCGCTTTTCCAACTGGACCTTGGCGCTCCCCAGCGCGTCATTGGCGCTGAGCAATTCCAGTTCGGCGCGGCGATGGGCGACCTGTTTGGTGACGCGGGCGAGCGCCACCGCGAAATCGACTGGCTTGGTGATATAATCATTGGCGCCGAGCTGCAGCGATTCGACGACATTCTCGGACTCCGCCTTCGCCGTCACCATAATGACCGGCAATACCGCCGACGAACGCTCGAGGCGAATCCTGCGCAGCACTTCGACGCCGTCGATGCCGGGCATCATCGCATCGAGCAGGACGACATCGAAGCTCTGCTCGTCGATCAGCCTCAGCGCCTGCTCACCGTCCTCGGCCTCGACGATCTCGAAACCGCGTCGCTGGAAACGCCGCGCCAGGACGATCCGATTGTCAGCGACGTCGTCGACGATGAGAAGCCGCGGCGACGAACCTGTTTCGCTGCTACGCGATTCGGCCGGCGAAGCGTTCGAGGAAAGCGATAGCGCGCTCATCTTGATCTCTTTCTTCAGGCGGACAGAGCGAGCTCTTCCAGTTTTTCGTTTTCCGATGCGTGGAGCGACATTTTCGAAGGCGCGTCGGACATACGTTCTGGCACTCTGATCGTAAAACAAGCCCCGTGCCCAAGCTCGCTGTCGACCGATATGCCGCCGCCCATCAAGGCGCACAGCCGTTGAGTCAAGGCGAGGCCGAGTCCCGTCCCTTCGCCGCTGCGATTCGAGGCGCCGCGGATCTGGTGGAAATCCTGGAAGAGCGTTTTCAAATCTTCCGCGGCGATGCCGATGCCGGTATCGCCTACCGCAATTTCGATCCAGTCGCCGCCGCCTACGCGGTAGCGGCGCGCCGAAAGGGTCACCACGCCGTGCTTGGTGAATTTTGCCGAATTGCTCATCAGGTTCAACAACGCCTGGCGCAACTTCGTCTCATCCGATTGCATGATGCCGATGGCCGGATCGACGTTCAGCACGAGCTGATTGTGATTGCGCTCGAGCAGAACCTGCGATGTCGCGGCGACCGATTCGATCAGCCGCGGCAGGTTGAACCGCTCGACGTTGAGGTGCAGCGCATTCGCCTCGATCCTTGAAATGTCGAGTACGTCGGCGACCAGCGAGAGCAGGTGCTTTCCCGCCGCGTTGATCCGCCCGAGATCCTTGTAGCGCTGGGGGTCCGCGCTGGGCTCGCAATCTTCGAGCAGAATCTCGCTATAGCCAATCACCGCGTTGAGCGGGGTGCGCAGCTCGTGGCTCATTTTGGCGAGGAAGATCGATTTGTCCTTGTTGGCCTTCTCGGCCTTGTCCTTGGCGGCGAGCAGCCGTTCGGCAGTGTTGCGGTGACGCAGCACTTCGCGCTGCAACGCGGATTCGGAAGCCAGCAGCAGGCCGTAATAAATGGCCACCCAGGCCATATAGAGCGTCGCGCTCGCCACCGAGACGAGGCCGACGACCGACATGCGCTCCATCGGCACGCGATCCGGGAGGGCCCCGGTCACCATCCAGAACGCGAGAAAGCAGGCGAAGTTCAGTGCGAAAATTCCCAATACGCTGAAAGGACGATCGCTGAGGTAGAACAGGCCGTTGAGCAGTGCAATCAGCAGCCAGGGCAGAAACGGGGAGCTGACGCCGCCGTAGAAATATGCGCCGAACAGCGTCACCGCGATCAACGTTTCAACCGAGATCACCGCGACCAGCCGCAGGCTGCCAGTCAGCTTCAGGACGAAAGGCAGGGTGGCGAAGAGGCCGATGCCCCCCGCGATGACGGCGATATGGCTGTCCGGACGGGGATCGGCCAGGAGCAGGAAAGCGGCGATCGATTGGCCAGTCACCGGTCCAACCAGATGGGTGAAGACAAAAGTCCGGGCGCGGCCTAGATCCGATTTGGTTCTCTTGGCGCGTTCGGGGATGAACCAGTCGATGACGCGCAGCGCGGTCCCAAGCATTGGAGTTTGTCCGAGAGAACAATAAGATTGCCCGTCAATCTGATCGGCGCCGATGAATTTTGTGTTTCCATTTATTCGACGTTAGACCCGATCTCGCCCCGCCGCGCCTTTTCTTAGTGAATGGTTACCACTAAGTTTCATCACGTTTATCAGATCGTTAGGTCTGATTTTTATGCGTTCTAGATAAGCCTTCCTTCACCATTTTACTTAGCTTGGAAGTAAGACTGGGAAATCTATTGTCGGTCTGCATAACAGCGGGCTGACCCATGTCCTTCATCGATTCCGCCGATCGCATTGTTGACTGGTTCATACCAGCGGATCTGCTTGCCGAGCGCGAAATGCGCACACGCGCGCGCATGTTCCTCATCAGCCATTTGTTCGGCCCGATTCTTGGCAATGTCATACCGGCCTATCTCTTTTGGCTGGATCCTCATCCCGGCGCGACATTGCTGATCCTGGCCTCGTCGATCACCTGCTTTTGGGTGTTTCCGTTCCTGCTGAAATTCACTGGGCGCTACGCGCTGCTCAGCTACATCTCGGTACAGAATCTGCTCTTCGCCATCCTCTGGGGCTGCTATTTCTACGGAGGGGCGTCCTCGCCATTTCTGCCCTGGCTCGTCACTGTTCCGCTGCTGGCGTTCTTTTATCTCGGCGCGAGCGTGCGCACCTGCGTTATCATCCTGGCGCAGATTTGTGCGAGTCTCGGCGGCTTTTCCGAGTTTTACCTGCTCGGCGGCAGCTTTCCCACGACCATCCCCCTCTCGCAGATGCAGGGCATCGGCATCATCTCGATCATCAGCGCTTCGATGTATGTGGCGATGATGGCCCTGTTCTACGCCAACATCCTGGCGTCGCAGACGGAGGTCGAGGCCGAGGTTAAACAACATCTGGAGACCAGCGAACAATTGCGCGCCGCCGCGCTGCAGGCCGAGCGGGCGGGCATCGCCAAAGCCGCTTTCCTCGACAGCATGAGTCACGAACTGCGTACGCCCTTAAACGCGGTGATCGGCTACAGCGAGATCCTCCTGGAAGATACGAATGCGGAAGCTGACCCGACCGCATGCGTCGACCTCGCCCGCATCCACAGCGCCGGCCGGAAGCTCCTCGCCCTCGTCAATGCAATCCTCGATCTGTCCAAGATCGAGGCGGGCAAGATGGACGTCTTCCGCGAAACCGTCGACCTCGCAGAATTCGCGCGCGAACTCGAGGCGCGCTGGAGCGACGCCGGCAAGAATGGCGGCAATGTCGTTTCAGCCCGCCTCGTCGGCGCAAGCCGCTATGTCTCCACCGATCCCGCCAAGCTGGAACGCGTGGTCGGCGCGCTGGTCGACAATGCGGTCCGCTTCACCAACCACGGCGCCGTCGAAATCGTCATCGATGCGACGCAACGCGCAGGCGCTGATGGCGAAGGCTGGCTGTCGATCGCGGTGCGCGACACCGGGTGCGGCATCGCGGCGGAGAGCATCCCCAAGCTGTTCGAGATTTTCGTCAATCGCGAAGACGCGACGGCAAGCAATTACGGATCGGCGGGCCTTGGGCTGCCGCTCTGCGACAGACTCTGCCGCTTGCTCGGTGGCAATCTCACCGTCGAGAGCGAACCCGGCAAAGGCTCCACATTCACCATCCGCCTGCCTCAGGGCCATGGCGCCGGCGCCGAGGCCGCCGACGTCAGTCTTGCTGAGGCCGCGTGAGAGGGCCCGGCCGATGCACAAAATCCTCCTTGTCGAAGACAACGAATTGAACCGGGACATGTTGAGTCGAAGACTCCAACGTTCCGGCTTCAGCGTCGTCGCCGCGGTCGATGGGCCCGAGGGCATTCGCATGGCCCGCGATGAGCGGCCGGACCTCATTCTGATGGATGTGGCGCTGGGACAGATGGACGGATGGCAGGCGACCCTCGCGATCAAGGCCGATCCTGCATTGGCCTCGACGCCGATCGTTGCGCTGACGGCGCATGCGCTTGAAAGCGATCGCCGGCGAAGCGTCGAAGTCGGTTGCTCCGATTTCGACACCAAGCCTGTCGATTACCCAAGGTTGCTGGAGAAAATTGAACGACTGCTCCTGGTCGGAGCAGGTGTCTAAGGCCAGACTCGAAAAGAGCGGTCAAACGGTAGAGGATCGAACGGCGATGAAGTCGGAAATGTCCGCCCTGCCCGGCGTGTTGAAGGGCAGTCTGCGCGAATACAGGATTATCGAAGGCGCCGACCTGCTCAAGCGCGTCGACAGTTTCTATAAATGGCAGGACGCGCGCCGCCGGCAGGGCTATTGGCCATACGGACGCTCCACCGAAACCGGGCCGAAGTCCATTTGCGCGGTCGCCGACGATGTCGGCAAGAAGTCAGAGGGCGTCAATTTCGGCTCGCAGGACTATCTCAGCCTCTCCGATCATCCCGCCATCCGCGAGGCCGCGCATGAGGCGATCGATCGTTACGGCGTGCATAGCGCGGGATCGGCGGCCTTCATGGGCAATACCGGCCATTCGATCGCGCTCGAGAAGAAAATCTCCGAATTCCTCGGCATGGAGCGCGTCGTGCTCTATCCCACCGGCTATGCGGCGGGCGCCGGCGTCATCAAGGGCCTGGTGCGATCGAGCGATCATGTTGTGATGGACGCGCTCGCCCATGCCTGTCTCCAGGATGGCGCGGCGTCGGCGACGAAAAACGTCTTCCTGTTCCGCCATCTCGAAGTCGAATCGGCGCGCCGCTGGCTCGCGCAGATTCGCGCCAAGGACACGGCGAACGGCATCCTGGTCGTGACTGAAGGCCTGTTCTCGATGGATTCGGACTCGCCAGACATTATGGCGATGCAGGAGCTTTGCCGCGAATATAACGCGACGCTGATGGTCGATGTCGCGCACGATCTCGGCTGCCTCGGCGAGGATGGTCGCGGCCAAATCAGCATGCAGAAAATGCTCGGCAAGGTCGATATCGTGATGGGCAGTTTCTCGAAGACCTTCGCGTCGAATGGCGGATTTGTCGCCTGCCCGTCGCGCAGCGTGCAGCAATATCTCAGATATTTCTCGACGCCGGGAACATTCTCCAACGCGCTCTCGCCAATCCAGGCCGCCGTCGCCCTCAAGGCCTTTGAGATCGTCGATTCCGCTGAAGGATGCGCGCTGCGCCAGTCGCTGATGACCAATATCCTCGCCCTGCGCGACGGCCTCAGCGCCGCCGGCCTCGAAGTCTACGGCGATCCCTCCGCGATCGTCGCGGTCAAGATGGGCACGGAAGCGACCGCCCGTCTCGTCAGCCGGGAGCTGACCGACCTTGGCCTTATCGCCAATATGGTCGAATATCCCGCCGTTCCCAAAGGCGCGGCGCGGTTCCGCCTGCAAGTGATGGCGGGCCACACCGCCCGGCAGGTCGAAGCGGCCGTCGCCTGCATGAAAGCGGCGTTCGAAATCGCCGGTCTTGAACTGGAGGAGATTCTCCATCCCGACCTGCGCGCGATCGCGTGAGCCGACGGACTCACCCGGCCGTCATTGCTGTGCAGGTTCACAATTTCGTTGATCGGGCCTCCAATAGGAAGGATGTGCAGGATAGGAGACAAAAGCGTCAACAGCATTCGTCTGGGCCGGTTCTCAGGAAGAAGGCGTGGGCCGCGCCAGCGCGAGAACAACACCAACTGAAACGGTCGAGTGTGATCCATCGTTTCGCATGGCGGAGCGTGTTTCACCGCTGAGACCTTTGTCAATGACGACCGCGAAAGCGGTCGCCGCCTTCGGCGGTGGCCTGAAAGGCCATCATTGACAAAGATCTCAGCGGTGAAAGAATTGCCTCCATGCGAACAATGGCTCAATAGCGAAAGTCAGTAGGGGCGATATACCTGTCGAAACTGTCGTCTCGCATCCTGCACCTCCTCCCATATGGAGACCCAATCAACGAATTCGTGAACCTGCACAGCAATGACCGCGGAGCGATTCTAGCGCGTGGCGCGAGACACGGGCGCAGCGAAGAAAGATACAAGCAGCGCCCGCCACGTTTGGCGACGACGCCTCATTGATTGCATGGAGGCGATTATGCGCGAGAGGAATACCAACTCAATGAAGCGCGAAAGGCGCCGTATTTTAGTATTGCCGTTTCGTCATTGCGAGGGAGCGAAGCGACGAAGCAATCCAGACTAAGCCGCGAAACGACGGGCGCGGATTGCTTCGCATGCCTCAAGAACCAAGCCAGACGAGGCTGACGGAGCTCAGTCTGGATTGCTTCGTCGCTTCGCTCCCTCGCAATGACGTACTTTGATTCGACTATAGATCATACCCTACTAGCGCAGCCACGCCGACAGCGTCGGTCTCCTATCCCTGCGCTCGAGTCTCGGGCTCATTAAACCTCCTTTGCCCTTCGCAGCGTCGTTTCGATTTCGGGGCGCGGCTCAGCCAGCAACCGCGCCATCTTGGCGACACTGTCGTCCGCCGCCAGCGGCGTATAGACGATCAGCCGCATGTCGGAGCCGTCGTCGATCGAAAAGCTCATATGTTCGAACGCCATCGCGCCGGCGATCGGATGGCGGATTTTCTTGACGCCGGACAGGCGCCGCAGCACGTCGCGTTGCGGCCACCAGGCGCGGAACTCCGGGCTCGCGGCGGTCAAGGCGGCGATCAGTCTTTCGAAATCGGGATCGCCGACATAACGCGCGCTGTCGGCGCGAAACAGGCCGAGCGCGGCGCGCGCCAGTTCCTGCCAATCGACCAGCAAATCGCGGTGGTAGCGATTGGTGAAGACGAGATGCATGGAGTTGCGCGCGTCGCCGTCGAGCGCGCCGTAATCGCCGAATATCGCTTGCGCCGCACGGTTCCAGGCCAGCACGTCCCAGCGCCGGCCCATCACATAGGCGGGCTGGGCGGCGAGGCTTTCGAGCGTATGAAGCAGCGGCGCCTCGACCTGTTCGGGCGTTGTCGGGCGCGGGTTTGGCGCCGGGCGTCCGGCAAGGATGAACAAGTGCCGCCTCTCGGCGGGATCGAGTTTGAGCGCGTCGCCGAGCGCGGCGAGCACTTCGTTCGACGGCCGGACGTCGCGGCCCTGCTCCAGCCATGTGTACCAGGTCGTGCCGACGCCGGCGACCATCGCCACTTCCTCGCGCCGAAGGCCCGGCGTGCGCCGGCGCAGGCCGGGCGACAGGCCGACATCGGCCGGATCGAGGCGCTCGCGGCGCGAGCGCAGGAAGGCGCCGAGTTCGCGCTTGCGGATTTCGTCGGGGGCCGGGGCGAGGAGGCTCATGCTGGTCAGGATAGCAGTATTAATACCGGGATAAAATAAGAACTGTTTGCCAACCGGCGGCGGAGCCATTTGTCATTCAGAGCATAGCAATGGAGGCTCTCATTCCCAATCTTGCAGGCAAAATCGCTCTCATCACCGGCTCGACCGATGGCGTCGGCCGGCTGGTGGCGCGCAGGCTCGGCGAGGCCGGCATGGAGATACTCGTCCACGGGCGCGATGCGGCGCGCGGCGCGGCAGTCGTCTCTGAAATCAAAGCCAGCGGCGGCAAGGCGCAATTTTTCGCCGCCGATCTTTCTTCCCTCGACGAGGTGCGCGGACTCGCCGATGCGGTCTCGCATCACGCTCCGCGCCTCGAACTTCTCATCAACAATGCGGGGATCGGCTCGGGCGGCCCGGGCGCGGGCAGGCTCGTCAACGCGGCGGGCTGCGAAATGCGCTTCGCCGTCAATTATCTCGCCGGCTTCCTGCTGACTTGGCTGCTGCTGCCGCGACTGAAGGCAAGCGCGCCGGCCCGCATCGTCAATGTCGCTTCGGCAGGCCAGCAGGCGATCGATTTCGCCGATGTCATGCTGAGCCGCGGCTATTCCGGCGGCCGCGCCTATATGCAGAGCAAACTGGCGCAGATCCTGTTCACCGTCGATCTTGCCGACGCGCTCAAAGGCGCAGGGGTCACCGTCAACAGCCTGCATCCGGCCAGCTATATGGCGACGACAATGGTGCGCGAAGCGGGCGTTTCGCCCTGGAGCACGGTCGAGGAAGGCGCGGCGGCGATCCTCAATCTGGCGATATCGCCCGATCTGGCCGGACGCAGCGGCCTCTATTTCGATGGCCTCCGCGAGTCGCGCGCCAATTCCCAGGCTTATGACGCGAGAGCGCGCGAAAAATTGCGCGCGCTCAGCTTTCAGCTCACCGGCCTTGTATCCCCTTCCCATCAACCTTGATCAGGAATTCAATCGTCATGACCAACGCAATCGAACATGCTCTCATCATCGGCGGAACCTCGGGCATTGGGCTCGCCGCTGCGCGTCGGCTCGCCGGCGAGGGGCTGAAAGTCACCATCGCGGGCCGCGACAGGGATAGACTGGCGGCAGCCGCCGGCGCGCTAGCCGGCAAAGTCGATGCGCGGCCGCTCGACGCTGCCGATGCGGCGCAGGTGCGCGATTTTTTCAAAACGGTCGGCGCGTTCGATCATCTGGTGCTGGCTCTGGGCAGCGGGCGCGGCTTCGGTCCCTTCGCGACGCTTGATCTCGGCGAAGTCCGCCGCGGCTTTGAAGAAAAAGTATGGCCGCATCTTTCCTGCGCGCAGGCGGCTTTGCCGACCATCCGCAAAGACGGCTCGATCACTTTCATCTCCGCCGTGTCGGCGCAAATGGCGGCGGCGGGAACGGCCGGGCTCGCCGCCGCCAATGGCGCGCTCGCCATCGTCACGCCGATCCTGGCGACGGAGTTGCGGCCGCTGCGCGTCAATGCAGTGACGCCGGGCGTCATCGATACGCCGTGGTGGGACTTCCTCAACCCCGAACAGCGCGCGGCCGCCTTCGCCGAATATGGCGGCAAGTCGCCGGTCGGCCGGGTCGGCGCGCCTGACGATGTCGCCAAGGCGATCAGCTTCCTGATCAGCGACAGTTTCGTCACCGGCCATGTCCTGACCTGCGACGGCGGCCTTCGCCTGGCGGCGTAAGCCTGTTCAGCCTGCCAGTTCGCCCGCCCGCTTATGCGCGGCGGCGACCGCGCGGCGCATCAAAGCGGCGAGCCCGTCGGGCGCCCGCAAAACGGCGAGCGCGGCGGCGGTGGTGCCGCCGGGCGAGGTTACGTTTTCGCGCAGGCGCGCGGCCGGAACTTCCGGCTCGCGATACATCAATTCGCCGGCGCCTTCGACAGTCGCCCGCGCCAGCCGCATCGCCAGATCCTCGGCGAGGCCGAGCGCGGCGCCGGCGTCGGCGAGCGCCTCGACGAGCGCGAAGGCATAGGCCGGTCCCGAGCCTGAAACGGCGGTCACCGCGTCGATCAGCGTCTCGTCGGGCAGCCATTCGAAGCGGCCGATCGTCGACAGAAGCGCCTCAGTCAACGCGCGCTGGCGCGCATTGGTCTCGGCGCTGGCGGCCGCGCCGGTGATTCCGCGCCCGACCGCCGCCGGCGTATTGGGCATGGCGCGAACGAAGGCGCGCGCGTCCGGCAACCGCGCGGCGAGATTGGCGATGGTCTTGCCGGCGATGATCGACAGGACCAGCGTATGGGCGCCCGCCAGGGACGCGAGCTCAGGCGCGGCCGCGTCGAGCATCTGCGGCTTGACCGCGAGGACAAGAACCTCGGGCGCCGTTCGCGCCGCGGGCGGCGGATTGAGCGCGATGTTATGCGCGGCGGCGAGCGCTGTGATTTCGGGAGATGGCGCCGGGTCGATGAGCATTACGCAGGACGGCGCTAGGCCGCCATCGAGCCAGCCTTTCAGCATGGCGCCGCCCATTTTGCCGGCGCCGACCAGCGCCAGGGATCGCGGCCATTCGGTCATTGTGGGTCCTGTACCTTGGAAGTCTGCAAGGCGGCAGCAGCTTCGCGCCTCCTCGCAGAATCCCGTCAGAGGATTGCGCCGCCCCTCATCCGACCTTCGCTTACGCGAAGGCCACCTTCTCCCGCTTCGCGAGAGAAGGGAACGCGCGTCCCTTCTCTCGCGAAGCGGGAGAAGGTGTCATGCGGAGCATGACGGATGAGGGGCGGCGCGACGTTTCGGCTACGTCTCCGACTTTAGCCGATCAATGACGCGCTGTCGTCCCACGGGCGGCGCCGATCCCGGACATATTCAAGCCCCCCTCAAGCGCTCCCCTGCGTCTCGAACATCGCCAGCTCCAGCGCCTCGCGCGCGCTCCTGCCGGCCCAGAGCACGAATTGAAAGGCCTGATAATAATTCTCGCAGGCCTTCAGCGCTTCATGGACGATCGTGCCGCATTGCGCGTCATTGGCCTGGGCGCCGCCGGCCAGCACCAGGGAATGGCGGAACATCACGATGTTCTCGTTGCTCCACAGGTCGAAATGGCCGATCCACAATTGCTCGTTGATCATCTGCGCGAGGGCGGAGATTTCGGCGCGTCGGCGCGCCGGGATTTTCAGATCGAACGAACAGCCGACATGCAGCGATTCGATATCGGGCAGCCAGGTGAAGGCGACCTCATATTGCGTCCAGGCGCCGGAAACCAGGATCGATATCTCGTCCTCGTCGGCGCGATCGAAGGCCCAATCGTTGAGCGCCGCCAGCCGCTCCACCACATCGACCGGATGTTCGGCCCGGTCGGCGACAACATTCTGGCTGGGCGTCATTCTTGGACCTTCGGAAGGCGATTGAGCGGGACGCCAAAGCACGCTTGCACAAACCGAGTGGCGAAGGCGGAAACCGAATCACCGGAACCAACTATAGCCGCACAAGAGTCCCTCGAACATGGGGCGCAAGCTCGCGGATTCGCGCCATCGCGTAAACCTCCCGTTAAGATTCATCCACAGAATCTGCGAAACGAATCAAGGCTGTGGCGTTGGCCGCGTGGATTGAGTCGCAATTGAGTCCAATTTGGCCTCAAGCGCTGCGATCCGCTCGCGTAAGCGGTCGTTTTCGGCGCGCGCCAGCGCCGCCATATCGCGCACCGCGTCGAATTCCTCGCGCATGACGACATCCATGCTGGCGAGCAGGCGCTCGAGCTGGCTGCGCACGGCGGCGTCGACTTCGCGGCGGGCGCCGTCGGCGAGTCCGGCGGCGTCAGTCATCAGTTTGGAAAGATCGTCGAAAAAACGGCTGCGGGTCTGCGGCATGTCAGGGCTCCTGAAGGGGATGAAAAACCAGCAAAGTCTTCGCGCGACAAGTCTTCCGCCACTAAGTGGAGCCCGCCGCCATTGGATGCAAGTGCCGATTCGGCTATGGTCGCATGGTCCCAAAAGCGGGACGATTGTTAGGAGAACAAATCCGATGACCAGATCAATTGGCTGCGGCGTTTTGGCGCTGATGCTTTTGGGCGCGCCCACGCTCGCTTATGCCGACGCCGCTGCTTCCTGTATGGCGCAGGCGACGGACAAGAAACTGGCGGGCGCCGCCAAAACCAGCTTTCTGAAGAAATGCGACGCCGACGCTGCCGCGTCCTGCGATTCGCAGGCGGCCGATAAGAAACTTGCCGGCGCGGCGAAGACCAGCTTCACCAAGAAATGCGTCAAGGACGCCACCGGCGGATAAGACGCGCCCAATTTGTCGCCTCCGGAAGCTATTTCCGTCGCGTCGTGCGTGGGCGCGAAGGCGCGCCGGAGGCGACGAGGATTTTGCGATATTCGTCGCGCTTGTCGTGAATGGAGCCGATGACGATGCCCATCGGCACGCCGATATCGACAAGCACCGCCTCTGAAAGCTGCAGGCTCGCCTCGATCGTCTCGGGCACCGCGTCGGTGACGCCGAGATCATAAAGCGTCTTGGCGTGCGCCGCGTCGCGCGCCCGCGCAACGAGCGTCAGGTCGGCGCGCAGGCTGCGCGCCGCCTCGACCACCGCCTCGTTGGAGCGCGGCGCGTCCATGGTGACGACCAGGGCGCGGGCCGTCTCGATGCCGCAACGGCGCAGGAATTCCGGGCGCGTCGCATCGCCGAAAAAGATCGGCTTTCCCGCTCGGCGCTCCCTGGCGATGAGATTCGCGTCGGCATCGACGGCGATATAGGGGATTTTGTGGCGGTCCAGCATTTCGCCGATCAGCGCGCCGACGCGGCCATAGCCGACGATGATGACGCGATGCGCTTCATCCTCTGGCGGCGGCTCCAGCGCCTCGGGCGAAAGGGCGGGCGCCGGCAGCCGGCCGGCGAGAAACTCGCCTAATCGCGCCAAAGCCGGGGTGGCGAGCATGGTCAGCGTCACCGCGACAAGAATGGTCTGACCGATTTTTGGCGCGACGACCTCGCCGGCGACGGCGGCGCCGATCATCACGAAAGCGAATTCGCCGCCCGGGCCGAGCAACAAAGCAACTTCGCGGGCGACGCGCGCGGGCAATCGGAAGGCGCGGCCGAGCCCCCACACCGCGAGCGCTTTGACGAACACCAGCGCCCCGGCGACGAACAGAATGGGGCCCGGCGAAGCGAACAGCAGCGACAGATCGAGCTCGGCGCCGACCGCCACGAAGAACAGCCCGAGCAGCAAGCCCTTGAAAGGCTCGATCGTCACTTCGATTTCGCGGCGGTATTCAGTCTCGGCCAGCAGAAGCCCGGCGATGAAGGCGCCGAGCGCCATCGACAGGCCGCTGATCGCCGCGATCAGCCCGGTGCCGAGCACCACCAGCAGGCAGGCGGCCATGAAAAATTCCGTGCTCTTGGTCATCGCGACCGAATGAAACAAAGGGCGCAGCACGCGCCGCCCGAGCACGATCAGCCCGGTCAGCGCGAGAGCGGCGGGCGCGATCGTCAGGGCGAGGCCGAGCCCCAGCCCGTTTTGCTGACCTCCGACCAGCATCGTCACCATGAACAGCAGCGGCGCGACCGCCAGATCCTGGAACAGCAGAACCGCGAAACTGGCGCGGCCCGCCGCCAGATTGAGGCGTTTGCGCTCGGCCAGAACCGGAATGATGATCGCTGTCGACGACAGCGAGAGCGCCGCGCCAATGACCAAAGCGGCCGCCGGCGGTTGGCCAAGCCCGAAGGCGATCGCGCCGAGGAGCAGCGCCGACAGCACGACCTGGGCGCCGCCCAGTCCGAACACCAGGCGGCGCATGCGCGTCAGGCGCTCGAATGACAATTCGAGACCCATCATGAACAACAGGAACACGACGCCGAAAGCGGCGACGCGATCGATCGCCTCGACATTGGTCAGCGCCAGCGCGTCAAGCCATGGCGCGCGCGCCGCCAGGCGTCCGAGACCCGACGGCCCCAAGGCGATTCCGGCAAGCAGGAAGCCGAGCACCGGAGAGATGCGCAGGCGGAAAAACAGCGGCGCGACAATCCCCGCCGTGACCAGAAAGATCAGCGTCTCCTTGTAGACGGCAAGGTCGAGGGTCGCGTGCAAGCGAGCGTTCCGGCGGGGTGAAGGCGATCGGGACGTTCAACTTAGTTGATTCGCGACTCGACGCGACTCATTCCTCCGGTTCGGTTTTGCCTCCGGTTCGGTTTTGCCTCCTGGCCCGCTTTGTGCTGGTCATCGGGCGAGAGCTTGGCCCCTCGGTCGCGCGTCGCGTCGCGCCATGATATGGCAGGGCCTGTTATCGAGGAGCCGTTCCCGTGAATCCCGCCAGCCATCAGACCGAAGTGCTTTCCATCATGCGGCTCGCGCCGGTCATTCCCGTGCTGACGGTGCGCGACGCGGAAGACGGCGTCGCTCAGGCGCGCGCTCTGGTCGCCGGCGGCCTGTTCGCGATCGAAGTGACTTTGCGCACCGCCGGCGCACTCGCCGCGATCAAGGCGATCCGCGATTCCGTTCCCGGCGCGATGGTCGGCGCGGGCACGATCCTGACGCCTGAACATATCGCCGAGGCCTGCGCCGCCGGCGCGCGCTTTCTCGTCAGCCCCGGCGCGTCGCCCCGCCTTGCGCAGGCCGCCGCCGCCGCGCCTGTCCCGTTCCTGCCGGGCGTGGCGACGGCGTCCGAGGCGATGACGCTGATGGAGCTTGGCTTTCACGCCCTGAAACTGTTCCCCGCCGAGGCGGTCGGCGGCGCGAAATTGCTCGCCTCGCTCGCCGGCCCGCTGCCCGATCTGCGCTTCTGCCCGACCGGCGGCATCGATCTCGCCAAGGCGCCGAGTTATCTCGGCCTGCCCAATGTGCTGTGCGTCGGCGGCTCCTGGATGCTGCCCAAGGCGGCGCTGGCGGCCGGCAATTATGCCGAAGTCGAGCGTCTGACGCGCGAAGCGGCGGCGCTGCGAAGCGCTTAGGGCGTCGCCCGGACGCCTGCCGGCTTGTCGTCGATCATGTCGAGAAACGCCTGCTCCGCTCTTCCGAAATAGCGCTCCTTATGCCGAACCGAGAAGAAGCGGCGCTCGGGCAGCGGGACATCGACGGCGACGAGGCTCCCCGCCCGCAAAGAGTTTGCGACGACCAGATTTGAGATGACGGCGACGCCGGCGCCGGCTTCGACGGCGGCCCGCACCGCCTCGTTCGAGGGCAGTTCGAGCACGACATTGAGGTCGCGCGGCGCGAGGCCCAAACCGGGCAGGGCGCCCTCGAAGATCGACCTCGTGCCCGAGCCGCGCTCGCGCATCACCCATGGCCCCGCCTTCAAAGCTTCCGGCGAAGGTCTTTCCTCGGCCCATGGATGGCCCGCCGCGGCGATCAGAACCATTTCATCTCTGGCGATCGGCGTGACCGTGAGCGCGCTATCGTCGATCTCGCCCTCGATGAAGCCGAGATCGGCGGCGCCTTCATGCACCAGCGCGGCGACGCCTTCAGTATTGTCGATCGTCATCGCTATCGCGATGCCGGCATGCGCCACGCGATAGCGGTGGATCGCGGCAGGCAGCCAATAATTGGCGATCGTCTGGCTGGCGGCCAAAGCGAGCGAACCGCGCCGCAGCTCGGCAAGGTCGGTTAGCGTCTTCTCGGCGGCCAAGGCGCGCACGAGAATGGCCTTGGCTTCGACCAGAAAGATCCGCCCCGCCTCAGTCAGCGCGATCCGGCGTCCGATCCGGTCGAACAATTTGGTCGCGTAACGCGCTTCGAGCGCGGCGATCGCCGCGCTCGTCGCCGATTGCGTGAGATTGATGTCGCGCGCGCCCTGGGTGACGTGTTCGCGTTCGGCGACGGCGACGAAGATGCGAAGCTGCTCGAGGGTCATGCGCTCATCTTAATCAGTCAGCTGCACCAGCATAAGGCTGAAGCCGGCGATGAAGACAAAGGCGGCAAAACCGAGAAGCAGCGGGCGCAGGCCCTTGGCGCGCAATTTGGCGATGTCGGTCTCGAGGCCCATGGCGGCGAGCGCCATCGAAAGCAGGAAGGTCGTCGTGGTCACGATTCCCGCCTTCGCCTCGGCCGGCACGGCGATCACGCTATTGACGCCGACCAGTGCGATGAAACCCAGCACGAACCACGGTATCGGCGCCTTGGCGTGCGTGGCCCCTTGGCCATTGCGGCGCGCGCGTCGGGCGGCCAACAGGCCGAGCGTCATCACGACCGGCGCCAGCAACGTCACGCGCGACAGTTTTGCGATGGTTGCGAATTCGCCGGCCGCGCGGCTGTCCTGATAGGCCGCGGCGACGACCTGCGCGATTTCGTGGATCGATGCCCCGGCCCACAGGCCATAGGCGCGCGGCCCGAGATGCAGCAAAGTCGGCGCCAGGGGATAGAGGAACATCGCGATCGAACCGAATATGGTGACGCAGGCCACCGCATAGGCGACGTCCTCGTCGTGCGCCTGCGTGACCGTATTGGTTGCGATGACCGCCGAAGCGCCGCAGATCGAAGTGCCGGCCGCGATGAGCTCGGCGAGCTTGCGCTCGACGCCAATCAGCCGGCCGAACTCGACTGTGAAAAGGAAAGTCGCGACCAGGGTCAGGGCGATGATCGCGACGCCGGTCGCCCCGACTTCGACGATCTGGGCGGCGGTAAGCTGAAGTCCAAGCAGAATGATCGCCAGGCGAAGGACCTTGCGCAGCGCGAATGCGACGCCCGCCTTGGCGCGCGCCGGCGTGCCCAGCAGATTATGGAACGCGATGCCGATCACGATCGCCAGGATCATCGGGCTGAATGTCGCGGCGCCGGGCGCCTGCCTGAGCGCGAAGGCCGCGCCGGCGATGCCCGCGGTCAGAGCCAAGCCCGGCCAGATTGCCGCGTGGCGATCGACGACCGCCTTTTTCTGATGCGGGTTGGCGGCGTCGGCGAACGTCGTTTGATCGGTTTGCGCAAGGCGTGCAAGCGAGGTCATGGCGGAAACTCCTGTCTGCCGGCAGGAATCGCATGGCTCGATCAATCGATCCAACGCATTATATCGGTATTATCGTTCGATAAAATCGAACGATTGGCGCAGACGACAGCGCTTCGCGGGTCCATGCCTGGCCTAAGGGCGCAACTGGCCGTCGCCGCGCACGCGATATTTGAACGTGCAGAGCTGCTCGACGCCGACCGGTCCGCGCGCATGCATCCGCCCGGTGGCGATGCCGATTTCGGCGCCGAAGCCGAATTCGCCGCCATCGGCGAATTGCGTCGAAGCGTTGTGCAGGACGATCGCCGAATCGACTTCCTTGAGGAAGCGCTCGGCCGCCACGCGATCCTCGGTCAGGATGCAATCGGTATGATGCGAGCCATAGGCCTCGATATGGGCGATCGCGCCATCGAGCCCGTCGACGAGCCGGCAGGACAGGATCGCGTCGAGATATTCGGTACGCCAGTCGGCTTCCGACGCCTCGCTGACGCGCGGATCGACCGACATCGTCGCGCTGTCGCCCCGCACGGCGCAGCCGGCCGCGAGCAGCGCCTTGACCAGCGGCGCGAGATGAGTCGCGGCGCAGGCCTTGTCGACCAGCAGGGTCTCGGCCGCGCCGCAGACGCCAGTGCGGCGCAGCTTGGAATTGACGACGATGCGGATCGCCTCGTCGAGGTCGGCGGCGCGATCGACATAGATATGCACCAGCCCTTCGAGATGGGCGAAGACCGGCACCCGCGCCTCGCGCTGGACCCGCTCGACGAGGCTCTTGCCGCCGCGCGGCACGATCACGTCCAGCGCGCCGCCGAGCCCGTCGAGCATTTCGCCGACCGCCTCGCGCGAGGCGAAGGGCGCGCGCGAAATCGCCGCCTCGGGCAGGCCGGCGGCGCGAAGGCCGGCGATCAGGCAGGCATGAATGGCGGCCGAAGAATGGAAACTGTCCGACCCGCCACGCAGCACCGCGGCATTGCCGCTTTTGAGACAGAGCGCGCCGGCGTCGGCGGTGACGTTGGGCCGGCTCTCATAGATAATGCCGACAACGCCGAGCGGCGTCGCCACGCGCTCGATCAGCAGGCCGTTCGGCCGCTCGAAATGGGCGAGGACGCGCCCGACCGGATCGGGCAAAGCGGCGACCTCTTCGAGACCCTTCGCCATCGCCTCGATGCGCGCGTCGTCAAGCAGCAGCCGATCGAGGAAGGCCGGGGCGACCCCCTTCGCCTTGGCGGCGGCGAGGTCGCGCGCATTGGCGGCCAGGATTTCAGCGCCGCTTCGGCGCAGCGCGCCGGCGGCGGCGATGAGAGCGCTGGTCTTGGCTTGCGCGGGAGCGTTGGCGAGCGCGCGCGCCGCCTCGCGCGCCTTCGCGCCGATGGCGCGCATCGCCGCCCGGACATCCGTTCCGGGCTCGACCAGGCTGATCGCAGGCTCCATCGGTTAAATCCGGTAAAAAGCAGGCGGCGCGGGATTGCGCCGGGCAGTCAGGCCGATATAGCCAGCACGGCCAGGTTTGGAAAGGTCGTTTGGCGCCCATGCATCGCGCGGGTTGAAATGTCACAGCGGCCGGAAAAAGGCGCATTGGGGCTAGCTCTTGGCGTTTCTTGCCGCTAGGTTTGCTTTCAATACCGGGGGCGTTTGGTGAATCGGGGCTGCGGGGCATGAGGACCGGACTTTCGTTTGTCTTAGCTTTGGCCGGCGCCTTCGCCGGTTCGGGTCTTCTTGCTGGTTGCTCGTCACTGTCCGAGCAGGCGGCGGCCAATTATCCCTCCAGCGCCTCTCCGGTCTCGGAAGTCCGCCTCGGCGGCCTCGTCCATGATCCGCTGAGCCCCGAGCGCGGCAGCGCCGACGTCAGCGGCGAGGTGCTGTTCGCCAAGCCCTTCACCTCGTCCGACCCGCTCTGGAACGCGCTGCTGCCCCGGCCCGATATCGGATTCTCCGCCAATACCGGCGGCAAGACCAGCGCCGGCTATGCCGGCGTCGCCTGGGATTACAACATCACTCAACGGATATTCGGCGAAGCCGGCTTCGGCGGGTCGATCAATAACGGCCATGGCGGCATGAATCCCCCGCCCGGCTATAGCGCGGTCGGCTGCAATGAATTGTTCCGCGAATCCGGCACGCTCGGCTATCGCCTGACGCAGAACTGGAGCGTGATGGCGACCGTCGAGCATATGTCCAATGCGGGCCTCTGTGACCGCAACCGCGGCATCACCAATGAAGGGGTGAAGGTCGGCTATTCCTTCTGACGCCAACAGCGCCGCCGCCTAGCGCTCCGCCAGCGCCATATCGTCGCGGTGGATCATCTCCGCCCGTCCCGGCGTTCCCAATAGATGGGCGATGTCGCGCGAATTGCGGCCCTTGATCCGCTCGGCGTGAACGGCGTCATAGGCGATCAGCCCGCGTCCGATTTCCGCGCCCTGCGCGTCGCGGATGGCGACGCAATCGCCGCGCGCGAAGGCGCCTTCGATTCGCGTCACGCCGGCCGGCAGCAAGCTTTTTCCCGAGCCCAGCGCCCTGGCGGCGCCGGCGTCGACATGGACGGCGCCTTTCAGCTCCAATGAGCCGCCGATCCAGATTTTCCGCGCCGCGATCGGGTTCGATTGCGTCAGGAACCACGTGCAGGGCGCGTTCGCGCCAATCGCCGCGATCGGATGCGCGATGCGTCCGTCGGCGATCACCATATGCGCGCCTCCCGATGTCGCGATGCGCGCCGCCTCAATCTTGGTGCGCATGCCGCCGCGCGAAAGCTCGGAAGCGGCCCCGCCGGCCATCGCTTCGACATCGTGGGTGATGCGCGCCACAATGGGCACCAGCTTAGCCCTAGGATTGTCGCCCGGCGGTGCATCGTAAAGCCCGGCGACATCGGAGAGCAGGATCAGGAGATCGGCGCTCGCCATGGTGGCGACGCGCGCGGCGAGGCGATCATTGTCGCCATAGCGGATTTCGCTGGTCGCCACCGTGTCGTTCTCATTGATGACAGGAATGGCGCGCATCGCGGCGAGGCGGGCCAGCGTCGCGCGCGCATTGAGATAGCGACGGCGCTCCTCGGTGTCCTGCAAGGTGAGCAGCACCTGGGCGGCCGTGATGTCATAGGCCGCGAACGCATGCGCCCAGGCGCGCGCCAGCGCGATCTGCCCGATCGCGGCCGCCGCCTGGCTGTCCTCCAGCTTCAGTGCGCCTTTGGCGAAGCCGCTCGCCGTCCGCCCCAGCGCGATCGCGCCCGACGAGACGACGAGGATGTCGGCGCCGCGGCGATGGAGCGCGGCGAGATCGACGACCAGGGCGTCGAGCCATTCCTGCTTAAGCGCGCCCTTCGTGCGGTCGACGAGGAGCGAGGAGCCGACTTTGACGACGATGCGATTGAAGCGGTCGAGGGAGGGTTGGGTGCTCAAGGGGGCCAAAGGGTGATGTCACGAGATTGTCGCGCCCTGCATAAGGGGGAATGGCGGCGCTGTCGCGGGGATTGTTGATGGCGGGACGGGCGTTCGGCGGGGGAGGGGGCGCCCGCTTGGGCTCGCAGCGTTACTGGCGATAGTCGCGTCTGACGCCGCATCTTTGTCTGTGCGGATTCGCGACATAAGAGCGACCGAGTGCGGATTTCCTCATTGTTTGCATGGCCGAGCGTGTGCGCGAGAGGCATTCGAAGTCAAGGACGTGACCGAGTTCATGACATATGAGACGATGACCGAGTGCGGATTTCCTCATTGTTTGCATGGCGGAGCGGGGCGTGAGAGGCATTCGAAGTCAAGGACGACGGCGAAGCCGTCGCCGCCGAAGGCGGTGGTCCGAAGGACCATCCTTGAGTTCGAATGCCTCTCGCGCATAATCGCCTCCATGCAATCAATGATCTGCTGTCGCCGTTAGCGGCGTCCCCTTGTCACAAGCTTGAGCCAAAAACCCCACCGCCGGATGTCCGTCCGGGTTAGATTCCACAGAAGGCGCCCCATGTATCTCGCAATCATTATCCTGCTGATGGGCGTCCTCCCGATCGCCTCGATCCTCACCGAATTCGGCCTCCTTCACAGCAACGGCGATCTTCTCTTCCTGATCGGCAAATGGTTCGTCTTCTGGGCGGTCGGCGTCCGGCTTCTGCTCGCCGGCCTGCGCCAGATCGTCAATCCCGAATTCACCGCGGCGACGATCTTCGGCGTGAAGGAGAAGGCGGCGCTGACTATCGTCCAGGAGCTCGGCTTCGCCAATGTTGCGATCGGCCTGCTCGGCGCGCTGACGCTGGTGAACCCGCAATGGATCGCGCCCGCGGGAATTGTCGGCGGCTTGTTTTATGCGCTGGCGGGAATCATGCACCTGACGAAAGGCGATCGCAACGCTACCGAGAATATCGCGATGGTGTCGGACCTGTTCATCGCCGTGGTGCTGGCGGCGTATTTGGCTTTGTCGTGGCGTGAACATACATGACGGGGAGAGGGAATCCGCTCTCAGTAGTTTCTCTCAGCGGCGAAGCCGCGCCCCCGCGCTCATCGATAGCTGACAAACCCCGTGCACGACCACGGCGCCGTGCGGTCGTCCTTGTTCTCCAGACATTCGCAATGCGACGCCGTCACAGCCGCGGCGGCGACGCCTTGCCGCGCTAGAGCGAGGGCGACTTTGCAGGCCGCCGGCTGGGTGGTGGATGAGCCGTCGGCGTGGCTGTCATGCGCCAACGCGCCGCCCGCCAATGCGAGGCCGGCCGCGCCGAGGCAGCCGGCGATCAGCGCATTGCCCGGGAAGCGCCTCATACGTTTTCTCCTTCGAGCCCGGCGATTTCAGTCGGTCTATTGCTGCTGGTCGTCCGGCGTCGCCGCGCCAGGCGCGGCCGCGATCCTGTCGGCGAGCGCCGCGATCGTCCGGCAATAGACTTCCGCCTTGTTCCATTCGAGGAGGGCGGCGAAATTCGGCTGGCCCGCGTCCCAGCCGGCGCCGCGCCGCCAGCCCTTGTCATGCAGGAAATTGGCGGTCGAGGCGAGCGCGTCGCCGGAAGAGTGGATGATGTCGCCGGCGCCGCCATTGAGGCCGACGCCATATTTCAGATAGGACGACGGCATGAACTGGGTCTGGCCGATCTCGCCGGCCCAGGCGCCGCGCGTTTGCGCGCCATCGAGGTCGCCGCGCTGGACGAGCCGGAGCGCGTCGAGAAGCTCGACGTGAAACTCCTCCGAGCGGCGGCAATCATAGGCCAGCGTCGCCAGCGCGCTGAAGGTCGGATAATCGCCCGAACCGGCGCCGAACTCGGTCTCCAGCCCCCAGATGGCGACCAGAACCGGCCCTGGCACGCCATAGCGCGCCTCGATCGTGCGGAACATGCCGGAATAGTGCTCAAGCAGGCTCCTGCCTTTCTTGATGCGGTAGGCCGACACCTTCTTGCGGGAGAATTGCTCGAAACTCTCGTGGAACGCCCTTTGGCCGCGATCATGCGAGATGACCGATTCGTCATATTCGACATCGGCCAGCGCCGATTGCACCACATCAGGCGAAATCCCCGCCTGCATCGCCTCCTGCCGGAAACCCGCCAGCCAGTTCTGGAAACCGGCTTCGTTATCGCCGCATGCGGCGGCGCGCGCCGCGCTCCCGCTGAAGAGGACGGCGGCGAGGGCGGCGAAGAAGATGATTCGGGGGAGGATGTGCGGTAGGCGAACGGAATGCATCAGCCATCTTCTCCTGCCTCGCGCGGACTTGCAAAGGGAGCATCCCTGGCGCGCGATCAATTCGGTGCGATGATAGAGGGCGATTGTGGCGGGGCTAGTGGGAATTGTCGCCCAAGAGCCTTCGCCGTGCGGCAAGACGCACGCGAGAAGGCCTACGAGCAGTGTCGCTGGCTCAGAAGCGCATCGCGCGACGCCTTGTCCGAGCTTCGATCGCGCGCAAATCTCGAACGCCAGATGCAAGAGAACGCCAGGATAAAGTAGAGTAGGGGCTGATTTGGTGATGGGCATCAATCAAGACAGATATTTTATCTCGATCTTATCTCGATCACAGAGTACAAATAGCGATCGAGATTAATATCGTCGATATAATAGTACTGCTATGGCGATTTGCGCTGGTTTATCTCTGACGGAGTCAATGAATAGGTCAATTATGTTTTCAATCACAGAGTATGTCCTTACCGATTGAAAACCTCTGTGCGCGATCCGAGAAAATATGCCCAGGTAAGATCAGTGTCCATGTATATCAACGAGTGTTTTCGCGGCAATATTGATGCATTTTTTCGGCGTTCGAGGAAGACGAAATTCTGATCAACAGATGTTCAGATTTGCACTTGACCGCTCGAATCGCCGATGAACCTTCGCTGGAAGCGCCGTGCAGTTTACAAATAAGGATCGTTCGCTCTGGCAGCGCTTTAGGCGCCCTTCTGGGCCACAAACCGTCTGTAGCGAACGGATATTCTCGGCGAGCTCGAATATTCTGATCGTTGTCGCTTCGCGATGCTCCGCCCTACCAAAATCCAGTCAGCGAATTCCTCTTTTCGACTATAAAAGACGCGTCTCGCACGATTTCCTTCCTGAGAACTTCTCGAACACGTCGAAAGCCAGCACAAGGCGATTTCTTTTGCGTGAGCATCCAAGGCCAGGCGACCACGCCGCGTAATCGCCACCGCCATACCGCCAGCCTCATGCAGAATCTCGATCCGTTCGCGCCGGCGAAGAGAGCCTGCGCCGGCAAAAACGGACAGTGCGAATCGGCTCTTGCCCGCATTGCGAGCGCTAATGCGCCAAGCGTGTCTTCGTCGTGCAGGCAAAGGGGGGCGCATCGTTCACGTGCAATCCTTCAACGGCGACATATACCGCTGATTCATAACGATTTTCATACCGGCTTGGCAATCGCGCAACCGGAACAGAAAAAGAACTTGCGCATGAGAACAAAACATGCACAAATGTCTCCACACAGCCGCTGTTGCGGTTTGGGCGCTGACCGTGCAGAAGGAAGAACAGTCGTGACGCAAGCCAATCTCCGTCTGGTTGAAGGAATCTCCGTGGACAAGACCAAGGCGCTGGACGCCGCTTTGTCGCAGATCGAGCGCGCCTTCGGCAAAGGTTCGATCATGCGGCTCGGCAAGAATCAGAAAGCGGTGGAGATCGAGACGATCCCGACGGGGTCGCTGGGACTTGATATCGCTCTTGGCGTCGGCGGCCTGCCGCGCGGGCGGGTGGTTGAAATCTACGGGCCGGAATCCTCAGGCAAAACGACCCTGACGCTGCATGTCATCGCCGAGGCGCAGAAGAAGGGCGGCGTTTGCGCCTTTGTCGACGCTGAACATGCGCTCGATCCGGTCTATGCGCGCAAACTCGGCGTCAATCTCGAAGATTTGCTGATTTCCCAGCCCGATACCGGCGAACAGGCGCTTGAAATCACCGATACGCTGGTGCGCTCGGGGGCGATCGACGTGCTGGTCGTCGATTCGGTGGCGGCGCTGACGCCGCGCGCCGAAATCGAGGGCGAGATGGGCGAATCGCAGCCCGGCCTGCAGGCCCGCCTGATGAGCCAGGCCCTGCGCAAGCTGACCGCCTCGATTTCACGCTCCAATACGATGGTCATTTTCATCAATCAGATCCGCATGAAAATCGGCGTCATGTATGGCTCGCCGGAAACGACGACAGGCGGCAACGCCTTGAAATTCTACGCCTCCGTGCGCCTCGACATCCGCCGCATCGGCGCCATCAAGGACCGCGAGGAAGTGGTCGGCAACCAGACCCGCGTCAAAGTGGTCAAGAACAAGGTCGCGCCGCCGTTCAAACAGGTCGAATTCGACATCATGTATGGCGAGGGCGTCTCCAAGGTCGGCGAATTGATCGATCTTGGCGTCAAGGCCGGCGTCGTCGAGAAATCGGGCGCCTGGTTCTCCTTCGACAGCCAGCGCCTCGGCCAGGGGCGCGAGAATTCCAAGGCCTATCTGAAAGCCAATGTCGAGATCGCCAATCGCATCGAAAAGGCGATCCGCGAGAATTCCGGCATTATCGCCGAGCGCATTCTCGACAATGCCGATCCCACCGAACAGGACGACGCCGCCGACGCCTGAGCGCCTTATGGGCGCTTGGTCCCCTCGGCGCCCATTCGCCAAAGGTTCTTTTCGTCGCGCGACCAGAGCGCGGCCGCTGCTTGAGGGCGCGGCCGCGCTCTCTCTATGTGTGCCGAGACCGGCGACCTGGGTGACGCCTGTTCGGAGACATAGATGGCGCGATTTGCCTGTTCGCAGGAGCGGGCGATGGCGCGGGGTTGTCCGGGGCGTGGCTGTTGACGCAGGATCGCGCGAGTCGCGGGACCCTCCATCTCGTGGTTCGCGCCGGCGAAATTGATGGGACGCCAGTCAATTTGGCCGGTACGGGCCACCAGCAACGTCGCGTTGCCATCGCCGCGCGAAGCTGTAAAGGCGACCTGCTGCGCGGGCGGCTTCGCCGGCCTTGACAGCATCGCGCGTCGACGGCCGTTTGCCTACCATGTTGCTTTCGGTGACTGGCGCGGCCCAAAAGGCCGCGCCAGTCACCAAAGCAACATGAAGGCCATTTTGCCGCGCCGATGGGTCGCAGTCATCCCGAAGGGACCGAAACGAAGTGGAGGACCGGCGCAGCCTGCGGACGAATGCTTCACATTCGCCTAGAGTTGACGGTGGCCCGGCGGTGTGGCCCCTTCCCGCTGGGTCACCCGAACACTTGGGCGCTTCGATCATCCGTCCCATCTCGCCCCGTTGCCCCCGGCTCCATTTGCGTTTCGCCGACGAAGCCTATAGGGCATGGCCCGCCAAAACCGGGGAGGGCCGACGCCTCGCCGCCGCAGATGGATGATCGCCGTGCAGGATTTCGAAGGGTTGAAGCGCGAGGCCGCCCGACACGCGCTTGAACTTGTCCAGCCGGGCATGAGGCTTGGCATCGGCACCGGTTCGACCGCCCGCCATTTCGTCGAATTGCTGGGGGAACGCGTGCGCGGCGGCTTGTCGATCATCGGCGTCCCGACGTCGGAGACCACCGCGACGCTGGCGCACGCCGCCGGCGTGACGCTCGCCACCCTCGAAGACTATCCCGAGCTCGATCTGACGATCGACGGCGCCGATGAGGTCGATGGCGCCTTGCGCCTCATCAAGGGTGGCGGCGGGGCGTTGCTGCGCGAAAAAATCGTGGCGGCGGCGTCGAAGCGCATGGTGGTGATCGCCGACGCTTCCAAACATGTCGCGCGCCTCGGCGCCTTTCCGCTGCCCATCGAAGTCGTGCCCTTCGGCCTGGGGGCGACGCGTCGTCATATCGAAAGCGCCGCCGCCAGCCTTGGTTGCCGAGGGCCGATCGCGCTCCGGCGCGCGCGCGACAGCGACGCCGTCTTCGTCACCGACGGCGGCCATTACATCCTCGATTGCGCCTTCGGCGCCATTACCGACCCGGAAGCGCTCGCCGCGGCGCTCAACGCCATACCGGGCGTCGTCGAACACGGCCTGTTCATTGGCATCGCCAGCGCGGCCATTCTGGCCGGTTCGGACGGCCTCGAATTTCTAGGCGATCTCGCCTGATCTTTTCATCCGCTCAACAGGAGACTTCCGACGTGCTTGCTCATTCGTCCCCGCTGAAAACCCTGTCTCTCGCGTTGCTTTTCACTATCGGCGGCGCCTTCTGCGCCTATGCCGACGATCCGACGCCGGCCGCAGTCGATTCGGCGCGCACCATCATTTCGGCCTGGGGAATGCCAAAATCCTTCGATCTGGTGGTTCCGCAAATGTTTGATCAGCTGGAACACGACGTCGTCAAGACGCGGCCGGAACTCAAGGACAACCTGCGCGCCACACTCATCGCTCTCAAGCCCGAATTCGACAAATCGGAGCAGGATTTCATCAATAGTGCGGCGCTGGCGCTCGCCAAAATGATGACGGAACAGGAATTGAAGGACACGGCGACCTTTTTCCAGACCCCCAGCGGCAAGAAATACATCGAGACCGAGCCGGCCGCGATCACCCAGATCGTGACCCTCGTTCAGTCCTGGCGACAGCAATTGTCAGTCGATGTCCTGAAACGCGCCCGCGAAGAAATGAAGAAGAAAGGCTCCGACTTCTGAACGTTTTCGCCTGAGGAGGCATCGTGAGCTTCGAGGTCGATCTGTTCGTCATCGGCGCCGGGTCGGGCGGCGTACGCGCCGCCAGGATCGCCGCCGGCCATGGCGCCCGCGTGATGGTCGCCGAGGAATTTCGCATCGGCGGCACCTGCGTCATCCGGGGCTGCGTGCCCAAGAAACTGCTGGTCTACGCGAGCCGCTTCGCCGACGATTTCGCCGATGCGGCGGGCTATGGCTGGCGCGTCGGAGAGGCCCGTTTCGATTGGCCGACCATGGTCGCCGCCAAGGAAAAGGAAATCACCCGGCTGTCGGCGATCTACCGCGCCAACCTCGAAAAAGCGGGCGTCGCGATGATCGAGGAACGCGCCGAGATCGCGGGGCCGCAAGTGGTGCGGCTCGCCGGCGGCCGGCAGGTCAGCGCCAGGCATATCCTGATCGCCACCGGCGCCGCGCCCGCCCTGGCGCCCGCCATTCCCGGTCTCGAACACGCCATCTCCTCGAATGAAATCTTCGACCTGAAATCATTCCCCAACCGCCTTCTGGTGGTCGGCGGCGGCTATATCGGCGTCGAATTCGCCTCGGTTTTCTCAAGGCTTGGCGCGTCGGTCACGCAGGTCACGCGGGCCGGCAATATCCTTCGCGGCTTTGACGAGGATATGCGCGTCGGCCTGCGCGAAGAGCTTTGCCACGCCGGCGTGCTGTTCGGGTTCGAGCGCCTGCCGACGCGCATCGAAAAGCGCGACGGCGCGCTGCATGTCGCTTTGTCCAACGGCGATAATATTGTCGTCGACCAGGTGCTGATCGCGACGGGCCGGCGGCCCAATACCGCCGGACTTGGCCTGGAGGCCGTCGGCGTCGCGCTCGATGACGCCGGCGCGGTGAAGGTCGACGCCTGGTCGGCGACCAATGTCCCCGGCGTTCACGCAGTCGGCGACGTCACCAATCGCATCAATCTGACGCCGGTGGCGATCCGCGAAGGCCATGCTTTCGCCGATCACCTGTTCGGCGGCAGGCCGGTCGCGGTCGACCATGAGAACGTGCCAAGCGCGGTGTTCGCCACGCCAGAAATCGGCGCGGTCGGCCTCACCGAGGCCGAGGCGCGCGCGCGCTACGACATTGTCGACATCTATCGCTCGCGCTTCCGCCCGATGAAGGCGACGCTGTCGGGACGGCGCGAACATACGATCATGAAACTCATCGTCGACGGCGCCTCGGACCGCGTACTCGGCGCGCATATTCTCGGGCACGAAGCGGGCGAAATGATCCAGCTCCTCGGCATCGCCATCAAGATGAAGGCGACCAAGGCCGATCTCGACGCCACCATGGCGGTTCATCCCACCGCCGCCGAGGAACTCGTCACCATGCGCACGCGCACCGAGCGCTTCGAGCGCAAGCCGGCCTGAAACGCAACGCGCTCAGCCGCCTTCGAGCACCTTGCGCAGCTTGATCAGTTCGCCGCCGACATAGTCGGTGAAAGCGCGCACCCGCGCCGAATGGCGCAGATCGGGATGGGTCAGGATCCACAGGCCGACGTCAAGTTCGGCGATCGGTTCGCTGATCCGCATCAGATCGGGGCGGCCATTGCCGATGAAACAGGGCAGCACGCCAGCGCCGGCGCCGGCGGCGATCGACTCGGCCATGCTCAACACCGAATTCACCCGGAAGACCTGGCGGCGCTGGCTGATGTTGCGCTCGGTCCAGCGCTTGCCGGTCGGCGAGCCGAGGTTGTCGCCAAAGCCGACCCAGGGCGCCTCTTCGGCGGTCTTGGCGCCAAATTCGCCGGCGACTTTCGGCGAGGAATAGATCGCCCAGCGGATCGCCCCGATGCGCCGGCCGACCAGCGTTTCGGACGGCTCGTTGGTGGCCCGTATCGCCACATCCGCGTCGCGTCGCGACAGATTGAGATGCTGCGAGGCGAGGATGATGTCGAGATGGACGCCCGGGTTCAATTGCCGAAAGCGCGCCAGGATCGGCGGCAGTAGATGAACCGCCATCGAATCGACGGTGGTGATGCGCAATTCGCCTGACGGCTTGACGTCGCGCCCGGCCACGCGGCGCTCGAAATCCACCACCGATTCCGACATGCCGGCGGCGAGCGCCACCATCTCCTCGCCGGCCGCCGTCGGCTGATAGCCGGAACGCGAGCGCTCGAACAGGCGGGCGCCGAGCGCCTTTTCAACGGCGCCGAGCCGGCGGAAGATGGTGGAATGGTTAAGACCCAACGCTTCGGCCGCGCCAACCAATGAGCGGGCGTCGGCGATCGCCTTGACGAGGCGAAACTCATCCCAGCTCAAAGGCGCATTCATTGCCGCTCTGATTATTCAAAAGGCGCAATTCATCGGGAAACTGCACTGCCGCTGGCGAATTTGCAAGCCGGCGCCAAGCTGTCTTTGCGTTTTCACGATTCGGCGGCGCGTGGCGCGGCGGCGCGGCGCAGCCGATCATTGATCGCCGCCCCCAATCCGGTCGCCGGAATTGGCGCGACCGCGATCATCGACACACCCGAAGCGTCGAGCAGGCGCAGATGGGCAAATAAATTGGCGGCCGCCTCGGCAAGGTCGGAGGCGGGCGACAGATCGAGCCGCGCCGCCGCCGCGCTCGCGCTGAGCGCGCCGCCAAAGTCCAGCGCCGCCTCGATCGGCGACGCATCGCCGGCTTCCAGCCGCAGGCCTGCGCGCGGCGCGTAATGCGAGGCGAGCAGCCCGGGCGCCAGCGGCGCCGCGCCCGGCGCGCGCGCATATCCTTCAAGCGCGCGGCCGAGCACCGCCTCGAGCGCTTCTTGCGGAACAGCGCCGTGCCGCAACAGCCGCGGCGTCCCGCCGAGGCAGGCGACGATCGTCGATTCGAGGCCGAGGCTGGTCGGCCCGGCGTCGAGAATGAGATCGATGCGCCCGTCGAGGTCGGCCGCAACATGGGCGGCGCGCGTCGGGCTGACGCGGCCGGAGCGGTTCGCCGAAGGCGCGACCAGCGGCACGCCCGCCGCCGCGATCAGCGCGCGCGCGACCGGATGGCTCGGCGCCCGCAAGGCGACGCTGTCGAGGCCGGCGCGCGCCAGCAGAGCGACGCGGCACTGTGGCGAAACCGGCGCGACGAGGGTCAATGGCCCCGGCCAGAACGTCTGTGCAAGCGCGCGGGCGTCGTCGTCAAAGGCCGCCTCGCGCATCGCCGCCGCGCCGTCGAGGACATGGGCGATCAAAGGATTGAAGACGGGCCGGCCCTTGGCGGCGTAAATCGCAGCGATCGCGCGCTCGGAAGTGGCGTCCCCGGCAAGGCCGTAGACCGTCTCAGTCGGCATGGCGACAAGGCCGCCGGCGCGCAGGATGGCGCCGGCGCGGGCGATCGCGGAATCGTCCGCGGCGAGCGTTTCGGTGCGGCCCTCTGCGCGGTCGGTCATGAAACGCATCCGGTGCGGCAGCGCAGGCCCGAACGCATTGCAGGCGCGCGCCACTCCTGGCGACAGCGCCTCATTGATTGCATGGAGGCAATTATGCGCGGGAGGCATTCGAACTCAAGGACGAGCGCAAAGCGCTCGCCGCCGGAGGCGGCGGGCCTTCGGCCCGTCCTTGACTTCGAATTCCTCTCGCGCCCCGCTCCGCCATGCAAACAATGATGGAATCTGCATCAACTCGGTGATCTTAACTTCGGCGATCCCACCCGC
>DATBZF010000092.1:0-21925 GCA_036513315.1 Roseiarcus sp.
TACACCCTATCGCCGGCGCGAGATAATCCAGGGGACGAACGCTGGATCGTCCTCCGCGCGGCCGCTGCCAACAAGCGCTCGACTCGTTCTCACCAAAGCGCTCCGCAAAGCGCAGCGCTGGTTGGACGAGCTTCTGACCGATTCGACGCAGACGATCGAATCGATCGCTGCTCGAGAGAGCAAAAGCGAGCGGTCGATCCGAATGACCCTTTCGTTGGCGTTCCTTTCACCGAACCTTGTCAAAGCCGCCATGGATGGTCGTCTTCCCCGCGGCTTCGGTCTTACCCGACTGCTCGACCTTCCGAGCGCCTGGCCCGATCAATGGGCGGCGCTGAGTCTGAAGGCCCCGGCGCGCACCTGATCGCTCGATGATGCGGGTCGGCTCTGCCGCCCAACGTTGCCGTGGTCGCGAGTCCAATGCAGGCTTCTTTTCGCAAAGCTCTCGTCTCGCCGAACCCACGCGAACAGCATCCCGGGAAACGGAATTTTGAGCCCAGAGACTTTGGTCAAAATGGGAGGCTCATTGGGCCCGGAGACCGGTGAGTCGCAGTAGGAGACTCGACCGCGCTCCGCCAACCCGCGGAACTATCGGGCTTTTTCAAACCCAGGAGCGTCTTGCCAGTCCGGGGCGACTGGCTGGTGGAGCTGAGGGGATTCGAACCCCTGACCTCTGCAGTGCGATTGCAGCGCTCTCCCATCTGAGCTACAGCCCCGCTGCGCGGGTGTTTACGTGCGCGCCGGAAGCGTGTCAACGGCGGAAAAAGGGGCGTCCGATCGGCCCGGCCCGGATCCGGCGTCCCGAGGAACTGTTCCGGGTCAAGGAGTTGGAATGCGCGCGATCCTCTATGTCGTTCTCGAAGCCCTCAACCTTTACAAATATGTCGTCGTCGGCGCCGCGGTCCTGTCGTGGCTGATCGCCTTCAATGTCGTCAATATCCGCAATGAATTCGTCCGCTCGATCTGGAACCTGCTGGACGCCCTGACGACGCCGCTGTTGCGCCCGATTCGCAACTTCCTGCCGAGCATGGGCGGGATCGATATTTCGCCGGTCATTTTGTTGCTCGGCATCATGCTCGTAGAGCAATTGATCCTGCTCTACGTCTATCCCTATGTGTTCTGAACGGGCGCCGCCGTGCCGGCGCCCGCGGCCGGGTGGTTGATTTCTGGGGGATTGCGCCGATGACCAAAGCCCCAGCCGCCAAGACCGGCGCCGGACGGTTCTTTGAGGATTTCTCCGTCGGGCAAGTCCTCGTCCACGCGACGCCGCGCACCCTCAGCCTTGGCGACGTCGCGCTCTATTCAGCTTTGTTCGGGACGCGATTCGCCGTGCAATCGGCGGATAGTTTTGCTGAGGCGATCGGCTATCCCCGCAGCCCCATCGACGATCTGCTCGCCTTCCATATCGTTTTCGGCAAGTCCGTCGCCGACATTTCGCTCAACGCCATCGCCAATCTCGGCTATGCCGCCAGCCGCTTCCTTGCGCCCGTCTATCCCGGCGATACGCTGTCGGCTTCCTCGGAAATCATCGGGCTCAAGGAAAATTCCAATCGCGAAAGCGGAATCGTCTATGCGCGCACGCGCGGCTTCAATCAGCATGGCGCCGAAATCGTCGATTACATCCGCTGGGTGATGGTGCGCAAACGGGACCCGGCTTCGCCCGCGCCCACCCCTGTCGTGCCCGAGCTCGCCAAGGCGCTGCCAGCCGACAGTCTCGGCGGCGCCTGTCCCGTCATCGACGGCGCGCGTTATGATTTTGCGCTCGCCGGTTCGCCGCATCGCTGGGGCGATTATGCCGTCGGCGAGAAGATCGACCACGTCGACGGCGTCACCGTCGAGGAGGCCGAGCATCAGATCGCGACGCGCCTGTTTCAGAACAGCGCCAAGGTCCATTTCAATCAGTTCAGCGAGGGCCAGGGCCGTTTCGGACGCCGGCTGATCTATGGCGGGCACGTCATTTCGCTGGCGCGCGCGTTGAGCTTCAATGGCCTCGCCAACGCCTTTCACGTCGCCGCGATCAACGGCGGGCGCCATGTCGCGCCGCTGTTCGCCGGCGACACCGTGTTCGCCTGGAGCGAAATTCTCGACCGCGCGCCGCTGCCCGGGCGGGACGACGTCGGCGCTTTGCGCCTGCGGATGGCGGCGACCAAGAACCGTCCCTGCGCGGACTTTCCCCTGCGCGTCGGCGAGGACTATGATCCCGCCGTGGTCCTTGATCTCGACCTCTGGGTCCTCGCGCCGCGCTGAAAGGATTTTCATGCGCCTGCCATGCGACGCCGTTCTCCTGCTGATCGACCTGCAACAGGCGATCGGCGATCCCCGTTTCGGGCCACGCAACAATGAAGGGGCGGAGGAGATCGTCGAAGCCTTGCTCGCCGCCTGGCGCGCCGAGGATCTCCCCATCATCCACATCCGCCATGATTCGACTGAAGCAGCCTCGCCCTATCGCCCCGACGCGCCGGGGCACGCGTTCCTGCCGCAAGCGCGCCCGCGCGAGGGCGAGACGATCATCGGCAAATCGGCCAATAGCGCGTTCGTCGCGACCGATCTTGAAGCCGCGCTCGATCGCCTCGGCGCCACCACGCTCGTCGTCTGCGGCGTGCTCACCAATAATTCGCTGGAAGCGACGGTCCGCCACGGCGGCAACCTCGGCTATCGCGTCTTTGTCGTCGCGGACGCCTGCTGGGCGGTCGACAAGCGCGACCTCTCCGGCCGTCTGTGGCCCGCCGCCGATGTGCATGCTTTATCGCTCGCCAATCTGCAGGGCGAATATGCAGAAATTGTCAGCGGCGCAATGGCGCTACAGGCTGCAGCTATGGCCAATATGCGCCGCCGCCGCCAGCGGTGAGGGCGGGACGCTCGATGCCGCCAACCCGCGCTTGCGTTGGCGTTCCTTGCACGATTTTAGGCTTAACAGGAGCCGACGCCGCGCTGCGGCCGGGGCGAGACCAAGGGCCGTGTGCTGGGTGAGTTCTGGCGTCGCCTGGAGCGTGGCGCTTTCTGCTGGAGCTACTCTGCTGTCATTGCTTCGTCGCTTCGCTCCCTCGCACTGACGGAAAGTACGAGACTAAACGAGAGCGGATTTCCGCATTGATTGCATGGTGGAGCGGAGCGCGAGAGGCATTCTGGCGCCCCTCCACCGTCACGCTCCCGGATAATCCTCGATCCTTCCCAAAGCAGGACCGCGCTCCTTGCGCAATCGCTCGCCCACCCGCTCGACCGCGCGCATCGCGCGCAGGAAATTGCGCGAGGCGATTTTGGCGAGGGCGCTTTCCGAAAAGCCACGGCGGATGAGTTCGGCGAAAAGGTGCGGGAAGCGGCCGACATGTTCGAGGCCGAGCGGCTGGGCGCCGCCGAAGAAATCCGAGCCGATGCCGACATGATCGACTCCTGCCGTAGCGACGAGGTAGACGATATGGTCGGCGAGCTGATCGAGCGTCGCGCGCGGCGCGGGACCGCGCTGCGCCTCCAGCTCTGCAAGAGCCGCCTTGGGGTCCGCCGTGACCGGGGCCGCGCCGTGGCGGCCGCGCGAATGGGCGAGCCAATTGCGCAGCTCCTGCGAGATAAAGCCCGGCACGAAAGTCGCCATGACAAGGCCGCCATTATCCTTCAGCCGCCGCAGCACATCGTCCGGCGCATTGCGCGGATGGTCGCATAGCGCGAAAGCGTTGGAATGGGAGAGTACGATGGGCGCCTGCGTGACCTCGAGCACGCGCCGCTGCCCATCATGCGAGACATGCGCGCAATCGACCATCATGCCGAGCCGGTTGAGCTCGCCGACGACGGCGCGGCCGAAGGAATTGAGGCCATTGACGCGCGGTCTGTCGGTGGCCGAATCGACCCAGTCGAGGCTCTCGTTATGGCAAAGCGTCATCAGCCGCGCGCCGGCCGCGCGCCAGATGCGCAGCGGACTGAGCGAATTCTCCAAACCGACGCCGCCTTCGACAGCGATGAAGGAGGCGATCTTTCTCATCCGATGCGCCTTGGCGACGTCGCCGGCGCGGCGCGCGGGCAGGAACACATCGGCGTGCAATTCCTCCATGCGCCGGATGAGATCGATCTGTTCGAGTGCGGTGCGCGCGGGATGGGGCGCGCTGGTAGGCTGGAACGCCGCCCAGAATTGCGCGCCGACCATGCCTTCGCGAAGTCTCGGAATATCGGTGTCGCCGTTTTGATGCTGGCGCGTCAGGTCATAGGCCGCGACATCGCCGCGCGCCTCGGCGTCGATGCGGATGACCCAGGGCAGATCGTTATGGCCGTCGAGCAGAGGAACCCTGTCGAGTAGAGCGCGCGCCTGCGCCAAAGCTTTGTCCTGTCGCATGCCCGTCGTCACCCTCGACCTGTCTCTGAGATTCGAGACAATCATCATTTCGGGGCCGGCGACAAGTCACGACCATGTTGGTTGCCGCCACGTTTCTTTTTCCAGACGAAGGGCGCGGCGCGCATCGCGGTGGGCGCGCAAGCATTATTCCGCGCGCGGCCGAATGAGGCGTGTGGGGCAGCTGGCGCGGCGACGCCGCGCCATTCGTCATCGCCACGCCCGTGAGCATCAGTCGCCGGCGGGCGCTTCGTCCTTGTGCGGCGGTTGCTCCGACGAATCGGCGGACTGGCTGTCTCCGGGCGCGTCGAAGCCAAAGGTCGGACGAGGCCGACGCCGGCGCCCGCGCGCAGGGAAGCGCGGCTCGCCTTCGCCATTGACGAAAGGCGCCGCATCGGCGGCCGGCGTCTCCGTCTCTACCCGCGGCGGCTGATCGCCGGCTGAAAACTGCGTCTCCTCGACATCCGACGGCGAATTGACGCGCGGCGGCGCGGTGATGAATGAAGGCAGGACAGGCGCGAGCGCCGCTGCCTCGGGCGGATTGGCTATTTCACGCGGCGGATTGGGATCGCGATAGGGGCGGAATTCGCGCGGCCGGTTGTCGCGCACGAAGCGGTTGTCGCGCGAATCTCTGTCGCGCGAATCTCTGTCGCGATTGTCCCGCTGCTGGTCCTGGCGGTCCTGATAAGGCCTGTTGTCGCGCGGTCCGCGATTTTCCTGGCGATTGTTCGAACGATCCTGGCGCCCCTGGTAGCCGCGGTCGCCTTGCGGCTGTCGATCGCTCTCGTAAGGCGCGCGGTCCTGGTAAGGCTGGCTCTGGGGCTGTGGTTGCGGCAGCGCGGGCTGGCTGAAACCAGACGGGGGCTGAAAAGGCTGGGGCGCCCGCTCGGCGGGCGAGGCGAAGCGATCGGACAGGCCGCCCACATCGTCGTCGTCGTCCATCTCATCGGCGTCGCCCTCTCCAGGCGGCCGCGCGGAACCGTTCTGCTGTTGTAACTGAGCCGCCTGAGCCGAGGCGATCAAGCGAAAATAATGTTCCGCGTGCTGAAGATAATTTTCCGCGGCGACGGGATCGCTGCTGGTGTGGGCGTCGCGCGCGAGCTGCAGATATTTTTCCGCGACATGGTGGGCGTTGCCCCGGATTTTCACGTCCGGCCCGTTTGATTCGTAAGATCGCGTCAGAGGATTGGGTCCCCGGCGATTGTTATTGGGGCGGCCGCGCATGCGCTTGTTCTGACCAGGTCTCATTTATTGTCCTTAGCTTTCGAAGTTCCGTAGCTTCCAGAGATTTTGAATTTTCCGAGGTTGGGTCGCCTAAAACGCCCGCCCATCCCGCGCGTCCGCGGCGGCGCGCCGGCGAACCCGGATTTGCGGCTATCCACGAGCGACAAGGATCACAGACGGCTTCCTGTCAGCTCAGGACGTTTGGATGCATCAGCAAGCCGCCTCGTGGCCGAACAAACCTGGCGGCTAAAGTCTCTTCGGCTGTCGACAATCTGAAACGGTTGATGGTGCGGCCAGCCCCGGAGGCGACTCCTTGAGGTAGCTGCGCAATTCTCGCCCGGACAACGACGCGAAGACGATTCTCACAGAATATATAGTCTTTTTTTCACTCCACGCCAAGAGGCATCTTCTGGGGGGCATTTTTCGATTTGGCCGCTCTTTTGGCAATCAACCCAAGGCCAGGCAAGCCGCCGCTCACGACGCGGTTCAGGCCCGCCAGATCGGCATAGAGCGCCAGCTTCGCCAGACCGTGTCCGGCAAGGATCGCCGTCACGCGATCGGCTTGTCCGCAGCCGAATTCAACAAAGAAACGTCCGTCCTCGCCGAGCAGAGACGCGAGTTGCGGACCGAGCGCACGATAGGCGTCCAACCCGTCAAGGCCGCCGTCCAGCGCCAAGGAAGGGTCGTGATCCCTCACTTCGCGCGCCAATCGGCTGATCTCACGGCTCGGGATATAGGGCGGGTTGGACACGACGATGTCGAAGGGTCCGCAAATAGCTTGCGCCCACGAACCGACGACGACGCCAGCGCGCGCCGCGAGGCCGCAGGCGGCGAGATTGGCGCGCGCCTGCGCTGCGGCGCGCGTCGAGAGATCGACCGCGATCCCGGTCGCCGCGCCGAACTCCTTCAGAAGCGCACATAGGATGGCGCCCGAGCCGGCGCCAAGATCAAGAATGCGCAAGGGCGCCTGTCGGCGCTGAGCAAATTCCTTTACGACCGCTTCGACGAGCGTCTCCGTATCCGCGCGCGGATCGAGAACGTCGGGCGATATCGTCAACCGCAGGCCCCAGAACTCGCGCCGCGACAGAATGCGCGACACCGGCTCCCCCGCCGCGCGGCGGCCAGCCATCGGCGCCAGCCGCGCCAGCGCCGCCTCGCTCAAGCAAAGCTCAGGCGCGCGAATCAAATCGGCGCTTTTGACGCCTTCGGCCGCGCAGAGCAGGAGACGCGCATCGGCCGCGGCATCCTCAATTCCAGCCTCGGCAAGAAGCGCGCGCAACGATTTCAGCGCCGCGCCGCGCGTCACCCTCGCTTGCAGCGGCTGAACCATGATCAGGCGAGCGTCCCGTGGCAATGTTTGTATTTCTTGCCGGAGCCGCAGGGGCATGCCTCGTTGCGGCCGACTTTGCCCCAGGTCGTGGGATCGCTGGGGTCGCGCTCAGCGGCGGGCGCGACAAGCGACGGCGCGGCAAGCGCGCCGACGGCCGTCGCCGTCGTCGAGAAATCGCCGAGGCTGAGCGGCTCATTGACGGCGCCGAACGGCTCATCGTTGAGGCCGCTGATCGGGTCGAGATGCTGGAACTGCATCGGCGGCGGCGCCGGATCGGGCGGCTGGAAGCGCACTTCGATGCGCATCATCTGGGCGATGACCGCTTCGTGCCAACGCTCGATCAGCGTCTTGAACAGTTCGAACGCCTCGGATTTGTATTCGTTGAGCGGATCGCGCTGGGCTAGCCCGCGCCAGCCGATCACCTGACGCAGATGGTCGAGCGTCACCAGATGATCGCGCCAGAGATGATCGAGCGCCTGCAGGATCACCTGCTTTTCGACGTAGCGCATCGCCTCGGGCGTGTTGCGATTGACGCGCTCGGCATAGGCTTCGTCAGCCGCCTTATGCAGGCGCTCGTTCATCTCCTCGTCGGCGATGCCTTCTTCCTTCGCCCAGTCGGCGATCGGCATGTCGAGATTGAGCTTGGCCTGCGCGCCCTCTTTGAGCCCCTCGACGTCCCAGGCCTCAGGATAGGCGTCGGCGGGAATGTGCTTGGCGACGAGATCGTCGACGACATTGGCGCGCATTTCGGCGATGGTCGGCTCCAGCGATTCCTGGGCCATCATCTTGCGCCGGTCCTCGAAAATCACCTTGCGCTGATCGTTCATCACATTGTCGAACTTCAGGATGTTCTTGCGCATGTCGAAGTTGCGCGCCTCAACCTTCTGCTGCGCCTTCTCCAACGCCTTGTTGATCCAGGGATGGACGATCGATTCGTCCTCTTTCAGGCCGAGCCTTTTCAGCATCGCGTCCATGCGTTCGGAGCCGAAAATGCGCATGAGATCGTCTTGCAGCGACAGGAAGAATTTCGAGCGGCCGGGGTCGCCCTGGCGTCCAGCGCGACCGCGTAGCTGGTTGTCGATGCGCCGGCTCTCATGTCGCTCGGTGCCGATGATATAGAGGCCGCCGGCGGCGATCGCCTTCTGCTTGAAGTCTTCGACTTCAGCGCGGATCTCGGCTTCCCGGGCGACGCGCGAATCGCCCGGCGCCATCGGATCCAATTCCTGCGTCACCCGCATTTCGACATTGCCGCCGAGCTGGATGTCGGTGCCGCGGCCCGCCATATTGGTGGCGATGGTGATCGCGCCCGGCACGCCGGCCTCGGCGACGATATAGGCCTCCTGTTCGTGGAAGCGCGCGTTCAGCACCGCGAAAAGTTTCGAGGGCCGGCCGGCGCGCGCCGAGGCGTAGAGATCGGAAAGCGCCGCGGGCTTGGCGAAATCGATCTTGGTGTAGCCGGTCTTCTCCAGGAGCTCGGCGAGCTGTTCGGATTTTTCGATCGAAGTGGTGCCGACCAGCATCGGCTGCATTTTGGAATTGGCGGCCTCGATCTCTTTCACGACAGCGCGCAGCTTCTCGACGCCGGTGCGATAGACCTCGTCGTCCTCGTCGGTGCGGCTGACCGGCCGATGGGTCGGAATCTCGACGACTTCGAGTTTGTAGATTTCGGTGAATTCGTCGGCTTCCGTCGCCGCGGTGCCGGTCATGCCGGCGAGCTTCTTGTAGAGGCGGAAATAATTCTGGAAGGTGATCGAGGCGAGCGTGACGTTTTCAGGCTGGACCTGCACATGCTCCTTGGCCTCGAGCGCCTGGTGCAACCCTTCCGAATAACGCCGGCCCGGCATCATGCGGCCGGTGAATTCATCAACGATGACGAGTTCGCCATTGCGGACGATGTAATCCTTGTCGAGCTGGAACAATTTATGCGCGCGGAGCGCCTGGTTGACATGGTGCACCAGCGTCACGCTGGCGGCCTCGTAAAGCGAGCCCTCCTTGAGGAGGCCGGCGTCGCGAAGCAATTCCTCGGCATGTTCGTTGCCCGTCTCGGTCAGATTGACGGTGCGCTGCTTTTCGTCGAGCTCGAAATCGGTTCGCACCAGACGGGGGATGATTTCGTTGACTGATTTATAAAGATCGGAGCGGTCGTCCGAGGGGCCGGAGATGATCAGCGGGGTGCGCGCCTCGTCGACCAGGATCGAATCGACCTCGTCGACAATCGCGAAATGATGGCCCCGCTGCACCATGTCGGCCATGTCATATTTCATATTGTCGCGCAGATAGTCGAAGCCGAATTCGTTGTTGGTGCCATAGGTGATGTCGGCGGCATAGGCCTGGCGGCGCTGGTTATCGTCGAGCCCGTGTACGATCACGCCGACGCTCATGCCGAGGAAACCGTAGATCTGGCCCATCCACTCCGAATCGCGTCGCGCCAGATAGTCATTGACGGTGACGACATGGACGCCCTTGCCGGCGAGCGCGTTGAGATAGCTCGCCAGCGTCGCCACCAGCGTCTTGCCTTCGCCAGTGCGCATTTCGGCGATCGCGCCCTCATGCAGAACCATGCCGCCGATCAATTGCACGTCGAAATGGCGTTGCTTGAGCGTGCGCTTGGCGGCTTCGCGGACCGCCGCGAAAGCAGGCGCGGCGATGTCTTCGAGCGTCTTGCCGGCGGCCAGGGCAGCGCGAAATTCCACCGTCTTGGCGCGCAGCTCATCGTCGCTGAGCGCGGCGAATTGCGCCTCGAGCGCATTGACGGCCGCGATATTGGGTCGATATCCCTTCAGCCGTCGCTCATTCGACGAGCCGAAAACCTTCTTGAGCATATTGCCGAGCATATCCGACCTTTCCGACCGTCGACCGGCGCCAATTCAAATTTCCGGCCGTTTCCCGGGAAGCAACCGCCCCAATTCAGCGTGATCAGCGTAACCCAAGGGATGTCGCCTTATACGGGACGCCGCCGCACGATGAAGGCGAGGGCGCCCAAGCGTTCCGTCAATCTTCCGGATATTGCGCCCGCCTGCGTCCGGACTTTGAAGGCCCAAAACAGGGGCGATCCGTAGACGCCACGCAGGCCCGACGGGCCAAAACCCACCTTAGCCGCGCAAGGACAGACGCTCGCCGCTGAGATAGGAGGCGGCGCCGGCCTTGTCAATGCGGGGGACGGCCGGCCGAACCGTCGAAATCGGCTTCGATCCCTGCTCATCGGGGCGGGGTCAGAACCGCTCTGATCTCCGCCTTTGCCTCAGCGAACTCCCGCTTGAACGTCGCATTGGGGAACATGGCTGAGGCTTCGATGGCGCCGGCGCGCTTGCCGGCCTCGACGTCGCTCTCATAATGGACGCCGCAAATGACGCGGTCCTGTGCATATTGCTGCGCGCGGGCGAGGATGCGAAGCCGCTGCTCGGGCAGCATGCGGGCGAGGATCCGAGCATAGAGCATGCCAATCGTCGCATGGTTGGAGGGGTAGGAATTGGTCGGCGGCTGCTCGACGCAGGGATGGATCCGGCTCGAAGTGACGAAAGGACGGGGACGGTTCCAGTAGGTCTTGGCGGCCGCGCCGACAATCCGCTCGTCTCCCGCCACTTCATCGAAGAAGCGCGCCGCGACGGGCAGGCGGTCCTTGGCGAACGAATCGCCGAAAATGACGCCGAAGCGAAAAACCGACCGATCCGAATCGGCTTTGGCGAGCGCCTCCATCGCTGGCGTTCGCCTGACCTGCCAGGCGAGGCTGATCGCCATGTCCTTTCGCTGCGCCTTTGAGGCGGGTTTCGGCGGCGCCGGCAGGATTTTTGTCAGGTCGACCTGCCCGGGGTTGAGAAAATGCGGCGAGACGGGGCTTTCCTCCTGCGCCGCGGCGGTCGAGAGGGCGGCGCTGACCGTCAGAACGCAAAGGAAGAAACGAAGCATGGGTTCTCGCAGGGAGAATTGGCAAACTCAAAATAAATTGATCGCGCGCGGCTTTTACTAGTTTCTGCGGATTTTTTGGCCAGAAATCCGCCCCTTTCGATCAAAAAACAGCGAATTCTTATAAGAACCTTGAATCCGCAGCGCGAGGATCATAGTTTAAACATGTTAGCTATAAGGCGTTCCCCGGTTGCGTAGCCCTCGGATCGCCAACAGCGGGGGCTGTTATGGGAACGCTTTTTCGGAGCTTTTTGTCCACCCTCATCCGGCTCGGGCATCTGGAGGTGGAAACCGCGGACGGGATTGTCCAGGTGTTCGGCGACAGAACGGGTCCGAAGGTCGGAGTCAAGCTGGCCGATCGCGCTGCAGAGCGGGAATTGATCTTCGATCCCTCGCTGGCGATGGGCGAACTCTATATGGACGGCCGCCTGACGGTGACGAAGGGCGGTCTTTATGAGGTGCTCGCGCTGGGCGCGCGAAACATTGCCGCCTTTGGCGGGCCGCGCTGGCTCAAGCTGCTCGAGGACGCGCGCATCGCGACGCGCCGGTTCCGCCAGCGCAACGACCGTATGCGCGCCAAGCAGAACATCGCGCATCATTATGATCTGAACGTCAAGCTTTACGACCTGTTCCTCGATTCGGATCGGCAATATTCCTGCGCCTATTATGAACATCCCGGCGCGACGCTTGAGGAGGCGCAACTCGCCAAGAAGCGCCATATCGCCGCCAAATTGCTCGTCGACGACGATCACAGCGTGCTCGACATCGGCTGCGGTTTCGGCGGCATGGGATTGTATCTGGCCGGAACCGCCGGCGCGCGCGCGACCGGCGTCACTCTGTCGAAGGAGCAGCATGGCGTCGCGGTCAAGCGGGCGGTCGATAGCGGCCTTGCCGATCGGGTGAGTTTTCGGTTGGAGGATTACCGCGACGTCGACGAGCGCTTTGATCGCATTGTCTCGGTCGGCATGTTCGAACATGTCGGCATCGGCGGTTTCGACGAATATTTCCAGCACGTCCGGCGCTTGCTCAAGGACGACGGCGTGATGGTGCTGCACGCGATCGGCCGCAGCGGCAAGCCGAACGCGACCAATCCCTGGATTTCCAAATATATTTTCCCCGGCGGCTATATTCCGGCGCTGTCGGAAGTGTTCGCCTCGATTGAACGCGCCGGTCTCTATGTGACTGACACGGAAATCCTGCGGCTCCACTATGCCGAGACGTTGAAGGCCTGGCGCCAGCGCTTCATGGCGCATCGCGACGAGGCGAAGGCGCTTTATGACGAGCGGTTTTGCCGGATGTGGGAATTCTATCTTGCCGGTTCGGAAACTTCCTTCCGCGTCGACGGCAACATGGTGTTCCAGATCCAGCTCGCCAAAAGCCAGGATATCGTGCCGATGACACGCGACTACGTCGGCGAGCGCGAGGCGCGGTTGCGCGAGCGCGAAGCGCGGAAACCGGCCCTGCAACTGGCGGGGGAATAAGCGCGGCCCTCGTTCGGCCAGCGGTCAAAGCGGCGGGCGGGGCTGCAGGCGATGCGCGACGATCCGATCTTCGGCACGGAGGAGGCGCCTAACCAGTCGCCGCCTTTCTCAAATCGCAATCTTTTTCTCGAAGATCGCGCCCTTCGGGAGGGCGCCGCCGCCGCGGGGGTCGACGCCGACGCCGAAAAGCTCGCCGATTTCGGGGCGGCCAGCGGCAGCGCCGAGGCGATGGAACTCGGGCGGCTCGCCAATGAGTTCCCACCGCGCCTGCGGCTGGTCGACGCCCGGGGCAATCGGCTCGATCAGGTCGAGTTTCATCCCGCCTATCACGCGCTGATGGCGCGCAATATGGCGGCGGGCCTTCATTGCTCGATCTGGGATCGCGCCCAGCCGCCGGCGATCGCGCCCTCTGGTCAAGCGGCGCGGGCGGCGCGCTTATTTCTGGCGACGCAGGCCGAAAGCGGCCATATCTGTCCCCTGACGATGACCAGCGCCAGCGTCGCAGCGCTACGCCACGAACCATCGATCGCGGAGAAATGGACGCCGAAGATTCTGGGGCGGCTCTACGACCCCGCACTACGCCCCTGGTGGGAGAAGAGCGCGGTCACGCTCGGCATGGGCATGACGGAGCCGCAGGGCGGCACCGACGTGCGCGCCAATGTCGCGCGCGCCGCGCCCATTGCGGGGTCTTATGAGATTACCGGCTCGAAATGGTTCATGTCGGCGCCGATGTGCGACGCGTTTCTTGTGCTCGCTCAAGCGCCGGGCGGCTTGACGACATTCCTGACGCCGCGCTTTCGCCCCGACGGCTCCAAGAATCGGATTTTCTTCCAGCGCCTCAAGGACAAGCTCGGCAACCGCTCCAACGCCTCGTCGGAAGTCGTCTTTTCCTCGGCTTTCGCCGAACGCGTCGGGCCGGAAGGGCAGGGCGTGCGCACGATCATCGAGATGGTGCAGATGACGCGGCTCGACTGTGTCGTCGCCTCGGCGGGGCTGATGCGCTTCGCCTTGGCGCAGGCGACCCATCATGCGCGTTATCGTCGGGTCTTCCAGAAGCGATTGGTCGATCAACCGCTGATGCGCGCCGTGCTCGCCGATCTCGCGCTCGAGGTCGAGGGCGCGACGGCGCTGGCGTTCCGCCTCGCGCGCGCGTTCGACCGGGCCGCGGACGATCCCGAAGAAGCCGCCTATGCGCGCCTCATTACGCCGGCCGCTAAATTCCTGGTCTGCAAAGCCGCGCCGCATTTCGTCTATGAGGCGATGGAATGCCTAGGGGGCAATGGCTATGTCGAGGAATGGCCGCTGGCGCGCGCCTATCGCGAGGCGCCGGTCAATGCGATCTGGGAGGGATCGGGCAATGTGATGGCGCTAGACGTGCTGCGCGCCGCCGCGCGGACGCCGGAGGCGGCGAGCGCGGTGATCGCGCGGCTCCATGCGCAATGCGGCCTGCCGCCCGAGGCGCTCGATCTCGAAGCGGACCTTCGCGGCGGCGAACGCCTGGCGCGCCGGGCCTGCGAGCGCATTGCGCGCCTCGCCGCCGCCGCGGCGCTGGCCGGGCGGCAAGGCTCGCTCGTCGAGGCCTATGTCGCCTCGCGCCTGACCGGGGACCCTCAAGGGCAGTTTGGCGCGGGCGATCTGGCGGGGGCGGAGGATACGCTGATCGAGCGGATACTGCCGGAGGAGCTGGAATAGTTCTGCGACGTCGCGCCGCCCCTCATCTGTCATGCTCGCATGACGACTTCTCCCGCTTCGCGAGAGAAGAAAGATGCGCGCCTTCTTTCGCGAAGCTGGAGAAGCTGGCTTTCGCGTTAGCGAAGTTCGGATGAGGGCGGCACGACGTCAGCTTTCCCGCCCCTCAAAACAAGCTCAACTGCTTCGGTCCCTTAGCCTCGCCTTCCGGCTGATGGAACAAGTCGTAGCGCAGCAGCGTCGGGTTCTCGTTAAAGCCAAGGCGCGCAGCGGCGATTTCGAAGCGGCGGCCAATCATCCAGGCGTAGGGGCCGGAGCCGGCCATGCGCTTGCCCCATTGCGAATCGTAGTCCTTGCCGCCGCGCGTCGATTGCACCAGCGACAGGCTATGGCGCAATCGGTCGGGGTAATGGACCAGCAGCCATTCGCGGAAAATGTCGCGCAGCTCCAGCGGCAGCCGCAGCATGACATAGCCGGCCTCGCGGGCGCCGGCGGCATGGGCGCGCGTAAGGATCGTCTCGATCTCGGAATCATTGACGGCCGGAACGATCGGCGCAACCATCACACCGACCGGCACTCCCGCTTGCGCCAGACGCTCGATCGCCTCCAGGCGGCGGCCGGGAATCGGCGCGCGCGGCTCCATCTTGCGCGCGATCTCCTTGTCCAGCGTCGTCACCGAAACATAGACTTTTACGAGCCCTTTGGCGGCCATGGCTGAGAGAATGTCGAGATCGCGCAGGACGAGATTGGACTTGGTGACGATGCCGACCGGATGGTCGTAGCGCGCGAGCACTTCGAGAATCGAGCGGGTGACGCGATATTGCCGCTCGATCGGCTGATAGGGATCGGTATTGGAGCCGAGCGCGATCGTGCGGGCGCGATAATTGGGCGCGGCCAGTTCGCGTTCGAGCAGCACGGCCGCGCCGTCCTTGACGAAGAGCTTGCTCTCGAAATCGAGCCCTGGCGACAGGCCGAGATAGGCATGGGTCGGCCGCGCGAAGCAATAGACGCAACCGTGCTCGCAGCCGCGATAGGGATTGATCGAGCGGTCGAAGGAAATATCGGGCGATTCGTTGCGCGCGATGATGGTGCGCGGGCGCTCGTGGATGACTTCCGTCTTGAAGGGCTTCAGCGTTTCGTCCGTGCCCCAGCCGTCATCGAACTCCTCCCGCCTGGTCGGCTCGAATCGTCCGGTTTCATTGGAGGCCGCGCCGCGTCCGCGCCGCCGATCAGGGGCCACCAGCCCGTCGCCGAACGCCACGCCAAGCTGGCGCGCGACGACGACGCGTTCTGAATAGTCCCGCAATTTCGCCCGTTGAGGCTGCATGTCCGGTCTCCTGGAACAAAAAGAGAACAAATATCTAGGCGACGGTCCCTGAAGCGTCAAGAGCGGTCCGTCGACAACTCCTCACCTCGGCTCAATGTTCCAATTTAGTAAAACAAAATGTTGAGTTATTCTGTTTCACAGAATATGGTGTTGAGCGGTTCTTGGACGAAACGGGTTGAAGAAGACGACCTGGATTCCGGCGACAACCGCGTGCGAAACAAAATCGACTCGCAAGGGATTGATATCGTTGAATCGCCGTTCCGACATGACCGAATCGAGGCGCTGGGCGGCGATCGCGCCAAAGTCCCGGCGACGCGCGAAGACGTTGTCCGGCTTGAAGGACAGTTCGGCGCCTCTTTGTCCTGGCTCGACCGCTTCGTCGGCCGTCAGCGCAAGGCGTTTTCGAAGCCAGCGCTTGGCGCGTGGCTTTTGCGATGTCATGAATGTCGCCGCGCGCGAGGCCGGGGGTCGATAGCCGGCGACACGAATAAAGCGCTCGTGGGAATCGCTTGGGTCCGATGAAGGGAGGCGCCGAATGAGCCAGCAGGCCGCTCGGCCGGAACAGGTGGCGTCGGGGCTCGGCTGGCCGGAGGGGCCGACCGTGCTGCCCGACGGCCGCCTCGTCTTCGTCGAGAGTTACCGCAGCCAGTTGTCCGTCGTCGACGCCGATGGCGAGGCGCGCCAGTTCGCCTATGTCGCCGGGGCGCCCAATTCCTGTGTGCTCGGCGCGGGCGGCGAAATCTATCTCTGCCAGAACGGCGGCACCGTCGGACCGTGGCGCGCCGCCGAGATGAGCGTTCCTTCGATCCAGCGGGTGCGCGAGGGCGGCAAAGCCGAGATTCTGCTGACCGAAGTGGAGGGCATCGTCCTCAACGGGCCGAATGATCTCGTCTTTGCCGCTGACGGCCGGCTCATCTTCACCGATCCTGGAACCTATAATCCAGCCGATCCGGATATGAGCTATATCTTCGCCCTGGCGCCGGACGGCTCGGCGCGCGTCGTGATCGCCTTTCCCGAACCGGTTTTCCCCAATGGTCTCGTCGTCGAGGCCGATGGCTCGATCGTCTGGGGCGAATCCTATACCGGGCATGTGCGACGTTGGCGCCCCGCTGGCGCGATCGAGGATCTCGGCCGCATGCCCGGCGCCAATCCGGTGCTTGACGGCATGAAGATCGGGGCCGACGGCCGCCTCTATGTGACCGACCTGGTCGCCGCCGGCCTGCATGTGCTGGCGCCTGACGGCGCGATCGAAGGCTTCATCGCTTGCGGGGCCGCGCCCACCAATTGCGCGTTCGCCGGCGAAACGCTCTGGGTGACGGACGCGGGCGTTCTCGCCTCCAGCGCCGAGCCTTCTTTCGGCGGCGCGCTTTGGCGTGTGCGCATCCCCGGCGGCGGCGCGCCGACCCATGTCGGCGCGATCGCGGCCGGCGTCCGGCGATGAACGTCGCCGCCATCCCCGCTTGGCGCCGCCAAAGCTACAGCCTGGCGGCGCTACGCCATCTCGCGCGCCGCACCCTGCCGCGTCCGATCTTTGATTTCGCCGACGGCGGCGCGGAGGACGAGCGCACGCTGCGGCGCAATGAGTCCGCCTTCGGTGATATCGCGCTGATCCCGCGCCCGCTCAACGGCGCTGCGAAGCGCGATATTTCGGTTGAGCTGTTCGGCCGACGGTTGTCGCTGCCGGTGCTGATCGGGCCGACCGGCCTCAGCGGCCTGTTCTGGCCCGGCGGTGAAATCGCCGCCGCGCGCGCGGCGAGCGCGGCGGGGACGGGATATTGCCTCAGTCACGCTTCCGTCTGCACGATCGAAGAACTGGCGGCCTCCGGCGCCGCGCCACGCTGGATGCAGATATTCATTTATCGCGACCGCGCCTTCTCGCGCGCCTTCGTCGAGCGCGCCGCGGCGGCGCGCTACGACGCGCTGGTGCTGACCACCGACAATCAATTGCTCGGAAATCGCGAGCGCGACATCCGCAACGGCTTCAGCATCCCGCCGCGATTTCGCGCAGCCGACCTCGCCGCGATGGCCGGCAAACTGCCCTGGCTCGCTCGCATGAGCCGGGAGCTGCCGCGTGTCACCTTCGCCAATTATGTGCGGCCCGGAGAATCGTCGGATATTCGCGATATCGCCGCGCGCATGGCCTCGCTCCTCGATCCCGGCATGTCCTGGCGCGATGTCGACTGGCTGCGCGGCCTGTGGAAAGGTCCGCTTCTGTTGAAAGGCGTTCTGCATCCCGACGAGGCGTCGGAGGCGGTGAAGCGCGGAATCGACGGCCTGATCGTCTCGAACCATGGCGGGCGTCAGCTCGATGGGGCGCTGGCGACGATCGAAGCGTTGCCGGCGATCATCGCCGCCGTCAATGGCGCCATTCCGGTCCTGCTCGACGGCGGCGTGCGGCGCGGCGCCGATGTGGTGAAGGCGCTCGCGCTCGGCGCCTCGGCCTGTCTGATCGCCCGGCCTCAGCTCTGGGGCCTGGCGGTGGCGGGCGAGGCTGGCGTCGCCCATGCGCTCGATATCCTTGGCCGCGAGATCGATCGCGTCTTGGGTCTGATGGGCGCAACGCGGATCGACGACATCAGCGCCGATCAATTGTTCCGGGCGTCAAACGCCGGGTCGCTTCATTTGTGAGTTTCAATCGGCCGTGAATCCAACAACAGGAATGTTCGCATGATCGTCGACCCGCCGCTGCTGACCATTCGCGCCCGTTTTCCCCGCCCGGCCAAGGAAATGGTTGAAGCATTCGCAGGCGCTCCCACTGGAAACGTCGTCGACGCGATGGGCGGCAGCGGCGCGCTCGACTATCGCATCAAGCCGCTGGAGCCATCGGGCAAAATCATGGTCGGCGTCGCGGTGACCTGCGCCTGCGGCCCCGCCGACAATCTCGCGCTGTTCGGGGCGCTCTCCATCGCCGGGCCCGGCGACATTCTGGTCGCGGCGACCGGCGGCTATGCCGGCGCCGCGGTCACCGGCGACCTGATGCTGGGCATGGCGCGCAACCGGGGCGTCGCGGGCTTCGTCACCGACGGCATGGTGCGCGATATCGTCGGCGTGCTCGGCGTCGGCCTGCCGGTCTATTGCGCCGGCGTCACCCCCAATTCCCCGGCGCGCAACGGTCCGGGAACCGTCGGTCAGCCCGTCGACATCGGCGGATTGCGCGTCGAATCGGGCGACATATTGATCGGCGATCGCGACGGCGTGGTTGTCGTGCCGCGCGATCAGGCGGGGGCCGTGCTGAAAGCCCTGGCGGATGTTCGCGCAGCGGAGACGGCGCTTGAGGCGAAAGTGAAGGCCGGGCTTGAAATGTCCGATTTCGCGCGGGCGGTGCTTGAATCCGATCGCGTGCGCTATATCGAGTGATCGCGCCTGACGGCGGTCAGTCGCGCAGCGCCGTCGTCGCTAGCATTTCGCGGTAAAGGCGGCCGATGTCGCGTTCGATGATCGTCTCGGCGAAGCGCGTCTCGGCCAAAACCCGGGCGCGCGCGGCGAATGCGCGTCGCAGCCCCGGGGACTTGTCGAGACGTTCAATGGCGTCGGCGAGGGCGCCGGCGTCGTCCATTGGGACGAGCAGCCCCGTCTCCCCTTCGATCGCCACCTCCCGGCATCCCGGGACGTCGGTTGCGATCATCGCGCGCCCACACGCGGCGGCCTCGAGCAAAGCCTTGGGCAGGCCTTCCCGGCGCGAGGGCAAAGCCGCGATGTGGCAACGCCGCCAGAGATCGCGGATGTCGCTCACCTGTCCCAGCCATTCGATCGCGCCGGCTTCGCGCCATCCTTCGATCTCGGCCAGTGGAATGGAGCTGGGATTCGCGGGATCGGGCGTCCCGGCGATCAGGAGAACCACGTTGGCGCCCTTCGCGCGCATGCTTCGCACCGCCTGCACCAACGGCCGGACGCCCTTGTCGTCGAGCAGGCGTCCGGCGAAGCCGATTGTCAGCGGTCCATCGGGCTCGGGCAGCGGCGTCAAAGCTTCGACATCGACTCCGGAACCTGGAATCAGCGCGATCGATCCCGAGGAGACGCCGAGCCGGATCAGCGCGGCGCGATCGTCAGGATTTTGCACCAGCGTGCGGGCGCGCGCCCTGTTGACCAACAGACGGATCGCCACCCCCAGGACCGGCCGCAGCAAGCGTGCTTTGGCGGTTTCGGAGGTGAAGGCGAATCCGAGCCCGTTGATGGCGTTGAGGCAGGTCGAGTGCGTGCCGATCGCCGCGATTGAGCCCAGGATCGAGGGCTGCAAGGCGGAATGGTGCGTCACATGCGGTCGCACTGCGGCGATGATTTGCGTGAGACTTCGTATCGTATGCAGCGTCGCCAGCGGCGATATCCTGCCGCGCGAAAAAGGGATGTGGTGCGTCGCGAAGCCCTCCGCCTCGATCTTGCTTCCGCAACGGTCGATGCGCGTCGCGACATGGACGGCAAAACCTGCTGCACGCGCCGCGCGCGCCATTGGCAGGCGATGAGAGAGGAACGCCCAATCTTCCGACACGACATAGAGTAGGCGCGGATTCATCCGCTAAGGTCGCCAGAGATCGATATTGTCGGGCTTGGCGTTGCGGTCCAACCGGGTCTTGACATCGATCACCGCGCCGCCGTCGCGCAATAGCCCTGTTACCAGGGCCCAGCCGCCATCGATATAGGTGGCATGCGGCACCGCAAGGATCAAAGCATCCGCCTGCGCCAGCGCTTCTCGTGGTAGAAGCTCGATTCCGTATTCACGCTCGGCTTCCGACGCGACGGCCAGGGGATCGTGCACTTGGACGCGCAGCCCGAAACTCTCCAATTCGCGCACGATGTCGACAACCTTGGAATTGCGGATGTCCGGAACGTTCTCCTTGAAGGTCAGGCCGAGCACTGTCACCAAGCCGCGCGCCGCGCCCCGCTGCAGCATCAACCGCACGCATTCGCGCGCGATGCGGGCGCCCATGCCGTCATTAACGCGCCGGCCGGCGAGGATAACCTCGGGATGATAGCCGGCGCGTTCGGCGCGATGGGTGAGATAATAGGGGTCGACGCCGATGCAATGGCCGCCGACAAGGCCCGGCGAGAAGTGCAGGAAATTCCATTTGGTCCCTGCTGCTTCCAGAACGTCGGCAGTGTCGACGCCGAGACGCTGGAAGATCGCCGAGAGTTCGTTGACGAAGGCTATATTGAGATCGCGCTGGGTGTTCTCGATCACCTTGGCCGCTTCCGCCACTTTGATCGAGGCGGCGCGGTGGATGCCCGCCGTGACGACCGATCCATAGACCGCGGCGACGATGTCGAGCGTTGCGGCGTCCTGGCCGGAAACGACCTTCCTGATCGTCTCGAACCGGTGCTCCTTATCGCCGGGATTGATGCGCTCGGGCGAATAGCCGATGCTGAAATCGGAACCGGCCTTCAACCCCGAGGCGCGCTCCAGCGCCGGTGCGCAATCTTCTTCCGTCGCGCCGGGATAGACGGTCGATTCATAGACGACGACGTCGCCTTTTTTTAGCACACGGCCGACGGTTTCGGAGGCTTTGAGCAGTGCGCGGAGATCGGGCCGGCGCGCCTCGTCGATTGGCGTCGGTACCGTGACGATGAAGAAATCGGCGGCTGCAAGATCGGCCGGATCGTCGCTATAGCGCAGCGACGGCAGCGCAAGGTCGGCCGTCTCGACCTCGCGCGTGCGGTCGCGGCCGGCCTTCAGCTCTTCGATCCGACCCCGGTCGATGTCGAAGCCGACGACCGGAACGCCGGAACGCGCGAAAGCCGTGGCGACCGGCAGGCCGACATAGCCGAGGCCAATGATCGCCAAATTGCGCCCGTGCGCTACCGCGGCCAAATTAAAACCCCTTATATTTGCGCAGCCACGAGACGAAGCTGCGGACACCGTCTTCGATCGAGGTTCGCGGCGCGAAGTCGACCGCTCTGGCAAGGTCGCTCACATCGGCATAGGTCGCCGGCACGTCTCCGGGCTGCATCGGCAGATATTCACGCTTGGCGGTGCGGCCGGTCTCGCGCTCGATGAGCTGCACGACATATTCGACCTCGATAGGGCTGTGATTGCCGATATTGTAGAGACGCCAGGGCGCATTGCTCGAGCTGGGCGCCGGGCTGTCGCTCGACCAGGCGAGATCGGGCTCGGCCGGTTTCGCTGCCAGCCGTACGACCGCCTCGACGACATCTGAGACGAAGGTGAAATCGCGCCGCATCTGGCCGTGGTTGAACAGTGATATCGGCTCGCCGCGAAATATCCTGTCGGCGAAAATCCACATCGCCATGTCCGGACGGCCCCAGGGCCCATAGACGGTGAAAAAGCGCAGACCCGTGGTCGGTAGCCGAAAGAGATGGGAATAGGTATGCGCGATCAACTCGTTTGCCTTTTTCGTCGCCGCATAGAGGCTGAGCGGATGGTCGACGTTCTGATCGGTGGCGAAGGGCAGCGTCGTATTGGCGCCATAGACCGAAGAGGACGAGGCATAGAGCAGATGCTTGCAGCCGTTGCGTCGGCAGCCTTCGAGCACCTCGGCGAAGCCGACCAGGTTCGAATCGACATAGGCCGCCGGATTCTCCAGCGAGTAACGCACGCCCGCCTGCGCCGCCAGATGGATGACGCGCGCGAATTGCCCGTCGGCGAACAGCCGCGCCATTCCCGCGCGGTCGGCAAGATCGAGCCTAGCGAAGCGAAAGTTCGG
>DATBZF010000093.1:0-83495 GCA_036513315.1 Roseiarcus sp.
ATCGATATTTGCGCTTCGTCGCGGCCTCGCTTGACGATCAACCGCAAAGCTTCCGACAGGGAAAGCCACTCAATGCTGGAACCGGCAGAGGGCTTTTTCTTAGCCATTGAGCGCCAGGGTCTCGAACGGTGCCGGGGAAACGATAAATAAGTGGGAGCGCCGATACGTTTTGTGCCCCCAGTGTGCCCCCAAACAAAATGGCAAGCGGGACCGAGTCGAAGCGTCACTTAGATAGATAAGCTATTTCAATAAGTTAGGCTGGCTCCCCGAGCAGGACTCGAACCTGCGACCATTCGATTAACAGTCGAATGCTCTACCAGCTGAGCTATCGGGGATCATGCCGGGCGTGCGCGCATATAGCACGAATATCCGGGTTGAAAAGCGCCAAATTTTGCGTTGGCCTCGCCGTCGCATATCCGATATCGCCGCTGGCGGCGACGGCGCCATTGCGCCCGCCCGTTCGCGGCGCCACCATCGGCTCATGCTTGATCTCGCCGCCTGCCCGGAATTGCTGACGCCTGACGAGATGGGCGCGGCCGACTGCCTGACGATCGCGGCCGGCACGCCGGGCCTGGTTCTGATGGAGCGGGCGGGCGCCGCGGTTGCCGATGAGGCCGTGCGGCTCGCGCGATCGGCGGGGCGCATCGCAGTCCTCTGCGGCCCTGGCGCCAACGGCGGCGATGGCTTTGTCGCCGCCCGGCTGTTGCAGCGGCGCGGCTATCGCGTAAACCTCGCTCTTTTGGGTCGTCTCGATGCTTTGCGCGGCGATGCGGCGCAGGCTGCGGCGGCCTGGCGCGGGCCGGTCGCAGCGGCCGCCGGCTTCGACCTCGGCGAGGCCGATCTCGTCATCGACGCCTTGTTTGGCGCGGGTCTCGCCCGCGATCTGACCGGCGAGGCACGCGCCTGCGTCGAGCGCATCAATCTTTTCGCTGGCTCCGGGCGGCCGGTGCTAGCGGTCGACCTGCCCTCGGGAATTGATGGGGAAACCGGCGCCGAGCGCGGCGTCGCGGTGCGGGCGAGCGCCAGCGTCACCTTTTTTCGCCTCAAGCCCGGTCATTTGCTATTGCCGGGGCGCGCGCGCTGCGGACGCGTCGCGCTCGCGGACATCGGCATTGGCGCGGCCACGCTCGCCGCGATCGGGCCGAAGGTTTTCGCCAATGCGCCGGCGGTATGGCGCGCCGCCTTTCCCGATTTGCGGATCGATTCCAACAAATATGCGCGCGGTTCGGCCTTGGTGCTTTCAGGCGGGGCCAGCCAGACCGGCGCGGCGCGGCTGGCGGCGCGGGCGGCCTTGCGCGTCGGCGCTGGCCTCGTCGCCCTGGCCAGTCCGCTCGACGCCGTGGCGGTCAATTCAGCTCATTCCACCGCCGTGATGGTCGCGCCATTCGATGGGACGGCGGGTTTTGCCGAACTTCTCGCCGATACAAGACGCAACGCTATTGTCATCGGGCCCGCAGCCGGCGTCGGCGCGGCGACGAAGGCGCTGGTGGCGACGGCGCTCGCGACAAAGGAATCGGGCGCTCAATCTCGTTCGTTCGTCCTCGACGCCGATGCCCTGACGAGCTTTACTGGAGAGGCGGCAGCGCTCGCCGTACTGGCGAGAGGCGCGCGGGTGGCGACGGCGATCACGCCGCACGATGGCGAATTCGCAAGATTGTTCAAAGCGAACGAAGAAATTCTGAACCTTCCGTCCAAACTGGCGCGCGCGCGCGCCGCCGCGGCGTTTCTGGGCGCGGTCGTCGTCTGCAAAGGGGCGGATACCGTCGTCGCCGAACCGGGCGGGCGCGCAACCATCGGCGTCGATCTGCCGCCGACGCTGGCGACGGCGGGCTCCGGCGACGTTCTCGCCGGTCTCATCGGCGGGCTCCTCGCGCAGGGCATGCCCACATTCGAGGCGGCGAGCTGCGCGGTTTGGCTTCATGGCGCCGCCGCCAGAGCCTTCGGGCCGGGTCTGATCGCCGAGGATCTGACCGAGACACTGCCGCGCGTGTTGCGCGCACTCGCGGCTTAACACCGAGCGCTTTACTTTTTCCGTCGGCGACTTCGGCGAACCTGTCGACGACACAGCGCGGCGCGCGGTCGCCCGTTCAGGGCTTTCGGGGAGCGTGGATCTCGGCGATATAGCCGCCGGGAAAACGCACCATGGCGGCATCGCGATCCTCGGCGGCATAGGGGCCGTTCAACACCTCGGCGCCCGCCGCTTGCGCCTTGGCGAGCGTCTCGGCGAGGTTCGCCGCTTCGTAGCCGCCGACCTCCCGTCCGTAGGGCCAGGGCAGATGTCCGTCGGTGACGAATATCGTCATCTTTCCGAAGGTCGATGTCAGACGGATGCGACGATAGGAATCGCCGGGCCTGCCGATCTCGACGCCGGGCGCCGCGGGATCGTCGGCGACTGCGTGGCCGCCGGAAAATGACGAGAAATCGCGTATGAAGGCATCGGCCTCATCGCTCGAGACATAGATGCGGTTCTCCGGCACGGTCGCCAGCGGCGCATAGGATGGCGTCGTATTGTGCCAATAGAGCTGCATGGCGACGCCGCCGGGCCAGCGGATGATCGCGTCCCGGCCGATGGCGTCCGGGAAGGGCGAGACGATGATTTCCGCACCGGCGCGGCGGGCGCTGGCGACGGCGGCGTCGATGTTGTTCACAAGATAGCCCGTGCGCTCCTCGCCGAACGGATAGGGGATCGGCGTTTTGAAGCCGAACACCGAGAGAATCCCGACCGGCGAGAACACAATCTCGGAGAGGGCCGAACTCGCCGTAGGGGTGACTTTGACTTCCATCGGCTTGCTTGAAAGCCCGCCAAAAGTCGCGATGAAGCTCGCTGCGAATCGCTCGACCTGATCGGGCGGGACGTAGACGTGGGTCGAATCGTATTGCGGCCCGACGGCGACGTCGACGAACGCCGTCTCCGCCGCGTGGCCAGGGGCCGGCGCCAAACTCATGAGAACGATCGCCAGAGCCGGAATCGCAGGCTTCAGCGTCGAGCCGATTGCACGACGCCGCCTCCGCGCCATGCGGCTATTTCGCCAGCGCGCGCTGGCGCGCCTTCGCCGCTACGGTTCGCGCGCCTTCCGTCACCTGGAACATTTCGAGCAGGTCGATATCGTTTCCAGAGACCGGCGTCATTGCGGTGTCCGTATATTCACGCGCACCAGGATCACGCTTGAGCGTGTGGGAAAACATGAACATCTTCCAGTATCTGCGGACGAATCTGACATGTTTGGCGATCAGCCCGCCGACATATTTGGGGTAGAAAGCCAGTCGCGATTCGATCGGGAATCCGGGGCGCCGGTCGCGGCGGACCTTGCGCCGGATCAGGCCGCTCTCCAGCGGATGGACGCCTTCGAATTCCATGCTGCCGCTGAACCACATCAGGAGATAAAGCACGGTGCTCGAATTGAGCCCCATCGACTTGGCGCGGCGCAGAACGGTCTTCATATGGTCGTCGGTGTAATAGGTATCCCAGGCGAGCCGATAGATGTCCTCCCATTGCTCCTTTGACATCAGGGGATGGCCAGTGGTGACATGCAGGAGATCGTATTTGTTCATGTCGGGGTCCATCGGGACCCCGCTCATCAGCAGTTTCTTGTGGTCCTCGGAGCCCGGTAGCGGCGTCAGGCAAAAGAACTCGAGAATGTCGAGCGGCAGTTCGCGCTGGATGATCTTGATGTCGCGAATGATGCTCTCAGGCGTATCGCTGGGGAAGCCGAGGATATAACCGGCATAGGTGAAGCAGCGCACCTTCTTCCAGGCGAGCAGCATCTCGCGATAGTCGCCGATCCGGTTCTGTTTCTTCTTGGCGCCGACCAGGCTCTCCGGATTGATGTTTTCCAGGCCGATGAAGACGCGCTTGACGCCGGCGCGCGCCGCCTTCTCCACGAAATTCGGAATCTTGTGGCAGAGCGTATCGACCTGGATGACGAATTTGAACTTTAGCTTCTCCACCTCCCGCAGATGGATGAGCCGGTCGAAAATCGCCTCCCAGTTCTTGTTGCGCGCCAGATTGTCGTCGGTAATGAAGAAATGTTTGATGCCCTGGGCGGTATAGGCGCGGATGAGTGTTTCGACGTCCTCGGCCGATCGGAAGCGCGACTTGCGCCCCTGGACGTTGATGATCGTGCAGAAGGAACATTGGAACGGGCAGCCTCGCCCCGCATCGAAACTGGCGACAAAACCGATCGTGCGGCTGACCCGCGCCGCCGGCAGCAGCGGCAGCGGCGCGCTCTCAATGCCCGGCAGGTCCTTCATAAAATCGTAGAGCGGCTGCAGCGCGCCGCGCGCGGCGTCCTGAAGGACAATTTCGAGCCGACCCTCGCCCTCGCCGGCGAAGAGCGACACGCCGAGCCGCTGCGCCTCTTTGATGTCCTCAGGCAATTCGGGAAGCATCGCCAGGCAGCCTGAGACATGAAATCCGCCGATGCCGACCTGGATTCCCGCCGCGCGCAACGGACGCGCGATGTCGAGGGCGCGCGGAAACTGGTTCGATTGCACGCCGACAAGGCCGACCATGCCAAAGCCGCCGTTGCGCTGGATCGCCTTGGCGATCTCAAGCGGCCTGACTCGGGAATTGGTTTCGTCGATGGGGATCGCTTCAATGTCGACGTCGTCGCCAAGCACGCGTCGGGCGTTGCAATCGCTTGCTATCCCATAAAGCACCGCCAGTGAATTGGCGGGTATGGCCGAGCGCAGCCATTGGATGACATAGCCGTCGTCGTCATAATGCGACGGCTTGACGAGGTAGAGCAGGAATTTCTTCCGCGCCGCCGTCGCCGCCGATGCATTGCCCCGAAAAATCGATAGCACTCTTCAGACCCTCCGGTTGTTCGAACCCGCGAACGAGGGGATTGGTCGAATGCGACTGTGCTCTATGAGGAATGAATTTGCAAATTAGCTGCGACTGCGCTCGGCGAGAGACGCAATCGACCGCGGTCGCGCGCTTGACCAGAAGATATACCAAGAGACGGAATCAGTACAGAATAATGAGGCCTCAATAAAGCATTGAGAAGGCTTGTCGCGGCAAGCCCCGGCCACTTATTCCTCGGCTTTCGCTTCCGCTGCGAGGAATTCCTCCAGCCAGTGAATGTCGTATAGGCCGTTCTGGATGTCGGTGTTGCGCACCAGCGTACGGAATAAAGGCAGCGTCGTCTCGACGCCGTCGACGATGAATTCGTCAAGCGCGCGGCGCAGGCGCATCAGCGCCTCGGTGCGGCTGCGGCCGTGGACGATCAGCTTGCCGACGAGCGAATCGTAGAAGGGCGGGATGACATAGCCTTGATAGACCGCAGAATCGACCCTGACGCCGAGTCCGCCCGGCGGGTGAAAATAAGCGATCCGGCCCGGCGATGGCATGAAGGTGCGCGCATGTTCAGCGTTGATGCGGCATTCGATCGCCGCGCCGGTGATGCGCACGTCCTCCTGCGCGATGGTCAGCGGCGAGCCGGCAGCGATCTTGATCTGCTCATTGACGAGATCAATGCCGGTGATCATTTCGGTGACGGGATGCTCGACCTGGATCCGGGTGTTCATCTCGATGAAATAGAATCGGCCATCCTCATAGAGGAATTCGACAGTGCCGACGCCGATATAGCGCAGCTCGGCCATGGCGCGCGCGACAATTGCGCCGATCTCTTCGCGCTGTTCGGCGTTAAGCGCGGGAGAGGGGCCTTCTTCCCAAATTTTCTGGTGGCGGCGCTGGAGCGAGCAATCGCGCTCGCCGAGATGAATCGCCTGGCCCTGGCCGTCGCCGAGCACCTGTATTTCGATATGACGAGGCTTTTGCAGGTATTTCTCGAGATAGACGGCGTCGTCGCCGAACGCCGCCTTCGCTTCGGCCTTGGCTGTGGCGATCGCGTCCGGCAGTTCCTCCGCGCTATGGGCGACCTTCATGCCGCGGCCGCCGCCGCCCGCGGCCGCCTTGACGAGCACGGGGTAGCCGATCTCGGCGCCGATGCGTAAAGCCTCTTCGTCGCCGCTTACCGCGCCGGGCGAGCCGGGCACGCAAGGGATGCCGAGGCGCACTGCGGTGCGCTTGGCCTCGATCTTGTCGCCCATAATGCGAATATGCTCGGGCCGCGGCCCGATGAACGTGATGTTATGCTCGCCCAGGATTTCGGCGAAGCGGGCGTTTTCCGAGAGAAAACCGTAGCCTGGATGGACGGCGTCGGCGCCGGTGATTTCGCAGGCGGCCAGCAGCGAGGGGACATTGAGGTAGGAATCGCGCGCCGGCGGCGGTCCGATGCAAACGCTCTCGTCGGCGAGCTTGACATGCATCGCCTCGGAATCGGCGGTCGAATGAACGGCGACCGTGGCGATGCCGAGCTCCTTGGCGGCGCGCAGGATGCGCAGTGCGATTTCGCCCCGGTTGGCGATCAGGATCTTATCGAACATGCGGGGCGCCTTCGCACGGCTCGCCAGCCATGACGGTCGACCGTCGCGCCATCACTCGATGACCAGCAGCGGTTGGCCATATTCGACTGGCGAACCGTCTTCGACGAAGATTTCCACGACTTTGCCAGCCCTGGGCGCGACAATTTCATTGAAGGTCTTCATCGCCTCGACGAGCAGGATTTTGTCGCCCGCCTTGACGATCGAGCCGATTTCGATGAACGGCTTGGCTTCCGGGCTGGCCCTGAGATAGGCGGTGCCAACCATCGGCGATTTGACCGAGCCGGGGTGGTCGGCGGGCGCCGCAGAGGCCATCGGCGATTCCGCAGCCGGCGCCGGGGCGGGCGCGGCGGCGGGTATGGTATAGCTGACAGGCGCGGCCGCGCGACGCTCGCGGGCGACGCGCACCCGGAGGCCGTCATGCTCGATTTCCACCTCGCTGAGGTCGTGGTGACCGGCGATCTTGGCGAGAGCCGCGACAATGGAAAGATCGAGGCTGCCGGCAAAAGGTTCGCCAGGCGCGGCGCCTGATTTTCCTGGCAGCTTCTTCATGCTTTGCTCGCTTTTCGCACTCGGGGGACGGGTCCTATAGCCCGCCGCCGCCCCTAAATAAAGTGCGCAAGGCGGTCGGCGGTCGGCTATGCCGCTCTTACCCACACGCGATTGTCGTGGAACGCGGCGCCGCCGAAGGGCGCGACAACGTCGTCTCCCGTCAAGACATTGACGCCGCGTCCGTCAAGGAAGGCGTCGCTCGGCCAGACGCCCTCGCTGATCAGAACGCCGCGACGAAGGCCCTCAAAGAGCCTGACGTGGATCCGCGTGTCGCCGCGCTTGTTGCCGAGCCGAACAACATCGCCATCGGCGACGCCAAGCCTGGCGGCGTCCTCAGGGTGGATCATCACCGTCGGCCGCTGCTCGCGGCCGAGCGAAGTCGGCGTTTCGCTGAAGGTCGAATTGAGAAAACTGCGTGAAGGCGAGGTGGCGAGCCTGAACGGGTGCTCCTCGTCGGCATTTTCGATGATCGCCCAATGGTCGGGCAGGCCAGGCATTTCGCGCCAGGGCCCCATCAGGCCATTGTTGGAGAACGGCGTCGTCGCCCAGTCCGCTTTGAAGCGGAAGCGGCCGTCCTTGTAGCCAAACCCCTTGAGGAAATGTGATTCTTCGAAACAAGGCTGCACGTCGAGCCATTTCTTAGCCTCAAGCGCCGCCAGCGAGCCCCAGCCGGAGGCCTCCAGCGTCCAGTCGATGATTTCGCGTGGGCTCATTGCGAAGCCGCGATGTTCAGCGCCGAGGCGTCCGGCGAGGGCGCAGATGAGATCGTGGTTGGAGCGGCACCCCTCCGGCGGATCGACCGCCTTGGGGCCGAACATGATGTATTGATGCCCGCCGCCCTGGTAGAGATCGTCGTGTTCCAGGAACATGGTCGCCGGCAGCACGATATCGGCCATCCGCGCGGTCGCGGTCATGAAGTGTTCGTGGACGCAGACGAACAGGTCCTCCCTGGCAAAGCCGCGCTTCACCTTGTCCTGCGCGGGCGCCACATTGAGCGGATTGGTGCTTTGCACCAGCATCGCCTTGACCGGCCCGCCGCCGACAAGCGCTTCCGCCTCGCCGCACAGAACCGCGCCGATTCGTGACTGGTCGAGCTTGCGCACGTCGGGATCATAGGCGTCGAGCCCCTCGATCAGCGTCTTGCGCCAATGATAGATCGCCGCATTGTTGTGGAAAGCGCCGCCGCCTTCATGGGCCCAGGCGCCGGTGACGGCGGCGATGCAGGACGCCGCGTGCATATTGGCGGCGCCGTTGCGCTGGCGCGAAAAGCCATAGCCGAGACGGAAATAGGTGCGCTTGCGCGCGCCGACCAGGGCGGCGAAAGCTTCGATTTCGTCAACCGGCAAGCCGGTGATCGCGCTCGCCCATTCCGGATCGCGCGTCGACAGATGCGCCTCCAGTTCCTCAGGGACGTCGGTGTAGCGCGCGAGATAGTCACGGTCGGCTAGCGAATCGCGAAACAGCACATGCATGATGGCGCAGGCGAGCGCGCCGTCCGTTCCCGGTTTCAGGCAGAGAGCGAGATCGGCTTGTTTCATCGTATCGTTGCGGTAGATGTCGACGACGACGATTTTGGCGCCGCGCTCCTTGCGCGCCCGCATCGCATGGGTCATCACATTGACCTGCGTCGACACCGCGTTGGTGCCCCAGATCACCACGCAATCGGCCTTGGCCATTTCACGCGGATCGGGACCCGTCATCTTGCCCGTGCCAGCCAGAAAGCCCGACCAGGCGGGGTTGATGCAGATCGACGAATAAAAGCCGGAATAGCGTTTGACATGGGTCAGGCGCTTGACGCCATCGCGCATCACCAGGCCCATCGTACCGGCGTAATGATAGGGCCACACGCTCTCAGCGCCGAACGCGCGTTCGCTTTTGAGAAAATTCTCGGCGACAATGTCGAGCGCGTCGTCCCAAGAAATCGGCGCAAATTGACCAGAACCCTTCGGCCCGGTACGGCGCAGCGGCTGTGTCAGCCGATCTTTATGATGGATGCGCTCGGCATAGCGCGCGACCTTGGCGCAGACGACGCCCGCCGTATAGCTCTGGTCCGCCGCGCCATGCACGCGGCCAATGCGCGATTCCCCGATCACCTCGACGTCGAGCGCGCAGGCGGATGGGCAATCGTGCGGGCATACCGAAGGGCGGCGATGGATTCCCGCGGGCGCGTTCATGGGCGACTATGCCTCTAAGACCTGATGGAAGGTCAATAGCATAGATGCTTTGCCCGATTACGCCAAAATCGCGCGGCCCGGCGAACGACTCCGGGCGCGCAGGGCAGGCGTTATCGCGCGGCGCTATGGCCGCGCGCCGATGATTCGGATGGGATCAGCGCAGCGCGGCGTCGCCCGGAGGGGCAAGCGAACCATCGGCGAAATAACGCTCATTGCGCTGCAGGAAACGGCTGTCGCGCTCGATCGCGCTCGCGCGACCTTCGCGCAGGACCGGCGGCCGGACAGCGCTGTCTTGTTGGGCGCGGATCGCATTGGTCACGTACCACCGCCATACGCAGGGGTCCGAATCGGCGGCGGCGGCCCCGACGCCCGCAATCGTCAGGCCGGCGGCAAGAGACAAACGAAGTGGCGTATGCATGATCGTCTCCCTACTGTTCGTTGATTTTTTGAATGCGAAGGCCTAAAGCCCGCCGGCGTTGCGGCGCTCGCCAAGACTGGCGACTCGCGTCAATGCCTGATTAGGACATTGTTGTGACGGCATGAAGGCAGCGCCTGGAAAAGTTGTGGAAGCCGCATCGGTGGGGCCGCGTCAGGGCGCCGGCGCCACGCGGGTCCTCGCGCCGACAGTCTCCACGCGTCCAGCCGCGACGAGGGCGAGCGCGGCGGGGTAGAGCGCGTGTTCCTGAATCAACACCCGCGCGCCGAGAGTTTCCGGAGTGTCGTCGTCACGCACTTCGACGGCGGCTTGGGCGATGATCGGACCCGAATCGAGTTCGGGCTCCACGAAATGGACCGTGCAGCCATGAAGCTTGACGCCCGCTTCGATTGCGCGCGCATGGGTGTCGAGACCGCGGAATGAAGGGAGCAATGAGGGGTGGATGTTGAGAATCCGGCCCTGCCAGCGCGCGACGAAAGGCGCGCTTAAAATTCGCATGAAGCCGGCAAGGCAAATCAGATCGATGCGATGAATGTCGAGCATCGCCTGCATCGACCCCTCGAATTCGTCGCGCCCCGCATAGATCTTGTGATCGACCACCGCCGCTGCGACGCCTGCCTGTCTTGCCAGCGCGAGGCCGCCGGCGCTGCTTTTGTTGGAGAGAACCAGCGCGATCTCAGCAGGAAAGTCGAGCGCGCGCGCCGCGCCGATCAGCGCGGTCATGTTGGACCCGCGTCCGGAAATGAGAATCGCCGTGCGCCGCCGCGGGCTCACAGCCTCAGCCGTCCTCGGGCGATGACCCGCTCGCCTCTGTGCGCGACAATTTCGCCAAGCTGTACTGGCGAGAGGCCATTGGCGGCAAGCGCCCGCGTCGCCTCCTCAAGCAGATCGGCCGCAACGAACGCCACCATGCCGATGCCGCAATTGAAGGTGCGCAACATTTCGGCCGCGCCGATGCCGCCGACATCGGCGAGCCAGCCGAAAACCGGGGGCGGCGCGAAAGCTGAGAGATCGAGCGCCACGGCGAGATCGTTTGGCAGAACACGCGGCAGATTGTCGGGGAAGCCGCCGCCGGTGATATGGGCGAGCGCCATGATTCCCTTGCAGGAAGCGATCGCCTTGAGCAAGGGCTTCACGTAGAGGCGGGTTGGCGTCAGCAACGCTTGCGCGAGACTACGCGACGGCTCGAACGGCGCCGGCGCGTCCCAGGGCAGGGCGCTCCGCGCGACGACGCGCCGCACCAGCGAAAAGCCGTTGGAATGCAGCCCCGAGGAGGGCAGGCCGATGGCGACGTCGCCGATTTGTAATCCGGCGCGCGGCAGCATGCGGCCGCGTTCGGCGGCGCCGACCGCGAAGCCGGCCAGATCGTAGTCGCGCTCCGCGTAGAGGCCGGGCATTTCGGCGGTTTCGCCGCCGATCAAGGCGCAGCCGGATTCGATGCAGCCGGCTGCGATGCCCTTGACGATTTCGGCTCCGATCGCCGGATCGAGTTTGCCGGTTGCGAAATAATCGAGGAAGAACAAGGGCTCGGCGCCCTGAACGACAATATCGTTGACGCACATAGCGACGAGATCCACGCCGATCGTGTCATGCACGCCGGCTTCGATCGCGATCTTGACCTTGGTGCCGACGCCGTCATTGGCGGCGACCAGAACGGGATCGACGAAGCCAGCCGCTTTGAGATCGAACAAGCCGCCAAACCCGCCGATTTCAGCATCCGCGCCCGGGCGGCGCGTCGCGCGCACGAACGGCTTGATCCGCTCAACCATGGCGTTGCCGGCGTCGATGTCGACGCCGGCTTCGGCATAGGTCAGCGAGGAGCGAGGCGTTTCGGTCATGGCGCTCGGATAAAGGCGGGTTGGCGTCAGCCGGGGTTACAGATTTGGCGACGAACGCGCAAGGCAAAGCCGAACCGCCGCTTTTGCGAGCGCCTGCCGCGCGGCGATATCAACAGGCTGTGATAAGAGTCAGGTCCAAACAAAAGGCGGAGGGAGCGAATTCGCGGGCCGATGGAATTTTCAAAGCTCTTTCCCAGTCTTCCCAATCTCATCACGGTGGCGCGCCTTTTGCTCGCCCCTCTGGCCGTATTGATGATCGCCTCGCAACGCTATCTGGAAGCTTTTCTGATTTTCGTCATCGCGGGCATATCGGATGGCGTCGACGGCTTTATCGCCAAGCGCTTCAACCTGACGACGGAGCTCGGCGCCTATCTCGATCCCCTGGCCGACAAAGCGCTGCTGGTCTCAATCTACGTGACGCTGGCCATATCGGGTGTTTTGCCAGCGGCGATCGCCATTCTCGTGGTTTCGCGCGATCTGATGATTCTCGCCGCGATCGTCGTTTCGTGGCTGCTCGACAATCCCGTAGCGATCCGACCAGTCCTCGTGTCGAAGATTAACACAACGGCGCAAATCGCTCTTGCCGCTTTCGTTTTGGGCGCCAAAGCTTATGGCCTGAGTCCGGTGCCCGGGCAGGATATCGCCGTCTGGCTGGTCGCCGCCTCCACCCTGGCCTCGGGCGGCGTCTATATCAGCCAATGGCTCCACCACATGACGCGTTGAACGCCATGAAACAAAACATCGGCTATCTCACTTTTCTCGTGCCGAACTATGACGAGGCGATCGCCTGGTTCACGCAAACCTTAAGCTTTTCGCTGATCGAGGACACTCCGCTTGGGGAGGACAAAAGATGGGTGCTCGTCGCCCCGCCGGGGCCGGGCGGCACGCGTCTCCTGCTCGCACAGCCGGCCGACGAGCGGCAGCGCGCGCGGATCGGCGATCAGAGCGGCGGGCGCGTGTTCCTTTTCTTGCACACCGACGACTTTTGGCGCGATCATGAAGCGATGAAGGCGAAGGGCGTGCGCTTTCTGGAGAACCCCCGCCACGAAGCCTATGGATGGGTCGCCGTCTTCGAAGACAAATGGGGCAACCGATGGGATCTTCTGCAATTGGCCGACAAGCCCTAAGCCGCGACCGAGCGCGCGCGGCGTGAGCATCGGGCGCCAGATCGCCTTCTGGGTCGCCGCGTTCGTGGCGCTCGGGCTGTCGCTGCAACTCCTCGGCGGCGCGGTGACGCCATTCATCCTTGGCATCGTGCTGGGCTATCTCCTTGATCCGATCGTAAAGAAGCTGGAGCGGCTCGGACTCAACCGGCTGGGCGCCTCGATCGTCATTCTCGCTGTTTTCGTCATTGTTTTTGCTGTCATTCTTATTGTTTTGGCGCCGATACTCGGCGGCCAGTTCGTCGCCTTCACCGAAAAGCTGCCGAGCTATGTCGTTCGATTGCAGGCTTTGGCCGTCAACGAGGGCAATGCTCTGCTTGAAAAATACGGCGGCCAATGGCGCGATCGGCTTGGGCTCGACGGCCCGCTCTCCTCGGAACAAATCCAGAAATCGGTCGGCGATCTCGTCACGCAGGGCGGCCAATGGCTTCTCAAAGCTTTGCGCTCGCTCGCGTCGGGCGGCGCCGCCCTCTTCAGCTTCCTGTCCTTTCTGGTCTTCACGCCCGTCGTCGCTTTCTACATGCTGCTGGATTGGGACAAGATGCTGGCCACCATCGACAATTGGCTGCCGCTCGAACATCGAGACGGATTGCGTCAGATCGCCCGCGAGATCGATCAGGCTCTGTCCGGCTTCCTGCGCGGACAATCGCTGGTTTGCCTGTTTCTGGGACTTTGGTACGGGATCGGTCTCAGCCTGATCGGGCTGGATTTCGGATTTCTGATCGGCGTGATCGGCGGATTGCTGAGCTTCATCCCCTATGTCGGCTCGCTGACCGCCCTTGTCTTTTCGCTCGGCGTCGCCATCGTTCAGGGCTGGCCGAACTGGAACCTGGTTCTTCTGGCTCTGGCGGTGGTCGGCTCCGGGCAGTTTCTCGAGGGCAATGTGCTTTCGCCCAAGCTGGTGGGCGAATCCGTCGGCCTCCATCCGGTCTGGCTGATGTTCGCTCTTGTCGCCTTCGGCGCTCTCTTCGGCTTTACCGGCCTGTTGATCGCCGTGCCGATGTCGGCGGTGATCGGGGTGCTCGCGCGCCATTTGCTCGGCCTTTACCTCGCCAGCCCCGTCTATCGCGGCAGCACAGACACTGAGGCCGAAGCGCAAATCCAGGCCGGCGCGAGCGAGAATCTATGACCAGCGCGCCCCGGCAATTGCCGCTCGATCTGCCACACGCGCCGAGTTACGCACGCGAGGATTTCCTCGCTGCGCCCTCCAATTCCGCGGCGCTGCGCGCCATCGACGCGTGGCCCGATTGGGCCGGGCGTATGCTGCTGCTGGTCGGGCCGCCCGGTTCGGGCAAGAGCCATCTTGGCGCGATCTGGGCGCGCGCCGCCGAGGCCGTCACGATCGAGGCAGCGTCCCTGGTCGAGGCCGAACCGGCCGAGCTGGCGCGCGCCAGGGCGATCCTGATCGAAAACGTCGAGCGGATCGGCGCGGGCGAGGCCAATCTCTTCCATCTTATCAATCTGGCGCGCGAGGGCGGCGCCTATTTCCTCATGACTGCGCATGGCGCGCCCGACGGCTGGGCGCTTGAAAAGCCCGATCTTCGCTCGCGCCTGCGTCTGGCGCCGATCGTCACGCTTGGCGAGCCCGATGCGGAGCTGGCGCGGGCGGTCCTGTTCAAACTGTTCAGCGATCGGCAGCTTGCCGTCGACCCGGCGGTCATCGCTTATATCGGCCTGCGGATCGACCGCTCGCTGGGGGCGGCGCGCGCGATCGTCGAAGCGCTCGACCGCGAAGCTCTGGCGCGCGGCAAGGCGGTGACGCGTTCGATGGCGGCGTCGATGTTCAAAGACATTGAGGGCGAGGGATAGCGACGGGGCATTTGTTGGGGCAGATTTCCTCAACCATTTGCGGCGTCGGCTTTTTGTCGCACAATGGTTGTAATCGGGTGGCGCCGTCCGCGGCTGGTCGCGGCTGGGCCGTCTCATTGATCGATGGAGAAGTCCTTGGCCCGCCGCACCGCAATCAAAGAATTGTCGCCGCCCGCGGACGAGGGACTATCCGAACCGGCAGAAGTTCTTGGCGTGGAGCCTGATATTTTTGGGACGCCGGACCGTTTCATCAACCGCGAATTGTCGTGGCTCGAATTCAACCGGCGCGTGCTGGAAGAATCGGCCAACCGCAACCATCCGTTGCTCGAGCAATTGCGGTTCCTGTCGATCTCCGCCAATAACCTCGACGAATTTTTCATGGTCCGCGTGGCCGGCCTCGTGGGCCAGGTGCTCTCCGGGGAGACGACGCCTTCCGAGGATGGCCTTTCGCCCGCCGAACAATTGACGCGGGTGGGCGAGCGCGCCGGCGAACTGGTCGCCTCCCAGCAGGCGCGCTGGCGCCTTCTACGCAACGATATGGCGAGCGCCGGCATACTGATCGTCGAAGTGGAGGATCTCACGGCTATCGAGCGCAAATGGCTCGAGGATTATTTCCTGCTGCATGTCTTCCCGGTCCTCACGCCGCTCGCCGTCGATCCGGCCCATCCGTTTCCCTTCATCCCCAATCTCGGATTCACCGTCGCCGTGCAGCTTGTGCACACCGCGGATCATCGCGCTATGAGCGCGCTGATCCGCGTGCCGAGCAAGATCGATCGCTTCGTCAAATTGCCCGACGCCACGCAGGCCGGCGTCCAGCGCTTCGTCGCTTTGGAGCGGATCATCGTCGCCTTCACGGCGCAGCTCTTTCCCGGCTTCACCGTGATCGGGCAGGGGAGCTTCCGGGTCATCCGCGATAGCGACATCGAAATCGAGGAAGAAGCCGAAGACCTGGTCCGCCTGTTCGAAACCGCCCTCAAGCGGCGCCGGCGCGGATCAGTTATCCGCCTTGAGATCGAGGCGTCGATGCCTGAGGCGCTGCGCGTGTTCGTCGCCGGCGACGTCGATGTGGTGCCGGCCGGCGTTTTCATCGTCGAGGGCATGCTCGCGCTCAATGAATTGTCGCAGCTCGTCTCGATCGACCGGCCCGATCTGAAATTTCCCGCTTATAACCCGCGTTTTCCCGAGCGGGTTCGCGACAATGGCGGCGATTGCTTCGCGGCGATCCGGCAGAAAGATCTGGTCGTCCATCACCCTTATGAATCCTTCGATGTCGTTGTCCAGTTCCTGGCGCAGGCGGCGCGCGATCCCTCAGTGGTGGCGATCAAACAGACGCTTTACCGCACTTCGTCCAATAGCCCGATCGTTCATGCGCTGATCGAGGCGGCGGAGGCGGGCAAATCGGTGACGGCGCTGGTCGAACTCAAGGCGCGCTTCGACGAAGAGGCCAATATTCGCTGGGCGCGCGATCTCGAACGCGCCGGCGCGCAAGTGGTGTTCGGCTTCATCGAATTGAAGACCCACGCCAAACTGTCGATGGTGGTGCGCCGCGAAGGCGATTCGCTCGCCACTTATTGTCATGTCGGCACCGGCAATTATCATCCGGTGACGGCGAAAATTTACACTGACATATCGTTTTTCACGGCCGATCCTGCGATCGGCCGCGACATGTCGCGCATTTTCAATTTTATCACCGGCTATGCCGAGCCCGATGGGCTGGAATTGATGGCGATATCGCCGATGATGTTGAAGAAACGACTGCTGCAGCATATCGCTGAGGAAGTCGCCTTCGCCGGCCAGGGCAAGCCCGCTGCAATATGGGGAAAATGCAATTCGCTGGTCGATCCGGAAATCATCGACGCGTTTTATCTGGCCAGTCGGGCGGGGGTTCAGATCGATCTGGTGGTGCGCGGCATTTGTTGTCTGCGTCCTGGAGTCGCCGGCCTTTCGGAAAACATCCGCGTCAAGTCGATCGTCGGCCGTTTCCTCGAACATGCGCGCGTCTATGCCTTTGGCGCCGGCTATGGGCTTCCGCATCCAAAAGCGCATGTCTATCTGTCCTCCGCCGATCTGATGCCGCGCAATCTCGATCGACGGGTCGAAGCGATGGTCCCGGTCCTCAATCCGACTGTGCATGAACAGGTGCTCAATCAGATTATGGAAGCCAATCTGATGGACAATCAGCAGAGCTATCTTGTAATGCCGGACGGATCGAGCGAGCGGATCGCGCCAGCCGAAGGCGAGGAACCGTTCAACGCCCATAAGTATTTCCTGACCAATCCGAGTCTGTCAGGTCGCGGCAAGTCGTTGAAAGAATCGAGCCCAAGATCGCTTCCCAAACGAAAACCGCGAAAGTGACGCTCGCGTGTCGACGAAAGGCCGTTCATGTCATTGTCTGAAGCGAGAGGACGCCTGCCTGGCGAGCCGGTGGCGATTGTCGACATCGGTTCGAATTCGGTGCGTCTGGTCGCCTATGAGGCTCTGACGCGGTCGCCGACGCCGACCTTCAATGAAAAAGTGCTTTGCGGCCTTGGCAAAGGCGTGGCGACGACCGGGTTCCTGACCGACGATTCCGTCGCCAAGGCTTTGGCGGCGTTGCAGCGCTTCAAGGTCCTTTGCCGCACGATGCGCATCGAGGACGTCACCGCCGTCGCGACCGCCGCGGTGCGCGACGCCGCCAACGGGCCACAATTTCTGGAGCTCGCCGAACGCGCGATCGGCTGCAAGATCGAGCTGCTCGATGGGCAGCGCGAGGCGCATTTGTCGGCGTTCGGCGTCCTCAGTTCGATCTTTGAACCAGACGGCGTCGTCGGCGATCTCGGCGGCGGTTCGCTCGAACTGATCGACATCAAGCAGGGCAAGGTCGGACGCGGCGTGACCTTGCCGCTCGGCGGCCTTTCGTTGATGGACGTCTCAGAGCGCTCGCCCAAAAAGGCCGTGCGCGTCGTTCGTGACGCCTTGGCCAAGGCCAAGCCGCTCGACAGTCTCGCCGGGCGCACATTCTATGCTGTGGGCGGAACATGGCGCGCGCTGGCGCGCCTTCATATGCGCCAGCGCCAGTATCCGCTCAATGTGATGCATAATTACGTCATTCCCTCCCGCGACGCGCTCGAATTCGCCAAGCTTGTCGAGCGAATCGAGGCGGACGCTCTGTTGTCGATCGAATTCGTGTCGACTGCGCGGCGCCCGTTGCTCGCCTATGGCGCCGTGGTGCTGGAGGAAATCATCCGCCGGGCGGCGCCGAAGGAAATCGTGATGTCCGCGCTCGGCGTGCGCGAAGGCATGCTCTATCAGCGGCTGTCCCAACAGGAGCGCGATCAGGATCCGCTGCTGGTCGCGGCGCAGGAGTTCAACATTCTGCGCTCGCGCGCCCCCGAGCACGGCGTCGAACTGTTCGCCTGGACCGGCCGGCTGATGAAAACGAGCCATCTCGAAGAGACGAAAGAAGAGGAGCGTTTGCGCCACGCCGCGTGCCTGCTTTCCGACATCGGTTGGCGCGCGCATCCTGATTACCGCGGCGAGCAATCGCTGAATCTGATCGCCAACGCCGCCCTCATCGGCATCGACCATGCCGGACGCGCCTATCTCGCCCTCGCCGCATCCTATCGGCACATGTCTGGGGATCAGGAAGTGGGCCCGCATCTGCGCTCGCTGGTGCCGCCGCGGATGCTGGATCGCGCGCGCATTCTGGGCGCGGCCATGCGCGTCGCCTATATCATTTCAGCGGCGATGCCCGGCGTGCTGCCCCGCGCCCCGATGATCTGCCAGAAGGGCAAAGTGCTTTTGACGCTTCCTCCCGATCTCGCGGCGCTCAATAGCGACCGCCTTCAGAGCCGTATGAAGCAATTCGCGCGCCTGATCGGCGGCGATCCGGAAATCAGGGCGGCGCCGACGAATGCTGGAACGCCGCCCGAGAATCGCTACGCGGAGGCGGAGTGAGGGCGCCGGAAGCGGCGCTTGCACGGTTGAATCCCTGCGGTCGCCGGAACTTCCGCGTTCATCCGTCATTGTATTGACAGGGTTGCCGGCTACCTGAATTTGCCGGTCAAGGAGGAATTCATGTCGCATTCGAGTTTGTCGTTCGTTTCCGCTGTCAGCATCGCCTTGGCGTTCACGCTTACCCCTGCCGCGGCGGAGGTCATGAAATACAAGGCCGAGCTCAACGGGCCGAGCGAAAATCCGCCAACGACATCCAAGGGTACGGGCGCCATCGAGGCCGATTACGATAGCGCGACCAAGACGTTGACCTGGTCGGGGACCTATGCGGACCTGACCGGGCCGGAAACCGCCGCTCATTTCCATGGCCCCGCCGCGATCGGGGCGAATGCCGGCGTGATGGTGCCCGTCGACGCCAAGGCCAGTCCGTTCAAAGGCTCAGCCGTGTTGACCGATGCGCAGGCCAAGGCATTTGCCGACGGAATGATCTATTTCAATGTGCACACCGCCCAGAACAAGGGCGGCGAAATTCGCGGGCAACTGGCGCCGGCGAAATAGTTCGAGCTGAAAGTCGCCTTCACCGGTCGTCGCACGGCCGTCCGGAGTGCAGGTCGCTCTTTGTAACCCCGCACGTCATGCCCGGCCTTGTGCGACGGCTGTCCGGTTCGGCAAGACTGGGTGCATAGTTCAAGTCGCACACAACCCTGCGTCATGCCCGGGCTTGTCCCGGGCATCCACGCCGAGCGGAAGCCGCCAACTCCGAAGGTTTATTGCAACGGCGCGGCGTGGATGGCCGGGACGCCCGGCCAAGACGCCGAGAGGACCTATTCCCTTTAGGTTGTCGCTCGTGACGGGAGTTTTTTGCTGAACCGGACAGTCGTGGCCTTGTGCCGGGCATCCACGCCCAGGGGCCGCCCCGAACTTCATGCGTTGATTGCAGCGGCGCCGCGTGGATGGCCGGGACAAGCCCGGCCATGACCGCGAAGCGTTGCGCACCACCCAAACATATCTCCGCTTCCGCAAATTTTGGTCTTTCGGGATGGCCCCAGTCAGCCGGCCCGACGCTATTGGCCTGCCGCCTTGGCGATCGCGGGCTCCTCGGCGTCGCGCCATTCCAACGTGACGACCTTGCCGTTTTCGACAGTCAGCGCCAACCGTCCGTGCTTAAGTTCGATCGCTCTTGCGCCGAACAGGTGGCGGCGCCATCCATGAAGCGCGGGGACATCGGCGCGATCGTCGGCGGCGATCATTTCGAGATCGTCGACGGTGGCGATCATTTTGCCCGCGACGCCGCTTTGATCGCAGACCTGGCGAAGCAGGACTTTCAACAATTCGACGGTCGCAGCCGAGCCGGGCGGGCCTCGCCTGTCTTTTTCGATCCGCGGCAAGCTCTTGGGGTCGCGAGCGAGGCCTTGTTCGACCGCGCTGAGGATTTCGGCGCCGGCTCTGGCGCGCTCCATGCCGCGCGGAAAGGCGCGAAGATTGGCGAGCGCTTCGGCGCTGCGCGGCGCCGCCAGCGCGATCTCCACTAGAATGTCGTCTTTGAGAACGCGCGAGCGCGGCACGTCGCGCGATTGCGCCTCCTTTTCGCGCCAGGCGGCAAGCTCAATCAGAACCGCCAGATCGCGCGGTTTCCTCGCGCGGTTCTTCAGCCGTTCCCAGGCGTTTTCGGGATGTTGCTCGTAGGTCGAGGCTGAGGTGAGAATTTTCATCTCGTCCTCCAACCAGGACAGTCGCCCAGATTTGTTGAGCTTTTCGAGAAGCGCGCGATAGATGACTCTGAGATGGGTGACGTCGCCGATCGCATAATCGATCTGCGCCGGCGCGAGGGGTCGCCGCGCCCAGTCGGTGAAGCGCGAGGACTTATCGACCGAGACATGGCAAATCGAATTGACCAGCTCGCTGTAAGAGACCTGATCGCCATAGCCGCAAACCATCGCCGCCACCTGGGTGTCGAACAAGGGTTTGGGCACGACGCCCGCCAGCTTCCAAAAGATCTCGGCGTCCTGGCGGGCCGCATGAAAGACTTTGACGACATTTTCATTCGCCATCAAATCGAATAAGGGCGAAAGATCGAGCCCGTCAGCAAGGGCGTCGATAACAACGGCTTCGTCGTCTGAGGCGACCTGAACGACGCAAAGGATCGGCCAGAACGTGGTTTCGCGGTGGAATTCGGTGTCGACGGTGACGAAAGGGTGGCGGGCGAACCTTTGACAGGCGGCGGCAAGTTCGTCGTTCGTCGCAATCAAATCCATGAATCGTCCATAAATGAAAGGCCGCCCGCGCGCCAGCCGTCACCCCCCGCCAGAACCGTCGTCAACGGCTATTTCTGAGGTTCGGCGGCGATTTTGGGGCGATCCTTGCGCTGGGGCGCGGGCGCATGTTTGGGCATGCCCAGGCGCTTGTCGAGATAGGCGCCGACGGTCGTCTGGAGATCTTCGATGCAATTTTCGAAGAAATGATTGGCCCCTTCGATCACGGCATGTTCGATATGGATGCCCTTTTGCGTTTTCAGCTTCTCGATCAGTCCCTGGACTTCCTTGAGCGGCGCGACGCGGTCGCGGTCGCCATGGACGAATAATCCGGACGAGGGGCAGGGCGCCAGGAACGAGAAATCGAAGCGATTGGCGGGCGGAGCGATCGAAATGAAGCCTTCGATCTCCGGGCGGCGCATCAGAAGCTGCATGCCGATCCAGGAGCCGAAGGAAACGCCCGCGATCCAGCAAGCGCGGGCTTCAGGGCTGATCGATTGCGCCCAGTCAAGCGCCGAAGCCGCATCGGATAATTCGCCCTGGCCGTGGTCGAAAGCGCCCTGCGAGCGTCCGACGCCGCGAAAATTGAACCGCAACACCGAAAATCCGCGCTCCGCGAAGGCGTAATACATATTATACACAATTTGATTGTTCATAGTGCCGCCAAATTGCGGGTGCGGATGCAGAACGATGGCGATCGGCGCGCCGCGCTGTTTGGCGGGATGGAAACGGCCTTCGAGTCGTCCGGCCGGACCGTTGAAAATGACTTCAGGCATTTCGCCTCCAGTTTGCTTGCCCGACGCGCCGTCGCACGGTCGGCAAGGGGTTGGTCTTTTTGCGCGCTCTTGACATCCCGACGCCAGAGCCGCATTTCCTGTTAGAATAGTTCTAACAGTCGTCGGCCCAAGGCGGCGACGAGGCGAAACGCGCGGGAATTATGGCAAGATCGGCGCGGAATGCGCCTTCTAGCACGGTTCGCCACAGCGAATGCAAGGCTAAAACGTCGGATTTCGCGTTCTCTCTGGAGCGCGAGGCGACGCGATCGGTTTTCCTATCGCTTGATATAGTCAATCGGCGGATGTTTTGAAGCAGGGTAAGCGCAGCTATCTCGATTACAACGCCACCGCGCCGATGCGGCTGGAGGCGCGGCGCGCCTGCGTGGCGGCGTTCGACCAGATCGGCAATCCTTCCTCGGTGCACGGGGAAGGCCGCGACGCGCGGGCGATCATCGAAGAAGCGCGCGCGGCGGTCGCCGAACTGGCGGGCGTTTCGCGGCGCGGCGTGACATTCACCGCCGGCGGCACGGAGGCCGCCAATCTCGCGTTGACCCCTGCTATCGCCGGCAGGGGCCGCGCGCCGTTGATTCGGTTGGTCGCCTCCGCTGGCGAGCATTCCTGCGTTTTGAAGGGTCATCGCTTCGCGCCCCCGGCGTTCGAATTGGCGCCGCTGCGCGACGACGGTCGTATCGATCTCGACGGTCTGACGCGGAGCATTCAAAGGAGCGGCGGCCCGATCATGCTGGCGCTGCAGGGCGCCAACAACGAAACGGGAATCATCCAGCCTGTCGCCGAGGCGGCGGCGCTGGTCCACGCGGCGGGCGGCGTTGTCGTCTGCGACGCGGTGCAACTCGCCGGGCGGGCGTCCAGCGCGGCGGCGGCGTTGGGGGCCGACTTTCTGATTCTGTCCGCCCATAAGATCGGCGGGCCGAAGGGGGCGGGGGCGCTTATCGCAGCCTCACCCGACATTGGCGTCGCCGAACCATTAGTTCGCGGCGGCGGCCAGGAGCGGAATATAAGGGCCGGAACCGAGAATGTTGCGGGAATCGCCGGATTTGGCGCTGCCGCCCGCGCCGCCCTGGCCGAGCTCGCGCACGAGCCGGCGCGGCTGGCAAAATTGCGCGACGGCCTCGCCGCACATGTCGTGGCCGCCGCGCCGGACGCCGTCATTTTTGGCGCCGAAGTCGACCGTCTGCCCAACACCCTCTGTTTCGCCGTGCCCGGAATTGGCGCCGAGACGCTGGTCATCGCGCTGGATCTGGCCGGAATCGCCGCCTCGTCCGGCGCGGCCTGTTCTTCCGGCAAGGTCGCACGCTCGCACGTGCTCGACGCGATGCGCGTCGATCCCGAGCTTGGCGCGGGCGCGATCCGGTTGAGCCTTGGTTGGTCGTCAGATGAGGCCGATGTCGCGCATTTCGGGGAAGCGTTCGCGCAGATTGCATCGCGCATGCGGCGAGGCCGGCATGCCGCGTGAAGCCTTAGAGAGCGCCCGCGCTGGCGCCAGAGAAGATTGGAGAGCGCAGAATGCTTGATCATATCGGCTTTTCCGTCGGCGATGTCGACGCGAGCCGCGCCTTCTACGCCGCGGCTTTGGCGCCGCTGGGGATCGCCATCGAAGCCGAGTTCGGCGACCATGTCGGCTTCGGCCGCGACGGGCGTGCGCAATTCTGGTTCAACGGCGGCGGCAAGCCGGCGGGCGCCACGCATCTCGCCTTCACCGCCAAAAGCCGCGCCGAAGTGCGCGCTTTTTACGAGGCCGCGCTCAAAGCGGGCGCCAAGGACAATGGCGCGCCGGGGTTGCGCGCCCATTATCATCCGAACTATTACGGCGCGTTTGTAATCGACCTCAACGGACACAATATAGAGGCTGTCTGTCGTAGCCCTGAGGCCTGACGCAAGCCGAGAATTTTTGACCCCCACCGGCGGTCCTTGAAACCGACGAGGCGAGGAGAAGTCCATATGGCGGCTGTCCAGGAAACTGTCGACCGCGTTCGATCCATCGACGTAAGCGAATATAAATACGGCTTTGTCAGCGACATCGAATCCGACAAGGCCCCCAAGGGCCTCAGCGAGGATATCGTACGCTTCATCTCGGCCAAGAAGGGCGAGCCGGAATGGCTGCTGCAATGGCGCCTCGAGGCCTATCGCCGCTGGCTGACGATGGACGAGCCCAAATGGGCGCGGGTCGAGCATCCACCGATCGACTATCAGGATCTCTATTATTTCTCGGCGCCCAAATCGACGCCGGGACCAAAATCGCTCGACGAGGTCGATCCTGAACTGCTGCGCACTTACGCCAAGCTCGGCATTCCGCTCATCGAGCAGGAAATCCTCGCCGGCGTCGAGCGGCCGCGCGTCGCGGTCGATGCGGTGTTCGATTCGGTTTCGGTGGCGACGACGTTCAAGGCCGAGCTCGCCAAGGTCGGCGTGATCTTCTGCTCGTTCTCCGAGGCGGTGCACAACCATCCCGAACTGGTGCGCAAATATCTCGGCACGGTGGTGCCTTCGTCTGACAATTTCTACGCGACGCTGAATTCGGCGGTGTTCTCCGACGGCTCTTTCGTCTATGTGCCGCCCGGCGTGCGGTGCCCGATGGAGCTTTCCACCTACTTCCGCATCAACGAAAAGAACACCGGCCAGTTCGAGCGGACGCTGATCATCGCCGACAAAGGCGCCTATGTCAGCTATCTCGAAGGCTGCACGGCGCCCAAGCGCGACGAAAACCAGCTTCACGCGGCGGTCGTCGAGTTGATCGCGCTCGACGATTCCGAGATCAAATATTCGACGGTGCAGAACTGGTATCCCGGCGATTCCGAAGGCAAGGGCGGCATCTATAATTTCGTCACCAAGCGCGGCGACTGCCGTGGCGCGCGTTCGAAAATCTCGTGGACGCAGGTCGAGACCGGTTCGGCGATCACCTGGAAATACCCGTCCTGCATCCTGCGCGGCGACAAATCGCGCGGCGAATTCTACTCGATCGCGATTTCCAATGGCCGCCAGCAGGTCGACAGCGGCACCAAGATGATCCATCTCGGCAAGGACACGACGAGCCGGATTATCTCGAAGGGCATCGCGGCGGGCCGCTCGCAGAACACCTATCGCGGCCAGGTCTCGGCGCATCGACTCGCCACCGGCGCGCGCAATTTCACCAATTGCGACTCGCTGTTGATCGGCGACAAATGCGGCGCCCATACCGTGCCCTATATCGAGGCGAAGAATAATTCGGCGGTTTTCGAGCACGAGGCGACGACCTCGAAAATCTCGGACGACCAGCTCTTCTATTGCCTGCAGCGCGGCCTGTCGGGCGAAGAGGCGACGGCGCTGATCGTCAACGGCTTCGTGCGCGACGTGCTGCAACAATTGCCGATGGAATTCGCGGTCGAGGCGCAGAAGCTGATCGCGATCAGCCTCGAGGGGAGCGTCGGGTGATGAGGCCCGTCGTCAACATCGCCGACGCGCCGCTGCGCGCCAACGGCAATGGCGGACAATTCGTCGCCGAGCTCTGCCGCATCGGGCCGATGATTGGCGCGAGCAAGCTTGGCTGCCAGTTGCATGTCGTGCCAGCGGGCAAGAAGGCGTTTCCGCGCCATGCCCATCACGTCAACGAGGAAATGTTCTTCGTCCTGTCGGGTGAGGGAAACTATCGTCTTGGCGAGGAGACCTACCCGGTCCGCGCCGGCGATGTGATCAGCGCGCCGGCGGGCGATGTGTCGACGGCCCATCAGATCGTCAACACCGGCGAGGCGGAACTGCGTTACCTCGCCTTTTCGACGCGCCACGACCCGGATGTCGTCGAATATCCCGATTCGAACAAATTCGCCGTTGCGTCAATGGCGCCGCCCGACAAGGGGCTGCTCGCCGCCAAGCTCCTCTATATCGGTCGCCGCGAAACCTCGCTCGGTTATTTCGACGGCGAAGAATGAACGAAAGAGTGCATATGCTGGAAGTCAAAAACCTGAGCGTCGAAATTCACGGCAAGCCGATCCTCGACGGGCTCAATCTCACCGTGAAGGCCGGCGAAGTCGCCGCGATCATGGGGCCGAATGGGTCGGGCAAATCGACGCTGTCCTATGTCATCGCCGGCAAGCCCGACTATGAAGTCACGTCAGGCGAAGTGCTGCTCAATGGCGAGAACATTCTTGAATCATCGCCCGACGAACGCGCCGCCAAGGGCGTTTTCCTCGCCTTCCAATATCCGGTTGAGATTCCCGGCGTCGGCACCATGACTTTTCTGAAGGCGACGCTCAACGCGCAGCGGCGTGGGCGCGGACTGAAAGAGGCGACGACGCCCGATTTCATGCGCGACGCCTTCGCCGCCGCCGATCGCCTGAAGATCGACCGCGAGATGCTGCGCCGCCCGCTCAATGTCGGCTTTTCCGGCGGCGAGAAGAAGCGCATGGAAATCCTGCAGATGGCTTTGCTGGAGCCGAACCTCGCGGTTCTCGACGAGACCGATTCCGGGCTTGACATCGATGCGCTGCGGATCGTCTCGGAAGGCGTCAATGCGCTGCGCGACAAGGATCGCGCCTTCCTGGTCATCACCCATTACCAGCGCCTGCTCGACCATATCACGCCCAACGTCGTGCATGTGATGGCCAAGGGGCGCATCGTCAAATCAGGCGGTCCGGAACTGGCGCTGGAGCTCGAGCGCAACGGCTATCGAGACTATGCGGCCGACGCCGCGTGAGGAACCGATGACGCTGCATTCGCTCCAGACCCGCACCGCCGCCGAGACCACGCTGGCCGAACAATTCGCGGCTGCGCAGGCGGCCGCGCCCGAGCCCGATCGCGAGACTTCTTTTCGACTGTTCGCGGCCAAGGGCCTGCCGACGCGACGCGATGAGGCCTGGCACTATACCGACCTGCGCTCGCTTTTCGCTAATGTCGCTCCGCTCGCGCGGGCGCCAGACCCCATCGCTTTGGCCGCCGCAAAGCTGACCCTGACGGCGCGAACGCCGGCGGGCGCGGCAGTTCTGGCGATCGTCGACGGCCGCTATATCCCCGAATTGTCGGATGCGCCGCCGCACGGCGTTTCTGTGGTTCCGCTGGTGCAGGCCGGCCGCGCCCGCGGCGTCAACGCCGAAGGCGATAGCGTGCTCGCACTCAACAGGGCGCTGGCCCAGGGCGGCTGCGTCGTCTCCGTCGAGGCGGGGGCCAGGATCGCTCAGACTATTGAGATCGTGCACCTCACCTCCGGCGGCGTGGCGACCTCGGTCCATTCGCAGGTGTCGATCCATATCGGCGCTGGCGGCGAGGCGCGCTTTGTCGAGAGCTTCATCGGCGCGCGGGCGGGCGACCAGCGCGATGTCGCGACCCTGATCGATCTGGGGGATGGCGCCCGTCTCGCCCATGTCGTCATCATCGAGGACAATGCCGCCCTGCATCTCGAAAGCCAGGTCGCGCGCCTTGGCGACAAGGCCAAGCTTGCCGCTTTCGGGCTGGTGATCGGCGGGGCGCTGGTGCGCCGCCAGATATTTGCGACCTTGACCGGCCAATACGCCGATCTCGCGCTCGGCGGCCTCTCGCTGATCAACGGCGGACGCCATGCCGACACCACACTGGTCGTCGACCATGCCGCGCCGCATGGCCAGAGCCGCGAGTTCTATAAGCATATCGTCGCCGACGATGCGACCGGCGTCTACCAGGGCAAGGTGATCGTGCAGCCCGGCGCGCAAAAGACCGATGGCGGCATGAAGAGCCAGGCGATCCTGCTTTCGCCGCGGGCGGTCATGAACAACAAGCCGGAGCTTGAGATATTCGCCGACGACGTCGTCTGCGGCCATGGCGCGACGGTCGGCGCGCTCGACCCCGAGCAAACCTTCTATCTGCAGGCGCGCGGCCTGCCGAGGGCGGAGGCCGAGGCGATGCTGCTGGAGGCGTTCGGCGCCGATGCGATCGCGCGCGTCGATGATGAGGAACTGGCCGAGCTGATGCGCGAAAAGATGCGCGCCTGGCTCGCCGCGAGGGCGGAAGGCGCGCGCTGATGACGATCCATAATCCCATATCGGCGCCGCTCGATGTCGAGGCCTTGCGCGCCGACTTTCCGATCCTCGCCGAGCGTCCCTACGGCAAACCTTTGGTCTATCTCGACAATGCCGCCTCGGCGCAGAAGCCGCGGGCAGTGATCGAGCGCCTGACGCATGCCTATAGCCACGAATACGCCAATGTGCATCGCGGCCTGCATTATCTCGCCAATGCGGCGACCGAGGCCTATGAGGCCGCGCGCGAAAGCGTGCGCCGCTTTCTCAACGCCGGCTCGCATGAAGAGATCGTGTTCACGCGTTCGACGACAGAGGCGATCAATCTCGTCGCCGCCAGTTTTGGCCTCGCCCATATCGGCGAAGGCGACGAAATCGTGCTTTCCGTCATGGAGCATCATTCCAACATCGTGCCCTGGCATTTCCATAGGGAACGGAAGGGCGCCGTGCTGAAATGGGTCGATGTCGGAGATGACGGCTCCTTCTCGCTCGAAGCGTTCGAGCGCGCGTTGACCAAAAGAACGAAAATCGTCGCCATCACGCATATGTCGAACGTTCTGGGCACGGTGACGCCGATCAAGGAGATCATCGCCATCGCTCATGCGCATGGCGTGCCGGTTCTGGTCGACGGCTCGCAAAGCGCGGTTCATCTCGATATCGACGTGCGCGATCTCGATGCCGATTTTTATGTCTTCACCGGCCACAAGGTCTATGGGCCGACCGGCATCGGCGTCCTCTATGGCAAACGCGCGCTGCTTGAAGCGCTGCCGCCTTTCAATGGCGGCGGCGAGATGATCCAGGACGTCACGCTGGATAATGTCACTTATAATGCGCCGCCGCATCGTTTCGAGGCGGGCACGCCGCCGATCGTCCAGGCGATCGGCCTAGGTGCGGCGCTCGACTATGTCGAGGGGATCGGCCGCGCGCGCATCCGGGCGCATGAGGAATCTTTGCTCGCTTATGCGCAGCAGCGTCTCAGCGCGATCAATTCCCTGCGCATCTTCGGCGAGGCGCCCGGCAAGGGGCCGATCGTCTCTTTCAACATGCAAGGCGCGCACGCCCATGACGTGGCGACCGTGATCGACCGTTCGGGCGTCGCGGTGCGCGCGGGCACGCATTGCGCGATGCCGCTCTTGCAACGCTTCGGCGTGACCTCTACCTGCAGGGCGTCGTTTGCGCTATACAACACCCATGCCGAGGTGGACGCCTTGGCTGAGGCCCTGATCCGCGCGCAGAGCCTGTTCGCCTGAGGAGGGCTTATTAGGAATGACCGACAGCCCGACGCTTGATCATGCGCCCAATCAGCCTGTCGTCGCCGCGCAATCGGCGATTCCCGCGGATGAGCTGCAGCGGCTGACCGACGACATCGTCGCCGCGCTGAAGACAGTCTATGATCCCGAAATTCCGTCAGATATTTACGAGCTTGGGCTCATCTACAACATCGACATCGATGACAGCCGTTTCGTGACCATCGAGATGACGTTGACGGCGCCCGCCTGTCCTGTCGCGGGCGAAATGCCGGGCTGGGTGGAGAATGCGGTCGGCGCGGTCGGCGGCGTTTCGGGCGCCAAGGTCAACATGGTCTTCGATCCGCCATGGGACCAGAGCCGCATGTCGGACGAGGCGCGCGTCGCCCTCGACATGTGGTGAGCGCGCGCCCTGGTCGCCGCCGCCAGCCTGCCGTCCCGTAAGAAATTTCCGGCTCCAGCTTGAGGCCAGCCTCATACGCTATATATAGATAATTAAACGCGCTTTCGCCCGATTCTGGATCCGTGATCGGGTTTGCGCGCCGGGTGGACCGCTCTCGACAGGGACTGCGCTCTCTGAGCCACAGGTCGCGGCTATTTCACCGCAGTTGCCCAGAAAAGTCGCAGTTGCATGCTGATTGATGCAGTCATGCACATCCAAGAGCCGATTGCGCGCGTAACCACTCTTGTTGGACGCCCTTGTTGAGTGTCCAATCGCGTTAGAAGTGATGGAGGTGATTCGAAATCGTATGCGGCAACCTGCCGACCTGTGGAGGGTTACTCCCTGAAGAGCGGTCGCCGCATTTGGAGGATGCCACCCGATGTTCAATGACCATGTTTTCAATGCATTTATGCGCTCCTTCGAGGCGCGGCGCGAAACGGAAATGTCGCTCTCGGAATATCTCGAGGCCTGCCGCGGCGACCCGATGCTCTACGCCAATGCGACAGAGCGCCTGCTGGCTGCGATCGGCGAACCTGAAATTGTCGACACGGCCAAGGACCCCCGCCTTGGCCGTATTTTTTTGAACAGGACGATTCGCGCCTATCCCGCCTTTGCCGGCTTCTACGGCATGGAGGAGACGATCGAGCGGATCGTTTCGTTCTTCCGTCACGCCGCGCAGGGGCTGGAGGAGCGCAAGCAGATTCTTTATTTGCTCGGCCCGGTCGGCGGCGGCAAATCCTCGCTCGCCGAGCGCCTCAAGGCGCTGATGGAAGTCCATCCGATCTATGTGATCAAGGCGGGCGACGAGCTCAGCCCGGTTTTCGAAAACCCACTCGGATTGTTCGATCCCGAGACAATGGGCGCGATGGTCGAAGAACGCTACGGCATCCCGCGCCGGCGTCTGAATGGCCTCGTCAGTCCCTGGTGCCTCAAACGGCTTGAGGCGTTCGGCGGCGACGTTTCCCGCTTCACCGTCGCCAAAATCCAGCCGTCGAGATTGCGACAGATCGCGATCGCCAAGACCGAGCCGGGCGACGAGAACAACCAGGATATTTCCTCGCTGGTCGGCAAGGTCGACATCCGCAAGCTCGAGGCTTACGCTCAGAACGATCCTGACGCCTACAGCTATTCGGGCGGCCTCAATCGCGCCAACCAGGGCATTCTCGAATTCGTCGAAATGTTCAAGGCGCCGATCAAAATGTTGCACCCGCTGCTCACCGCGACGCAGGAGGGCAATTACATCGGCACCGAGAATATCGGCGCTATTCCATTCTCCGGCGTGATACTCGCCCATTCCAACGAGGCGGAATGGCAGAGCTTCAAGGCCAACAAGAACAATGAGGCTTTCATCGACCGCATTTCAGTGGTCAAGGTGCCTTATTGCCTTCGCGTCACCGAGGAAGGCAAAATCTACGAGAAACTGATCCAGGGTTCCGAACTGGCCAGCGCGCCTTGTGCGCCGGCCACACTCGAAACGCTCGCCCGTTTTGCGGTATTGTCCCGTCTGCGCAAGCACGAGAATTCGACGCTCTACGCCAAAATGCGTGTCTATGACGGCGAAACGCTGAAGGAATCCGATCCGAAAGCGCGCAGCCATCAGGAATATAAAGACACCGCCGGCGTCGACGAAGGCATGGACGGCGTCTCGACACGCTTCGCCTTCAAGGTTCTCGCCGCGACATTCAACCACGACACGACGGAGATCGGCGCTGATCCCGTTCACCTGATGTATGTACTCGAACAGGCGATCCGCCGCGAACAATTGTCCGATGAAATGGAGAAGCGCTATCTTGAATTCATCAAGGGCGAACTTGCGCCGCGCTATGCCGAATTCATCGGCCATGAAATCCAGAAGGCCTACCTGGAATCCTATTCCGACTACGGCCAGAATCTGTTCGATCGCTATGTCGATTACGCCGACGCCTGGATCGAGGATCAGGATTTCAAGGATCCCGACACGGGCCAGTTGCTGAATCGCGAACTTCTCAATCAGGAATTGACCAAGATCGAGAAACCGGCCGGCATCGCCAATCCGAAGGACTTTCGCAACGAGATCGTCAAATTTTCGCTGCGCACCCGCGCCAATAATGGCGGCAAGAATCCGGCCTGGACGTCCTACGAAAAAATCCGGGAAGTGATCGAGAAGCGCATGTTTTCGCAGGTCGATGATTTGTTGCCGGTCATCTCTTTCGGATCGAAGAAGGACGGCGAATCCGAAAAGAAGCACGGTGAGTTCGTCCGACGGATGGCGGCGCGCGGCTATACCGAGCGGCAGGTTCGGCGGCTGGTCGAGTGGTACATGCGGGTCAAACAGGCCGGGTGACCCGAGGAGCAGAGGAGAGCATGCAGGTTCTCGATCGACGTCTTAACCCTGGCGGCAAGAATCTAGAGAATCGTCAGCGTTTCCTGCGGCGCGCCAAAGCGATTGTGCAGCAGGCGGTGCGCCAGGCTTCAAAGTCGCGCGACATTTCCGACATTCTCGAAGGCGGCGAGGTCAGCATTCCAGCGCGCGGCGTCGACGAGCCGCGCTTTCATCACGGCGGCGGCGGCATCCGCGACCAGGTGATGCCCGGCAACAAGAAATTCGCGGAAGGCGATGTGTTGCCGCGCTCGGGCGGCGGCGGCGGTGGTGGTTCGAAGGATGGCGGCAGCGGCGACGGCGAAGACGCGTTCCGCTTCGTGCTGACCCGCGAGGAATTTCTCGACCTGTTCCTCGACGATCTGGAATTGCCCGATCTTGCCAAACGGCGGCTCGCCGAGGTCGAGCATGAGGGCATTCGCCGCGCCGGCTATGCAGTTTCCGGCTCGCCGGTGAATATCGCGATCGGGCGCACCATGCGCCACGCTTTGGGGCGCCGCATCGCCTTGCGCCGTCCGAGCCCGCAGGCTTTGGCGCTCCTCGAGGGAAGGCTTGCCGATTGCGGCGACGCCGACGGTCGCGCGGCGCTGCAAAGCGAAATCGCCGCGCTTGAGGCCAGAATGCGGCGCATTCCCTATATCGATCCGATCGACATTCGTTATCGCCGTTTCGAGAATGTGCCCAAAGCAGTCGCGCAAGCGGTGATGTTCTGCCTGATGGACGTATCAGGCTCGATGTCCGAGCATATGAAGGATCTCGCCAAGCGCTTCTACATGCTGCTCTACGTTTTCCTGACCAAGCGCTATCGCCATGTCGAGATCGTGTTCATCCGGCACACCGACCGCGCCGAAGAGGTCGACGAGCAGACCTTCTTTCACAGCCCCGCCACCGGCGGCACGGTGGTGTCGAGCGCGTTCGAGGCGATGCGGCGCATCGTCGAGGAGCGCTATCCGCCCGACGATTGGAACATCTATGCGGCGCAGGCGTCGGACGGCGACAATTCCTATAGCGACGGCGCGCTGACGGCCGGACTGCTGCGCGACCATATTCTGCCGGTCTGCCAATATTTCGCCTATCTCGAAGTCGGCGACGCCGATGAGGGCGGCGAGAGCGTCGCCTCGCGCTCCTCCCTGTGGGGCGTCTATGATTCGATGCGCGACGGCGGACAGCCGATCGCGATGCGGAAGGTGACAAATCGCGGCGAGATTTTCCCGGTGTTTCGCGAGCTCTTCCAGCGACGCCAGGCCAATGAGAAGGTCGCCTCATGACCACGGACGCGATGGAACGGCTCTACGAAGGCGCCGACTGGGATTTTCCCATTCTGCAGCGGCTGCATGACGCTTGCGAAAACATCGCGCTCAAGGAACTTGGGCTGGATGTCTACCCGAACCAGATCGAAGTAATCACCGCCGAGCAGATGCTCGACGCCTATTCGTCGGTCGGCATGCCGCTCTATTACCGGCATTGGTCGTTCGGCAAGCATTTCACGCAGCACGAGGCGCTCTATCGCAAAGGCCTGCGCGGACTCGCCTATGAAATCGTCATCAATTCTTCGCCGTGCACCTCCTATCTGATGGAGGAAAACACCGCGACGATGCAGGCGCTGGTCATCGCGCATGCGGCCTTCGGCCATAATCACTTTTTCAAGAACAATTATCTGTTCAAGCAATGGACCGACGCCGAGGGGATTCTCGAATATCTGAACTTCGCCAAAGGCTATGTCGCCCATTGCGAGGAACGCTATGGCGAGGCCGTCGTCGAACGCACGCTCGACGCCGCTCATGGCCTGATGTCACATGGCGTCTACCGCTATCCCGGCAAGAAAAAACTCGACTTGCGCGAAGAGGAAAAGCGGGAGCGGGAGCGGCGCGAGCATGGCGAGCGCAATTTCAACGATCTCTGGCGCACCGTGCCGCTCGGCCCCGCCAAGAGCCTGTCGGAGCTCAGCGTCGAACGGCGGCGCAGCCTGCTCGGCCTGCCGCAGGAGAACATTCTCTATTTCCTGGAAAAGTCGGCGCCGCGCCTCGCGCCCTGGCAGCGGGAACTCTTACGCATCGTGCGGCAGATCGCGCAATATTTCTATCCGCAGGGCCAGACCAAGGTGATGAACGAAGGCACGGCGACCTACGTGCACTATCGCATCATGAACCGCCTGCATGAGCGCGGCGGCATTTCCAATGGTGATTTCCTCGAATTCCTGCAGTCACACACCAATGTCATTTTCCAGCCGGGCTTCGACGACCCGCGCTTCTCTGGCTTCAACCCCTATGCGCTGGGGTTTGCGATGATGCGCGACATCGAGCAGATCGTCACCGAGCCCGATGACGAGGACCGCCATTGGTTCCCGGAAATCGCCGGCGCGGGCGACCCCATGCCGGTGCTGCGCGACATCTGGGCCAATTACCGCGACGAGAGCTTCATCAGCCAATATCTCAGCCCGCGCCTGATGCGCCAGATGCGAATGTTCCAGCTTCACGACGATCCCGCCATCACCGAGGGCATCAAAGTCGAGGCGATCCATAACGAGCGCGGCTATCACCGCATGCGCCGCGAACTCGCCAAATCCTATGATGTCGGCTGGTCCGATCCCAATATCGAAGTGGTCGATGTCGATCTCGTCGGCGACCGGCGCCTGATCCTGCATCATCATGTCGTCAACGGCCGCCTGCTCGCCGAGGGCGAGGCGGCGCGCGTGCTGCAGCATCTGGCCGATCTGTGGGGCTATGACGTGCTGCTGCGCGAGATTGGCCCTGCCGATGCGGTGCTGAAGGAGCATAGCTGCAGTCCGAAGGGGATGGCGCTGGCGGCGTAGTTTACGAACCGCGTCCGGCGAAGCGATTGTTCATCCTTCGACCCAGCTATTCCGGCCAGAAGTCCGGCGCCATTATTTGCTGGTACGACCACGGACATGCTGGCGCAAAAATTGTCTCCGACAGCTTGGTCTCGACAGATGCTTCAACGATGGCGTCTCGATAGGCTTTGCCGATGGCGTCCGGAATCAACGGCTTCAGGCTGGGATTGTCGTCGAGATGATCTGTGAGCCTGTTGCGCTGAACCCGGATGCTGGCCTGCCAGCTTGAGCCTCGCCCGCCAGGCTGGCACTGCCACCTAAGGAGGTGGAGCAGCAAGACCGTAAGGCGGCTGACGAGTTCGCGCTTTTCGGCCCTGCCTATGCTCTCGATTTCCTCGGCAATATGTTCCAGATCGGCCCGGTTGAGCTCTCCCGCGCGCAACAAGGCCGCCTGCTGATTGCTCCAGGCGTAGAAGTCCGTATCGTAGAGCGTGCTTTTGCCTGCCATGGGCAGATTTTAGCGTAACAGCCGCCCTCACGCCACCTTGCGCTATCGACAGCCGAAGTCGTGGGAATTGTGCGAGAGCGCAGGGCGGGAGCGGTTTTGCAATGCTTCGCAAATGAGCGCCGCAACGAGGTCGTTACCGCTATCTTATCATGAGTTAATATATTGATATAATTAATAAAACTATTTTTGAAAATCTGGCCGTCGGTCGCCAAACAACCTTCACGGCGACGCTTTTTTCAAACCGCGATCCCCTGTCGCCTTTGCCTCGTCTCCGCTATAGCAACCCGATGCAATCCATTCTTCTCGTTTTCATCGGGGCCGGGCTTGGCGGCGTTTTGCGCCATTGGATCAATAATGCGGCGACGCGGCTGCTCGGCAATGATTTTCCCTTTGGCATCCTGTTTATCAATGTCACCGGTTCGTTCGTCATGGGCCTGCTGGTCGGCTGGCTGGCGTTTCGCGCCGGGGAAGGCTGGACGCGCAACGCGCAGCTCTTCGTCGCCACCGGCATTCTCGGCGGCTACACGACTTTCTCGACCTTCTCTCTCGACTCGTTCCGGCTGATCGAGCGCGGCGATATCGGCCTGGCGGCGCTCTATATCGGCGGCTCGGTCATCGTCGGCATCGCCGGCCTTTGGGCGGGCCTTGCGGTGATGCGGAGCTTCGCATGAGCGCGGCGGCCGAAAAAGTTGCGCTCATCGAGGTCAGCGAGGACGAAGCCGGCATGCGGCTCGACCGCTGGTTTCATCGCCGCTTTCCGAAATTGCCGCAATCCCACCTCAACAAGATCGTCCGCAAGGGCGAGGTGCGCATATCAGGCAAGCGCGCCGAGATTTCGACGCGGCTGGAGGCCGGGCAGAGCGTGCGCGTGCCGCCCCTCAACCTCGGGCCCGAGGCGGCGCCCGACGCGCCGGCGCCGCCGAACCCGCGCGACGCGGCGGCGATCCGCGAAATGATTTTGTTCGAGGATCGCGACGTGATGGTGCTCAACAAGCCGTATGGACTTGCAGTACAAGGGGGCTCGGGCACCAAACACCATATCGATGGCATGCTCGCCTCGATTCCCAACAAGAACGGCGAGCGACCGGTGCTCGTCCACCGGCTCGATCGCGATACGTCGGGCGTGCTGCTGGTCGCCAAATCGCGCAAGATGGCGGCCGATCTCGGCGCGACTTTCCGCTCGCGCGGCGCCAAGAAAATCTATTGGGCTTTGGTCGAAGGCGTGCCGAAGCCCGGCCAGGGGCGCATCTCGCTGTTTCTCGCCAAGGGCGAGGCGATGGGCGCCGAGCGCGGGCCCCGCAAGGGCGACCGCGCCGATATCGAGCGGATGCGCGTCGCCAAACACGGCGAGGCCGATGCGCAGCATTCGCTAACGCTTTATGCCGTGGTCGAAAAAGTGTCGCCGCGGCTCGCCTGGCTGTCGATGCGCCCGATCACCGGCCGCACCCATCAATTGCGCGCCCATTGCGAGGCGATCGGCCATCCGATCATCGGCGATCCCAAATACAATCGGCGCGAGGCTAACGATCCTGCGCGGGCTGATCCCCTGCGCGCCGTGCCCTCCGGCCTCGAGCCGAAGCTGCATCTGCTGGCGCGCCGCCTGATCCTGCCGCATCCGCGCGGCGGAATCATCGATGTCGTCGCGCCATTGCCCGAACATATGAAGAAGAGCTTCGACATGTTCGGCTTCGACGTCAAAACGCGCGACCCGATCGAGGACGCGCCCGATGAGTGAGGATTACTCGCCCGGCGACCCGATACGCGCCGCGCAGAAGAACATGCGGCCCAATGTGGTCGGCCGGTTCTACAAGACGGCCGATGTCGCGGCGGTGGCGGGGGGCTTTGCGCTGCAGCTCGACGGGCGCGGGGCGCACACCCCGGCCAAGAAGGCGTTGGTGTTGCCGACGCGCGCCATGGCGGAGCTGGTCGCCAGGGAATGGGCGGGGCAGGGCGCGACCATCGATCCTTCGACCATGCCGGCGACCCGCATCGCCAATTCCGCCATCGACGGCGTCGCGGCGGCGATGGCCGAGACCCGCGCCGAACTCGCCGCCTATGCCGAGACCGACCTCCTCTATTATCGCGCCGGCGAACCTGAAAAGCTGGTGGCGGCGCAGGCCGAGGCTTACGATCCCGCGCTCGATTGGGCGCATGCGGCGTTTGGCGTGCGCTTCATTCTTGCTGAAGGGATCATCCATGTGCGCCAGCCCGAGCCTTCGCTGGCGGCTGTCCGCGCGGCGCTCGCGGCGGTTGACGAGCCGCTGTCGCTCGCTGCGCTGCATGTGATGACGACTTTGACAGGATCAGTTCTGCTCGCGCTTGGCGTTTCCCGCGGCGCCTTCAGCGCGGCGGAGGCCTGGCGCATTGCCCATGTCGACGAGGATTTCCAGATCAGCCAATGGGGCGAGGACGACGAGGCGATGGCCCGCCGCGCCGGGCGCTGGCGCGATATGGAGGCGGCGGCGGCGATGGCGGCGGCGGCTAGTAGTTTGCCGAGTTTTTAGGGCGTCCGCCCTTGACAAGCATCTATCGTCGGGCATAACTATCATCGATAGTTATACAATATGATACAGATCATATTGAATATGTATATAAGATTGTGCGCTTTAGACGAATGACTGTTGAACGAGGGAGAACGGAGTGCGGATGATTGAACCCAAGAGCAGCGCGATCGCCGGCTCATGTCATTCTGAGACCGCCGTTCACGCGAGGCTCCGCGCCAGATCGACTGCCCGATCCCGACGCCCGCTGGCCCTCATGCTGTCGGGGCTGATCGTGATCGGCGCCATCGCGACTCCCGCCGCGCACGCGAAGAAGATAAGCCCGAATTTGCCGGACTTCAGTTGGTGCGACGGCCGTAAAAAAATAGCGATCGGTTCAAAGATGGGCTATACTTCGGCAGAATTAAAATCCACCGACGAAAACTATATCAAAGCAGCTGCGAACGCTCTCGAGGTGTTGGAACGGGCTTTGATCGTGGCCGCTTGCATGGCCTCGCCTGGAGGTTAGTAAGCGGATGGCGATGAGACCAAACAAGCCTCGGAACGCCTTGGCGAGCTCGCCATAGCGCGCTACGAAGCGACCGATCAAGACGGCGAGGATTTCCAGATCAGCCAATGGGGCGAGGACGACGAGGCGATGGCCCGCCGCGCTGCGCGCTGGCGCGACATGGAGGCGGCGGCGGCGATAGCGGCGGCCGCGGAATAACCGTCGGGTTGGCAGACGGAGCGTTCAGACCATGACCGACGCCTGGAGCAATTTCTTCATTGCGCAATGCGGCGCCTCAGCCGCTTTGCTCGGGCTTCTGTTCGTCAGCGTGTCGCTAAACCTCAGTCGGATTCTGAGCTTCCCGCAATTGCCGGGCCGAGCGTTGCTGGCGATGATGTTGCTGCTGACGATCCTGATTGTCGCCTTGCTCATGCTCATTCCCGGCCAGCCGGTCGTCGCCAATTCCATTGAAGTCCTGGCCTGCGGGCTGCTGATCGGCGCGGCCGGAATTGCCGCGAAAATGCGCGACCTCGGGCGTTCAGCGGCGGACCAGCGATATTATTCCATCCAGGATGCGGCGATCCTGGCAATCGCCGTTATTCCCTATCTCGTCGCGGGCGCTCTGCTCCTGAGCGGCGCAGCTTCGGCGCTCTACTGGCTCGCGGCGGCGATGATCCTGTCGATCGTCAAATCGATGATGGACGCCTGGGTGTTGTTGATCGAGATCAATCGCTAGGCCGTTCCGGCGGTCGTCAGCGTTTCGCTAAACCACAAGTCGGTTTCTGCGCACTGACGGTCCTCATGGTCGCCTCGCCGACACGACGATCAAATCCCGCGCGCCGGCGCATCGCCCCTGTCGAGGAGGATTTCCAGATCAGCCAATGGGGCGAGGAAGACGAGGCGCCGGCGGCGACGAAATAGATATGATGCCCCGGAAAGGGGCGCTCAAACAGGGACCGAGTCCCCGACTCATTTGTCGTCCGTTGCCGCTTCCTTCCATTCGACGGCGTGAATTTCGATCTCGTCCCCAAATCCCTTGATCCCCCGACTGCCCAGGGATTTTAGCGGGACACCTGTGGCGACCTCGTGGGCGGCGGCGGGGTCGATCAGAATCTGCGCGTCTCGCGCTTCCCCACACAGGCGCGAGGCGAGATTCACGACGCTGCCGATCGCGGTATAGTCCAGCCGTCCCTCATAGCCAATTCGCCCGACCGTCGCCACGCCTTTCGCAAGGCCCATCCCAAAACCGATCGTGTGGCCCTGCCGTCGCCACCCGACAATCAGCGCCTGCACCTGCTGCTGCATTTCGGCGGCCATGCGCACGGCGGCGAAGGCGCAATCCGCCCGCGCCACCGGCGCATTCATGAGCATCATGAGGCCATCGCCGGCGAGATTCGTAAGGGTCGCCTCGAATTGCGTAATAATGGCGCCGAGCGCCGCGTAATACTGGCGCAGCACATTCATTGTCTCTTCCGCGCCGGCGCTGCTGGCGAATGCGGTGAAGCCGCGCAGGTCGCAGAAGACGACAACGACTTCGACCCGCTGGCCGTCGAGAAGAGACTCTTCGCCCGAACGTTCGACAAGCTCGGCGACCTGAGGGGCGAGGAAGCGCTTCAGCCGCGCGATGCGCTCCGATCGCTCCTGCGACAGCGCAAGCTCGCCCGCCATGACATTGAAGCGGTCGGCCAGCTGCTCCAGCTCATCGCCCGTGGCGATAGCGATCTTATGATCGAACTGACCAGCGCCGATTCTTTTGGCGCCCTCCTCAAGCTTTCGGATAGGCACGACCAAACGATAGGCGAGAAGATAGGCGAGGCCGGCGGCAAACAGTCCGCCGCTTAAAAGGAAGAAGCCGGTTCGCCAAAGGGCCGCGCGGATCGGCGCCAGCGCCTCCTCGATCGGGTCCTCCGCGAACACGGTCCAATCGGGACCGGCGATCGGCGCAACTGCGACAAGTACGGAGCGATGCTGGATGTCCGTCGTCGCGATCGCTTCGCCTCCGGCGCCGAGCGCAGCGATGCGCATGGCTTGCAAGGTCGCTCGGGTCCCATCGTCAACGCCTCGCAGCACGAGGCTGATGTCGGGGTGGGCGACGAGATGACCAGGGCGATCGACGACAAAAGCGTCGCCGGATCGGCCAACTCGGATACCTGCCATGACTTCGAGGATAAGCTTCAGATTGACGGTGGCGATCGTCACACCGGCGCTAACGCGCGAGCCGGCGACCGCGATCGTCATGTATGGCTCGGATCCCTCGTGGAGCGTAACCGGGCCGTACCAGACCCGCGACCCGACCGCGCCGAGCACGGAATCTTCGTTCGAGCGATCGATCCGGCTGTCCACCACATCGGGCGCGACACGCGAAAGGTGCATCTTCTCGATCCCGGCGCCGTCGACCTGGATGAGATCGACGATTGCGGGCGCCTGGCGCATCAGGCGCAATAGGTCATATTTGTGCCTTTCCTCGCTTCCTTCGCTCCAGGGAAGTTGAACGGTCCAACCAAGCTGGTCGACAATTCCGTCGAGGAAACTCTTGATTTCTTCCGCGGCCGCCCTGGCTTCGACGCCGAGCATATTGCTAACCAAAGCGCTCTGGTCACGAAAGCCGAACCAGGCGTCGCTGGCGCCGCTGACGATCAGCGGGACGATGACCGCCCCGAACAGGATCACGAAGTATTTCTGGAACAAGGGTCGGCGCGGACGAGTCTGTTCCATGACGCCTACTTAGCGTCCTGCCGGCGCGCGACGCTGCTCATTCAACAACCTGATCGGCCCGCAGCACAATAGACTCGGGCAGATCAAGGCCGAGCGCCTTGGCCGCCTTCAGATTTATGGCGAAGACGAATTTCGTCGGCAGCTCAAGTGGCAGGTCAGCCGGACTGGCGCCTTTGAGAACGCGATCGGCAAGACCAACGGCGCGATTCAACAGCGCGGCGCCGTCTGGTCCATACGACATCAGACCCCCCTCACGAACGAGCGAATCCCCCTCAAAAATTGCAGGAATCCTGTGTTCGGCGGCAAAGTCGACGACCCGTTTGCGGTTGAGAATCGTGAGCGCGTCAGTCAGCATCATGATCGCGTCAGGAGGATCGCGAACCATCGCCGCGAAGGCCACCGCGAAGTCGTTTGGCGCATGAACGCCGAGCGGCTGAATGGCGACGCCGAGTTTCGTCGCCTCGTCACGCGAGGAATTGTAGCGGAGCGTCATTGCAAGATCATCGGCATTCCATAACACCGCGACCGTCCGCAGGGATGGTATGGCCTCCTTCAATATTTGCAGCCGCTTGGCGGAAAGATCAGCGGCGATCTCGGAGACGCCGGTCAGATTGGCGCCGGGCCGCGCCAGGCTCATCACCAGATGCGTCGCGACAGGATCGCCGGAGCCCGATACGACCACTGGGACCGCCGCTGCGCGCTCCTTGGCGGCCACCGCGGACGGATAACCGCGCGTCATGATCAGATCGACATGATCGGCGACAAGTTCGTCAGCAAGCGCCGGCAGAAGTTCCAGCTTGCCCGAGGCGGCCTTGATGTCGAAGGCCAGATTGGTTCCGAGAATATAGCCGCGATCAGCGAATGCGCGCGTTATCGCCGGTTCAAAAAACCTGGAGTCCCACGGCGAAGCGATGAGGAAACCAATCTTGAAAACTTTCGAAGGGGCTTGAGCCGCCGCGCCGCCGCAAAGCGACAAGAGCGCCATTGTCGCCACGATCGGCTGCCTCCAAGCCATCCCGTCGCCTCCCAATGGGCGCAGAACCCGCCGCACGCCGATCTCGGCGCCTGCCTGAAGTTGCGAGGCGAGGCCTCTGGCCGACATATTAGGTCCCGTCCCCGGATTTAAGCAAGCAAGGCTGATGCGCGCATCACGAGGGGGCCAGATTCCGTGCAATGAAACAGCGCACTTCCGTCGCATAGAAACCCGCTACGGCAAGGCCGCGCGAAACTTCTTGGCCGCGGTCCTGCTTGCCGCGCTGCGGATATGGTCTAGGTTTGAGTCCACAACCCAGCCCATATCCGGCCGCGCGCCGGCCGTGGTAAAAGGGGCGGCATTCGCTCGGGGCGAGACCGGCGAATTGGTCTGGGGGCTTTTCCTTGAAACAGATGATCGAAAGACTCGATCGCCAGCGCGCCAGGGCCCGGCTTGGCGGCGGCGAGGCGCGCATCAAGGCGCAGCACGCCAAGGGCAAGCTGACCGCCAGGGAACGCATCGAATTGCTGCTCGACCACGGATCGTTCGAGGAATTCGACATGTTCGTCGAACATCGCTGCGCCGATTTCGGCATGGAGAAGACCAAAATCCCCGGCGACGGCGTGGTCACCGGCTGGGGCACGGTGAATGGCCGCACCATCTTCGTCTTCGCCAAGGATTTCACCGTGTTCGGAGGTTCGCTGAGCGAGGCGCACGCGCAGAAAATCACCAAGCTGCAGGATATGGCGCTGAAGAATCGCGCACCCATCATCGGCCTCTTCGACGCTGGCGGCGCGCGCATCCAGGAGGGCGTGGCGGCGCTCGGCGGCTATGGCGAAGTGTTCCAGCGCAACGTGCTGGCGTCGGGCGTCATCCCGCAGATCTCGCTGATCATGGGCCCCTGCGCGGGCGGCGACGTCTATTCGCCGGCGATGACCGATTTCATCTTCATGGTGCGCGACACCAGCTATATGTTCGTCACCGGCCCCGATGTCGTCAAAACCGTCACCAACGAGACGGTGACCGCCGAGGATCTCGGCGGCGCCTCGGTCCATACCACGCGCTCCTCGATCGCCGACCGCGCCTATGACAATGATGTCGAGGCGCTGCTGCAGATGCGCCGGCTGATCGATTTCCTTCCGGCCTCCAACACCGACGACGTCCCCCTATTGCCGAGTTTCGACGATCCCGACCGGGTTGACATGTCGCTCGATACGCTGATTCCGGAAAATCCGAACAAGCCTTATGATATCAAGGAATTGATCACGAAAATCGTCGATGAGGGCGATTTCTTCGAGATCCAGGAAGCCCATGCCAAAAACATCGTCACCGGCTTTGGGCGGATCGAGGGGCGCACGATCGGCCTCGTCGCCAACCAGCCGATGGCGCTGGCCGGCGTGCTCGATAGCGACGCTTCGCGCAAGGGCGCGCGTTTCGTGCGCTTTTGCGATTGTTTCAACATCCCGATCGTCACTTTCGTCGACGTGCCCGGCTTCCTGCCGGGCGTCGCCCAGGAATATGGCGGCCTGATCAAGCACGGCGCGAAGCTGTTATTCGCCTATGCCGAGGCGACCGTTCCCAAAGCGACGATCATCACGCGCAAGGCCTTCGGCGGCGCCTATGACGTGATGGCTTCAAAGCATCTGCGCGGCGACATCAACCTGGCGTGGCCGACCGCGCAGATCGCGGTGATGGGGGCCAAAGGCGCGGTCGAGATCATCTTTCGCGCCGACATTAACGACCCCGCCAAGATCGCCGAGCGCACCGCCGAATATGAAGCGCGCTTCCTGTCGCCTTTCGTGGCCGCCGAGCGAGGCTATATCGACGAGGTCATCATGCCGCACGCGACGCGCAAGCGCTTGTCGCGGGTGCTGGCGATGCTGCGCAACAAGAAGCTGGAGAACCCTTGGAAGAAGCACGATAATATTCCGCTGTAGGGACGCTTTGAAGCGGCTCGTTGCGAATGTCTTTGCTTCGAAATGGTGAAATCCCATAGAGCATCGGATGAAGCATAGAGAAAATCGCCATAGACTCGGAGTTTCTACGCGCTTGGTTTAATCGTTGCTTTACGGACCCTCTTCTAGAACGGCGGGAACCCCCGTTCTCTAGAGGTCCGCTTTGGTGTCGGCCGCCTTTCGAAATCCGATAGTCCGCGCGCTCGACGACGTCGATCTGCGGCCGTCCGCCGGAAATCGATCGGTCGAAGGGCGCGTCTATGCCGAACAACTCGACGTGTCGTTGCGTCTGGCGCCGTTCGCCGTCCTGTCCGCGCTCATCGACGTCCTGCTGCACGCGACGGCCTTCTGGAGCAGCGGTCAGCATCTCTATCTCTCCGTTCTGACAGTCGCGACGGTCGGCCTTTCAGTCTTCTCGTTAACGATCTGCTGGGGCGCGCGGCGACGCGGTAAATCGGCGGAGCGGAATGCGCGGGACGTCGACCTGCTGGTCGCTGTTGCGATCGGCTTCGGCATATTGCTCACATCGTTGCCAGTGATGCTGTTCGTCAGCGCCGACCCCAATTATCGGTTGCTGATCGCCTGTTCCGACACCGGGCTTATCGCGATCGGCCTCAGCGTCTTCGCCGTTCGACGGGCGGCGATGTTCTTTACGGGCAGCCTCATCGTCGGCTCATTCTACACGCTGGCGACGACGCACGACCCGTTCTACATCCTGATCGCGATGTTGCTGGCGCTCTACACGTTCTTCATATTTTCGACGATCGTGCATCTCAGCAACGATCTGCTCGTTCGCATCATTTCGGAAATCAAGGTCGAGCAGCAGAAGGATGTCATCAGTCTTTTGCTGTTCGAATTCGAAGAGAATGCGAGCGATTGGATTTGGGAGATCGATCTGGATGGACGAATCCGCAACCCATCCGCGCGCCTCGCGCAGATATCGGGCAAAAGCGCCGCGCAGCTTGACGGCATGAAGCTGTCCGCCGTGCTGGACCCCGACGAGAGCCGGATAAAATCGGCCGCGATCGATGAATTGCTGTTGAAGCCGATCGCCAAGAGGGCGACATTCCGTGATTGCCTGTTGCCGGTAAAAATCGCCGGGGAAGTCCGATGGTGGTCGCTGACCGGCAAGGCGGTCTTCGATTCCAATCGGCGTTTCAGCGGTTATCGCGGCGTCGGGTCCGACGTGACGGCGGCCAAGCTCGCCGAGGAACGGCTGTCCTATCTCGCCCGCTTCGACGCGCTAACCGATTTGCCGAACCGAACCTTGTTCCAGGATCGGCTCCAGGAAACCATGGCCAATGCCCGGCCGGGAGAATCGAGGTTCGCGGTTCTGTGCCTCGATCTGGACGAGTTCAAATATGTCAACGACACGTTCGGGCACGCGATCGGCGATCGTCTTCTGGCGGAAGTCGCGCGGCGATTGAAGACCTGCGTCGCCAGCAGCGATGTGGTTGCGCGGCTTTCGGGCGATGAGTTCGCCATTCTCGCGTTCGGCGACGCGAAGGAGCGCTCGGCTGATATAGCCGAGCGGATCGTCGCGGCGATCGCGGAGCCGATGGAAGTCGAAGGCATCAAGATCAGCCTTCACGTCAGTATCGGCATCGCGGTGGCGCCGAGCGAAAACGCCACCGACATCATGCGCCGCGCCGATCTTGCCTTGTATCGGGCCAAGAACGAAGGCCGAAACGGTTATCGCTTTTTCGACGCGGAAATGGACGCCAAGGTCGAGACGCGGCGCGCGCTCGCCGCCGATCTGCGCGGCGCTCTCGCGCGCGGCGAGTTCGTCTTGCACTATCAGCCGATTGTCGCCGCGCAAAACCTCAAAACAATGGGATTTGAAGCGCTGCTTCGGTGGCGCCACCCGACCCTCGGCCTGGTGCCGCCATCGACCTTTGTCCCGATCGCCGAGGAAAACGCCTGTATCGTGGCGATGGGCGAATGGGTCATTCGCGAAGCCTGCCGCGTCGCTGCGACCTGGCCGCACGACATTGGCGTCGCCGTCAATTTGTCGCCAATCCAGCTACGCTATTCCGACCTCTGCGCGATTGTCGACAGCGCGCTTGCCGACAGCGGTCTGGCCGCGCACCGGCTTGAGCTGGAAATCACCGAGTCGATGCTGCTCGAAGCGAACGTCAAACTGGTGAAGGTGCTCAGACGGTTGCAGAAGATGGGCGTTCGGCTGGCGCTGGACGATTTCGGCACCGGCTATTCCAGCTTGAGCTACCTTCGCAACATGCCGTTCAACAAGATCAAGATCGATCGTTCGTTCGTTCAGGGTCTGCCCAACGACAAGGGCGCCCTTGCGATCGTTCGCGCGGTCATCGGCCTTGGAGGCAGCCTGGATATGGAGATCACCGCGGAAGGCGTTGAAACTCATGAACAGCTCGCCAGTCTGCGGCGCGAGGGCTGCGAACTCGTGCAGGGCTATCTTTTCAGCGCGGCGAAGCCTGACGGCCAGCTCGCGGAGCTGATGAGTTTCGGCGGCAAGACGGTGGCCGGGCAGGCCGCCTGAACCGCTCAGGCCGGCGGCGTTTCTTCCGCCCGCGCTGTTCATGGGGCATCGCCCATCTGCGATTGTTTGGGCAAATAGGGGGCGAAGCCGCGCAGCATCTCGCCCGGTATGTCCAGCGGATGATAATCATGGATGTCGACGAACATCAGCGTCTGCGCGCCGCTGCCGAGCAATCCCTGCGCGGCGCCGCCATGGATCTCATGATCGAGGGTGACGAATTTCCTGTTGAGGCTGGCGACGCGAATGCGGACTGTGATCGGTTCGAATTCGCGCGCCTCGCGCCGGAAATTGTGTTTGAACGAACGCGTGAGAATGTAAAAGCGAGTCGTCTTGATGTCGAAATCCGGTATGCAGACGTTGAAGAACAATTCGCGCGCCTTGCCGACCCAACGTACGTAATTGGCGAAGTAGATGTTGCCGACCGAATTGGTGTCGTCGTAGGTCGGCATCAATTGCATGACGAACCATTGTCCGTCGAATCCATGCGATGAAACGACGTCCAGCGCCGCCGTGGCGACCCTCACGGGCGGCGCATCGGAAAATTCCACGACGGCTCGTCGGTCGCCGTTGGGTTGCGGCGCGATAAAGTCGATAATCGCCGGCGCCGCGCCGATCAGCCCGACAAGGGGCGAAAGCGACAGGAAGAGGGGCGTTGGCGGCAAATAGCCCAACACGAAAATGATCGCCGCCGCGCAGCCGATCAAGAAACAAAGCACCGGATCATAGATTCGCCGACCGCCGAGCACTTCGCAGACCAGGCATGCCGCGGAACTGACGAACAGCGTCGCGAAAGGCAGCATCAGATAGATCAGCGACAGATTGGCGCGATGAGCCGCTGCGGCGACGAATGTCGCCCCTGCGATCAGCCATAACGGCGAGGATGCGACGCCGGGAGGAATCAGCGCCAGCACAGCGCTGACGCTGCGCGACTGCTTCGTCGCGAGAAACCAGCGCGTCGCATTGTAAGAGCTGTCTAGGGTGGTTCCTAGCGCGAGCGTCGTCCAGACCGCATAAGCGCCGCCGACCCCGAGCAGGCCGGCCGGCAAATGCGCCGATGCGAAAGACACCGCGCCTTCGGCGCCGGGCAACCCGTCGGCGGAAATGACGATCCCGCCTTTTCCGGCGGCGGCGGCGAGCAACGCATTGAGCGACAGCAGGCCGAAAAACAAAACCGCGCCGACCGCATAGGCGAGGCCAACCGAGCCGCCTTCGCGCTGGATCGCGGCGGCCCGCTGCCATTGCTGAATGTCCAGCCAAGGCCCGAGCAAAAAGCCGACCAATGTCGGAATGACGAGACCATAGAAGCGACTGTCGAAGGAAGCCAATGGAACCGTCCAGGCGTCCTTTGAGTCGGTGAGGGCGAAAAGCGACAGCGCGCCGGCGACGAGCGCTACGGCAAGCGCCGCGACATGCAGCCTTTTGATGCCGGTCAATGTCAGACTATGGCCGATCGCACTGGCGCCGAGGAGGAACAGAGCGACTCCGATCGCCGCGCCCTCGCCGTACATCGGCGCCCAGAAATAGGCCACGAAGCCGAAGATCGTGATCGCGACGCAGGCGAATTGAAACAGCAGAATCACGCCGCCGTAGGAATCCTCGAACGACTTGACGATCATATCGGGCGATGATTTCGCGCGTCCGACGATCCAACCGAAGAGCCCGAGGCCCAGCGCATTGGGTACGGCAAAACCGACAAAGCCGAGCCAACCGTAAGTCAGAGTGACGTGGATGCTGTAGAAAAAACCTAGCCCCCACAACCAAGAGAGCGCAATGGTTGGCGCCCAAACTAGAGAACGGAGGTTCATTAAGCTCGATTTCCGGTTGCGGTCGGATGCCCGCTTACTCAAAACGCCGTCGGCGCCCCGCCAATGGCGCGATGCGCGTGGGGGCGGCGCAATCTACGGGCGCTAATGTTACCGTTTAGTTTACCGTCGCAACGAAACTGGCATGCAGATTGGCACAGATGGGGACCTAACACCCGCGCCCGCAATTTTATTCGTACCGGCGGTATGCGCGGCGCCGATTTGACGGCGGAGAATCCGACGGCTCGGTTCGACGATGAATGCGAGAGCGCGATCATTTCAATTGGCGCCACGGGCGCCGCATGGCGAGCCCTTCTCCCAATCGCCTTGGACAGGACGCCAATCGCGAATAATGTCGCCTCGATCCGGCGCGAAGGTTCGTGCGAGCGGGAGGGGGCATGACGACAATATGGATTTCTCTGGCGGCCGCGGTTCTGACTCTCATCTTCGGAATCATCGGGCTGCTGCTGCAAAAGGTGTTGCCTGAACCGCATACCAGCGATCGTTCGCTCGCCATGATCGGCGCGATCGTCGGTCTGTTCTCGCTGTTGCTGGCTCTTGTGCTGGGGACGCTGATCGGCAATTCCTTCGCCTTTTACTCGACCCAGAAATCCGAACTGGAGACCTTCGCCTCCCGCATGGTCCAGCTTGATCTTGCGCTCGCCGAATATGGGCCCGAGACGGCGCCGGCGCGGGTCAAAATGAAAAGCACGCTCGAAAACATCCACGAGATGTTCTGGGGAAAGGACTCGTCAAAGTTCGACCCTGAGAGTCTCAAGGTCTCCGCTGCGTTGGCCCATTTGCGCGGTATGGACGAATATATCGCCAGCCTCAATCCACAGACGCCGGCGCAACGGCAGTTCGCGGCCGCGGCGGGCGTCGACGCCAGCTTGATCGAGCAGACCCGAATATTGATATCGCTGCAATTGGCGAGCCCGATTTCCTGGCCGCTGCTGGTCGTCGTGATTTTCTGGGCGCTCATTCTCTTCTGCGGCTTTGGCCTGCTCTCGCGCCTCAACGCCACCACCATCGTCGCGCTCGGCTTTGGCGCTTTCGCGGTGGGGACGGCGATATTCCTTATCCTCGAACTCAGCGAGCCCTTCACCGGCCTGTTCCGCCTGCCGCCCGGCGCCATCGAACAGATGCTCGACGTGGTGGGGAAATAAAGCGAGCCCCGCATGAGCGAGCGCTCACTCGAGACATTGCTTGAAGGCTTGGCGGGACGCTGGGCGATCACGCGCGCATTCGAAGGCGAAGGCGCGCTGGCGGTGGGCGTGGCGTCGCTACGCCCCGACGGCGCGGAAACGCTGGCCTATCGAGAGACGTCCCAGCTCACCTTGTCGGACGGGCGCGTCCTGCAAGCCTACCGCAATTATCGCTACCGATTTGTCGACGAACGGATTGAGATCCACTTCGACGATGGTCCCGACAAAGGACGATTATTCGTCCGACTCGCCTTCGCGCAAGGGCGGAGCAAACAGGCCGAAGCGTTTGATATTCATCATTGCGGCGACGATGCCTACCGCGTTCTCTTTCGTCTCAATCTGCCGTCCTCGTTTGAGACCGAGATTGTGGTTTCGGGGCCGAGGAAGAACTATCGCGCGCTCAGTCGGTACAGCAGGATGTGAGGCGGCCGGCGATCCTTACCCGCTTGCGGGTTGTCCGGGGAAAACGAAAAGTTGCAGAATCGGAGATGTAATTAGGTTGTGCACTACCCTTCGACGTCATGGCCGGGCTTGTCCCGGCCATCCACGCGGCGCCGTTGCAAACAACTTTTGAGGTTGGTGATGGCTTCTGGGCGTGGATGCCCGGCACAAGGCCGGGCATGACGTGCTAGGGTTCCAAAAGGCGGAGTGCTGCAGCCTAATTCTGTTCCCCGGACAGCCCTGCGCTTGCGGCGTAGGGATCGCATGAGTTAGCCGCGCGCGGCTGCGCTGTCTTTGCCGTCCTTTTCGATCAGAAAGCCGCCAAGCGCCAGCGCGTCCAGCGGCGTCGAGAAAAACGTCCGCAACGCGTCGATCGGCGTGCAGACGATCGGCTCGGCCTCGTGGTTGAAGGATGTATTGAGCAGGGCGGCGACGCCGGTCGCCTCGCCAAACTTGCCGATGAGATCGGCATAACGCGGGTCGACGCTTTCATGCACCGTCTGCGGACGCAGAGTGCCGTCGACGTGAACGGTGGCGGGAATGGCGGCGGCTGCTTCCCCGGTGGCGCGATGGGCGACGATCATGAAGTCGGCCGGGCCGGAATGACCCATGAATCTCGGCGCCGACTCATCGAGAATGCTTGGGGCCAGCGGGCGCCACATTTCGCGGCGCTTGATGTCCCGATTGATGCGGTCCCGGCTGGCGACGTCGCGGGGATCGGCCAAAATGCTGCGACGCCCCAGGGCGCGCGGACCGCCTTCCGCCGGTCCCTGGAACCAACCGACGATTCTGCCGCCGGCGAGCGCGCGCGCGGCGTGATCGGCGATCGCGTCGCCGTGGTGCGTATGAGGGATGTGAAGGGCCTTCAGGGTGGCGGCGATGTCGGCATCGGTGAAAGCCGGACCCCAGGCGGTGGAGTCGATCCGTCGGCCGGGCAGCGACAGGCGTCCGGCGCGCCGCGCGCATTCCAACGCCGCGCCGATGGCGACGCCGGCGTCGCCGGCGACAGGTTGAACGAACAATTCCTGGGCGCCGCCGTCGCGAAAGAGAACGCCGTTCGACGAGCAATTCAAGCCGACGCCGCCGGCGATGCAAAGCCGAGCGCTGCCAGCCTCTTTCATCGCCGCTTTCGCTAATTCGAGAAGACGCTGGTCGAGCGTCGATTGCGCGGAAGCAGCGAAATTGGCGTGGTCCGGCGTGAATTCCGTCACCGTGGTCATGTGGCCGGAGCCGGGATCATAACGCCGCGCTATGCGATGGCGAGGCACGCCGAGTTCGGTGAACGCCTTGCCATAGGCCTGTTTAAGCAGGCGGTAATAGGGCATGTGATCGCTCTCGGCGCTCCAGGCCGGCGCATCGACAAGGCCGTAGGGCGCGAGATCGAGGAGATAGCCATCGCCATCGGCGCGCAGGAAATCGAGGTCGTAGACGGGTTTGCCATAGCCGGCCAAACCCATCAGCTTGCCGGAACTCGTCCAGTCGCCAAGGCCGATATGTTCGGCGACCGTCTCGTAAAACCAGCCGAGCGACTGGGTGTAGGGATATTGCCTGATGAGCTTCAGGCCGCCAGGGCCGCCCTTGTAGAGGCTGGTGGCCGCGCCGTCGCCAGCGCCGTCGACGATCATCACCGCGGCGTCAGAAAATCCGGAGGGATAGAAGGCGGAGGCGGCATGGGCGAGATGATGTTCGACAATCGTCAGCCGCGCGGGCGTATAGCCTCCGAAATAGTCGGGGTTCAGAAGCTCCTTGATGAGCTCGCTGTCGGTGACATATTCAGCCAGGGCAGGCCATCGCGGATGCCAGCCGACGGCGATTTCGTCGACTTCACGCAGGGTAATGCCGGCTTTGGCGAGGCACCAGGCGGCCGATTGCGCGCAGGAGCGATAGTCCTTGCTGTGCTTGCGCCGGGTGAGGCGCTCCTCCTCGACAAAAGCCACAATAGCGCCATCGGGACCGACGAGGCAAGCCGACGCGTCATGGTAATAGGGGCCGCCAAGGCCCAATATATAGCCCATTTAAATGACCTCGAATTTGGCTGGAACGGATTGGCGTCGCACGCCCGCCAGCGCATCTTTTATTCGGCGCTCAACCGTCAGGCTGGACCGGGTTCATGCAACCCGGCGCCGACGCGGCCCGTTCAGGCAATCGCAAAAGCAACCGCGGGCCCAATTCCCGCGCCGCTTTGCGTCTCAGAAATTATATAGGCGCCCACCAGAAAGAAACGATGGGCGGCACGGCTTAATTTCGCGCCCGTGGGGGCTGGCGCCGTCCGACACAGCGGCGCCGATAGCGACTGCGCGCGCCGCCGGTCCAAAAGAGGGCGCGCGCCGCGCCGGCAGAGGGGCGAGCCTGCCTATTTCGGCCTCAGGTCGACGCCGACGCCCTTATTGATGAATTTCGAGGTGTAGGACTTCTTCCAATCGGTATCGGCCTTGACCAGGCCGGTTTTCACCATCTTGTCGAAGAAGTCCTTCACCCGCTCTTCCTTCATCGCGCCGATGCCTAAGGTGTATGTATCCCCGGAATCGACGATGCCATATTCCTTCATCTTGGCGATCGAGAAGGCGATCTGTTCGTCCGTCATTTCGGGATTGTCTTTCTTGATCGCCTCATTGGCTTTTTTATTGTCGCCATAGAGATAATGATACCAGCCGACCGCTGAGGCATCGACGAAACGCTGCACGACGTCGGGGTTCTTGTCGACATATTCGCGCCGCGCCTCGATCAGCGTCGCATAGGTGGAATAGCCGTAATCGGCGAGCAGGAAGACATTGGGCTTGAAGCCGCCCTGCTTTTCCACCTCGAACGGCTCCGAGGTCACATAGCCCTGCTGGATCGAATCCTTGAGGGTGATGAACGGCGCCGAGTTGAATACGTAGGGTTTGACGTTTTCATCCTTGAAGCCCCAGGCGAGCCGCATCCAGGCATAGAAGGAGGCGATCGCGCCCTGGCTGACAAAAGCGGTCGCCTTGGGCAGATCAGTCCATTTGTCCAGGCCGACGCCCGGGTGCGACATGAAAATCTGCGGATCTTTCTGGAAATCGGCGGCGACCGCGATGGTCGGGATATTCTGTTCAACGGACAGAAAATCGCCGAGCATGTCGCCGCCCATGAAGAATTCGATCTTGCCGGCGAGCAAGAGCATGCCGCCGTTCGATTGCGGGCCGCCCTGAAGCACGGTGACGTCGAGCCCGTATTTTTCGTAAGTGCCGTCAGCGACAGCCTGGTAATAGCCTCCAGCCTCTGGATCGGCGAGCCAATTGGTGCCGAATGTCACCTTATCGAGCGCCAATGCGGGCCCGGAAACAAAGACGAAGCCCGCCACAGCGGCCGATACGGCAATGCGCATTATGATTTCTCCCCCTGCCTTGCGGCTTCGATGGCGTTTCCTGCCGGTGAAGACACGTTTCTCCGCCTGAGACCTCATCGTGTCTCAGCCTGGGCGTGTCTTTAACCAGCGGCCGGAAACATAACCGCATGCCGCGGCCTTGTCACCCCGACCTGGCCGCGCCATGCGCTGAGGCGTCTAGCAAAAGCGAGGCCAGATGCGGGCGTTCGAGAGCAGGTGATGGAGGGCGCCGCTCTGCCATGAGCGAACCGCGGGGCCTAAGCGCAATGGGGAGGGCGTCCTGGTTCGAAGCGCCCGACCTTTCGCCGCCACGAAGTCCGTAGCTATTCTATTTTACAGAAAATATTATCTGGACATTCCAGCTTTCCCGCCGCATCCTGTTTGGTGGGCGTTGGCGACTATCCGGCCGCCGACGCCAAGAGGCGATGAATATCTGCGCTTGGCAAGGACATTGCCGATCAAACTGCTGAAAATGCTCGCTGCCGGGATATTTTCGCGGTTTCCGGCAGCGCCCATATCAAGGACTTAGCGAGGGTTTTCTGGAGATTTTTTGCGAATCCAATCATTTTTCTTGGAAATTTCTTGGAAAAACATTGGACAATGAGTTTTCCGTAATTCTTGATCCCGCGCCAGTCCACGAAGTATAAAATGCCGAAGCCGAGTAGAACGGCTTAATATTCCAATCTCCTCTTCGCTCTACTTCGGCAGCAATCGCCCGAGGCTGGACCGGGCGGGCGCCCGTTCATCTTCTCGCAACCATGCCTCTTTGCCTGACCTTAACTGTGCCCGCACATGCCTTAATTGATTCACGACCTGGAAAATATTCCGACCCAATCTGACGCCCAACAAAGCAAGTCGTCCGTAAAACGGGCGAAACGGGTGGTGGAATATGTCGAAACCAATGGCGTTCGCGGTGGACAGGAGCAGGACGATCATCAGCTCGCTCATCCATGGAGGCAGGGTGAGCGGGCTTGATGTCGCCTGGTTGCGGCGCGAAGTATTCGGCGACGGCGAAGTGTCGCGCGAGGCCGCGGACGAATTGTTCGCGGTCGAACGGTCGGGCATTGTCAAAGCGCCGGAATGGACAGAATTCTTCGTCGAAATGATCTGCGAGCACATCATCTGGCAGTCGCGCCCGACCGGGATCGTCAATGAAGTACAGGCGGAATGGCTGATCGCCCAGGCGGACCAGGCGATGTCTGTCGATGCGCTCGCGGTCCTCGTCAATGTGCTCGCCGAGGCTCATCGCGTGCCTCGCTGGTTCCTGGCCGCGGTGCGGGCGCGCGCCACGCGCGGCTGGCCGGGGGTGGATGAGGCGCTGCGGGCGGCGATGGCGAGTTGACCACGCGCCCGCGAGTAGACGCCGCCGCGCCGCTCCCATAAAACCAACGCCCTGATGGTCGCTCGCCCGGCGAGCTTTCGACCGGGGGGCTGATGTTTAGGAAAATCCTGATCGCCAATCGTGGCGAGATCGCGTGCCGGATCATCAAGACGGCCCGCCGCATGGGGATCGCCAGCGTCGCGGTCTATTCGGAGGCCGACAAGGACGCGCTGCATGTCGAGATGGCCGACGAGGCCGTCCTGATCGGGCCGCCCGCCGCGGCGCAATCCTATCTCGTCATCGAAAAGATCGTGGCGGCCTGCATGGAGACCGGCGCCGAAGCGGTGCATCCTGGCTACGGCTTCCTGTCGGAACGCGCCGCCTTCGCTGCGGCGCTTGACGAGGCCGGCATCGTCTTCATCGGCCCGAACCGCCGGGCCATCGAGGCGATGGGCGACAAGATCGAATCGAAGAAGTTCGCCAATGCCGCCAAGGTTTCGACGGTTCCGGGCTATCTCGGCGCGATCGAGACGCCCGAACATGCCGCCGAAATCGCCGATGAAATCGGCTATCCCGTGATGATCAAGGCTTCGGCCGGCGGCGGCGGCAAGGGCATGCGCATCGCCCATTCCCGCGCCGAAGTCGCCGAGGGCTTCGCCCGCGCAAAGTCCGAAGCGAAATCCTCGTTCGGCGACGATCGCGTGTTCGTCGAGAAATTCATCGTCAATCCGCGTCACATCGAAATCCAGGTGCTCGGCGACAAGCACGGCAATGTCATCTATCTCGGCGAGCGCGAATGCTCGATCCAGCGCCGCAACCAGAAGGTGATCGAGGAAGCGCCATCGCCGCTGCTCGATGAGGCGACGCGCAAGAAGATGGGCGAGCAGGCGGTGGCGCTCGCCAAAGCGGTCGACTACGATTCCGCGGGCACGGTCGAGTTCGTCGCGGGGCAGGATCGCAGCTTCTATTTCCTGGAGATGAACACGCGCCTGCAGGTCGAACATCCCGTGACCGAACTCGTCACCGGAATCGATCTCGTCGAAGAAATGATCCGCTCGGCCTATGGCCAGAAGCTCAGGCTTGCGCAAGGCGACGTGAAGCTCAAGGGTTGGGCGGTCGAGAGCCGCGTCTATGCCGAAGACCCGTCCCGAGGTTTCCTGCCCTCGACCGGACGCCTGGTGAAATACCGCCCGCCCGCAGAGGGAACCGTTGACGGCGTGACGGTGCGCAACGACACCGGCGTCTATGAGGGGGGCGAAATCTCGATCCATTACGATCCGATGATCGCCAAGCTCGTCACGCACGCCGGCGACCGGTCGGGCGCGATCGAAGCGCAGGCGCAGGCGCTCGACGCTTTCGTCATCGACGGCATCCGCCACAATATTCCGTTCCTCTCCGCGCTGATGCAGCATGAGCGTTGGCGGGCGGGACGACTTTCGACCGGGTTCATCGCGGAGGAGTTTCCCGAAGGCTTCGCGCCGCTTGTCGCATCGGGCGAGACCGCGCATCGGATGGCGGCGATCGCCGCGCATGTCGATCATGTGCAGAACGTGCGCAAGCGCGGCATATCCGGGCAATTGCGGGCGCCGGCGAGCCTTCGCTTTCAGTTGCAGCGCACGGTCCTGCTCGGCAAGGATCGTTACGATATTGAGATCGGCGTCGGCGGCACGAATGTCGAAATCGTACTTGCCGAGGGACGCATATTGCGCGTTGTCTCAAACTGGACGCCGGGCGAGGCGGTGTGGAATGGGTCGATCGACGGCGTCGAGCTGGCGGCGCAGGTGCGTCCGATCCTCAACGGATTCCTGCTTGCCCATCGCGGGGTCAGCGTCGCGGCGCGCGTTTACACGCGCCGCGAAGCGGAACTCGCCGCGCTGATGCTGGAGCGCAAGGAGGCCGACAATTCGAAAGCCTTGCTCTGTCCGATGCCGGGCCTGGTCAAAGCAATCTCGGTTCGCGTCGATCAGCAGGTCAAGGCCGGCGAGCCTTTGTGCATGGTCGAGGCGATGAAGATGGAGAATGTTCTCGTCGCCGAGCGCGACGTGACGGTCAAGAAAATCCTCGCCAGGGAAGGGGATTCTCTGGCCGTCGACGCGGTGATCATGGAATTCGCCTGAACGGGAATTGCGGCGTCGACTTTGCGTCGACGCCCCGCGTCGCTTTGGTCGAATGCGCGTTCAGTGCACGATTTCGATGGCGACCTTCGCCTCGCCCTGGCCGGCTATGCCGAGAGCGACAGCGGCGCCGCGCGACAGATCGAGCGCGCGCCCGGTCGAGGCGGCGGGGCCGCGGTCATTGACTTTCACGATTGTCGACCGCCCGGTCGACAAGGCCGAAACGCGGAGCATGGTGCCGAACGGCAGGGTGCGATGGGCGGCGGTCTGGCCCATCGGCCGGAAGATTTCGCCCGATGACGTGTGCTGGCTAAGGCGCTCGCCGCCGCCGTACCAGGAGGCGCGGACGATCTGCCGGGCGGTTTCGGGTTCCGCGCCAATCCTGGCCGCCGCGGCGGGCGCGGCGAGTTGGCTCTCGAACACCTGCAACGGGTTGGCGTTAGCGGTTCGACCGCCTTGAGCATGAGCGGGGCCAACGAAGGCCAGGCCTGTCGCCGCAACGATAATCCATCGACCTATCTTCAATGATCGTCTCCAAAAAGGTTGAGCGCGCGTCGTCCGGCTTGCGGCAACGCAGCGGGGATACGGGCCTGCGAGCAAAGTTGGGCCACGATGGCGAAGTTGGGCCACGATGGCGAAAGGGGGTTTCCCCTTTCGCCGACCTGGCATTGCGCAAGCGCGACGGAATTGCCGAGAAGCCCTCTGAGCGAGCGCTTGTCGCCTCGGCGCGACGCTCGCGGGAATGTCCCGACGCAAGCGTCCATTTGATCCGGCGTCGCTGCTATGGCGATGACGCATTCGGACCGGCGAAAATCGCCCATCCCCTGCATCAAGCGGATGAGCGCGAGGGACCCTCAAACAACACAAACAAGGCGAAAAACGGGCACGGCAATCCGGGCCGGGTCGCTGATCAGGCGCCGGCGGCGCCTGACAAATGCTTGATGTCCTGAGGAATGCGACTAACGTATAGCTATGCCGGCGAAACGTCGGCGGGCCATGGTGACGGGCAAAGTCGGAATCTGGGGAGGGACGAATTTGGCTTTGCCGCCACAGCGCGAGGGTTTCGGCGAAGGTGAGCATTACGCCGGGCTTGGGCGCACCCGGGCGCGACTGGAGGTGTGGACGTTTCGTCCGGCCGCGAAGCCCGTTGGCGAGCCCGCGGCATGAGCCAGGCGCGGGGCGGCGAAATCCTCCTCTCCGTCGATGAGGTGTCGCTGTCGTTCGGCGGCGTCAAAGCGATCACCGATGTCTCGTTCGATATCGTCAAGGGGGAAGTCCGCGCTATCATCGGGCCGAACGGCGCCGGCAAGACGTCGATGCTCAATGTCATTAACGGCTTCTACCATCCGCAACGCGGGCGCATCACGTTTCGCGGGAAAACGCGCGTCGCCATGAAGCCGCATGAGGCGGCGGCGCAGGGCATTGCCCGCACCTTTCAAAATGTCGCGCTCTTCAAGGGAATGACGACGCTCGACAACATCATGGCTGGCCGCACATTGCGCATGAGGCGCGGCCTTTTCTGGCAGGCGCTCCGCCATGGCCCCGCTTTGGCGGAGGAAATCGAGCATCGCCGGTTCTGCGAAGGGATCATCGATTTTCTCGAGATCGAGGCGATCCGCAAAACGCCGGTCGGCGCGCTGCCGTATGGATTGCAAAAGCGCGTTGAACTCGGGCGCGCTTTGGCGATGGAGCCCGACCTCCTGCTGCTCGATGAACCGATGGCAGGCATGAATCTCGAGGAAAAGGAAGATATGAGCCGCTTCATCCTCGACGTGAACCATCATTATGGCGCGACGATCGCACTGATCGAACATGACATGGGCGTGGTGATGGATCTCGCCACCCGCGTCGTCGTGCTCGAATATGGCAGAAAGATCGCCGACGGCACGCCTGACGAGGTCAAGCGCGATCCCAAGGTGATCGACGCTTATCTCGGCGTGGCCCATTGAGGAGGTCGGCGGGATGAGCCTCATCTATCAGATTTTCGTCGATCCCTTCGTCCAGATGGCCGGGGCGCCCGATCTGCTCGCGCAGACGGTTTGGGAAGGCTTTGTCGGCGGGGTGCTCTATGCGCTGATCGCGCTCGGCTTCGTACTGATATTCAAGGCCTCCGGCGTGTTCAATTTCGCCCAGGGCATCATGATGGTGTTCGCCGCGCTGACGCTCGTCGGCCTGCATGAGAAGGGCGTTCCGGCCTGGCTCGCGCTGATCGCGACAATTGGCGTGATGTATGTTCTGGCGCTCGGCGTCGAGCGGATCGTCTTGCGCCCGCTCGTCAACCAGCCTGACATCATCCTGTTCATGGCGACTTTCGGGCTGACCTATTTTCTGATCGGTCTTGGCGAATTGCTGTTTGGCGGGAATCCGAAGACGATGATCACCGAGCAACTTTATCTTCCGTCCGGAGCCATCGATCTCAAGATTCTTGGCGGAACCGTCTCGCTGCAGAAAATCGACATTGCCGCGGCGATCATTGCGCTCGTCATGGTCGCCGGGCTCGGCCTGTTCTTCCAGAAGACGCGCATCGGCCGCGCGCTTCGCGCCGTCGCCGACGATCATCAGGCCGCGTTGTCGGTCGGCATCTCGCTGAACCAGATCTGGGTCGTCGTCTGGTTCGCAGCGGGGATCGTCGCGCTGGCGACCGGAATCTTGTGGGGCGCCCGCTCCGACGTTTCCTTTGCGCTCCAGATCGTCGCGTTGAAAGCGCTGCCGGTGCTGATCCTCGGCGGCCTGACGTCGATTCCGGGCGCCATCGTTGGCGGACTGATCATCGGCATCGGCGAAAAACTCGGTGAGTTCTATTGGGGTCCGATATTCGGCGGCGGCATCGAGAGCTGGCTCGCCTATGTCATCGCGTTGGCCTTTCTGCTGTTCCGGCCGCAGGGCCTGTTCGGCGAAGCCATCATCGAACGGATTTGAGTCGCGCGCAGTTCGGAAGAGCCAGGGAGAAAAGCATTTGTTCTATCGCGAGGCCGGGCAGTTCAAGACGAGCTATGCCGCCGATATGGCGATATTTCCGATCCGCCAGGATCGGATCGGGCTCGGTCTGATCCTGATTGGCGCATTCGTGGTCATCCCGCTGGCGGGCAATCAGTTCCTGCTCAATTCGATCATGATCCCGTTCCTGGTGTTCTCGCTCGCCGCGATCGGCCTCAACATTCTGACGGGCTATACGGGACTGTTGTCGCTGGGTTCGGCGGCGTTCATGGGGGTCGGGGCCTATGCCTGCTACAAATTGTCGACCTTCTTCCCGCAAGTGAATATACTCGTCTGGATCGTCGCCTCGGGGTTCGTGTCCAGCGCCGTCGGCGTATTTTTCGGTTTGCCGAGCCTGCGCATCAAGGGCTTCTATCTCGCAGTCGCGACGCTGGCGGCGCAATTCTTCCTGCAATGGTGCTTCGCGCGCGTGCCCTGGCTTTATAACGACAACACTTCCGGGGCGATCGAGGTCTCGACGCATACGCTGTTCGGGCTGCCGGTGACCGGGCCGAACGCCACGCCCGCGACGCGCTACCTCGTGGTGCTGACGATTGTCGCGGCGATGGCGTGGCTGGCCTCCAACATCGTGCATGGGCGCATCGGGCGGATGTGGATGGCGGTGCGGGATATGGATATCGCCGCGCAACTGATGGGCATTCGCCTGCTTCGCGCCAAATTGCTCGCCTTCGCGGTTTCGTCCTTCTATGTCGGGGTGGCGGGCGCTCTGATGGTGTTCCTTTGGCTTGGCGCCGCTGAGCCCGAGGCGTTCAACATCAACCTGTCCTTCCTGCTGCTGTTCATGGTCATTATCGGCGGTCTCGGCAGCATCGTCGGCGCCTTTCTTGGCGCCGCGCTGATCCACATCCTGCCGATCCTCTTGCGCGCCTTGCCCGCCTTGGTCGGCCTCAATCTCGGATCTGCGACGATCGAGCAATTGACCTTCATGGTCACTGGCGCCCTAATCATCTTCTTTCTTATCGTCGAGCCGCTCGGACTGGCGCGGCTCTGGCGGATCGGCAAGCAAAAGCTACGCGTCTGGCCGTTCCCGTACTGAGAGGGGCCAGACAGCCGAAGCAAGACCAAAAATATTCGCAGGGAGGAACGAAATGAAGAACACAAGACATGCTCTGAAAATCCTGTCCGGCGCCGTGCTGGCGCTGGCTTTGGCCGCTCCCGCCGTTACGCCGGCGGCGGCTGAGGATTCGATTTATGTGCCGTTGTTCACCTATCGGACGGGGCCGTTCGGCGGTTCGGGAACGCCAATCGCCGACGGCATGCACGATTATCTGACCATGCTCAACGAGCGCGACGGCGGCATCGGCGGCGTCAAGCTCATCGTTGACGAATGCGAAACCGGCTATGACACCAAACGCGGCGTCGAATGCTATGACTCCGTCAAATCCAAGAACCCCGTCATGGTCAATCCCTGGTCGACGGGCATTACGCTGTCGCTGATCCCGAAAGCATCGGTCGATAAAATCCCGATCCTCAGCATGGCCTATGGCCTGTCGGCTTCCGCCAAGGGCGAGGTCTTTCCCTGGATATTCAATCCGCCGGCGACCTATTGGGATGGCCTGTCGCAAATCCTGAAATATGTTGGCGACGGTTCGCTCGACAACCTCAAGGGCAAGACCATCGGCTATCTCTATTTCGACGCCGGCTTCGGCAAGGAGCCGATTCCCCTGTTCCAGGATCTGTCGAAGGATCTCGGCTTCACGCTGAAGCTCTATCCCGTCGCCCCCGCCGATATGCAGAACCAGTCGGCCAAATGGCTCGACGTGCGCCGCGACAAGCCCGATTTCCTGGTGATGTATGGCTGGGGTGCGATGAACGCGACCGCGGTGAAGGAGGCGGTGAAGGCTGGCTTCCCGATGGACAAGTTCATCTCGATTTGGTGGCCGAGCGAGGCCGACCTGGTTTCGGCCGGCGACGGCGCCAAAGGCTTCAAGACTCTCAACTGGCACGCCACCGGCACGGCTTTCCCTGCATTGCAGGATATCCAGAAACGCGTCGTCGACGCCGGCAAGAGCCTTGCCCCGGCCAGCGAGGTCGGCCAGGTGCTCTACAATCACGGCGTCTATAATTCGATGCTGATCGCCGAGGGCATCGCCAATGCGCAAAAGCTGACCGGCAAGAAAGTGGTGACTGGCGAGGACGTGCGGCGCGGATTGGAGACGATCGATCTCGATGCGGCGCGGTTCAAGGCGCTGGGACTTGAAGGGTTCGCGGCGCCTTTCAAATTGACCTGCGCCGACCATAACAGCCACAGCGGAACCTTCATCCAGCAATGGGATGGCGCTAAATGGGTGAAGATCACCGATCCAATCGCGCCGGCGATGGACAAGGTTCAGCCGTTGCTCGATGAGGCGGCCAAATCCTATGTCGAAAAGAACACCGGCTGGCCGGCCCGCACGGAAAGCTGCGACAGCAAGTCGTGAGGCGAAAACGCCCTCTCCTGCTCGCGGGAGAGGGCAGGGCCTGAGCCATGTCCACCGATCCGCAATCGCCGCCGCCAGTCCTCGTGGTCAGCAATATCGAGGTCATCTACAGTCGCGTCATCCTGGTGCTGAAGGGCGTTTCGCTTTCGGTGCCCAAGGGCGGCATTGTCGCGCTGCTGGGCGCCAATGGCGCGGGGAAGACGACAACCCTGAAGGCGATTTCCAATCTGCTGCATGCTGAGCGCGGCGAAGTGACGAAAGGCGCCATCGCCTTCAAGGGCGAGCGCATCAACGGCCTCTCGCCTAACGAATTGGTGCGCCGCGGCTGCATTCAGGTGATGGAGGGACGCCATTGCTTTGGCCATCTGACGATCGAGGAAAACCTGCTCACAGGGGCGTTCACGCGGCGCGACGGCGGCAAGGCGGTCGCCCGCGACATCGAGGCGATCTATTCCTATTTTCCGCGCCTCAAGCAGCGCCGCCAATCGCTGGCCGGCTATACCTCGGGAGGCGAGCAGCAGATGTGCGCGATCGGTCGGGCGATGATGTCGAAGCCCGAGATGATCCTGCTCGACGAACCGTCGATGGGTCTCGCCCCGCAAGTGGTTGAGGAGATATTCGAGATCGTCAAAGACCTGAATACGAAGGAACAGGTCTCGTTCCTGCTCGCCGAGCAGAACACCAATATCGCGCTGCGCTACGCAACCTCTGGCTATATTCTCGAAAACGGCCGTATCGTGCTCGACGGCGAGGCGAGCGCCCTGCGCGCCAATGAGGACGTGAAGGAATTTTATCTCGGCGTCGCCGGCGCCGACCGTCGCTCCTTTCGCGATGTGAAACATTACAAACGGCGCAAGAGATGGCTGTCTTGACGGACTATGGATGAGGGAACAATGGGCCATCGCGATGCGCAGGGACGCTCCGATTCAGACGAAAACGAAACGGCGCGGTTCTCCCGATTGCGTGAGATTCTGTCGGCCGCGATTCCGAATGCGCCAACGCTGGCGCGCCAACTCGCAGGCGTCGAAATCGCTTCGCTGCATTCGTTGGCCGATCTCGCCCGCGTGCCGGTGGTGCGCAAGTCAGAGCTTAAGTCCTTGCAGGAGAGCGCGCCGCCATTCGGCGGTCTCACGGCGATCAAGACCGGGCTTCTGAAGCGCCTGCTGGTCTCGCCCGGACCGATCTTCGAACCAGAAGGCCATGGCGAGGACTGGTGGGGCGCTGCGCGCTCCCTTCAGGCGGCGGGCTTCCGCGCCGGCGACATCGTACTCAATTGCTTCTCCTATCACCTGACGCCGGGCGGCCATATCATGGAAAACGGCGCCCATGCGCTCGGCTGCGCCGTCATTCCAGCGGGAACCGGCAATACCGACCAGCAGATCGAAGCGATCCGATTTCTCAAGCCCAACGCCTATTGCGGCACGCCCGACTTCTTGAAAATCCTGATCGACAAGGCGCGTGAATCGGGAAGCGATATTTCATCGATCCGCCACGCGCTGGTGTCCGGCGCCGCGCTTCCGCCGAGCCTTCGCGCCGAGCTGCAATCGCATGGAATCAAGGTCCGACAGGCCTATGCGACGGCCGACCTCGGCGCGATCGCCTATGAGGCTGAAGGCGGCGACGGCGCACTGCTGGAGGGCATGGTCGTCAACGACGGGATCATCCTCGAAATCGTCACGCCGGGAACAGGCGATCCAGTCGCCGCGGGGAGGGTCGGAGAGATCGTCGTCACTCGGCTCAATCCCGACTATCCGCTGTTGCGCTTTGCGACCGGCGATCTTTCCGCCTTCGTCGCCGATAGCGGCAACAGCCGCATCAAGGGTTGGCTTGGCCGCGCCGATCAGAGCGCCAAGGTGAAAGGCATGTTCGTCCATCCCTCGCAAATCGCGGAGGTCGGCAAACGGCATCCGGAACTGGGCGTGTTGCGCCTCGTCATTCGCCGCTCCGATGAACAGGATGTGATGATCTTGTGTGCGGAAGCCGCCGGGCAGTCACCCGAACTCATTCAGGCTGTCGCGGCCACATTGCAGGCTGCGACAAAACTGCGGGGCGCCGTCGAACTCGTCGCGCCAGGGTCCCTGCCCAATGACGGCCGCGTGATCGCCGATGAAAGGCCCGTGGGATAGGGTCGCCGACCGACGCCGTTTTCAAGGCCAATGGCCGGGGGAGGCCCGGCCATTTTCGATCTCGCCGATGGTTTCAAATGCGGTAAGGGCAGGCTCGCTCAGCGAAGCAGGTCGTCGCGCTCGGCGATCGTCAGGCCGATGTCTTCGAGCTGGCGCAGCGGCAGGGCGGCGAAACGCCGACGGCCCTCGGCGCGGCTGGCCATCCCGCTCAGGCTGTTTAGAATTTGTTTACATTTCGCGCCGACGCGGTCAAAGCCGCCACCGTCAAAAAAGCTGTGAGAATGGTCGGAAATGCGGATGTAATGGCTCATAATCGTTGCTCTTGGCGTCATTTTTGATTGAACGTGATGGTGATATACGCTTTAAATAGAAAGCGGCAAGTCATGCTTTATGCGTCAAATAAATAGAAAAACTATACGATGAAGGCCCTCACCCGTTTACCCTCCCTTAACGCCTTGCGCGCCTTCGAGGCGGTCGCGCGGCATTTGTCGTTCGCACGAGCGGCCGAAGAATTGTTCGTCACCAAGGCGGCGGTCGCCCAGCAGGTGCGTCAGCTCGAGGAAGAGATCGGCGCGCCGCTGGTCGAGAGATCCGGGCGCGGTCTGCGCCTCACCGAAGCGGGGCTGGCCGGGGTGCGCGATCTCGCCGACGGTTTCGCGATTTTTGGCCGCGCCGCCCGAGCGATGCGCGAGGCCAATGGCCGGCGCTTCCTCGTCATCAATTCGAGCGCCTCTTTCGCGGCGACCTGGCTGGTCGGGCGCATCGGCAAATTCAAGGCGCAACATCCTGACATCGACGTGCTGCTCGACGCCAATCCGATGGAAGACGCCTTGGAGCGTCCGGGCGTCGATGCCTTGATCCGCTGCGGAACCGGAGAATTCTCCGACCTCTCGGCGACCCGGTTGTTCAAAGAGGATGTCTTCCCGGTCTGCGCGCCGGCTCTGGCCCATGGCGGCCATCCCATCGAAAAGCCGCAGGACCTCAAAGGCCACACCCTTCTCCATCTGAACTGGGACCCCAATTATGCGACCTGGCCGAGTTGGGCCGATTGGCTGAAAGCGGCCGGCGCCGCGGAGACGGAGGCGACGCGCGGGATCTGGTTCAACCAGATGTCGATGGCGATCCATGCGGCCGCGCAAGGGCAGGGCGTGGCTCTGACTTCGCTGGCGATCGCGGCTGACGAACTCGCCGCCGGACGACTGATCGCGCCGTTTACGACAAGCGTTCACACGCCGTTCGGTTATTATTTCCTGTGCCGTCCGGATCAGGAATCTTTGCCGCGCATTGCTGCGCTGCGCGATTTTCTGGTCGCGGAAGCGGCGCTGTCGGCGAGCTAATTCAGAATCAGCCGCTGTAATTCTTGAATCGTCGTCACCGGCAGGCTGCATGTCCGGCCCCGGCAGACATAAGCGGCGGCCGCTCCGTCCTGCATCGTCTTGCTGTGGGCGGGCGAATTCTCCGGCCAATCGGCGTCGCCATTCGTGCGCAACGCGCAGGTGGCGGGATCGGGCGATGAGAGAGCTATCCGGCTGAGTGCGATGGCGGATGGATCATCGCCTGGTCCCACGACGACGACAACAATGCCGCGCTCCAGGAAATCGGCGGCGGCGAGGAGGAGCGGGCTTTGCGCGAGCAGGTTGGGCGTTCCGGTGAAAGCGCGGATGAGGTTTTCCGTTGATTGACGCCAATCATCCTCGCCAGTCAGATGGAACAGGCGCACTAGAACTTCCGCGATCAGCCCGATGCCCGAAGGCGTCGCGCCGTCATGGGGATGACGCGGCCGGGCGCCGGGCACATCGGCGGCGTCGCGTGCGGTGATGAAGAAACTGCCATCGGCGTCGCCGAACAATTCCTGCGCCTCGCGCGTCAGCGCAATGGCGGCGTCGAGATAGGCGCGCGCGCCGGTGGCTTCAAACAGCGCAAGCGCGGCGCGCGCCATGCTCGCATAATCGTCGAGCATACCGGCGGCGCCGATGCGACCCTCGCGCCAGGCGTGAACGAGCCGGCCCTTTTCATCACGCAGCGTCCTGTCGACGAAGGCATAGGCTGCGCGGGCGGCGTCGAGAAAATGAGGCGCATCGAAAACCGCGGCGGCGCGCACGAGCGCGGCGATCATCAGGCCGTTCCAGTCGGCGAGGACCTTATCGTCGCGCCCAGGTTTGGGGCGGGCTTCGCGCAGCGCGAACAGGCGCGCGCGCGAGGCGGCGAGGCCAGCCTCGGCTGCCGCATCGCCATGGGCGCGGCGCCGCCGCAGCACATTGCGGCCCTCCCAATTGCCTTCCGGACTTACGTCGTAGGCCGTCTTGAACGCGACGCTCGAAGGCCCAAGCGCGGCATCAATCTCATCAGCCGTCCAGACGAAGAACAGACCTTCCTCGCCATCCTGATCGGCGTCCTGCGAAGCAGCGAAGCCGCCGCCTTCGACGAGCATTTCCCGCGTCAACCAGCCGAAAGTCTCATAGGCGCGCGCGGCATAAAGCGGGGCAGGGGTCTCGGCATACGCGAGGGCCAGCAATTCGAGGATTTGCGCATTGTCGTAGAGCATTTTCTCGAAATGCGGCACATGCCATTCGGCGTCCGTCGAATAACGCGCGAAACCGCCGCCGAGATGATCGTAGATGCCGCCTTCGCACAAAGCGTCGAGCAGGCGGCGCACCGCGTCGCCAGCTTGCGCGTCCTTGCGGCGGAAATGCTCGCTCCAGAAGAAACGAAAGATCGGCGCATTGGGGAATTTTGGTGCGCCGCCGACGCCGCCATTGACCGGGTCGAGCTGCCGCATCAATTGATGGGCGACGCGCGTCAGGTCGTCAGGGACGAGCGCGACGCCGCGCTTGGTCCGCGCCATCTCAGCAAGATGGTCGAACAAATTCGCGCCCTGCGCGAGCAGCGCGTCGCGCTTCTCGCGCCAGGCCTTGTCGACCGCGTGCAATATCTGCGTGAATGAGGGGCGCCCCCAGCGCTGCTCCGGCGGCCAGTAAGTGCCGCCGAACATCGGCGCGCCATCGGGCGACAGAAACATGGTGAGCGGCCAGCCGCCCTGCTCGCCGAGCGACTGCAGCGCCGACATATAGATATGGTCGATGTCAGGCCGTTCCTCGCGATCGACCTTCACATTGACGAACAGGCGGTTCATCAAGGCGGCGGTTGCTTCGTTCTCGAAGGATTCGTGCGCCATCACATGGCACCAGTGACAGGCGGCGTAGCCGATCGAAATGAGGATCGGCCGGTCGCGCTCGCGCGCCTCCGCCAGGGCCGCCGCGCCCCAGGGGCGCCAATGCACGGGATTGCCGGCATGCTGATGGAGATAAGGCGAGGTCTCTTGGGCGAGCAGGTTTTGAGCGGGGAGCATTTTTGATCTTAACGCTTCAGGCGTCGATCAGCCAGCCGGCGCGGACGAGGCGTCGTTCGGCTTCCGGACAGCGCCGCGGCGCGCTATCATTCGCCGTCCCTTACTCATTGAGAGAAAGGTTGAACGATGACGAGGACGACGGGGAATTCGGGTCAAGAACTCAGAGCGCGCTTCGAGGATGGCAGGGCGATGCTGATCGCTGCGCTCGGCGGCCGTTACGGCCCCGAAAACCGCGATGAAATTCCGGCGCTGTGGCGCCGCTTCGGCCCGAAATATTTTGGGCGCACGCCTGGGCAGGTCGACAGAAAATCCTATGGCGTCTGCTCCAACATGGATGGCGCAGGGAGGCTCGACTATTTCGCCGGCGTAGAAGTGTCACGCGCCGACGGATTGCCCTCCGAGCTCACGCAATTGCGAATTGCGCCGCGGCGCTACGCCGTATTCGCCCATCAGGGCCATATCTCGGCGATCGGTCGCCATTGGATGGACATTTTCGAAAAGTGGTTGCCGAAATCAGGATATTCGCTTGCCGCCGCGCCGAGCTTCGAATGCTATGGCGAAGCGTTCGATCCGGAGGTCGCGATCGGCAATGTCGAAATATGGCTCGCAGTCGACGCGCGCGATCGGTAGGTTCGCAGTGAGGCGTGCGACGCCGACGACGACGGTCGACCAAGATTCCTGTCGCGAAGTTCGAACCTCTGACAATACAGCGAAGTGGATGCATGTCTGAAGCGACTTTTCCGGTTTTTGACCTCGGTAGATTTGAGGGCGCGCGCGCTAACGAGAAAACAACTCTGGCGCGCGAAGTCGACGCGATCTGCCGCAACACCGGCTTTCTCGCCATCGTCAATCATGGCGTCGCCCGAAACGTGATCGACGGCGTCTGGTCCAAGGCGTTTGATTTTTTCGATCTTCCTTTGGCGGTCAAGCAGCAGGCGCGCGCGCCTTACGCCGGCTATCCCTACGGTTATCTCGGCCCGGAGCTGGAAGCGCTCGCCAAATCGCGCAATGTCGACACGCCGCCGGATCTCAAGGAGAGTTTCAATGGAGGCCCGTCTTCGGCGCCGGCGGGCGTGTCGGACGCGGAGGCGCTCGCCTTCTGCTACGCGCCGACGATCTGGCCGGCGGCGCCCGACGGCTTTACCGAGGCCTGGACGGCCTATTATTCAGCCCTCGAAGATCTGGCGGCGCGGATCATGAAGTTGTTCGCACAGGCGCTTAATCTGCCGGAAGATTACTTCGCGAGGTTTCTCGACGCGCCGATCAGCGCCTTGCGCGCGCTCAATTATCCCGAGCAGACGGTCGCGCCGAAGCCCGGTCAGTTGCGCGCGGGCGCACATACCGATTACGGCAGCCTGACGATCCTGCTGCCGCAGGAAGGCTCCAAAGGCCTGCAGATCGCCGCGCCGGACGGCGCCTGGGTCGATGTGCCGCCGGTTCCGAACGCCTTCGTCATCAATATCGGCGATCTCATGCAGCGCTGGACCAATGACCGCTGGGTGTCCACGCTGCATCGCGTGGTCAACCCATCGCCCGAGGATGGCGGGACCGCGCGGCGCCAGTCACTCGCGTTCTTCCACCAGCCCAATTGGTTCGCCGAAATCGCCTGCCTGGAGGCCTGTCTCGCGCCGGGCGAAAGGCCGAAATACGAGCCGGTGCTTTCCGGTCCCTATCTCATGAGCAAGTTCAAAGCGACGGTGAAAAACTAAGCGCAGCCGAGGCTGCGTCAGCGCGCTTTCGACGTTTGCGTCAGAAATTCGTGCCGTGCCTGATCCGTGTCTGTTTGCACCTTCGCGGGAGCGTCGATCGCCATGAGCGGCGCCTCCGCGTCGCGATAGCAAGGCCAATGCGGCAGCCCGGCGCCGTTGGGATCGCCAGTTTTGACGAAATTCACCCAATAATTCGAGGTCAGCGCCGCGATGGCGCGATCGTGCTGATCGATCAGCCAGGGAAAGGCGTGCAGATTGTCGAAGACATAGAGGAGTTCGCCTGCGTGAAATGCGCCGGCGTCGGCGCTCGGCTTGGGATCGAACCATCCTTCAGGGGTCAAGGGCGCCCGGTCGAAACGAAAACGGAAGATGTCGGATCGCCCCGTCTTCTTCTGCGCTTCGATCCAGGACCAGGTTCCGTGATTGATTATGAGGTCGCCGCCCAATTCGCGCGCCGAACGCTTCCCGCCATCCGCGCCGGCGGGATAGAGCGCCAGCGCCTCCTCGGCCCGCTCGCCAAATATGCCTCGTACCAGTTCGACATAGGACGCGTTGATCGTGTCGCCTTGGAGCAGGGTGAAATTGAAGCCTTCGTCCTTGTTCCAGCCGGCGAGCAGCGGCACGTCGTTCTGGGCGCCGGCGGCGAATATCTCTGTGGGCGAGCGCGGAAGGAAATGGCCGTCCATGATTGGCCAGAAACCCATACCGGGCGAAGCGGCGAGAATGTCTTCCGCGGGCGCGGCGCGGAGTTCGGCCATCGTTTTCGCGCCGACCTTTCCGGCGAAGGCGAGCCCCGCCTGTTCCGCTTCGGCGAGAGCGGCGTGCGAACGGGTTGGCGATGGAAACATCGCCGCGCTTTCGCCGATCGCGCGCACGAACAGGCCGCGCGCCAGCGGCGAGGCCATCAGCGCGCTGACCGCCATCGAGCCCGCCGATTCCCCTGCGATCGTCACCTGGGTCGGATCGCCGCCCAACGCCTGGATGTTGCGCTCGACCCAACGCAGCGCCGCGACGAGGTCGAGCATGCCGTAATTGCCGGACACGCCTTCCGGCGACTCTGCGGTCAGCTCGGGATGGGCGAGGAAGCCGAGCGCATTCAGGCGATGGTTGAGCGTGACGACGACGATGCCCTTGGCAGCGAGATTGGCGCCGTCGTAGCGCGGCTCGGAGCCGGAGCCGACCGTGAAGCCGCCGCCGTGTATCCAGACCATGACGGGAAGCGGCTCGGCCGCGCCGAGCGCGGGCGTCCAGACGTTGAGGGTGAGGCAGTCTTCTGAGACTCCTTCGACACTGACGTCGATGTCGTCGAACACCATTCCTTGAAGAGAGTTCGATCCAAAAACGTCGCTTCGCCGCACGCCAGCCCAGGGCGCTACCGGTTGCGGCGGACGCCATCGCAACGGGCCGACCGGCGGCGCGGCATAGGGGATTCCTTTGAAGGAGCGAACGCCGGACGCGGCCGGCTCGGAGAGCGCCAGCAGCCCGCCATCAATTGAGATCGACCCAACGCTCATTTCTTGCTTCTCATCAAGAGGTGGTTCAAGACGCCAAAGCTTTCAGCATCATCGCTTTGAAACCGGCGCAATCGAGCGTCCAGCAGACGTCCGTCATCACGGCGGCGTCCAGCGCCCGCTTCCACGCCACCCTGTTGCTGGCGTCGTGCGTCACGTTGAGCCGGTCGACGATCGTCATGCCGCGCGTCAATTCGCTCGCGCATTCCACTTCGACCAAATGACGGCTCCAGCTCGTCCCCATGTTGCGGTCGAGCGCCACGGCCATCGCGGTCGGATCGGCGAGCGAAAGCCCGCTCTGGCCGGTCTGGGTGAAATAGGCCTGTTGCGCGCGGCCATTGCATTCGATGGCGAAGCGCGCTTTGTTCGTGCCAAGCGCGAGCGTTTGCGCGATCTCCGCCTCGGTCAGAACGGAATCGCCGCGCGAGACCTGCCAGCCGATCATTTCCACCGGCAGGCCGCAGCGAAACACCATACGCGCCGCCTCCGGATCGACCCAGATATTATATTCGGCGGCCGGCGTGACGTTGCCCTCGCAGCAAGGCGCGCCGCCCATAACGACGCAGCGCGATACCTTGGCGACGATGGAGGGATCACGCGCGACGGCGAGCGCGATATTGGTCAGCGGACCCAGCGTGACGAGCGTTAGCCCGGGCTCCGCATGGATGAGTCGAATGATGGCGTCGACCGCATGTTCGCTCTCCGGCGCGCGGCGCGGCGGCGGATAATCGCGGTCGCTGAGGCCGTCCTTGCCGTGAAACCAATGGGCGTCTTCATGCGCGCGCGTCAGCGGGGCCGCCGCGCCTTTGAAGACGGGGACGTCGGAGCCGCAGACTTCGGCGGTATAGAGCGCATTGCGGGTCGCCTGCTCCAGTCCGACATTGCCGGCTACCGTCGTCAGCGCGCAGACGCGCACGTCGGGCGCCGACAGCGCCATGATGATCGCAACGGCGTCGTCCGAGGCGGTGTCGGTGTCGATGAGAAAAGTGCGCATGAGAGCGTCCAACTGAGGCCGGAAGGTGTTAGCTTTCAAGCGGACCACTGTAAATGCTTGCGTCCATTGCGTTAAGCCGCTTTGTCATGGGAACTTTCCGTGGGTGAAATTCGTTGGGGCGCTTAGACAATCCGTCGCGCCGCTCCAATGGGCATATTTATTGCTTGACGCTTCTTGGGCTGGACGGAGCAACCCTGGGGATTACTGAATGCTCATCCGCGCGGGCTACGACATCGCCTTTCAATGCCCCGCGCAAATATCGATGCTGCTGCAGCTCAACGTCCATCCCTCGCGCGTCGGCGATCTGCGTTCGCCCGACATCGTCCAGTCCGATCCAAACCTGGCGATGGGCGCTTATCTCGATCATTTCGGCAATCGCGTCACACGCGTCGACGTGCCGCCCGGAATGGTGACATTTTCCAATCGTTTCACGATCTACGATTCCGGGAAACCGGACGAAACGCCGCTTGACACCCCGCTGACGCCGATCGCCCGCCTGCCCAACGACGTGCTCGTCTTTCTCATCTCGAGCCGCTATTGCGACAGCGACAATCTCACCGATTTCGCCTGGTCGATGTTCGGCGGCCTGACGGGCGGCTATCAGCGCGTGCGGGCGATTTGCGACTTCGTTCATTCGAAAATCCGCTTCAGCTATCCCGACGCGCGCCCGACCCGCTGCGCCAGCGATTCCCTGCGCGAGGGGATAGGCGTCTGCCGCGACTTCGCCCATCTAGCGGTCGCGCTGTGCCGCTGCATGAACATTCCCGCCCGCTATTGTACAGGCTATCTCGGCGACATCGGCGTGCCGATCGATCCCGCCCCGATGGATTTCAGCGCCTGGTTCGAGGTTTTTCTCGACGGGCGCTGGTTCACGTTCGACGCGCGCCACAATCACCCCCGCATCGGCCGCATCGTCATGGCGCGCGGGCGAGATGCGGCGGATGTCGCGATCTCGACCGCTTTCGGGATAGCCAATCTCATTCGCTTTGAGGTAGTGACGGCCGAGGAATCTGCAGCGGCCTGATGACGCCGAGGCCGTTCGCCAGCCTGGCCAGTCAGCCGCCAAGCCGCTCGGCGGCGGCCTCCCCTGCCATCCCTCCGGCTGAAGCGCAGCGACGCCCCGCGCGCAGCGGAAAGTCTCCGCAATTGCCTGAGGCGTTCAAATCGGGCAAAAAGGCTGGCTTCGAAACTGCGTCAACGATCTGGGCGATCCTCTTTATGTCGAAACCTTTGCGAGTCGGAATCGCCGGTCTTGGTTCCGTCGGCGCGAGTGTCGTCAGGCTGCTGCAGCGCCAGAATAACGCCCTGGCCGGCCGCGTCGGGCGCGCCATCGTCGTCACCGGCGTCAGCGCGCGCGACCGGACACGCGATCGCGGCGTCGATCTCAGCGGCGCGGCGTTTTTCGACGATCCCGCCGCGCTCGCCGTCTCGGACCAAATCGACCTGTTCGTCGAGCTGGTCGGCGGGGCCGACGGCCCGGCCTATGCCGCCACGAGGGCGGCGCTTCAGCGCGGGGTTCCGGTCGTCACCGCCAACAAGGCGATGATTGCGCGCCATGGCCTGGAACTGGCCGCGCTGGCCGAGAAAGCTGGCGTCGCGCTCAGCTTCGAGGCTTCGAGCGCCGGCGGTATTCCGATCGTCAAGACCTTGCGTGAGGCGATGGCCGGCAATTCTCTGCGCCGCGTCTATGGCATCCTCAATGGCACCTGCAATTACATCCTGTCGCGCATGGAGACCGACGGGCTTTCTTTCGAGGAATGTCTCTCCGACGCCCAGCGGCTCGGATATGCCGAGGCGGATCCGACCTTCGACATCGGCGGCTTCGACACCGCCCATAAACTGGCCATCCTCACCTCGCTCGCCTTCGGCACCAAGATTGACGCCGAGGCGATCCATATCGAAGGCATCGAGACGATCAGCCTGACCGATCTCGCCGCAGCCGACGAACTCGGCTATCGCATCAAGCTGCTCGGGGTCGCCGAGCGCACCGCCCGCGGCGTTGAGCAACGCGTGCATCCGACTATGGTCGCCAAATCCTCGGCGATTGCCCAGGTGATGGGCGTCCTCAACGCGGTGACGATCGACGGGGACGCAGTTGGCGAATTGACGCTGATCGGTCCGGGCGCGGGCGGCGAGGCGACGGCTTCGGCGGTCGCCGCCGACATTGCCGACATCGCGCGCGGAATCGTCGCGCCCGCATTCGGGCGGCCTGTGGCCTTGCTCGAAGAAGCCGAGCGAATTCCCGTGCAGCGCCACGAGGGCGGCTATTACATCCGCCTTTCCGTCGAAGACCGACCTGGCGCAATGGCGGCGATCGCGACGCGGATGGGCGAAAAGAAGATCTCGCTCGAAGCGATCATGCAGAAAGGACGCCCCGCCAAGGGCGCGACCGCCGTGCCGGTCGTGCTGATCACCCATGCGACCAGCGAGACGGCGATCCGCGAGGCGCTTGATCTGGCGCTTGCCGACGGCTTCCTGACGCAGAAGCCGCAGGTCATCCGCATCGAGCGGGAATAAGCGCTCCCGCTCCGCCGCGGGAGGACAATGCCGTCATCAATGTTCGGACGAAGCTAAAACAATCGCTGTCCGACAAACTCGCCTTCGCGAACGCCGGCCGGGCAAGCAAACAGGCCGCCGCCGGTATGCGTGGTGAACTGGTTGAGTGCGTCCAGTTTGGCCATGTTCTCGAAGATTTTGATGAAGCCAGTGCGTGGATCGCGTTGATAAGCCAGGAAAAACAAGCCGGCGTCATAGAGCATTCCCTGCCGCCAGGGCGGCCAGCGCTCAGCGGTGAAGCTGACCCCGTCGTTATAAGAATAGGCCCGGCGCAGGATTTGCGCGCCATCGTTGATCGCCGCCGCGCCGAGCCGGACATGCGAATTGTCGGCGATCACAGGATTGCCATCCTTGTCCTGGCGGTCGAGGCCCAAGAGATCGCGTTCGCTCGACTTGCCGATCGGCGCGCCGGAATATTTGTGCCGGCCGATCACTTGCTCCTGAAAATCGACTTCGGTGCGATCCCAGTGCTCCAGCGAAATGCGGATGCGGCGCGCGACGAGATAGCTGCCGCCGCGCATCCAGTCCGGGCCTTCTTCGCCCACCCATACGACATCGTCGAAGCCGCGCGGAATATCCGTCGTCGCGGCGCCGCCGGGGCGCGGATTGTTGGTGCCGTCCTTGAAGCCCATCAGATTGCGCGGCGTCTCGCCGGCGGGGGTTTGCGGCAGAAAACCGGTCTGCGCCCAGCGTATCTGCGCCGCGCCATAGGACAGCCGATCGAGTTCGCGCAAAGCGTGAAATGCGACGAGCGGATCGTCGGCGCAGGCCTGCACCGAAATGTCGCCGCCCGTACGCGCCGGCAGCAGCTGATCGCCATTGAATTTGGGCAGCTCGACGAGCGCCTCGGGCCTCTTCGCGGCGAGCCCGTAACGGTCGGCGCCGTCTTTGCTGAAGAGCCCCGGGCCGAAGCCGAAGGTGAAAGTCAGCCGCGCCGGCGCCAGGCCAAGTGCGGATCCGCCGTCGGACGCTACCGCGGACGGGTCCTGGCCCATCGGACGAGCTGTGTCGCCGGACGTCATCCGCGCCGCCGCCTCGCTCCAGGCGCGCAACATTGCGATCACCTCGTCGCGTTTTTTGGCGACGAGGTCGAAAGCGACGAAATAGCTATGCGCCTGTTGCGGCGTTGCGATGCCGGCCTGATGTTCCCCAAAAAAAGGCTCACGCACCGCCCCGCCGGGCGGTGCGTCCTGCGTGGCGGCGCGCGCGACCGTTCCGACGCCCGCGCTAGCCAGCAATCCTCCGCCGCCGGCCAGCAGCTTGCGGCGGGAAAGGCCGCCGCGGCCGCCGTGGTCAAAAGGACAAGTCACCGCGCCAGCACCAATGTGTTCGCCTCGTCCTCGACATAATAGAACCCATCGCCCGCTGGCGTCATGGCGATGCCGAACAAATCGCCGCTGCCTGGCGGCTTTTGCGCCTTGTTGGGATCGATCCAACGCGCGCGGAGCTGATCACCGCTGACCGGGTCAATTTCCACCACCTGACCATTCTGCGCATTGGTGACGAGCAGATGACCATTCGGCGCGAGGGCCATCGCCAGCGGCTTCTGCAACAGCCCATCCTTGGTCACGGTCCGCCCGATGCCCGCGCTGTGATCGCGCTTTGTCGCATCCCAGATCGCATTGATCCGGTTGCCGGTCGCGTCCGAGACATACAGCGTGTCGTCGGCGCCAAGAGCAAGGCCGGTCGGCCCGACCAGGAACACGTCCTTGTTCGGCTGCGAGCCGAAACCGCTGCCGACGACGGTCTGGTCGACCACGACGGGCGCTTTGCCGTCGGCGATCGACAGTTTAATGCGCAACACGGTCTCCTCATTGACGACGCGCGGATCTCCGTCGGGCGAACCGACTCCGAATCCGGCGTTGCTGACGAACAATGTGGCGGTCTGCCCCTCGTCGATCGTCGCCATATTCCCCCAGGGCATATTGATCTTGTCCCCAGCGATTGTGCCGGCGACCTTGCCGCTTGAATCGAGAATGATGAGGCAACCGGCGCCCTTGGTTTTGGTCGTGCCGTCGGCGCTTGGCGCGCTTCCGACGATCACCCATCCCGTTTTGAGCATGGTCATCGCCGTCGTCAACCCAACGCCGCCAGGGCATTGCGCGAGGCTTCGCGGCAGCGTTGCGAATGTCGTCAATTTCTTCGTCGTCGGATTGTAATCGACGATCGTCGTGCCGAGTCCCTGCAGATTGCCCGCATCGTTGAAATTGGTGACCAGCACATCGTCCTTCTGAACCGTGCCGGCCGAGACCGGCGCCACGACGATCGCATAGGGATTTTGATCGCCGTTCTCGGGCACTGTTGAGATCAAAGTCGTTTGCCGATGGATGCCATCGAGGAAATTGGCCGGTTGTGCGGCCTGCGTCGCCGCCAGGGGCGACAGGACCGCCGACGCGGCCAACGCCCACAATAATGTCGTGCTGCGTAGGCCGCCTTTGATCACGCCACGATACCTGTTCATATTTGCTCCTCCTTTACATGTTGAGTGAATTCGCCGTCAGGGCCTGAACGGGATTTTGCTTTGGCGAGCGCAGTCGGCTCGCCCGTCTCCACCCGTGGCCGGATGCGCGGATAGGCCATCGCGACGCCTTCGACGGACAGCCATACTTCGGCGCCTGGTTGCGGCGCATTATGGCCGGCGACGCGGGCCGTAACCCGCGTGGCGCCGCCTTCGAGAGAGACAAGAACGCTGGCGTCCTGGCCGAAATAGGTTACGGCAAGCACCTGGGCTTGCGCCGCGCCAATATTGATTTGGGATTCAAGCCGTATCTGCTCAGGCCGCACCATGACCTCGACGGCGCCATCCGGCGTCGCAAGCGCCAGGGGCAATCGTCCGAGCGCTGAGGTCGCGACGCCGCCGGTCGCAACGCCAGGCAAGAGTACGGCTTCGCCAACGAATTGCGCGAGATCCGCGTCAACGGGCTGGCGATACAGGATTTGCGGAGCGGCGATCTGCGCCAGGACGCCGTCGCGCAACACGGCGACCTGCTGGCCCATCGACAGGGCTTCAGATTGATCATGCGTCACCAGCAGCGCGGTGGTTCCGGCGGCGGCCAGCGCACTCGCGACAGCCTGACGCGTCTCGATGCGCAAGCTGGCGTCCAGGGCCGAGAAAGGCTCGTCGAGCAACACCAATCTCGGCGCTGGCGCGAGCGCGCGGGCGAGCGCCACGCGTTGTTGCTCACCCCCTGAAAGTTCGTGCGGGGCTCGGCTGGCGTAGGATGCAGGCAGGCCAACGCTTTCCAGCAATGATTCGGCTTTGAAACGGTCACGCCGCTGCGCATGCGCAAGCCCGAACACAACATTGGCGGCGACCGACAAGTGCGGGAACAGCGACCCCTCTTGCGCGACGTAACCGACACGCCGTTTCTCAGGCGCGATGTGGACGCGCGGGCCGGCGACAAGCTGTCCGTCGATCTCGATCGCGCCTGACTCGGCGCGTTCGAAACCGCTCAATAATCTCAGCAACGTCGTCTTGCCGCTGCCCGACGCGCCCAGCACCGCCAGCAGCGCGCCAGAGGGCGCGACAAGATCGACGCCGCGCAGGATTGGCGCCGCGCCGAAGCTCTTGGTCAATCCGGCGATGCGCAAGTCGGCCATTTTCAGCCCTGACCCGGAAACGCGGCGGCGCCGAACCGATGCGCGAGCAGCCATGTCGAAAGCAGCGAGATCAGCAGCATCAACGCCGCATAAGGCGCCGCCGCGGCGAAGGCTAACGAGGAGGTGTTGGCCCAGACCTCTGTCGCCAGGGTTCGCGTTCCGATCGGCGCCAGCAACAAAGTCGCGGTCAGCTCGGTGGCGACGAAGACAAACACCAAAGTGGCGCCGGCGCCGATTCCCGGTCCCGTCAACGGCGCCAGCACGCGGCCGGCCACCTCGATCGGGCCTAGCCCGAGCGACCGCGCCGCTTCCTCGAGTCCGCGCGGAACCTGCGCCAACGCTGCGCGGACACTGACCAGGGCGAAGGGTAGAAACAGAATCGCATAGGCGATCACCAACAATGCGGCGCTTTGGTAAAGCGGGCGCATTGTCTGCACCGTGAGCGAAATGAACGCCAGCGCTACGACAATGCCCGGCACGCCCTGCGCGAGATAGGCGATACGCTCCAGGAGCACAACCCATCGGCTCGGATAGCGAGTCGTCAGATAGCCGAGCGGCGCCGCCAGCATAAGGGCCGCCGTGGCGCCGGCCAGTCCATAGCCGATTGAAGCGATGGTCGCGTTGAAGAGAAGCGGTAGAGAAGGCGCCGACGGCGCAGTCGCGGCCTGAGCATGTTGCAGCAGCCAATAGCCGACCATGCCCAGCGGCACGCCCAGCGTCGCGCCAATCAACGCCACGAATGCGAGAAACGTCGGCCATCGGGCGCGTCCAAGGCGGCTCAGCCTCGCGACGCGCCGGGCTCCTGAGCCGACACGCGCATATCGCGCATGTCCGCGCACTTTCAACTCGGCGAAGAGGCAGACGAGGCAAAGTACGATCAGGACCACCGCGAGCAGCGAAGATTCCGGTCCGTCCAGACCGGTTCGATATTGCGCATAGAGTTCTGTCGTAAACGTGTGAAACCGCAGCAGCGCGAAGGCGCCGAATTCGATAAGCGTGTCGAGCGCGACCAGCAACATGCCGCCCAATAGCGCGAGGCGAAGTTGCGGCATGACGACCCGCACGAAGCATCGCCATGGGCCCTGGCCTAGCGAACGGGCGGTTTCTTCAAGCGCCGGGTCCAGACCGCGCAGCGCGGCGGCCACTGGCAGATAGACCAGCGGATAATAGGCGGAGGTTACCACCAGCAGCGCCCCGCCAAAATCCTGCAGGCCATTGCTGAGCGAAACCCAGGCATAGCTCGAGATGAAGGGGGGAATCGCCAAGGGCGCGGCGGCGAGCACCGCCCAGACTTTGCGGCCCGGAAGATCGGTGCGCTCGACGAGCCACGCCGCCGCCGTCCCGATGACGGCGCACGTTATCGAGGCGGCGGCGACCAGACCGATCGTGTTGACGAGCAATCGGCCAACGAGCGGGCGCACGAGCAGCTCGACCGCGTCGCCCATGCTTACGCTGGCGGCCTGGACGATGGTGAAGAGGATCGGCAACAAAACGAGCGCCGCCGCGAACAAGGCGGCGCCGATCAAAAACGCAGGCGGGCGCGCAGTTCGATCGCCCCGCGCTTGCGGACCAGGCTCCCAAACGCGCGGGGCGATGCCGATGCCGGCGGCTTCGCTCATCAGATCAGGCCCGCCTCGCGAAGCAATTTGGCGGCGTCGCTGTCGTCGCCGATCTGCTTGAGGGTCAAAGACGGAGGCTGCAACTCGCCGATCGGCTTTAAAACCGGATTCGCGGCAACGCCGGCAACCAAAGGATATTCAAAAGTAATGTCCAACTTCGACAGCATCTCCTGGGCGGGCTTGCTGACCAGAAAGGCGAGGAACTTCTGCGCGGCGGCCTGGTTGTGCGAGCCCTTCAACACAGCCGCCCCCGACACGTTCATCAATCCGCCGACATCGCCGCCGGAAAAATGATGAATGGCGCTTTGCGTCTTATCGGCGCCTTTCTCCATCCGAAGGCGCGCCCAATAATAATTGTTGATGATCCCCGTCGCGGAAGCGCCGCGATCGACGGCGGCGACAACGCCTTCGTCGTCATCGAAGATCATGGCGTTGTCGCGCAAGCCTTTCAGCCATTCCAAGGCGGCGGGGCGTCCGCTGAGCGCGGCGACCGCGCCAACCAGGGGTAGGAAGTCGGCGTCGGTTGGCGCTATCGCGACCTTTCCTTTCCATTCCGGCTTCGCCAGATCGAGCAGAGAAGCGGGCAGGGCGGCCTCCTGCACAGCGCCAGTGTTGAACGCGAGCACGTCCTCGCGCGCCAGGACGCCGACCCAATCGCCGGCAGCGCTGCTGTCCTGGGCTGGCACCGCGGCGAGCGTCGCCGGAGCGACCTTCGCCAGCAGTCCTTTTTCCGACAGCAATTGGAGTTCCGGCGAGTTCTCGGTGAAGAAAACGTCGGCCGGCGACGAAGCTCCTTCCTTGGCGAGCTGACTGGCCAGTTCTGGCCCTTCGCCGGAGTGGACTTTGACGTCGATGCCGGTTTCCTTGGTGAAGGCTTTGGTGAGCAAATCGACAGTCTGTTCGTGTTGCGCCGAATAGAGCGTCAGGGATGCGGCGAGGGCGGCATGCGAGACCAATCCGAGACAAAGGCCGGCCGCGACCGCCAATGCCACGACGCTATGCTGTTTGGCGCCCCGGGGGCGGCGGTTGGGAGCCTTGCTCCGATGGTACGACATGGACCTCTCCGTTCGCGTTGGTTGTGACGCCAGGGAATTCGATGCGACGCGACATCGAATTTTCCGGCCGAACACAAGCAAAGGCGGATAGATCGCAGAACATCGTTTGTAAATATAAATCGGACCGATTAGAATTATTGTAATTTGAAGGTGGCGGTTACAATATTTCCCAGATTGTAGCGATTCTAAACTGAGTTATATTCAATCTCCATTGCGAATGCTGCCGCCCGTCACGCGTCTCTCCAGCCGATCGGATTATTTGCCAATCGTAGTGGCTGGCCCCGCACGGATAGCATGCTTGGTCGCGATCCACTCGCCAGAACGATCGATGATTTTGCGGGCCGTCCAAACGCGTCGACTGTCATCGCCCGACGACCGGCGTGCCGCTGGCAGCACGCAAGCGTTCCAGTTGATATGTCGCAGCGGCGCGCTTTTCCGGATCTTCCGCGAGGGCCGAGCACCATACCGTCACGCAGACGCTGCGCAGGTCCTTCATCACCGCGTAGAGTTGAAGGTCGAGCGAGCGGAAGGCCGGCAAATGCGGCGCGCCCGTCGCGTCCCACTCGCGCGGTCCGAGGCTGGCGGCTTCAAAATCCATCCACAAAGGCCCGCGCGGCGTGATGAAGACATTCCCCATATGGGCGTCGCCGTGAATGGGGCATGGTGAAAAGTCGAACCTGGCGAGCGATCGAATTGATCGGTCGTAGGCTCGGAGGAGAAACGCGCGATCCTCGGCATCGAGCGCCGACAACGCGCTGGAATCGCGTAATTGCGCCGCGCATTCCTCGATCCTGTCCGCAAAGGATGGAAGTTCGCCGGAATAAGTGGCGAAAGCGTCATGTACGCGTTGCAATGCGCCGGCGGCGTCAGCGACCGCCGCATTATCTTCGTAGTCAGCCTTAACGTGGCGGATATGCGGCCACAAGCTGACCAACATCCCTTCTTCGATATAAGGCTCCGACGACATTATCGCGCTCGGCCCGACGACCGGAGCGCCGCGCTCGATGAGATAGCGTGAGACTGCGAGCTCGCGATTTTCCGCAGCGAAACTCTTGTCGTCCGCTGGCGCGATTCGCGCAACGATCTCGCTCGACGGCAGCAAAATGCAGACGCGACGAGAGCTATAAAGGACAGTTGGATTCGCTTGCGCGAGTCCTGCCCGCCGCGCGACCTTCCGCGCTGCGCGCCGAGCGCGCGACAGGAATACGTCATCCAATGGCGCAAGCTTTCTCGTCAGAATTCTGCTGGCCTCGACGCCGCGTCCCCCCGCGGCCGCCGGCCCGCCGCGGGGTTTCCATTGGCGTCAAACCTCAACGCAGGTCGATAGGGATCAGAACGCCTTCCACTCGCCGCCATGCCAATAGCCGCGGCCCTCGTGTTCGCGCCAGGCATGATGCTCGCCTTCCTTCCATTTCCAATTGTCGGGATGGACGGTCAGGCCAAATTCGGGGCGATATTCATACTCGCCATGGACATGCCAGCAATCGCCTTCGGCGTTGCAGACAATACGCGCCGAGGCGCTAGCGGTGGAAACAGCCAGGGCGCTCGCGCCGAGAAGCGCGGCGAATGTAATTCTGCTCAACGTGTTCATTCAGAAATCCTCTCTTCCGTTGCGGTTCCCCCAAACGGATGATCGTGAGGATGGTTCCAAAATCAGACGTTTCAAAAAGCGGCGATTTGCGGCGGCTTTCATTCGGACAAGAAAAACGGTCGCCCCCGCTTGGCGTTATTCGGCTGGATGGGCCTCATGACGACAGCTCTCGCACAGCCCCTCGATCTCGACAACCTGGCGCTGAGTCACGAAGCCCACCTTGGCCGCGGTGGCCTGCACAAGTTTGTCGAAATTGGCGTTCTCGATCTCGTCGGTACGCCCGCAGCGCCCGCAGATCAGCAGGATGCCCTGATGGTCGTGGCCGAGATGCGCGCAGGGCGCGTAGGCGTTGCGGCTTTCGATCTTGTGTACGAAGCCGTTGGCGAGGAAGAAATCCAGCGTGCGGTAGACGGTCGGCGGCGCGACCGCTTTATGTTGCGCGCGCGATAATTCCTCGATGATCGCGTAAGCCCCCAGGGGCGCCGGCGCCCGGGCGACGATCGACAGAATCTGGCGGCGTAAGGGTGTGAGATGCAGGCCCTTGGCGGCGCAGGATTGCTCGACCTGCGCCGCCCAATGGTTTTTCTCGTGTTTATGAAGATGCGCGTCCATCGTTGTTCCATAGCACAGACCGACCGCCTGCACCCGCCGGCGAACGCCGCGCTTGCAGTCCGGAATGTTATAAAATAACAATCAATCCTCGCCGGCGCCAGCAATCCGACCGGTGGACCTAGTTTAGCGCTTTCAGAGAAAGACAAAGCCGCCTTGCTCGCCCTTGCCTGCCGTCGTCATGCGCGAACGCCGCGCCGGCCTTGGCCGATCCGGTCACAATCGGCGCCGTGGCGTGACGCTGACGTGCAAGAAGGCCGGCGACAAACCGTATTTGTGTTATAATTTCAGCACAATTCAGGACCGTGGGAAATAGATTGACTGTCCATCTGCCCTTTCCCGACTCGAACCAGCCCGATGCGCGCGATGAGACGTTTGCCAGCGGGGCTTCGTGAGCGCGCTTTCCTTCGATCAGGTTTCAATCCAGCTCGGCGGCCGGACTATTCTGGCCTCCGTTAGTTTTGCGGTCGAGAATGGCGAATTCATTGGCATGCTAGGCGCCAACGGCGCCGGCAAGACGACGCTTATGCGCGCCGCCCTCGGGCTGGTTCCGCTCAAGGGCGGCGCGATCAGCGTTCTCAGCCGGCCCACCTCGCGCGGCAATGGCGCGATCGGCTACATGCCCCAGGCGCGCGGCAATCTCCCGGGACTGCGCCGCCTGACTGGCTACGACATCGTCGCCTCCGCCGCGGGCGGCGCCGGCTGGGGGCTGCCGCGTCTCGACGCGGCGATGCGCCGGGAAATTGACTGGGCGCTGGAGGCGGTCGACGCGCGCGATCTGGCGCGCCGTTCGCTCGGCGAATTATCCGGCGGCGAGCGCCAGCGCCTACTGCTTTCCCAGGCCTTACTTGGCCGCCCCAGGCTTCTTCTACTCGACGAGCCGCTGATCAGCCTCGATCCCGGCCATCAGAAAAGCGTCGTCGAAATCGTCAGGCGGCTGCGCGAGGAACTGAAGATCGCGATCATTTTCAGCGCGCATGAACTGAACCCGCTGATTCACGCGATCGACCGCGTGCTCTATCTCGGCGCCGGCAACGCCGTGCTTGGCGCTGTCGACGAAGTGATCACCGGGCCTGTCCTGTCGCGGCTCTACGGCACGGACATTGAAGTGGTGCGCATCAATGACCGAGTCTTCGTCATGGCGGGCGATGTCGATGTCGAACGCGACGCGCATCGGCATGATGAGGAGGGCGGCCATCATCACGCGGGTGGCCAACACGATCACGATGGCGCCCATGTTTGACTATGATTTCATGCGCACCGCCTTCGCGGCCGCCGGCATTGTCGCGCTTCTCTCCGGGACCGTCGGCTTCTTCCTCGTGCTGCGCGGCCAGAC
>DATBZF010000094.1:0-25317 GCA_036513315.1 Roseiarcus sp.
GCCGGAAAGCCCCACACCGTCGCCATCGTCGCCTGCGTCAGAAAAATGATCATCTACGCAAACGCCGTCCTACAAAGAGACCAACCATGGAAAATCATAACGGCTTAATCGACCCCATCTGATAGTTGCTTCTCCCCGCAAACGCGGGGCGAAGGTGTCATGCGGAGCATGACGGATGAGGGGCGGCGCAATCCTCTGAGGAAGTACAGCAAGCGGGCGCGGCGCTTCGACAGCATTTGTGAGAGGGCGCTAGGTAAGCGCCCATGGGCGAGACGCCCGCGGTCCCGGGCTTCACCCGAACTTCGGATAGTCGCGCAATGTGACGTAGCGCGACGGCGCGTCTTCCTCGATCGCGGCGAAGGGTTCGAGCGGCGGCAGGAAATAATTATCGCTCGCATCGTCGTTGGCGAGCGATATTTCGCCGGCCAGGACGGCGCCGCCCTCAGCCCAGAAGGAATGGGCGACGAAAGGTTCAAGCGTCAGGCTTTCGCCGGGCTCCAGCGACACGCGCGCGCCGGGCGCGAGATCGAGCGTCTCAGCATCTTTCTGTATTTTGAAGCGTTCGTCGCGCCTTGTACCTTCGGCGTCGACCTTGAACAATTCGACGACGAATCGCGCCCCGCCGCGGTTCAAAATATCTTCGGTCTTGACGATGTGGAAATGATGCGGCGTGACCTGGCCGTCTTCCGCCATCATCGCTTTCTCGGCATAAAGGCGGCCGGCGCCTGATGCGAGGCTCCGCCAATCGCCCATGCGTAAAGTGAAGAGCGTGAGCCCCCGCTTGCGAAAGGCGCCCGGCTTGAATTCTACAACATTCCAGCCAAGCCCGGCGTCACGGATGTGCCGCACTGACGCCGCCTCGCGGCGATAGCGCGCTTCGTCCCAATGCGCGAAAGACGGCAGTTTGAAACCATGACGGTCGCAAAGCGCCAGCATCGCCTCGATGCGGTCGTCGATGAAGGAGCGACGCATCAAGCGGCCTCGGACGAATTCGACATCGGACCTTTATTTCGCCTTCGATTTGGCGCGTTCGATCCCGGCCAGGACAAGCGAATGCGCTTCGGCCGCGTCGCCCCAGCGGGTGATCTTGACCCATTTTTTGGGCTCCAGATCTTTGTAATGGGCGAAGAAATGCTCGATCTGTTTCAGCGTGATTTCCGGCAGATCGACATAGTTTTCGATTTTCGCATAGCGCTGCGTCAGCTTGGCGGACGGCACGGCGAGAAGTTTTTCATCGCCGCCCGCTTCATCCTCCATGAGCAACACGCCGACGATTTTGCAGCTCATCACCGCGCCGGGAATGATCGCGCGCGTATTGGCGACGATGACGTCGCAAGGGTCGCCATCGTCCGACAATGTATGAGGAATGAAGCCGTAATTGCCGGGATAGCGCATCGACGTATAAAGGAACCGGTCGACGACGAGCGCGCCGGCATTCTTATCCATTTCGTATTTGATCGGCTCGCCGCCGATCGGCACCTCGATCACGACATTGACTTCGTAGGGCGGGTTTTTGCCGATCGAGATGGCGTCGAAATTCATGGCCAGGCTCCGAGCGAGACGAAAGCAGCGTGATTAAGCTCGAAAACGGCGCAAAGACAAGGTTCAGAAGAGCCAATCAACGCTCGCGCGTCACTCGAAGCCGAAAGCGACCCGCTCGCGGGTTTCCTGACCGAATTTCTCATGGGCGCGCCGCACGATGCGCCCGCCAAGACGGCTGTAGAACGCCAAGGCGCGGTCATTGTCGGCCAGCGCCCACACGAGAAACGAGCGATAGCCGTGATCGACGAGATCCTTTTGCGCGGCCTCAAACATGCGCCGCCCGAAGCCGCCGCCCTGATATTCGGGCGCCAGATAAAGCTCGAAGATTTCGCCGCTATAGGTCAGGGCCGGCACGCGATTGCGTCCGTAGCTCACATAGCCGGCCAGCTTGTCGCCGAAGTCGAGAACCAGCAGCCTTGAGCCACGCGCGATCGCATTGCGCCACCACATCGGACCGCGGCGCGCAATCATTCGCTCCAGCTCGCGACCGGGGATAACGCCCTGGTAGGCGTCGCGCCAGGCGGCGTCATGCACGTCGGCAATGCTGACTTCATCGCCGTCGCGAGCCGTCCGGATTGATATGAGCGTGTCGACCATGGACCTGATGTTATGTCCGCCTGAGGCATGACCGCAAGGTCTTGACAGAAACGAATCTGAACAATTCTCCTCGCCGTCGATAAGACAGCGGGCTTAGCCTGAGAGAACGGCGGCGTCGGCGCCGATATTGACCAATCATTTGTGTGGGATTGGATTGCCGCCGCGGGCGCCGCCACCGACCCTAGCTCGCGCTGACCGCCCGCCGATGCGACGGCGCCTCGATATTGGAAATCACCTCGCCAAACGGTCCGCCATGATGCGCCGGTCCGAGATTTGCGCCAGTCGTCGCCTTCAGCGGCAGTTTCGGGAACACCAGTTCGGCGAACCGATAGCATTCTTCGAGATGCGGATAGCCCGACAGAATGAAACGATCGATGCCGAGCTTCATATATTCCTTCATCCGCTCGGCCACTTCATCAGGATTGCCGACCAGCGCCGTGCCGGCGCCGCCGCGCACCAAGCCGACGCCAGCCCAGAGATTGGGGCTGACTTCGAGCTTGTCGCGGCGACCGCCATGCAGGGCGGCCATGCGTTTTTGCCCGACGGAATCGAAATTGGCGAAGGATTTTTGCGCTTTTTCGATCGCCTCGTCGTCAAGTTTGGAGATCAGGCTGTCAGCGGCGCGCCAGGCTTCGGCTGATGTCTCGCGCACGATGACATGCAGCCTGATGCCGAAAGAGAGCGTGCGGCCACGCTCGGCCGCCAAAGCGCGGGCCTTGGCGATTTTCTGCGCGACGTCATTGGGCGGTTCGCCCCAGGTCAGATAAACGTCGATATGCTCGGCGGCGACGCGATTGCCGGCGTCCGACGAGCCGCCGAAATACAGCGGCGGATAGGGTTTCTGGACTGGCGGATAAAGCAGCTTGCTGCCCTCGACGGCGATATGCTCGCCTTTGAAGGTTGTTTTTTCGCCAGCCATCAACTGGCGCCAGACGGTGAGGAACTCGTCCGTCACTGCGTAACGTTCGGAATGGTCAAAGAAAATTCCGTCGCCCCTAAGCTCGGCCGGGTCGCCGCCGGTGACGACATTGACCAGCAAGCGACCATCCGACAGACGGTCGAAGGTCGCCGCCATCCGCGCCGCGGCGGCGGGCGTCTGCAGGCCGGGCCTCACTGCGACAAGAAAGCGTAGACGCTGCGTCAGCGGAATCATCGTCGAGGCGACCACCCAGGAATCCTCGCACGACTTGCCGGTCGGCAAAAGCACGCCGAAATAGCCCAGTTCGTCGGCGGCGCGCGCGATCTGGCCGAGATAGTTCAGCGTGACATGGCGGGCGGCGACGTCGCTGCCGAGATAGCGGCCGTCGCCGTGCGTCGGCAGGAACCACAGCACATCCGTTTGCTCGGCGGGCGGCGGCAGATCATTGGCGTTGGTCATCTCTGACAGGTCCTTGCATTCGTCGGCGGGCCGGAATTCCGGCCTTCATTTCAATCATTTTGTTTCATCGATTGATTTTTGTCTATAGAAAAGATAGATTGATCGGATTGAGAGCCAAAGCGAAATTCAAGGAAATTGCCGATGAAAAGCCTTTTGAGACGATTCGCACCCGTCGCCATCGCCGCCGCGATGCTTGCGGGTTTCACCGTGGAGGGCGCCGAAGCCGCCGAAAAGGTCGTGCGCGTCGGCTACCAGAAATATGGAACATTCCTGCTCTTGAAGGCGCGCGGGCTTCTGGAAAAGAAACTGGCGCCTCTTGGCTTCAGCGTCGCGTGGACCGAATTTCCCGGCGGTCCGCAATTGCTCGAGGCGCTCAACGTCGGCGCCCTCGATTTCGGCATTACCGGCGAAGCGCCGCCCATCTTCGCACAAGCGGCCGGAGCGCCGCTGGTCTACGTCGCCAACGAACCTCCGGCGCCGCGCGCCGAGGCGATTCTCGTTCCTAAGGACAGCCCTCTTCACAGCGTCGCCGAACTCAAAGGCAAGAGCATCGCGCTGAACAAAGGTTCGAACGTCCATTACCTCCTGGTCAGGGCGCTGGAGAAGGCGGGCCTCGCCTATGGCGACGTCAAAACCGTCTTCCTGAGTCCGGCTGACGCGCGCGCGGCTTTCGAACATGGCTCAGTCGACGCCTGGGCGATCTGGGATCCTTTCCAGGCCGCCGCCGAACTGACGCTCGAAGCGCGCGCCCTCGCCAATGGCGAAGGCGGCGTCGCCGCCAATCGGCAATTCTATCTCGGCGAGCAGAAATTCGTCGCGGCCAATCCGGCGGCCGTCGGGGCCATCCTCGCCTCGATCAAGGAAATCGACGCCTGGGCAAAGGACAATATCGATCAAGCCGCCAACGAACTCAGCTCCGCGGTCGGCATTCCCGCGCCGATCCTGAAATTGGCGCTCAGCCGCCAATCCTGGGGCGTCCAACCGATCAGCGCGGAAGTCGCCGCCGATCAGCAAAAAATCGCCGATGCGTTCCACAGCCTCGGGCTCATCCCCAAAGCAATCCGGATCGGCGATGTCGTGCGCGGCGATGGCAGCTGACGTCCCGCGCGAGGCAAGCAGAGCGATGAATCGCAAACGATCTTTTCTCCCTCCCGACGTCGTCGCCGCCTGGATTCTCCCCGTCGCGCTGATCGTCGGCTGGGAGATCGCCGCCGATTCCGGTCTGATCGCCGCGCGCGTCTTGCCCGCGCCGAGCGCGGTGGCGCGCGCTTTCTGGCAGACGTGGCGAGACGGCAGCCTCGCCGCCAACGTCGGCGTCAGCTCGCTGCGGGCGCTCGAGGGACTGTTGATCGGCGGTAGTCTCGGCTTCGCACTCGGAATCGCCAACGGTCTGTGGCGACCGGCCGAAATCGCGCTCGATTCCTCGCTGCAGATGCTGCGCAACATCCCGCATCTGGCCATCATTCCGCTCGTTATTCTGTGGTTCGGCATCGGTGAGGAAGCAAAGATTTTCCTCGTGTCGATCGGGGTTCTGTTTCCCATCTACATCAACACCTATCATGGCGTGCGCACCATCGATCCCGGCTTGGTCGAAATGGCGCGCGTCTACGGCCTCGGCCCGCTTCCGCTATTCTGGCGCGTCATTCTCCCAGGCGCCCTGCCCTCTATCTTTGTCGGATTGCGTTATGGCCTTGGCATCATGTGGCTGACCCTGATCGTCGCCGAGACGATCTCGGCATCCTCAGGCATCGGCTATATGACGATGAACGCGCGCGAATTTCTGCAAACCGACGTCGTCTTACTCGGAATCATCATCTACGCGCTGCTGGGCAAATTATCGGACGTCGCCACAAAATTTCTCGAACGCGCCGCGCTCGCCTGGCACCCCAGCTATTCCAGACCAACCGAGGCCCAAGCATGAGTTCGCAGGCGCAGCTTCTCGACGACCCCTCCTTGGCGACTTCGCAACGGCTCTCTTCGCTCGATGTCGAGGAAACGCAGGTCGCACCCGCCACTCGCAGTGGACTGGCGATCGAACTGCGCGGCGTCGCCAAGGCGTTTGGCGCGCGCGACGTTCTGAGAAGCCTGGATCTGACCATCCATCCCGGAGAATTTGTCGTGATCGTCGGCAGATCGGGCGGCGGAAAGTCAACTCTACTGCGCCTCGTCGCCGGGCTCGACCGGCCAAGCGCCGGCGCGGTCGCGATCGATGGCCGGCCGATTTCCGGACTGCAGGATTCGACGCGCATCATGTTTCAGGACGCGCGCCTTCTGCCCTGGCAAAGCGTAATCGGCAATGTCGGCCTCGCGCGCGGGGTCGCATGGCGAAGCCGTGCGCTGGAAGCGCTCGGCGCGGTTGGCCTCGCCGATCGCGCCGACGACTGGCCGCGCGTGCTTTCTGGCGGACAGCGCCAGCGGGTCGCCCTCGCTCGGGCGCTCGTCGGCCGACCAAACGTTCTTTTGCTGGACGAGCCATTCGGGGCGCTCGACGCTCTCACGCGTATCGAAATGCACCGGTTGCTCGAAAGGCTGTGGCGCGAATTTCGATTCACCGCCGTGCTGATCACCCACGACGTCGCCGAGGCAATCGCCCTCGGCGACAGGGTGCTGACGTTGCGCGAAGGCGCCATAGCCCTCGATCTGCCGATACCGCACAAGCGCCAGCGGCGCTCGGCGAGCGAGTCGGAACTGGCCGCTTTGCAGGCGCGGATTCTGGCGGCGGTGTGAGCGGCGTCAATTCTGCCAGAGAAACGTCGATCAGAAAAACTCGAGCTCGCCTGCCCCAACCGAGCCGGCCGGCGCCGTCTTCTCCTGTCGTGACACCAGCCGAGCCGCCAGATCAGAGAGGTGGACGGCATGCGCGGCCGGGTGCGGATTGACCGACCAATCGTCATGAGCGGCAAGGCCCAGCGCCGCGGCGAAATTGGCGACGCCAGAAAGCGTCTGTCCCAATCGATCAAAGTCCTGCAATTCGCGCATGACATCGCCATCGCGAATCGCGCTAACCGCGACAAGTCGCGCCACCAACAATTGCAAATTGTCGACGACCCGCGTGACGTCGCGAAGCTCATCGGCGATGTGCTGCAGGAGATCGGCGACCGGAATCGTCCGGGGTCTCGGCGGTTCGAAAGAATTCATTGTCATGCTCACGCTCTCAATTCGCGCGCCTTCAGAACAGTTCGACCTCTCCGCCTATGGCGCGCAACGGAACTCCGACGCCTGGCGCAATAAACGTTTCATTCTTTCTCAACGCGGCCTGCCGGGCGCGCCCGGAAGTCGGCCAGAATTGGATGCGGCGGCCACGATCGCCGCCCAGACTGCCGCCGACATAGGCAATGCCCTCATAGCGAAGAAACCTTTCCGCGAATTGACTGTTGAGGGCGCCGATGTCGCATAGGCCCTGCATCGTCGCGGAGCCGCCAAACAGCTTGGCCTCCAGGCGCTCGCGACGGGCGCCGTGACGCAACAGATCATTGACCAGAAGCTCCATCAAATGAACGCCGTAGCTTTCCACCGAGCGGGATTGCGATCTGTCGTCGACGCCCGGGAGAAGAAAATGATTCATGCCGCCGACCTGCGCCTCAGGGTCGCGCATGCACGCCGCGACGCAAGAACCGAGAATTGTCGTGAGGATGACGTCGGAATCGTCGGATACGCAATATTCGCCCTGCATGACATGGATGCGCCGTTCGGCCAATGCGTCCGCTTTCATTCCAGCCGCCCGACCACTGCTTCCACGGCGGTCTTCATCGCGGCGACAGTAAACGGCTTGGCGAGATAATTGTTTAGCCCATATTTCTTTCCCTGTTCGATGACGGAATGGTCGCCGCGACCCGTCACCAGGATGAAGGCGGCCTTTTTGGTCGGTTCATATTCGCGCACCGCGCGAAGCAGGCCGAGGCCGTCCAGCTTTGGCATATTGAGATCGGAAATGACCAGATGCGAGGGTTGCGCGACCATCGCGTAAAGCCCTTCTTCGCCATCCCTGGCGATTGAGACGTGCTTCATACCGATCTGGTCGAGGGCGTCGCAGATCAGCGCCCGGCTGACGGAGGTGTCGTCAACGACCAATACCCTGAGCCGATCTCGGAGCGCCATCGTCATCGGCTCTCTATGCGTTGCACATCAAGGTTGCAGCCAATATCTCTCGTCCAATCCGGGCCAACGGCAACTGCCTTTCCACCGCGCCCCATTCATAAGCCACGCGCGGCATTCCATAGATCACGCTGCTCGCTTCGTTTTGACCGAGCGTTCGCGCGCCGGCATTGCGCATTTCAAGCAATCCTGCGGCGCCGTCGCGGCCCATGCCGGTCAGGATCACGCCAACGCCCTTTTCGCCAACGGCTCTGCCGACGGATGCGAACAGCGCATCGACCGACGGGCGGTGGCCATTGATCGCCTCTCCAGCGCGCAGGCGACAATGCAAACGTCGCGCGCCGACGATCTCGAGATGCGCCGCCCCGCCCGGCGCCAGATAGATACGCCCTTGCTCAAGCTCGGCTCCGTCGATGGCTTCGCTGACGCTTGGCGCGCAAATCCGATCGAGCCTTTGCGCGAGGCTCCGGGTGAAATTGGCCGGCATATGCTGGGTGATGACGGTCGGGGGACAATTGGCGGGAAATTCCTTCAGCACGGCGATCAGCGCTTCCACGCCGCCAGTCGAGGCGCCGATCGCGACGACCCGTCCGTCATGCACATAGCTGGACGGTTTGGCGGGAGAAGGGAATTCCGGCTCGACGCGACGCAACGCACTCGACCGTACGAATGCGCCCGCCGCCATTTTGACGATCGCAGGCAGATCGCCAAAAGCCTCCTCAAAGCCTCGCGACGGCTTGGCGACGCAATCAACCGCGCCCGCCTCCAGGGCGCGTATGGTGGCGTCGCCGCCGCTCGTCGTCTGGCTCGACACCATGATCACCGGCATCGGACGCAGCCGCATGATTTTCTCTAAGAATTCGATGCCGTTCATGTTCGGCATCTCGACGTCGAGCGTGATCACATCAGGGTTCAGGGCCTTGATCGCCTGACGCGCCTCGAGCGGGTCGGCCGCCTGACCGATCACCGCGATCTCCGGATCGCGCTCGAGCGCGACCCGGATCAATCCGCGCATCGTCGCAGAATCATCGACGACGAGAACGCGAACCGACTTCATGGGCGCGTCCTCCCACGCAAACGATAGGTCGTGATGTCGATGTTGTCGAAAGCGTCGAGCGCGGGCCCCGACACGCGCTCGGAATGACCGATGTAGAGGCAACCGCCCAGCGACAGGCGCGGCAGAATGCGGCTCCAAAGCTGCGATTGGGTCTGTTCGTCGAAATAGATGACGACGTTGCGGCAGAATATCACGTGAAACATCCCGCGCATCGGCCAATTGCCGTTGAGATTGAGCTCACGAAACGCGACAAGCGCGCGCAGGTCGCCGTTGGCGCGAAGATGGCCTCGACCCTCACCGGGAGCCGCTTCGAACCATCGCCGCCTTGTCTCGACCGGCACGTCGCGAAATTCGGTCGGCCCATAGACGCCCCTGCGTCCTTTGGCCACCATGAGGGGGTCGATATCGGTCGCGAGAATCCTGATGTCGTGCGAAGCCGCTTCCGGCATGAGGGAGAGGATAGTCAAGGCAATCGAATAGGGCTCCTGGCCGCTCGAACATCCCGCCGACCATAGCCGCACCGCGACGCCCTGGCGCGCCGCCTCGAGCAAGGCCGGTAGAACGTCGCTCTTGAGGTGTTCGAAATGATGGGGCTCGCGAAAGAACCGCGTCACATTGGTCGTCAGCGCTGCGAGCATATTGACGCGCTCGTCGCTGCTCCCGGCGAGCAGATTGCAATATTCATGAAAACTGTCGATGCGCAGCGCCCGTAGCCGTTTGGTCAACCTCGAATAGACCAGCGCGGTCTTCGACTCCCGCAAATGAATCCCGGACTCTTGTCGAAGCAGGACGGCGATGCGGCCGAAATCTTCATTCGTGAACGGGAACTCCGCCTCGCCGGGTTCCTGGCGTGCTCCGCCCCAATGCGAATGTGCGGACACGATGCTCACGCCGCATCGCGCAATGTCTTGGGAAGAATCTCATCGAGTGCGATCAAGCTGATCATTCTCTCATTGATCGCAAGAACGCCGCGAACGAATGTTTTAGCCATTTCGGACGCCACATCGGGCGTAGGCTGAACCATATCGTCGCTCACGGTGAGAATTTCAGAAACCGCATCGACAAGAAGGCCGACGACCTGCTTGCCGACCTGCGCCACGATGATGACGTGGCGCGAGGTGGGCTCGACGCACGCAAGGCCGAGACGCGCCGCCAGGTCGACGATCGGCAAGACCACGCCGCGCAAATTGATGACGCCGCGCACGAAGTCCGGCGAATGAGGCAAGGCGGTCGCCGGCGTCCAGCCCCTGATTTCACGAACCGACACGATGTCGACGCAGAATTCCTGGGAACCGATGCGAAACGCCATCAGTTCAACGCTATTGAGCGTGGGAGCCGTGTTCATTTCGCTCATGGTTCAACCTGCCTCTGCAAATTGGAGGTCGGCCTGCGCGACGATGCCGCGCGAGCGGGCGACCAAAGCGTCTACATCGAGAATCAGGGCGACGCGACCATCGCCCAGAATTGTCGCCGCGGCGATGTCGGGAACATGTCGATAGTTGGCTTCGAGGCTCTTGATCACCACTTGGCGTTGATCTTGAATCGCATCGACAAGCAACGCATTCCTGGCGCGCCCTTCGGTCTCGATCAAGATGACGACGCTGGTGAGCGGATCGGCTGGAGCGCTTCGAAAACCTAGGGCCTGCCCCACGTCGATCAGGGGCACAAAACTGCCGCGAATAGCCAGAACCTGAGCGTCCATGCCGAGCGCATGCACATCCCCCGATCGGGGTCGCAGCGTCTCCACAATGGCGGTCAAGGGGACGACGAGGGTTTGTCCGCTCGTCGACACCACCATCCCGTCGAGAACAGCCAAAGTGAGCGGTAGGCTCATCGTGAAGGTCGAACCCTTTCCAGGCTCCGATACGATGGCGATGCGTCCGCCCAGGGCGAGGATCGAGCGTTTGACGACGTCCATCCCGACGCCGCGCCCCGAAATGTTCGACAGGGTCGCGACCGTCGAGAAGCCTGGCAGGAAGATGAGATTGTCGATCTCGCTGTCGGTCAACTGGGCCTCCTCCGCGATGAGGCCCCTGCGGATCGCCACCTCGCGAACGCGCGCGCGATCGATCCCGCCGCCGTCGTCGGAGACTTCAATGATGACCCTACCCGATCGATGCGTCGCCGACAGGCGCACCGTTCCTTCGGGCGGCTTGCCGCGGGCCGCGCGCTGCTGCGGCGTCTCCAGACCGTGCCCGATCGCATTGCGGATGAGATGGGTGAGCGGATCGGCCAGACGCTCGACGACGGTCTTGTCGATCTCGGCAGCTTCGCCCTCCGTTTTCAGGCGCGCAGATTTGCCGGTGGCGTCAGCGACTTCGCGGACGATCCGAGACATCCGCTGGAACAAGGATTTGACGGGCTGGGCGCGGATCGCCATGACGCTTTCCTGGATCTCTCGCGTCAGTTGCTGCAGTTCGTCAAGGCCAACAATGACGGCCGAGCCGCTGGCGAATCCGGCCTCGACGATGCGTTGGGAAAGCATCGCCTGATTGATCACGAGTTCGCCGACGAGATTGATCAGTCGGTCGACGCGGTCGAATGCGACGCGGATCGTGGCGGAGGATGGCGCGATCTCGTCCTTGGCCGCATCCGCTTTCGCCGCAGGTCGATCCTGCGACGCCTCGGCGCTTGCAACCAGCCTTAAAGGCGCGCCGGCATTGGCGGGCGCCTGGTGCGAGGGCGACGCAGCCGAAGCGGATGGAGCGCCCATCTCGGCCTGGACCCTGCGGATCAGCGCCGCGACATCCTGTTGAGGCGGCGCCGCCACGCAATCGACGCTCAATTCGCAATCGCCCTCGACGAATTCGAAGACTTCGCGAATTTCCGCCTCGTCCCGCGTGGTGGCAAGTTCGATGGTCCAGGCGAAATAGGCCCCGTCCGCGTCGAGTTCGCCCAGAAGCGGAAGCGCGGTCGCGTCGCAGGCGACCGTCATTCGCCCAAGCCGCGCAAGTTCGCGCAGCAGCAGAACGGATTCGTTGGCGTTGCCGTAGAGCTCACGCTTCGGCTTGAAATGAATCGTGAAAATTCGCTGCGCGCGGTCGGGCGCGGCTGGCGCGTCGATATCGTCGAAATTCGCGCGCACGGGTTGAAAATCAGGCGCCGCGGCAATGCCGCCCGCCGCGTCTCCCCTTTCAGACTCAGGAATGTCGCTTAATGCGCGGCATTCCTCCAGAACGGGAAGCCATTTCGCCTCGTCAAGTCGTTCGCCATCGCGCGCCGCCGCCACGAGATCGGCGAGGACATCGGCCGCTCGCAGCGAAATCTTCATGATTTCGGGAGCGGGCGCCAAATGGCCGATCCGAATCTGATCCAGCACGGTCTCAAAAATATGGGCGAAGCGCACGAGATCATCGAGCCTGAAGGCGCCCGCGCCGCCCTTGATTGAATGGACCGCGCGAAACACTGCGTTGACCGTTTCGGGATCGGCGAATCCTTCATTCATCGCAAGCAGGCCGGACTCAAGTTCGGCGAGCTGCTCTTCGCATTCCTGAAAGAAGGTTTGCTTTATGGTCGCCATCGTGTCCAAGCGCTTGGGTCTCCTCGAAAAGTTCAGGCGGCGACGCGGCGAATAGCGTCGACGAGCTTGACGGAATCGAAGGGCTTGACGATCCAGCCGGTGGCGCCGGCCTGGCGGGCGCGGTTCTTCTTTTCGCCGTCACTCTCAGTCGTCAGCACAAGGATCGGAATAGCGCGAAATCGCGCGTCCCTGCGGACCGCCTCGATGAAGCCGAACCCATCGAGCTTGGGCATGTTGAGGTCGGTGACGATAACGTGCGGCGTCTCCTCCCCGCGCAGCATTTCGAGGCCGTGCAAACCGTCCACGGCCTGCGTCACGCGATAGCCGGCTTCCACCAGCGCGAGATTCAGCATATCGCGCATGGTGCGGGAATCGTCGACCGTCAATATGACTTTACTCATTGGGCTGCTTCTTCTGTTGATATTTCGGCGAGTCCTAGTCCAAGAAGTGAGAACGTCTCGCTGAACTCGGGTGACGGATCTGTGATGCACAGCGCGACTTCATCGACCTTCCAAGTTGCGACAGCCGACATGATGACTTGCGCGCATTGCGCGCCGACGCGCTGAACCCCAGCAGCGTCGACGGCGAGCTCGACGCCCCGGAGGGCGCGGAAAGATTCAGCGAGAGGCCCGGCGCAGGTGAGATCGAGAATATCGGGCAGCTGTAATGTGCGACCGGCTGTTTGTTTTTGATCCATCCTAGAAGTCCTCCCAGCTATCTCCGCCGCTGACGGACGCGCCGGTCGCGGCTGTCGCCTTCGGCGCCGCACGCTGCATCCGCCGCGTCGATCGGCGCGGCTCGGCGCGCGCGGCGCCCGGGGTCGCCGCCCCAGGACGGAAAGCATGCGGCGCGGCCTTTTGCAGTTCACGGCGCATGGAATCGTCACGGGCCAAGCCGATCCGGAATTGGCCGATGAGGTCCGACAATTGCCCGGTCTCCGTAGAGAGCGAACGGCTCGCCGCTGTGGATTGCTCCACCATCGCCGCATTCTGTTGCGTCGCCTGATCCATCCGGTTGATGGCGGCGTTGACTTCGTCGAGCCCGGCCGATTGCTCCTTTGAGCCAGCGGCGATTTCGCTGACGACAATGTTGATCTCGCTGACCTGGGCCATGATCCGCTCGAGCGAATTGCCGGTTTGCGCCACCAGCTTGACGCCTTGATCGACTTGCCCGGTTGAAGCCGAAATCAAGCCCTTGATCTCTTTGGCCGCTTCCGCCGAGCGTTGGGCGAGCGCCCGCACTTCCGCGGCGACCACGGCAAAACCGCGTCCGGCATCGCCGGCCCGAGCAGCCTCAACCCCGGCGTTCAGGGCGAGCAGATTGGTTTGGAACGCGATCTCGTCGATGACGCCGATGATCCGGCTGATCTGGCGCGCCGATCCGGCGATCGCGTCCATCGCCTCGACCGCCTGGCGAACCACCAGGGCGCTCCTCTGTGCGTCAGCATCCGCCGCCACGACGACCTGGCGGGCGTGCATGGCGCCTTCCGCGGCCTTCCTGACAGTCGCGGTGATTTCATCAAGCGCAGCGGCGGTCTGTTCGAGACTGGCGGCTTGCTGCTCCGTTCGTCGCGACAAATCATCGGAAGCCGTCGACATTTCCCGCGCGCCCACTCCGATCGCATCGGCGCTTGAGGCGACCGCCACCACCATATGCTTGAGTTTTTCGACCGAGGCGTTGAAGTCCCTCCGCAACGTCTCCGTCGCGCCGGCGAAAGGGGTATCGATCGGCTGGATCAAATCGCCGCTGGCGAGCCGGCTCAGGCCCCGTCCCAAAGCCTCGATGGCGAAATGATCCTGGCGGATTTGTTCGGCGAGCTCCGCCTCGCGCGCAATTCGCTCGCTTTCGACAAGACGCGCCTTTCCCCGGGCCTGCACCTCGGCGTCGGCTTTGAACGCCGCAGCTTCAAGGATGGACCGCATGGCTCTGGCCATGCCTCCGAAGCAATCGCGACGATGAGTGAAAAGGATCGGCGAGGCGATGTCGCCGGCCGCCAGAGCTTCCATTCGCTCGGTCGTCGAAATACAGGCCTCGGCGATCCAACGGCGGACGACCAACCCGAGGATCGTTGAGGCCAGAACGAGGGAACCGCCAATCGCCAACGCAATATTGACGGACAATTGCTGCGCGCCGACGAGATAGAGGATGCCGAGAAGATACGTCGTCAAGGCGACCTGAAGAAAAAGCGCAATCGACAATTTTTGCTTGATCGATGCTGACTCCTTGAACCAGATGAACATCGATAACCCTTTTGTCTACTATCTATACTGCAAATACCGATAGACTATTCGATCGGTTTGAAATGTTGGGGAAGGCGGGATGTCAGGTTTTGACCGACACGATCTGGCGGCATCATGCCTTTGAATCGGCTTGCGCCTGGAATTCAACGGATCGTTCGCTACGATTAAACGATGGCGGTTAATAACAAATCAATTGAGAAGCGCCCAGCCGCCGGTCGCCGCGTTCAGGCTGGCTTTGCCGCGCATCGCGCCCAGTTCCGCGCAAGCTTTGCCTGTTTGAATGGACGAGCAGTGGCGATTGGAAGGACTATGGTTTCGGAGGCGCTCAATTCGCTCAAGGAGGCCAAATTGGCGCTTCAACGCCAACTCGCGCAACGGCAGGAGTATCGCGCACTGCTGATTGTCGACCGGGCGACCCAAGAACTCGCCGAGATTCTCGAGCCCTTGTCTGCGCCCGTCGCTGCGCGTTTCGTAAGCCCCGCCACAGAAGAACCAGCTGAGGGGCCCTCCGCCGTCGCGACGATGGCAGCGATCGCGGAAGCTGAGCAGCGCGAAGATTGCGTCGGGGAGGCGCTGATCGACGCAACGGTCGCGGTCGACGAATCCCCCGGCGCTCCGTCGTCTTTTGCGGCTCTCGAAAATCGCGCGCCGGAGGCGCCCGTCGCGGAGCAGGCTATGGTTGAGGAGCCTATCAAGACCGCGTCGCGCGCGATCGATCTCTTTCTCTCCTCGACAACGCAGACCGCCCAAACCGCCGCGCCGCCGCGGCCCCGCAGCTATCTGCCCTTCGTCGCCTCGCCGCGCCTGGTCAATACCGTCAGCGTCAATTGAGCGCCGACGAGCCCCCAGGCGCCTCTATTCAGCCGCTTGCGGACTCGCACTCTCGTCGCCCCATTCCTGTGGCCGGCGACCGTTCGCCGGCTCTGGCTCGACGCGGCGCTTCTTTCCACGCGACAGCCAACTGGAAAGTCGATCGAGATAGATGTAAATGACCGGCGTGGTGAACAACGTGAGCGCCTGGCTAACGATCAAACCACCCACCATCGTGTAGCCAAGCGGCTGCCGCAGCTCCGCACCCGTCCCGGTGCCGAGCATCAGCGGCACGCCGCCGAGCATGGCCGCCATCGTCGTCATCATGATCGGTCGGAAGCGCAACAACGCCGCCTTGCGAATGGATTGTTCGGTCGATAAATGCTCGTCGCGCTCGGCGACGATCGCGAAATCGACCATCATGATGCCGTTCTTCTTGACGATGCCGATGAGCAGAATGGTGCCGATCAGCGCGACGAGACTGAATTCGTAACCGAACAGCATCAGCGTCCCGAGCGCCCCAAGACCCGCCGACGGCAGCGTCGACAGAATCGTCAGCGGGTGAATGAAGCTTTCATAGAGCACGCCGAGGATCAGATAGACGGTGATCAAGGCCGCGAGAATCAGGAGCGGCACGGTCGCCAGCGAGTCTTGGAACGCCTGAGCGTTGCCCTGGAACGTCGTCGTCAGCGCGGGCGGCAACCTCAACTCGCGCTCCGCCTGCTGAATTGCGATCGTCGCTTGGCCAAGCGCGGCGCCCTGGGCCAGGTTGAAACTGATCGTGATCGCAGGGAACTGGCCCTGATGGCTGATCGAAAGCGGAGAGACCGGATTGGTCGTCCATTTCGCGAAGGCGGCGACCGGCACCATCTGCCCCGTCGACGGCGAACGGATGTAGAGCTTGTTCAGAGTCCCGGGGTCCGCCTGCAGCGAAGGCAGGATCTCCTCGATCACGTCGTAAGTGTTGATTTGCGTGAAAAATTGCGCGACCTGGCGTTGGCCGAAAGCGTCGTAAAGCGTATCGTCGATGAGTTGCGGCTGAATGCCGAAGCGCGACGCCATATCGCGATCTATTTTCAGCGTCAGCGTCGTGCCGGCCACTTGCTGGTCGCTCGCGACGTCGCGCAGCTCCGGCAACCCTTTGAGTTTATCGAGAATTCTCGGCGCCCAAGCGTTGAGTTCCTCGAGATTGGCGTCCTGAACCGTATACTGAAACTGCGTACGGGCGGCGCGCGCGCCAACCGTCACATCTTGCGCGACCTGCAAAAACAGCCGAGCCCCCTGGACCTTGGCGAGCTGGGGACGCAGTCGCGCGATGATCTGGAACGCGTCGGCGGCGCGCTCTTCCCGCGGCTTCAAGGTGATGAACATGCGGCCGTTGTTTTGCGAGGCGTTGCCGACGCCGGCGCCGAGCGCCATCGCCACCGTCGCCACGTCGGGATCAGCCTGGACGATCGCGCCAAGTTGCTGCTGCTTCTTCATCATTTCGGCGAAGGAAATGTCCTGCGCCGCTTCGGACGTGCCGAACAGGACGCCGGTATCCTGCTGCGGGAAGAAGCCCTTGGGAATCACGACGAACAGATAGCCTGTCGCGCAAACGGTGGCGATGAAAGTTAAAAGCGTCGCAAAGCGATGACGCAACACGAAGTCAAGCCCACGTTCGTAGCCCTTCGCCAACGCGTCAAAACCGCGCTCGCTGAGCAGGTAGAGCCGCCCGTGCTTCTCCTTGCCGTGTTCCTTGAGAAAACGCGAGGCCATCATCGGCGTCAGCGTCAATGACACGAAGGCCGAGACGACGATTGTCATCGCCAACGTGACGGCGAACTCACGGAACAGTCTGCCGATGATGCCGCTCATAAGCAGCAACGGAATGAGAACCGCGATCAGCGATAGCGAAATCGACACGATCGTAAAGCCGATTTCGCCGGCGCCCTTGAGCGCCGCCTGATGCGGCTTCATCCCTTCCTCGATATGGCGGGTTATGTTCTCCAGCATCACGATGGCGTCGTCGACAACAAAGCCGACCGCGATGGTCAACGCCATGAGCGAGAGATTGTCGAGGCTGTATCCTGCCGCCCACATCAGCGCGCAAGCCCCGAGCAGCGCCAAGGGCACGGTGATGCTCGGGATAAAGGTCGCCCACAGGCTCCGCAAGAATATGAAAATCACCATGACGACCAGCGCAATGGTGAGCAGCAATGTGAATTGCACATCGTTGACGGCGGCGCGAATGGTCGTCGTGCGGTCCGAAAGCACGCTGACGTGGATATTGGAGGGAATGGCCGCCTCCAGATGCGTCAGCGTCTGCTTTATCTTTTCGACCGTCTTGATGACGTTCACGCCAGGTTGCTTAAAGACCACAAGGAAAACGTCGCGCTTGCCGTTGCCCCAGGCCGCCTGGGTGTCGTCCGTTGGCCCCGCCACCGCCTGACCAATGTCGCGCACGCGAACCGGCGCGCCGTTGCGATAGGCGACGATAATGTTGTTCCATTCATCGGCCTTGGTAAGCTGGTCATTATCGAAGATCGTGAAAGCTTGTTTGTCGCCCTGGACGTTGCCCTTCGGACTGTCGGTCGTCGCAATTCCGATTTGCGTCCGCACGTCCTCGAGCTGCAGGTTTTTCTCGACAAGTTTGGCCGGGTCGATCTGAATGCGGATCGCCGGCGTCACCTGACCGCCGACTCGCACGAGCGAGACTCCTGAGATCTGGCTGATCTGTTGAGCCAGGATGTTCTCGGCGGCGTCGTCGACATCAATAATCGGCGCGACGTCTGATTGCACCGACAGGATGAGAATCGGCGTATCGGACGGATTGACTTTGCGGTAGGTCGGAGGGCTGGGCAGGATTTTCGGCAATTGCCCGGAAGCGGCGTTGATTGCCGCCTGGATATCGTTGGCCGCCGCGTCGATGTTGCGGTCGAGGTCGAATTGCACACTGATCCCCGTCGCTCCGAGCGAACTCGTCGACGTCATCTGGGACACGCCCGGGATCTGCGCAATTTGCCGCTCCAGCGGCTGAGCGACAGAGGTCGCCATCGTATCGGGCGAGGCGCCCGGCAACTGGGCGCTGACGGCGATGGTCGGGAAATCGATCTGTGGCAATGGCGCCACGGGCAGCAACGGATAGGCGACCGCGCCCGCAAGCAGGATCGCCACCATGATCAAGGTCGTGGCGACTGGCAGACGGATGAAAGGTGCGGAAATGCCGCCGTTCATCGGTTCAGCTCCCGGTGTTGGCGGCGGTGTCGATCGCAACCAGCGTGCCGGGCTGGAGGACATATTGCCCCACGGTGACCACGCGGTCGCCCGCGCTCACACCTTTATCGACGACCGCGATTTCGGTATTCTGATGGGTGACCGTGACCGGACGCATGGCGGCGCGATTCTTGTCGTCGATGACATAGACGAAGAGGCCGTTGGGACCATGCTGGACCGCCACCGTCGGCACGGTGACCGCATCCTTCACCTCCCCGATCGTCAGCCGCGTGGAGACCGCGAGGCCAGGCCACAGCGCATTGTCCTCGTTGGCGAACTCGGCCTTGAGCCGGATCGTCCCGGTGGCGACGTCGACCTGATTGTCGGCGAGCAGGAGATGGCCGCTGGCCAGCGTCTTCTCGCCGCTGGAATCGCGCGCCAGCACCTGAAGCGGCGCGCCGGCGGCCAGCGTCGCATTGATCTTCGTCACCTCGCCCTCAGGGGCGGTGAAAATCACCGCGATCGGCTGCAGCTGCGCAATCGTCACGATGCCGGTCTGCTGCGTCGCGGCGACCATATTGCCCTCATCGATGAGGCGAAAGCCGGTGCGCCCCGTGATGGGCGCGCGAATGGTCGTGTAAGCCAGTTGAACCTCGGCGGCGTCGATCGTAGCCGAATCAGCGGCGATGGCGGCGGTAAGCTGCGCCACCAGCGCGTTCTGCGTATCGAGCTGCTGTTGGGTGGCGAAGCTTTGTTTAGCGAGCGTTGAATAGCGCTGCTGATCGAGCTTGGCGTTGGCGAGATTGGCTTCGTCCTGGCTCTTTTTCGCCTTGGCCTGATCGAGCGTCGCCTGGAAGGGACGCGGATCAATCTGCGCGAGCAGATCGCCAGCCCTCACGATCTGGCCTTCGACAAAGGCGATTTTCATCACCTGACCGTCGACGCGCGTGCGCACAGTCACCGTATTATAGGCCTGCGCCTGACCGAGGCTTTCGAGATAGACCGGATAATCAGCGCGCCTGGCCTCAGCGACCGAGACAAGGGGCGGCGGCGGTCCCTTGGGCGGCTGGGGCTCGGGCGCCGCCGCTGCGGTCTTTGTTTCGCCGGACCTGACGGCCGCGGGCAGGAGATCATGCAGCTTGCGCGCATAAGCGCCGGCCGCCGGCGCCAGTTTCTCAGCCGTTTCCGGCGCATAGACGCTGTAGAGGCACCCCGCCACGACGACCACGATCAGCAAACGGAAAAATCCGCGAAAACCCATCCCAAAGGCCCTTTTCTTGCCCCTCCTGGAGGCAATTTTCTCATTTTTGCGTCCAGCGCTGGAGTCCAGCCACCGAAACAATCAAATTTCGTATCTCGCGCAGGCAACGCCGCGCAGGCGCTCCCCCCAGAGCGTTCGCGCGCGTAAAGCTCGCCTTCTACGGGATGTATTCGCCACTGTCAGTTGAACTGTTCGTGAGAAATAACGTCTGTGGGCCAGAGGGATGCGGGCGCATCCCATCTCGGGCGTCGACCGCGGACCCATTGAAAGGATCCCGCGCCAGGGCGTGGCCCAGACCTACCAGCGGATCAGCGATGCGCCCCAGGTGAAGCCGCCGCCCATCGCCTCGATCATCACCAGATCGCCCTTTTTGATGCGACCATCCTCACAGGCGGCCGCGAGAGCCAGCGGGATCGACGCCGCCGAAGTATTGCCGTGTAGATCAACGGTCTTCACAACCTTTTCAGGCGCAAGGCCAAGCTTATCCGCCGATGCGTCGATGATCCGGCGGTTCGCCTGATGCGGCACGAACCAGTCGATATCGGCCGCCGTCACGCCGGCGTCGGCGAAACACGCCTTGACGACATCGGTCACCATGCCGACCGCATGCCGGAACACTTCCTTGCCCTCCATCCGCAAGTGGCCGACCGTTTGCGTGCTCGACGGGCCGCCGTCGACATAAAGTTTGGCGCGATGGCGCCCGTCCGAGCGCAATTGCGAGGTGATGACTCCAGGCGAGGCGAGCTTGCCGTCGCTTTCCTGCGCCTCCAGCACGATCGCCCCGGCGCCGTCGCCGAACAGCACGCAGGTCGTGCGGTCCTGCCAATCGAGGATGCGCGAGAACGTCTCGGCGCCGATCACCAACGCCCGCTTGTGCGAGCCTGAGGTGAGGAATTTGTCGGCCGTCGTCACCGCGAACACGAACCCCGAGCACACCGCCTGCAAGTCGAATGCGACGCCGTGATGGATGTCGAGATTCGCCTGAACCTGCGTCGCGACGGCCGGAAAGGTATAATCGGGGGTCGAAGTGGCGACGATGACGAGGTCGATATCAGCGGCGGCGAGGCCGGCTTGGGCGAGCGCGGCTTGCGCGGCTTTGGTGGCGAGCTGCGACGTCGTCTCGCCCGGCGCGGCGATATGGCGTTGACGGATGCCCGTGCGTTGCTGGATCCATTCGTCCGTCGTATCGACCGTCTTGGCGAGGTCGGCATTGGTCAGCACGCGCTCCGGAAGATAGGCGCCGACGCCGCGCACGACGGAACGAAGAATATGCTTGTCCATTAGATCCAACAGTCCTGTGATTGACCCTTCAGGAATTGACCTGAACGGGCGGCGAGAGTTGTGTACGCCCCTCGTTAGCTTGCGCGATCATTTCGCGTGTTTTGGCAAGAAGTTCATGCCGCACCATATCGTAGCCGACCTCGATGGCGCCGGCGAAACCCTCGGCGTCCGCTCCGCCATGGCTCTTGATGACGACGCCGTCAAGGCCGAGGAAAACTCCGCCATTGACCTTGCCGGGATCCATCTTTTCTCGCAGCGCATTGAAGGCGCTGCGCGCGAAGAAATAGCCGATCCGCGAGCTCCAGCTATGGTTCATCGCATCGCGGATATATTGGCCGATCTGCTTGGCGGTGCCTTCGGCCGTCTTCAGCGCGATATTTCCGGTAAATCCCTCGGTCACGATGACGTCGACAGTGCCCTTGCCAAGATCGTCGCCTTCGACGAACCCGTGATAGTCGAGATGGGGCAGGCCCGCCTCACGCAACACGCGGCCAGCCGCCTTGACCTCTTCGAGGCCTTTGATTTCCTCGACCCCGACATTGAGCAGGCCGACGGTCGGACGTTCGATGTCAAAAATGATGCGCGCCATCGCCGCGCCCATAATAGCTAAGTCGATCAAGTGCTGCGCGTCGGCGCCGATGGTGGCGCCAACATCGAGCACGATCGACTCGCCCCGCAGCGTCGGCCAGATCGCGGCGATAGCAGGGCGATCGATTTGCGGCATGGTGCGCAGACAGACCTTGGCCATCGCCATCAGCGCGCCGGTATTGCCCGCCGATACAACGAAATCAGCTTCGCCCTTTTTGACTGCGTCGATCGCCTGCCACATCGACGAAGAACGGCGACCGGCGCGCAAAGCCTGGCTGGGCTTGTCAGTCATCTTGATCGAAACATCGGAATGAACGATCTGCGTTTTCCTGGCTAGCGCTGGATGCGCGTCGAGGATAGGGCGAATGAGCTTCTCATCGCCGTAGAGCGAGAAACTGACGTCTGGGCGGCGAACAAGCGCAATGGCCGCGGCTGGCACAACAACCGAAGGTCCGCTATCGCCACCCATCGCATCCAGCGCTATGCGAACCGCATTGTTCATCCCGGCGAACACTCCAAGGGCGTCGGCGCGCGTCCTCCCGCCTGGACGGCGGCGGGACAATAGCCGCTTCGGCGCCCAACGCAAATTTTTGGCGAGACGCGTGGTTTTGGTGCGGAAATGCGGATTTCCAATCGACCTTGGCGCCTGATCGGACGCTCGCACGGACCGTTAGCTTTTGTTTAGCTGCGCATTTGGCGAATCGATCTCTTCCTTCTCCGTGGGCGATGGGCCAAATTCGGCGCCGGGCTTTCGCGGATAGGGATCAAGTCCCAGAATCATGAATTCGGTCGCCAGCGCGCCAAGATCGATTCTGCCATCGACAATGGGATCAGGCTCGTCCTCGTCGCCCACGGCGAAGACGCCAGCCTCGGCCGACGCGACCGGCGGCCCGCGCCGGCTTGAACTCTCGGCCACGACGGGGGCGAATCGCACGTCGACCGGCTCCTCCAAACCGACATCGAACGGCTCCAGCGAAGCAACGCATGTCTGCGTGACCTCGGCCTTAACGTCGCCCCGCACCCGGACGATCCCGCGTCCGGCGCGGCTCAGGTTGAATTTGGCCGTCAGGCGTCCTATCGCTGGCAAGGCGTACAGTTTGGCTAACGTCCGCCGTTCGACTTCGTTGGCCTCAATGGTATGTTCGACGCCGCCCTCCGGGACGGATTCAACACGCACGGGACGGAGGAAGGGGGCGTCCTCAGCCATCGTCAGCCTCGTTCTTGGTTAATATCCTCTCGGGATCAAGGAACTGGATGTCGCCACCGGCAAAAACGGAAAGCGGCGTCTGGTCAAGCACCTCGGCGGTCTCTCGCACATGTTGCGTGAGGCTGAGAGCCATCGGCGCAAGAGCGACCTCATCCATCCCATAGACATTCCGAGCCAAAGCCTCGGCCAGACGGTTCGAATCGTGTTCGTCGAGCCCTTCGCCATAGGCCTTGTTGCGTCCGTAGAAAGCCTCAGCCATGCGTTTGAGGCGTTTGGGCACGGCAACATCGCCAATGCCGATCTCACGCAGCGCGATCTCGAAATGACGAAACACGCTGTCGGCGAGTTCCTGCGCCAATTCCGAGCCGATTCCAGAAAGTTGCGTCAAACGGCGAATGACGAGGCCGGCATAAAGCGTCACCATCTCGAAGCGGCCCTCGAAAGTATCAGGGACGCCAAGATTGATATAGAGGAAGGGGGATCGGGAAGCCGCCACGATCTTGCCGTGAAGTTGATCGATCAGGATGCGGTTGGCCCGTCGAGCGCGCCATTGCGCGAAGATCATGTCGCCGCCTTGCTTTTCAGGAGCGCCTTGGGTTAGGCATCACAGGCCGTTCTGGCAAGCAAAAAAGCGCCCACGAAGCGGAGAGTGCATATGTGGCAGGGTTTCCGGGCATCGCATCTCGCGCGCAGCGGGACGCTTGGGCTTGTCTGCCTCCTTGCGGGCCTCGGTCTGAGCGGCTGCATCGGCTACGACGGCGATTTCGACCGCGGTTATGTCGCCGACCAGCGCACGATGGATCAAGTCAAAATCGGCGCGACGACCAAGCCGCAAGCGCTCGCGCTGATGGGAACGCCCTCGACGACTTCAACTGTCGGCGGCGACGCCTGGTATTATATCGGTCAAAAGATGGAGAGATCGCTGGCCTTCATGCCGGCGACGCTTACTGATCAAAACGTCATCGCCCTCTATTTCGACAAGAGTGGCAAAGTCCAGCGAATAGCAAATTACGGCCTCAAAGACGGCAAGGTCTTTGATTTTGTGTCGCGCACGACGCCAACCGGCGGTTCCGAGCCTAATTTCCTCGGAAATATGTTCAAGAACCTGTTCCGGTTCACCTGACCATCGGCTGATCCGCGCCTTTAGAAAAGGGCGCGAAGGCTCAGAGACGGGGCGTCCCGGGCGATCGCCGCCGCCATGGCTAGGCCGTTGCGATATAGTCCCTTAAAGCGCGATGCTCGGTTTCGATTTCGTTTACGTGGTGTTTCACCACGTCGCCGATGGAAACGAGGCCGATGAGCTTGCCGTTCGAGACGACGGGCACATGGCGGAAACGCCCGTTGGTCATCGTCTCCATCACGCTGTCGATCGCTGTGTCTTCAGTCACCGTGAAAACCTTGGCGGTCATGTGCCGGGAAACCGGCTCGGTGAGCGCGCTCGCCCCTCTTGCGCCGATGGCCCGCATAATGTCGCGTTCGGAAAGGATGCCAAGGACGTTCTTACCGGCGTCCGCGACGACAACCGCGCCGATTCCCTTGGCTGCGAGCAGTTCGACAGCTTCCATCAATGTGCGGTGGGGTTGGGTGGTGACGACTTCGCTGCCTTTGGCCGCAAGAATTTGAGCAACGCTCATATCCGCCTCCCTATTGACCTTTGCGGCTTCCTTCTAGCGCCGCCCGAGACGAGCATGCGCCGCTCTTGCGGCTTGAGCAAGGCAAAACACAACCGCGGCCGCTCCGGGGTCGTCGACGCGAAGGCATCGTTGATTCCGCCGAGCAAACGAGCCGGCCTCGGCACGCGGGCCGCAATCGGCGGGCGACCTGCGAAAGATCGAACATTCGGTCGGCAGAAGTTGCGATGAGCGGCGCCCCGCACTATGGTCGCGCCGCTTCGCGGGCAGCTTTCGGCCGCGGGAGTCTTTGGGGCGTCGCCAAGCGGTAAGGCAGCGGATTTTGATTCCGCCATACGGAGGTTCGAATCCTCCCGCCCCAGCCAGCAAGTCTTTGATTTAATTGAATTCTCCGGCGTTTGCTGCACCTCAATTTGGCAACAAAAGCAAGGTCTGGAATCTCCGACCGAGATACTTCAATAGGATATTCGCCGAAAAGTCTGGGGCCCCCCGATTCTATAAGTCTGCGACGAATTCGCCCCACTTTTCAAAGGGGAATTCTGGCGCGACATTTTTGAGTTCGAATCGTATGTATGCAGCCAGCCATATTGTCCTTTCACGCGGGCGTCCTGACGGACCAGAAAACCGCGTCTTGGCAGGGTTTAGTTCGCTACCCTGCGTCTGCGGGTAGCATGGAAATGCAACAAACCGCGCCATTGGGCGCATTCGCGCGGCGGGTCTGGGCGGCTCGTTTTTGAATCTCCGGCGTGGCAGGTTGTACGGGTCATGGCCGCCGCCCGCGATGTGCCTGTCGCGATTCCCTGTTGCCGGCACTGCTGAACGATTGCCCTCGCGCCGCTGATGGCAGACGGCATCGAGGCTCTACCTGATCGTATTCAGCGTTCAGTGAATGCCCCGACGTTACGCGCCGCCCAG
>DATBZF010000095.1:0-36821 GCA_036513315.1 Roseiarcus sp.
CCCCCGACCAGTTCGATTCTCTCGTCCTCCTTCATGACGCCCGCTGCGACCATCGCCTCGACCTCGGCGACAGTGAAACGGCGGCGCGGCAGACCCTCCGCGGCTCGGGTGACGCGCGACTGCGTCGACACATTCATGATCACGCTCCTGGACGGCGCGGCGCGATGGCCGCGAACCAGCTCAAGCCACCATAGCAGACAGCCGCGGGTCCGTCAGCGGCCGATCGGGCCAACGCGCTCAGAGACGCGGCGGTCGCGATCCTTCCGCGTTTCGCGCCCATCGCGCAATCGCCGAACGGCGTCGCCCCGCAAAAGTAAGGTTAAATATGGGTTACGATTGCGCTTGGAGGTTTAATTGTTGGAATGATTGTCCGACAGGAGTGCGGACGATGGATTACGCGACACAATTGACGCGCCCGTTTGTGGGCGAAGCCACCGAGCGCGAAGCGCGCGTTGAGGAACGTTTGCGCCGGGCGCCGTTTCTCGCCGAGCCTCTGCGCCGCCTTGGCTATAATTGTTCCGAAGGCTGGGCCTGGGACAATTATCGCCCGACCGTCCTCGCGATGGCGCAGGCCTGCCGCCAGAGCGGACGTCACAATCAAGGGCTGGTCCGCCTGCTTGAAATCGGTGGCGGCCGCGGCCCGCTGCTGACGCCGGCCGAAGCGACGGCTGCCGGAATCGAACTTACCGTCAACGATATCGACGCACGCGAATTATCGCTCGCCCCGCCTGAGTTCAACAAGGCGCAATTCGACGTGGCCGGCGCGATCGACCCCGCCTGGGAAGGACGCTTCGACTTGATCATTTCGCGCATGGTGTTCGAACATGTCCGTAATGCGCCGCGCGCCTGGGCCAATATGCGCAATCTTCTGGCGCCAGGCGGCGTCGCCATGGCCTTCCATCCCACCCTTTATGCCCCGCCGTTCATCATTAACTGGCTGCTTCCCGAGAGCCTGACGGCGCGCATTCTGCGCTTTTTCTTTCCGCTGCGGCACGATGGCGGCTATCCGAAATTCCCGGCGCGCTACGAAATGTGCTTCACGGAACCCTCGAAGGTCGAGCCGATCCTGACCGAATGCGGCTTCTCGCAAATGCTGATCGCGCCGTTCTGGCGGCATGGCTATTTCCGCCATATCCCCCTGTTGCGCGAGGCCGACGCGGCGCTGCAGCATCTGGCGGAAAAGAACGACTGGCGCGCGCTCACGACTTACGCTTATACGCTGGCGCGGCGGTAATCGCGGCGCTTTCAAAATCGCGGTGTTTTCGCAGATAGATTCGTGACGCCGCGGCAAGGCCAAACGTGGCGCCGACCAGCAGGAAAAGATGCCGCCAATGGTCGGTATCGATCTGAAAGCCCTGCAATATTTGAACGAACAGGCATGACCAGACCGCGATGGCCTGCGTCTGGAATGGCGTTCGCTGAAAGACCAGGCGCCAGCCGATATATATCGTCGCGACTGTGAAGGCCGCAAAGAACAGGCCGCCTATCCATCCGTAGGAGGCGAAAGCGTTGATGTAGACGTTGTGCGGATCGGTTCCCTGGAAGTGATTGCGGTATTGCAGCGGACCGAATCCGAATGGCAGGTCCAGCAACATCGGCAATGACCGCAACTGATCGCCAAAGCGGCCCGTTTCGCCTACGTCGTAGTATTGATTCAACGAGGCGCGCACCTCGAAAACATCTCGGATGGACGGAATCGACAAAGCGATCGCCAGCAGGATCAGCACGGCGATCACCCCTACGATCGATAGCGCGACGATGCGTTGCCGAAGCGCCGGCGAACGGGTGGTGACAAAGGTCAGGCCGATCGTCAGCGCCGTAGAACCCACCCACACGCCCCACGATCCACGTGAAAAGCTCAGCAGGAGCGCCACCAGCATCACAAGGAGGGGAAGCGCGTTGCGCCACAGCCCGCCACGCTTGAGCATGATGTCCTGGGCCAAAAACACCAGCGGCGGCGCCAAAAACGAGCCGAGGACGTTCGGATCCTTGAACGTGCCGGAAGCGCGTCCATAAAGGGTGAAATGCTCGCCGAGGCCGCCGATATTGAAATAGCCGACGATCGCAAAGCCGCTCGCGATGCAACCGGCGACGACATAGCCCGAGCGGATCGTGCGCATGCGCTCCAACGGGCTTTTGGCGATAAGCGCCGCGAAAAACACCGCCGTGATCGAGATATAGACCGAGATCGCGATGAAGGTGACGCTGTCGTGATCTTCGATGAAGGGAACCAGCGCCAGCACGCCGCCGGCGTTGAACAGCGCCAGCCCGATGATCAGAGGGATCAGGATGCGGTCGAATAGCAGCCCGTGCGCCCCAAAGACCAGCAAAGCGATAACGAAAAATATCTCGTAAGGCGATGGCTCGATGCTTGCAAAGGCGCTGCAGGCGATGAACAGGAACAGCGCGACCCGCTGTATCCCCGCGATCGAAAGCCTGAGCGGCGCGGCCCGCGGCGTTCGGCCTTGTGCGGGGAGGGCGGCTTGGGTCATGCGGCTTAGAACGCGTTTTTCGTTTTGATCAACGAAAGCGGCGTGGTCGCCAGAATGTAGAGATCGAACAGGATCGACCAGTTCTCGATATAATAGAGATCGTGTTCGACGCGCTGCTGGATTTTCTCCTGCGTATCGGTTTCGCCGCGCCAGCCGTTGACCTGCGCCCAGCCGGTGATGCCCGGGCGCACGCGATGGCGCGCGAAATAGCCGTCGACGACTTCGTCATATTGCCGATCCGCCGCCTTGGCGTGCACGGCGTGCGGGCGCGGCCCGACCAGCGAAAGATTGCCTTTGAAGACGACGTTGAGCAATTGCGGCAATTCGTCGAGCGAGGTCTTGCGGATGAAGCGGCCGACGCGCGTCACGCGTGAATCGTTGCGCGTCACCAGTTTGGCCGCCGTCGCGTCGGTCTTGTCGACATACATCGACCGGAACTTGTAAACTTCGACGAGCTCGTTATTGAACCCGTAACGCCGCTGGCGAAACAGCACCGGACCGGGCGAATCCAGTTTGACTGCGATCGCGGTCGCCAGAAAGACAGGCGAAAGCGCGAGGAGGGCGATAGCGCCGACGATCCTGTCAAAAGCCAGCTTGATGACGACGTCCCAGTCGGCGATCGGTTTGTCGAGGAGATCGAGAACCGGCACCTGACCGACATAGGAATAAGAACGCGGGCGAAAGCGCAGGCGATTGGCATGCGCGGCGAGGCGGATGTCGATCGGCAGCACCCAGAGCTTGCGCAGCATCTGCAAGATGCGCTGCTCGGCGGTGATCGGCAGCGCGAAGATGACGAGATCGATGCGGGTATGGCGAGCGAACTCGACGAGATCGTCGACATTCCCAAGCTTGGGAAATCCCTCGACAGTCAGGGGCGAGCGATCGTCGGCGCGGTCGTCGAAAACGCCAAGCATACTGATTTCCGGGCTTTTGGTCGCGCCAAAAGTGCGCAGCAGATCATGGCCGAATTCACCGCCGCCGACGACGACCGCACGGCGCGCCAGCCGCCCAGCTTTAGCCATCCGCAAGGTGACGCGCGACAGAATCGTGCGCTCTATCGCAAGCACGCCGATGCCGGCAAGAAACCAGCTCGCGATCCAGACGCGCGAAACGACGCCATCGAGCTTGAGAAAGAACATCGCTGCGAACACGATGAGAAAGACAAAAGCCCAGCCGCCGCAGAGCCGAAAGATCTGGCGTAATGGCTGGTGAAAGGCCGCCAGACTGTAGCTCTGCAGAATCTGGAATACGAAAACGGACAGGATCGCGACGGCCGCCGTGACGACAAAATAGCTCGGTTGGTAGCCGACGTAAGCGGCGACGTAAAATTGGTGAACGGCCGCCCCCGTCAGCACGATCAGGATGAATTCCGCGGTGCGGACCAATCCGGCCATGACGACCGGCGAAAAAGCGGCCTTGACCGGTTCGGCCGCCAATCTGTTCAACAATTCAACTTTGCCGGCGTCCAGATGTGCGCGACTTTCCGGCATCGGCTTCGCGGCTTCGATGCGCTGCATGTCTCTTGCTGATAATGCGGACATGGTTCTTCTCAAGCGTTCGACGGCAGTTTGGAGAGTTGCGCCCTGGGCCGACGATCGGCGGCGCGCCGCGCCAGCGCTTCGCCGTAGCCCGCCATGACCGAATCGACCATCGTGCGGATCGAGAAATGCTTTTCGACATAGGCTGACAGTTCGGAAAGCTGCCGCTCTCTTTCGGCTGGCGGAAGGTGCATCATCGTCAGCATGCGCGCGCACAGATCGGCTGGATTGTCGCTTGGACCGAGGCGATTGCGATAGGGTCCGAATATTTCCGGTATTCCTCCGACGTTCGTCGACACCAGCGGCACACGCGCGCCCGCCGCCTCGAGGACGACATAGGGCAGCGATTCGGCGCGCGAGGGAACCACCATGATCCGCCCCAGTTTAAACGCGTCCCGCACCGGCATTTGGCCCGGAAACGAGATGCGATGGTCGATACCCAACCGCCGCGCGCGCGCAATGAGAATATCCTTGTCGGGCCCGGAGCCCACCAGCACGGCGCGTGGGATGTCGCCCAGCGCCTTTCCGGCAAGCGCGATCGCGTCGAGCAGGGTGTCGACGCCTTTGGCGGCGCGCAATTCGCCGACATAGAGGAAATCGGCGGCGTCGGGATCGGGAGTCGCAGGCACGAATTCGGCGCAGCTTATGCCATTGGCGACAATCCGTCTGGTCCTGGGCGCGCCGCCGACCAACGCATCAAAGCGCCCAGCGATATAGGCGCTTTCAAACAGGAAAACGTCGGTGCAGCGGGTCAGCAGTTTTTCCGTCGCCATATAGGCCCGATGCATCACGCTTCCCGGCTCGTAATTGAAACTGCCGCCATGCGGCGTATAGGCGCGGATGGGGCCTCTGCTGGGCCACAACAGTCCCGGCAGCCTTGCATAGAGGCCGCCTTTGGACCCATGGCCATGGACGATATCCGGCTTGGCCTCGCCGACTTTCTTCATGAAATAGACGATGTCGGCCGCATCGCGCGGATGCGGATTGCGGCGAATGGGACAGCCCGATACGCCAAGGCTCAATCCGCCGGTAATGCGCGACAGGCCGCGGGCGATATGGTCGCCGCGCGATTCACTGTCGAAAAACAGGCCGACATGATGGCCGCGGGCCACTTGCTCGGCTGCCAGGTCGATGACATGGCGAAACAATCCGCCCAGCGGCGCCCGGAACACATGCAGAATGCGCAACGGGTGAGGGGCGGCGCCTGGCTCGAGGTTCATTCAGAGGGACTCCACTTGGACAAGTGGAGTTATTGAATAGGCCGACAACCTAAAAGAACCGTTCCCGAACCTTGATCGTATCGCCCGGCCGCACCGGAAAAGTGAGCGGCGCGGCGAATGTGATGGGCCGCCCGTTAACGATCCGCGTGATGTCGACGTCGTCCTGGTATCCGCGCGGGGTATAGCCGCCCGCGACCGCGATGGCGTTCTGAACCGTCATTCCGTTAATGAATGGGTATTGCCCCGCCGTCGTCACTTCGCCCAATACGAAGAAGGGCCGGTAGGCCTCGACCTCGACCGATACGCGCGGCTCGCGGATGAAGCCGTTGCGCAGACGCGCTTCGATCACTCGTTCAAGGTCGGCGGTCGTAAGACCACTGGCCTTTACGATGCCGATCAACGGCATGGATATGTCGCCGGCGCCGTCGACGGAAAAGGAATTCGACAGGTTTTCCTGGCCAAACACGATGACGCGCAGACGATCCCCGCTGGCGAGCAGATAGGGGGCGTTCAATTGGGCGCGCAGCAGCTCCGCCTGATATTGCGGCGCCGCGCAGCCAGCCATCAAACCGGTCGCGATGATGACGATGGCGATGGAGCATTTACGCATTTGACCGGCCGCATGAGAAATCAAAATCTCTGGCCCGTTTGTAGCGCTGCATGGTTAACGAAAAGCCAACGGATGCGGCGCGCCTCTTAACCGGCCGGCAACCTTAATCGCTCATAAACCTTGAGGCGTTGCGGATGTTTGGCGGGAGTGGATCGATGGAAGGGGATTGGATGAAGGAGGACGGCGCCGGTCAATCGCGCGACGGCGCCATTGACCTGCCGAAGCTCTTTCGCGCCATCGTCCGCCGCAAATGGTGGATCATTCTCCCGACGATCGTGGCGTTCGCGGCCGCGGTCGCCGTCGTCATCCTGCTGCCTCCGCGCTATACCGGGGTCGCCAAGGTTCTCCTTGAAAATCAGGAGAGCTATTACACCAGGCCGGATAAGGCCGCCGCCGATCTGCCCGCCACGCTCGATCCAGAAGCGGTGCAGAGCCAGGCCGAAACGATTACTTCGCCGGATCTGGCGCGCAAGGCGATCGCCAAGCTCGATCTTCTCAACCGGCCCGAATTCAACCAGACGCCGTCGACCAGCCCGGTGTCGATCGTTTTGTCGATGCTGGGCCTGACGGCTTCAACCGCGGGCCAGGTTGGCGAAGCGCGCGCCATCGATATTTTCCTTTCTCGTCTGACTGCCTTTCCGGTAGCCAAGACGCGTGTCCTGCAAATCGAATTTGTCAGCCAGGACCCGGAACTGGCCGCGCGCGGCGCCAATGTCGTCGCGCAATTGTTTCTTGAAGCGCAGGAGAACGCCAAAAAAGATTCGGCGAAGGCGGCCAGCGCGTGGCTCGCTTCCAAAATTGACGAGTTGCGCGGCAGGGTCGCTGAAACGGATGCGAAGGTCGAAAATTATCGCGCCCAATCGGGGCTGCTCGCCAGTAGCAACAATATGACCGTGCCCGGACAGCAATTGGCGGATTTGAATACGCAACTGGCGACGGCGCGCACGGCGCAATCGGAGGCTTCGGCCAAGGCGCAGCTCATGCGTTCGCTGCTGCGGGACGGCAAGCTGGTCGACGCGCCTGAATTCGCCAAGGACGAATCGCTGCGCCGCTATGCCGAACAGCGCGTCGCGCTCAAGGCGCAGATCGCGCAGGAATCGCGAACGCTGCTACCCGGCCATCCTCGCATGAAGGAACTGGCGGCTCAGCTTGAGGGCCTCGACGGCGAAATACGCGCCGCGGTCGATAGGGCGGCGCGCGGGCTGGAGAACGACTCGCGCCTCGCCGCCGCGCAGGTCGCCGGCCTCAACGCCGCCTTGGCGGCGCAATCGAAGACCGTCGCCTCCGGCAATGTCGATGAGGTCGAGCTGCGTGCGCTGGAGCTCGAGGCGAAAGCCGCGCGCGATCAGCTAGAGTCCTACGTGCAGAAATATCGAGAGGCGATTGCGCGCGACGCCGACAATGCGTCGCCCGCCGACGCGCGCGTCATCTCTGTCGCCAGCGCCCCGCGCAGCCCGACTTTTCCCAAAAAGACCGAGACGATCGCGCTCGGAACATTGGCCGGGCTGCTGCTCTCGACCGGCATCGTCGTATCTCATGCGCTGCTGTCGCAGGATTCCGACGCCCCAAGCGCCGAGGAGCCGAATCTCGTCTTGCGTCGTCGCGAGGATGAGAAGGCGACCGATGGCGTCCTCGCCGATGACGGACGCCCGACGACGGACTTCGCCGAGGGCGACTTTTCATCGGTGGAGGCGTTGGCCGCGCATCTGGTGGCGATCGACCGGGCTGATGGCGTCCTGTCCACATTGATCGCGGGAGAAGGGTCGAGCGGCAGCCTGTCGACTTCGTTGGCGGTCGCACGCGCGCTCAGTCGACAGGGGCGTGCGATCCTCATTGATCTCGGCCAGACCCAGGATTGGTTCGCCGACGCCTTCCACCGCGATGCGGAGGATGACGGCGGGTCGCGCGGCATGGCTGAACTGTTGGCGGGCGAGGCTTCCTTCGTCGAGGTCATCCGCCGCGATCTGTCTTCCGGTCTCGATGTCATCGCCGCCGGCTCCGGCGCGATCTCGGGCGACGGGCTCGATGAAGTTCTGGACGCGCTCGCCGCATCCTATCAATTCGTCGTGATTCACGCTTCCGATTGGCGCTCCGATCTCGCGCTGGCGGCAATGGACCATGTCCATAAGGCGATCGTCGCAGCGCCGCCCGCGCGGCTGCGCGATGCGCTCGTTCACGCGCGAGAGGCCATGGGCGGGGCGGCCGGCGACGTCCTCGGCTTCGTCCCGGCCAATGATCGCGCGCAAGTCGACAGGGCCGCCTGACGCGGCGCATTCGGGCCCCAGGCGATCGTCAGGAGCCGCGGTTCTGGAGCGTTCCCGCTCCGCCGCGCAGGCGAAAGGCGCCCTGACGCAAACCGTCGGCGAGCCTCCATGCCCAGGGCGTCTGTTTGGCCCAGCGTTTGATCCGCTGGCGCCGCAAGGCGAGCGAGCCAAGAGCGCGGCCGAGGGGCGTGACGGCGATCGCGGCGTCGAACAGCGGTTCTTCCGCCTCGCAATTCTCATCCTTGTAGCGCGCCTCGCCGACGCCGAGGTCAAATGTCGCAACGCCTCGCGCGCCAAGGTTGCGGATCATTTCGAGGATCAGCAATTGGCCCGGACTGCAACGCGATATCTCGGGGTCGGGATCATAGGAAATGAACATGCCGCAAACACGGTCGGCCTGCGCGAGCGCGCCGAAAGTCGCCACGATCCGCGCGCCGCTCATCAACGCGTGCAGTTCGAGGACTGGCGCTCCTTGTGCGATGTTTCTCGTCGCCGCCATTTCGAAGAAACGACTCGTATGCGCCGCCTCGTAGGCGTTGCGGGCGCCCAGCGCTTGCATGCGCGCTCCCTTCTGATCGAAAAACGCAGCGAGAATTTTGCGCGCGCCTGTCTCATCTTGGGCGATAACATGTGAGAGCTCACCGATCTCCTCGAGGCGACGCTCCTTTTTGCGCAGTTTTTTCCGCGCTTCCCTTGAATGATGGCTCTTCAGCCACGCGTCGAAGTCCTTGATGAGGGCGCTCTTGTATCCGAAGCTCGGGCTGGGCTGTCGCGGCAATCCGGCCATGGGGTTGGCGGCGCCTTGCCAGGACAGGGGTTGGTTGGTCAGCCAGAAGACGTCGACGGGCGGCGCGGTCATGCGCGCCGCGCGGCGCAACAGATCGACGATCGCTTCGCCGCCGACGTCGATATCCCGGCAAAACAATCCCATCTTGAAATTGGCGTCGGCGCCGCCGAGAAATTCTGCGACCCAGGCCGGCCCGCGTCGCGACCGACCCAGCGGAAGAAGCGCAGCGATGCGGCCTGCGCGATCGCGGGCGACGACGATCATCGGCTGAATCGCGCGGGCGCGGCCGGTGGTCTGAAACCAGGCTTCGACGAAGCCATAGCTCTGATACGGCGAGGCGCGAGCCAGCCCTTCGATCTCGGCCCAGGCCGCGCGCGCGCTCTCAATGTCGGCGAAGACTTCGCAATGAGCGAAAGGCGCGGCGTCCGCGCCCAGGCCACTGCACGCGGCGGCGAAAACGCCAGGAGCCGTCGCGAGGTAAGGCGCGTCGTGCAACATGTTTCCCTTTTTTAGGCCGGATGGTTATCTCAGCAAACCGTCAAGGCTTGGTTGACGGCGTTGACGAATACGGCCGTCTCGCTCCGGTTGCGCGTAAGCACTTGGAAATCTCGCTCTGTTAGACGGAGCCAGGGAGCGCAAATGGGCGTGAAGGACAGGATCATTGGAACCGGCTTTGCCGCCTTTCGGCTGACCGGCCTGCACAGGCTCGCCGCCGCCGCGACGCGAGGGCGGGGCGCCGTGCTGATGTTTCACAATGTTCGCCCGTGGCGTCCGCCGACGCCGGGATTCGCGCCCAACCGACTGCTTGAAATCACGCCGGAATTCCTGGATGAGACGCTGGTCCTCATCAGGCGGATGGGGTTTGACATCGTGACGCTGGATGAAGCGTTGCGCCGGCTTTCCGAGGGAGCCGCCCGGCCGTTCGTCGCGCTCACCTTCGACGACGGCTATCGCGACACTGTCGATTTTGCGCTTCCCGTTCTGGAGAGCCATCAGGCGCCGTTCGCTGTCTATGTTGCGACGGGTTTTGCCGAGCGGAGCGCGGGCATGTGGTGGCTCGAGCTTGAAGAGGCCCTGCGCCGCGCCGACCATATTGAAATCGCCGACGGCGATTTGAAGGTCTCGCTGCCGACGCGGACGCCGCCTGAGAAGGCGGAGGCCTTTGAGCGGATCTACTGGGCGCTGCGCGCCGGCGCGGAAGCGCGGCTGCTGCGAATTGTCGGAATGCTGGCGGCGCAAAACGGCGTCGACGGCGCCGCGATCGTCGCGAGCCTGTGCATGGATTGGACTGAGGTCGCGGCGCTCGCGCGCCATCCGCTGGCGACGATCGGCGCTCATTCGATCAGCCACAGGATGCTCGCCAAATGGCCGGATGGCGTCGCGCGGGCCGAAATGGCGGGCTCGAAAACGCGAATCGAGGAGCAACTCGGCCTGCCGGTCCGCCATTTCGCCTATCCTGTCGGCGATCCCACCAGCGCCGGCGCCCGCGAATTCGCGCTGGCGCGCGAACTTGGTTTCGCCAGCGCAGTGACGACCCGGCCGGGCATGGTCTTTTCCGGGCATATGGCGCACCTGACCGCGCTGCCGCGCGTTTCGGTCAACGGCAATTGGCAGGATATCGGCTATTTCGAGGTCCTGCTGTCGGGCGCGCCATTCGCGCTATGGAACCGTGGGCGGCGGGTCAATGTGGCGTGAAGCTCAGGCCTGACGGTCCGGGCGCTCCATCCATTTGATCAGCGGCATCAGCGGCAACGTCCACGCAAGCCCCAGAACGATATAGCCAAGGCTCTGGACCAGAGCGGGCGCCTCCTGCAGCAGGCGCGCCTGGGCGAGCGCCATCGCGATCATCGCATAAAAACACACGAAAACGAGCATGACGGCGCCGCCGACGAATTTTCGGGCGCGACGGGGCATGGGCTTACTCCCAGCCGCTGCGACGCCAGATTGAAGCGACGTAAAGTCATTTGTGGCGGGCGGCGAGGGTGTTTATGTCTCGGGACCGCTTGCGTTTCAAGCGGACCGTTCCGGAGCCTTGCATGTCCGCTATCGAAAGCCTCGCCGCGCCGGCCGCCGACGCCTCCTTGGCGCGCGGAAAAACGCGCGGCGTGCAGGTCTGGCTGTTCGCGGTCGCTGCGCTTGTTTTTGCGATGGTTCTGGTCGGCGGCGCGACAAGGCTCACTGAGTCCGGCCTCTCCATCACCCAATGGCAGCCGGTGACCGGCGTCGTGCCGCCCCTCGGCGAGGCCCAGTGGGCGGCCGAATTCGCGCGCTACAAGCAAATCCCGCAATATTCCCAACTGAATCCGGACATGGATCTCGCCGGGTTCAAGGCGATTTATTATTGGGAATGGGCGCATCGGCTGCTGGCGCGCATCATCGGCCTCGCCTTCATCCTGCCGCTGCTGTGGTTCTGGCGCAAAGGCCGGCTCACCGGCGCTGTTGGGCGCGCCGTGCTGGCGGCGACCTGTCTGCTGGCGATGGAGCCGATCGTCGGCTGGTGGATGGTCGCCTCCGGCCTTAGCGAACGCGTCGAAGTGTCGCAATACCGGCTGGCGCTGCATCTTCTGATCGCAACGGGGTTCTTCGGCGCGCTGCTGTGGGCGGCGGTCGGACTGCGCAGGCGCGCGCGCGAGCGGGCAAGCCGACGCTTCGCCGTTTTCAGCGGCGCCATCGCCATTCTCGTTTTTTGCCAAATCGGCTTCGGCGCCCTGGTCGCCGGCCTGCGCGCAGGGCTGATCTACAACACTTGGCCGCTTATGGACGGCAAGCTGATTCCGGGCGGGTTGTTCTCGCAATCGCCCTGGTGGCGCAATCTGTTCGAAGACGTGACGACGGTGCAGTTCCAGCATCGGCTGCTCGCCTATATCGTCGTCCTGCTTGCTCTGTGCCAGGCGCTCGCCGCCGCGCGGGCGGCGCCGCGCACCGCATTGGCGCGCCGCGCCATGGCGGTTGGCCTTCTGGCGCTGTCGCAGGCGGCGCTCGGCGTCACCGCGCTGCTGCTCGTCGTGCCGATCTGGGCCGGGCTGCTGCACCAGGCCTTCGCCATGCTGCTGTTCGCCACGGCGATCGTCCATTGGCGGGCGACGAGTTTGGAATAATCGCTCGCCCTGCAAGGCGCCGCCGCGGCTGGCGAATCTTCTCAATGTGGCGCTCTTCAGTTAGAATGACCTGATGACCAAGCTTGCGCATGACAGCGACTACGATCGGGATTTTTACGCCTGGGCGAATAAGCAGGCGGCGTTGTTGCGCGCCGGAAAGCTCGGCGAGGCGGATTTCGAACACATCGCCGAGGAAATCGAGAGCATGGGCAAGACTGAAAAGCGCGAACTTGTCAGTCGCCTGACGGTGCTCCTGTTGCATCTCCTCAAATGGCGGTTCCAGCCTGAGTTGCGCAGCACTAGCTGGCGGCTCAGCGTCGAAGAACAGCGTCTGCAGGTTGCGAGCCATCTCGCCGACAATCCGAGCCTGAAGGCTCTCTTGGCGGCGACTCTTGTCGATAGCTACAGACTTGCCGTCATCGGCGCGCGGCGGGAGACGGGCCTTGGCGCCGCGGCCTTTCCGACTGTCTGTCCGTGGTCGTTCGATCAGATGATGGATGACGACTTCTGGCCGAATTGATCGATTGGTCCTTGCGCTTCGGTTCGAAGCGCATCGCGACCATCGTCGAGCATGTGGCGCGCTCGCCGGACGGGATGCTTCGTATCGGGCGCGACCGAAACAACGCGCCCGAACAAGTCTTTTGGCGACGAGAGGCGGAACGCATCGGCCGCCTATCCCGCGAGCGCCTCGTCGAGATCCGCGATCAGATCGGCGACGTCCTCGATGCCGATCGACAGGCGCACCACATCCGTGCCGGCGCCGGCGGCGGTTTTCTGAGCGTCGCTGAGCTGGCGGTGCGTCGTCGAGGCGGGGTGGATGACCAGCGAGCGGGTGTCGCCGATATTGGCGAGATGCGAGAACAGTTTCAGGTTGCGCACCAGAGAAATGCCGGCCTCATAGCCGCCTTTGACGCCGAACGTGAACACGCCGCCGGCCCCTTTCGGGCAATATTTCTGCGCCAGCGCGTGATAGCGATTGCCCTCAAGGCCGGCGTAAGAAACCCAGCCGACCTTCTCGTGTTTCTCCAGATGCCGGGCGACGGCGAGCGTATTGTCGCAATGGCGCTGCATGCGCAGGCTGAGCGTCTCGATGCCGGTCAGGATCAGGAAGGAATTAAATGGCGAGATCGCCGGCCCGAGATCGCGCAGGCCCAGCACCCGGCAGGCGATGGCGAAAGCGAAATTGCCGAACGTCTCGGCCAGCACCATGCCGTTATATTCGGGACGCGGCGCCGAAAGCATCGGATAGCGCTTGTCGCCCGCCCAGTTGAACGAGCCGCCGTCGACAATCACCCCGCCCATCGAATTGCCGTGGCCGCCGAGATATTTGGTCGCCGAATGGATGACGATGTCGGCGCCGTGTTCGATCGGGCGGATCAGCCAGGGGGTGGCGAGCGTATTGTCGACGATGAACGGCACGTTGGCGGCCTTGGCGATCGCCGCGATCGCGTCGAGATCGGTGACGACGCCGCCGGGATTGGCGATCGATTCAACGAAAATCGCCTTGGTCTTGTCGGTGACCGCCGCCTGAAACGATTGCGGCTCGTCAGGATTGGCCCATTTCACCTGCCAGCCGAAGCTCTTGAACGCATGATTGAACTGGTTGATGGAGCCCCCGTAGAGCTTTGTGGAAGCGATGAATTCATCGCCCGGCTGCATCAGCGCATGAAAAATGATCGCCTGCGCCGCATGGCCGGACGCGACGGCGAGCGCGGCCGGTCCGCCCTCGAGCGCCGCCACGCGCTCCTCCAGCACCGCCGTCGTCGGATTGGTGATCCTGGTGTAGATATTCCCGAAGGCTTGCAGGCCGAACAGCGAAGCGGCATGGTCGACATCGTCGAAGACGAAGGCGGTGGTCTGATAGATCGGCGTCGCCCTGGCGCCGGTCGTCGGATCGGGCCGCGCGCCGGCATGGATCGATAGAGTTGAAAATCCCGGCTCCTGGTCGCTCATGTCGTCCTCCCTGCTGATGATCGCCATGGTCGCAGATTGGCGGATAGGGGGAAAGGCAAAGTTTGCTGTTGCAAGAGCGCCATCCGCCTTGACCCGGCCCGGATCGCGCCGCACCATCGCAGGATGTCGCGCCCCGCCCAATCCTTCGAAATTACAGCCGATATTCTCCTGCGGGCCTATTCGATCGGTCTGTTTCCGATGGCCGAGAGCAGCGATTCCTCGACATTGTTCTGGGTCGACCCCAAGGAGCGCGGGATATTTCCGCTCGACGGGCTGATTCTCTCCAAAAGCCTGGTCAAGACCGTGCGTTCGGACCGCTTCGAGATTCGCGCCGACAGCAATTTCGACACCGTCGTCGCCGCCTGCGCGAGCCGCGAGAAAACCTGGATCAACGCCGAGATTCGCCGCCTCTATCATGAGTTGTTCGCCGCTGGGCGCGCCCATTCGATCGAGGCGTTCAGCGATGGCGCGCTGGTCGGCGGCCTCTATGGCGTCTCGCTCGGCGCGGCGTTTTTCGGCGAGAGCATGTTTCACCTGGCGCGGGACGCCTCGAAGGCGGCGCTGGTCCATTTGATCGCGCGTCTGCGCATCGGCGGCTACCGGCTGCTCGACACCCAATTCGTCACGCCGCATTTGGCCAGTCTCGGCGCTGTCGAGGTCAGCCGGGAAGCCTACTTGCAAATGCTGGGGCAAGCGCTCAGCATTGACGCCGATTTTAATGCGTGGCCGACCTCTCGCCCAATGAGCGGATGTGACGCGTTGGCGCATCTCCGACGATGATCGATGGGCGAATAGACAGTCCGGCGCCGCGTCGGTATGGCTTTTGCTAGTCTGGAATTGTTTTTGGCCGCGATCGGGGGTTGATGAATGCGGGCGCCGGGCTTCTTCGATGAAATGGGTCTTGAAAAGAAGGACGTGCGGCCGCTTTACCGGCATATCGAGCGTTGGCTAGAGGAAACCCCAGCCGACGTGCTGGCGGCGCGCCGCGCCCAGGCCGAATATATGTTTCGCAGGATCGGCATCACTTTCGGCGTTTATGGCGACAAGGACGCGGCCGAACGCCTCATTCCTTTCGACATCATTCCCCGTCTGATCTCGCGCGCCGAATGGACCCGGCTGGAGGCCGGCCTCGTTCAACGCGTCAATGCGCTCAATCTCTTTCTGCGCGATGTCTACGGGCCGCGTACGATCCTCAAAGAGAATTTGATCCCTCCCGAACTCATTCTGCGTAATCCCTATTACCGGCCCGAAATGATCGGGCGCCGGGCGCCCCATGATATCTGGGTTCATATCGCGGGCATCGATATCGTGCGCGTCGACGGCGATGCGTTCTACGTCCTCGAGGACAATGCGCGGACGCCCTCCGGCGTCTCCTATATGTTGGAAAATCGCGAAGTGACGATGCGTCTGATGCCGGATTTGTTCGCTCAGCATCGCGTCGCGCCGGTCGAGAATTATCCCGACGCGTTGCTGTCGTGCCTGCGCTCGGTGACGCCGCGCGCCGGCTACGGAGAAGCCGTGATCGTGCTGCTGACGCCTGGGCCGTTCAATTCGGCCTATTACGAACATTCGTTCCTTGCCGACAAACTGGGGGTCGAACTCGTCGAGGGCCGCGATCTCTTCGTCGCCGAGGAAATCGTCTATATGCGCACCACTCGCGGGCCACAGCGCGTCGATGTCATCTACCGGCGCGTCGACGACGATTTCCTCGATCCGCTGGTCTTCAATCCGACTTCGATGCTCGGCGTGCCGGGCCTGATCGGCGCCTATTTGGCAGGCAATGTGACCATTGCCAATGCAGTGGGCACCGGCGTCGCCGACGACAAGGCGCTTTATAGCTATGTGCCTGAGATCATAAAATATTATCTCGGCGAGGAGCCCCTGCTGCAGAACGTGCCGACCTTCCGCTGTCGCGAGCCGGCGGCGCTTTCCCATGTGCTGGACAATCTCGGCGACCTTGTCGTCAAGGAGGTCAATGGTTCGGGCGGCTATGGCATGCTGGTCGGTCCGCACGCCAGCGCCGCCCAGCGCGAAATCTTCGCCGCCAAGCTGAAAGCCGATCCCGCCAATTTTATCGCCCAGCCGACTTTGGCGCTGTCGACCTGTCCGGCTTCCTTCGACAGCGGCGTGTCGCCCAGGCATGTCGACCTCAGGCCATTCTGCTTGTCGGGCGCCAACGGCGTGAAAATCGTGCCGGGCGGACTGACCCGCGTCGCTTTGACGGAGGGATCGCTGGTGGTCAATTCGAGCCAGGGCGGCGGCACCAAGGACACCTGGATCGTCGATAGCGATGCCGGCGTCGGCGGGAGCGCCTGAATATGCTGGCGCGCACCGCGGATAATCTCTTCTGGCTGGCGCGCTCGATGGAGCGCGCCGATTTCACCGCGCGCACGATCGAGGCGACGCTGCGTCTCGAAATCCTGCCCAAATCCGGTCCCGAAGACATGGCCGAATGGGAGGGGGCGCTCTCTTCCGTCGGCGCACTTGACGCGTTCCATACCAGCCACGAGACGCTCGATGAGCCTGCGGCCGTCGAATTCCTCACTTTCGACCGCACCAATCCGTCGTCAATCTGCAATTGCCTGGAGAACGCCAGGGCGACCGGGCGCGCCGTGCGCACCGCTCTGACGGCGGAGACTTGGACGGCGATCAACGACGCGTGGCTCGAGCTCAAGCGCTTCGAATCGCGCCGCCGCGGCGCCAAGGATTTCGACCGTGAGTCGCTCGCGCGTTTCCTTGATTATGTAAAAAAGGCCTCGCTCGATTTTGACGGCGCCTGCTATCGGACCATGCTGCGCAACGACGCCTATTGGTTCAATCGCCTCGGCATTTACGTCGAGCGCGCCGATAATACCGCCCGGCTCCTCGATGTGAAATATCATCTGCTGCTGCCTTCGGATGAGGAGGTCGGCGGTTCGCTCGATTATTTTCAATGGGTGGCGATCCTGCGCGCGGTTTCGGCGACCACTTCCTATCATTGGGTCTATCGCGACCGGGTCAAACCCTGGCTGATCGCCGATCTTCTGATCCTGAAGGCGGCGATGCCTCGCTCGCTCATCTCCTGCTACGAAAGCATCGACCGGGCGCTCGATTCCCTTGCGCGCGAAGACGGTCGCAGCGGCGCTTCGCAGCGTCAGGCGCGTGCGATGCTGTCGCGGCTCGAACGAGCGACAATGTCGGAGATATTCCAGAACGGCCTGCACGAATTCATCACCGGTTTTCTGGACGACAACGCTCGGCTCTCGACGACGATTTCGGAGCAATATTTGTTCATATGACGGCGTCATTGCCGAGCGCCGCCGCGCAAACCCTCGAAGGCGGCCGGGGCGAGGCGCATAGCCAAGCGAACCCTCTCAGGATTCATCGAAACAACGACGAGTGAGCGTGATGCGGATCAGGATTTCGCACGAAACCGCCTATAGCTATGAACCGGCCGCCCGGTCGATCATTCAGGTTTTGCGTCTGACGCCGCGCAGCTTCGAGGCGCAATATGTCATGCGCTGGCGCATCTCGACCGATATCGATTGCACATTGCGTCAGGGCGAAGATTCGCTCGGCAATATCGTCCATTCCTTCTCCCATGCCGGTCCGGTTGAGCGCATCGCGGTCACCGCCGAGGGAGAGATCGAGACATCCGATTCGGTCGGCGTCGTGCGCGGCGCGGTCGAGCCGTTGCCGCCCGAGATTTATCTACGCGCCGCCCATCTGGCCGAGGCGAATGGCGCCTTGCGTGAATTTGCGGAAGAAGCCGGCGGCGACAAGCGCGAGGCGCTCGATCGGCTGCATCCGCTGATGGCCGCGATTCATGAGACGATGACGTTCGATGCCGCGCCGACGTTCTCGACGACCACGGCGGCGGAAGCTTTCGCGCTGCGCCGCGGCGTCTGCCAGGATTTCGCTCATATTTTCGTCGCCTGTTCGCGCTGGCTGGGCATACCGTCACGCTACGTCAGCGGCTATCTCGTCCGCCCCGACGGGGCTTTGCAGAGCGCCGGCCACGCCTGGGCGGAATCTTATGTCCCCGATCTGGGTTGGGTTGCGTTCGACGCCACCAACGACACGTGCACGGACGAACATTATGTCAGGGTCGCAGTCGGGTTTGATTATCAGAGCGCGGCGCCGGTTCGCGGGGCCCGCGCCGGCTTTGGCAGCGAGACGCTCCATGTGTCGCTGAGCATCGCGCCGTCGCAATGGCAAAGCCAGAACCAAAGTCAGAGTTGAGCCGCCTTAGCAATATCGTCGCGGAGCCGGGTAGAACTGGATCGGCGTCGCCGCATCCCGCCCCCGTCATGTCTGTTTCCGCGCGCGCCGCGTCCGGCTAATGTAGACGCGAGGAGAGAATCGGATGACCTATGGCTGCGGGATTCTTGTCGACGACGGGTTGGTGTTGATCGCCGACACGCGCACCAATGCGGGCCTCGACGACATCTCGACCTTTCGCAAGCTGCACCTGTTTCGTCAGGAAGGCCGCCACGCCATCGCCATTGCCACGGCGGGCAATCTGTCGGCGACGCAGAACGTCATCAATCTGCTCGCCGAGGGGGTGGACAGCAGCGAATCGCCCGCCAAAGAACATTCGAGCGTCAACCGGATCGACGAGGCGCCGACGATGTACGCGGTCGCGCAGCTCGTCGGTCGGGCGGTGCGCCAGGTCAGGCGGGTCGACACCGACGCTTATGAACAGGAAAGCATCGCATTTCGCGTTTCATTTCTGGTTGGCGGTCAGATCGGCATCGAGCGGCCTCGGCTGTTCATGGTCTATTCGGCGGGCAATTTCATTGAATGCACCGCGGATGCGCCCTATTTGCAGATCGGCGAGCATAAATATGGCAAGCCGATTCTCGATCGCGCCATCACCTTCAAGAGCGATCTCTTCGATGCGCTGAAAATCGGCTTGATCTCAATGGATTCGACCCTGAAATCCAACCTCGGAGTCGGCCTGCCCATCGATATCGCGATCATTCGGCGCGATTCGCACAAGTTTGAAGTCGACGAGCGAATCGAAGCCTCGGATCCTTATTTTCGCGATTTGCGCGAGCGCTGGTCGGCCGCGCTGCGGGCCGCCCACGCGGCCATTCCAAGGCCGCCTTATGGGCCGGAGCGGGGCTGATCGGGCGTCGCCGAGGCCCTATTGACCAACGTTGCCAGGCGGAATCGGCGGCGAGTCAGGAAAGAAACGCCTGATAATGCCGCCGCGCTGCGTCGGCTGGATCATAGGCTGGTTGTTGTTGAGATCCTGCGGGGCAGGCGCGACGGCCGCGTCGACTGGCTTTGGCGGCGGTTTGCGTTTTTTGGGCGCCGGCGGCGGCGCGATTTTAGGGTCCGTCGATGTATTCGCCTGATCGGGGTCAGACAGCCCGGGATCGGCCGCCTCCGCTTCTTCAGGCGGCGTATGGATGATCTGCGTGCCGCCTTTGCAGTCGGTCAGCCAGATGTCATAGACCGGGTGCTCGATGCCATGCAGGCCGGGGCTTGCCGCAAACATCCAACCGGTAAACAGGCGATCGTAGGTCTTTTTCTCGGTGACTTCATCGACCTCGACGAAAACATCGGTGCGCGGCGCTTCGGTGAGCGGCCGCGTATAGCAAACCCGCGGGGTGATCTGCAGCGAACCGAATTGCACGGTTTCGTCGATCGCGACTTCGAATGAAATGATTCGTCCGGTGATCTTGTCGAGGCCTTCAAAAACGGCGGTCGGATGCTTGATTTTATCGGCCCAGGCCGGCGTCAACGCGAACGGCGCGGCGGCGATGATCGCGCCGAGGGCGATAGAAGCGGCGCGGCCGCGCGTTTTCGCGTTCATTGTTTGATTCGAACCCGCCGCCACTGAACCTCGCGCCCCATAGCACGCGCTTCTATCAGGACAAAGCGGGGCCAAATGAAGGCGCTGGGCGCGTCTCAGTCGCTCTTCAGCCGCCCGGCGTCCAGGCGTGGTAGTCGCCCTCGGAGGGCGCCCGCTCGCCGCTGCGCATGGTCGAGCCGGGCGGGCGGTAGGCGAAGACCGTGCCGGTCATATTGCCCTGATGCGGGCGCTCCCACTCGCGTGGGCGATAATTCTCGTCGGAAGGCGGGATATCGACAGTATGGTGCAGCCAGCCGTTCCAGCCTGGGGGCGTCATCGAGGCCTCGGACTGGCCGTTATAGATCACCCAGCGCCGCACGAAGCCGAGCGCGGGATCGATCCGGCCGCCGCGAGTCTGATAATAGACGTTGCCGAATTCGTCCGTTCCCACCCTTTCGCCGTGGCGGCGCGTATGGGACAGCGTGCCCAACGTCGCCCCGTTCCACCAGGTGAAGAATCGCAAAAAGAACAATTTCATCGATCGATTCCTGGGCCGCCGCACCGACTTCGCGCGCGACTATGGCGAGGCGCGCCGAGCCTGTCCATAGCGCAATTCGACGCTGCCTGATTGAACAAAAATCGATGAATCGTGGGCAATCGAATTTGGGGCTTGCGCTGGCGAGCCGACTCGTTCGATCCTGTCAATGCGGCTTGGGCGTTAACTCAGCGTTATACATTGTCGTCCACAATATCTTGTGTCCGGCGAGATTCTCGCCACAAGGGATTGACGATTTCGTCATAAAGGCGTAATGTTTGCCTCGCTCCCAGGGGTGCGGGAACGGGTGGCCGCGACATGCGGCTTGAGCACGTCTAGACCGGTCATATCTGGATGTTGGGGGGCCGCGTTGCGGCTATTAGCGGATTTGCGTCCGCGCAATGGGGACAAGAAAAGATGCGGATCGAGCGGCGCTACACCAAGCCTGATGTTTCACCCTATGCCCTGATCGAATTTCAGCGGACCAAGAGCGAGATCCGCAACCCGGACGGCTCGGTCGTCTTCTCGCTCGACAATATCGAGGTTCCCGCCGACTGGAGCCAGGTGGCGGCCGACGTGCTCGCCCAGAAATATTTCCGCAAGGCGGGAATTCCGGCGCGCCTCAAGCGCGTCGAGGAAAATTCCGTGCCCTCGTTCCTGTGGCGTTCGGTCGCCGACGAGGCGGCGCTTGATCTGTTGCCGAAGGCGGAGCGCTACGGCTCGGAGACCTCAGCCCAGCAGGTGTTCGACCGGCTCGCCGGCGCCTGGACCTATTGGGGCTGGAAGGGCCATTATTTCAAGACGGAAGAGGACGCGCGCGCCTTTTTCGACGAGATGCGCTTCATGCTGGCGCGCCAGATGGCCGCGCCCAATTCGCCGCAATGGTTCAACACCGGCCTGCATTGGGCCTATGGCATCGATGGTCCGGGGCAGGGCCATTATTACGTCGACTTTGAGACCGGCAAGCTGACCAAGTCGAAATCCTCCTACGAACATCCCCAGCCGCATGCCTGTTTCATCCAGTCGGTCGCCGACGATCTCGTCAATGAGGGCGGCATTATGGATCTGTGGGTGCGCGAGGCGCGCCTGTTCAAATATGGCTCCGGCACCGGCTCGAACTTTTCGGCGTTGCGCGGCGAGAACGAGAAGCTTTCCGGCGGCGGCCGCTCCAGCGGCCTGATGTCGTTCCTGAAGATCGGCGACCGCGCGGCGGGCGCGATCAAATCGGGCGGCACGACGCGGCGCGCCGCCAAAATGGTGGTGGTCGACGCCGACCATCCCGATATCGAGGCCTATATCGACTGGAAGGTCAAAGAGGAGCAGAAGGTCGCGGCGCTGGTCGCCGGCTCCAAAATCGTCAAGCGCCATCTGAAAGCCATTCTCAAGGCCTGCGTCAATTGCGAAGGCTCGGGCGACGATTGCTTCACTGTTGAAAAGAACCCCGTCCTAAAACGCGAGGTGAAAGCCGCGCGGCGCAGCGACGTGCCAGACGGCATGATCAAGCGCATCATCCAGTTCGCGCGGCAGGGCTACACCAATCTCGATTTCGACACCTATGACACCGATTGGGATTCCGAGGCCTATCTCACCGTCGCCGGCCAGAACTCGAACAATTCGGTGCGCGTCACCGACGGCTTCCTGCAGGCGGTCGAGAATGACGGCGACTGGCATCTGACGCGCCGGCTCGACGGCAAGGTGCACAAGACGCTGAAGGCCAGGGAGCTCTGGGAGAAGATCGGCTATGCCGCCTGGGCCTCCGCCGATCCCGGCCTGCAATATCACACCACCATCAACGACTGGCACACATGCCCGGCTTCGGGGCCGATCCGCGCCTCCAATCCGTGCTCGGAATATATGTTCCTCGACGACACCGCCTGCAATCTGGCTTCGCTGAACCTGCTGCGGTTCCGCGATGAGCAGACGCGCGCCTTCGACGTCGCTTCCTACGAACATGCGGTGCGGTTGTGGACCATCGTGCTCGAAATCTCGGTGACGATGGCGCAATTCCCGTCCAAGGAAATCGCACGCCTCTCTTACGATTATCGCACGCTCGGCCTCGGCTTCGCCAATATCGGCGGCCTGCTGATGTCCTGCGGCATCGCCTATGACAGCGACGAGGGCCGCGCGATCTGCGGCGCGCTGTCGGCGATCATGACGGGCGGCGCCTATGCCGCCTCCGCCGAAATGGCCGCCGAACTCGGCGCCTTCCCCGGCCACAAGGCCAATGCCGCGCAGATGCTGCGCGTCATCCGCAATCATGCGCGCGCCGCCGACGGCGAGGCCGCCGGCTATGAGGCTTTGGCGGTGGCGCCGACGCCGCTCGATCATGTTTCGCTCGACAATGCGGGCGCCGCCTGGGTCGGCCTGTCGGAAGCCTCGCGCCGGCTCTGGCGCGAGGCGCTCGCCAAAGGCGAGCAGCATGGCTACCGCAATGCGCAGGTCTCGGTGGTCGCGCCGACCGGCACGATCGGCCTCGTGATGGATTGCGACACCACCGGCATCGAGCCCGATTTCGCGCTCGTCAAGCACAAGAAACTGGCGGGCGGCGGCTATTTCAAGATCATCAACCGCGCCGTGCCCGAGGCCTTGCGCGCGCTCGGCTATCACGAATCGCATATCGCCGAGATCGAGGCCTATGCGGTCGGCCATGCTTCCCTCGGCCAGGCGCCGGGGATCAATCATGCGACGTTGCGCGCCAAGGGCTTCGACGCCGCCGCGCTCGCCAAGGTCGATGCGGCGCTCGCCGGCGCGTTCGATCTGCGCTTCGTGTTCAACAAATGGACGCTCGGCGCTGATTTCCTCATGGGAAAGCTGAACATTCAGCCAGAGAAAATCGAGGAGCCGGGTTTCGACCTGCTCTCCACGCTCGGCTATTCGAAACAGGAGATCGACGCCGCCAATGTGCATGTCTGCGGCGCGATGACAGTGGAAGGCGCGCCGCATCTTAAAGCCGAGCATTACGCGGTCTTCGATTGCGCCAATCCGTGCGGGCGCACCGGCAAGCGCTATCTCTCGGTGAAGAGCCATATCCGCATGATGGCGGCTTCGCAGCCGTTCATATCGGGCGCCATTTCCAAGACGATCAACATGCCCAATGACGCCAGCGTCGAGGATTGCAAGGACGCCTATATGTTGTCCTGGCGGCTCGGCCTGAAAGCCAATGCGCTTTATCGCGACGGCTCCAAGCTCTCGCAGCCGCTGAATTCGCAGCTCATCGAGAACGATGACGAGGAAGATATCGACGCGGTCGAGGCGATCGTCGCGGCCAATACGCCGGCGCGCGCCGCCGCCGTCGCCGAGCGGATCGTCGAGCGCATCATCGAACGCGTCGAGCGTCAACGCGAGCGCGAGCGCCTGCCCAACCGGCGCAAGAGCTACATCCAGAAGGCGACGGTCGGCGGCCACAAGGTCTATCTGCACACCGGCGAATATGAGGACGGCCGCCTCGGCGAAATCTTCATCGACATGCATAAGGAAGGCGCCGCCTTCCGCTCGCTGATGAACAATTTCGCCATCGCGATTTCGCTTGGGCTGCAATATGGCGTGCCGCTCGAAGAATATGTCGAGGCCTTCACCTTCACGCGCTTCGAGCCGGCCGGCCTCGTCCAGGGCAATGACGCGATCAAGAACGCGACCTCTATCCTCGATTACGTCTTCCGCGAACTGGCGATCTCCTATCTCGGCCGCAATGACCTCGCCCATGTCTCGCCTGAGGACCTCGATCACGACGCGCTGGGCGGCGGCGTCGACCAGAGCAAGGGCTCCGGCGTGACGGAGACGCCGCGCGTCTCGGTCGTCTCGAAAGGCCTAGTGCGCTCAAAGACAGACAAGCTGATGCTCGTGCAAGGCGGCGCCGGCGGCGAGGCGGCGGTCGTGCACGGCCATGGCGGGGCAGGGGCCTACGGCTATGCGACGCAAGGCGCGACCGCGCTGAAGGGCGATGTCGCGGGCTATGTGGAGGAGGCGCCGGAAATCGGCAGTGCAAGCGAACTCCGTCTCGAATTCTCTTCTCCCACGGTTAATGCGCGCCCCTCTGAAAGAGACAAGCGTCAGGAGGCTCGGATGAAGGGCTATGTTGGCGAAGCGTGCCCTGAATGCGGCAATTTCACAATGGTGCGCAACGGTACGTGCCTCAAGTGTGAGACCTGCGGCGGAACAACGGGCTGTTCCTGAGATCGATGCGATGCGCCAAGATCACAAGGTCAGTTTCCGGACCCGAGAATCTATAAAGTCAGTTGCGGAGCGCGCACGCACGCTTGACAAAGATGCTGACCGCAGTGGTTTCCGGATTACGAACTACTTTCGGATGCTGGCTACTGAGCAAGTGCTCAAAACCGGGCTATTGAAAATCCAATTCTTTACGCCAATAACTGGAATAGCACCCGCTTATGTAACTTATAATCCTACCACACTTCATGTTGATCTGGAGATATGGGAGGAAGCGGATTCGGGTGAGCCTGGTGCTAGGTTCATTCCCAGCTAACAGCGAGCACCGTGGTGACAGCGCGTCCGTGCGAAGCTAACCCCGCCGTGACTCGGATAAGCCCGATCAGAACGAAAGCGCAGCCCGAAACCAATGTCAGGCGGTTGGCTCTACATGATGACCAACCGACCCAATGGAATTCTTTACACCGGGGTCACCTCTGACATTTCCCGCCGTGCCTGGGAGCACCGCGAAGGGCTCGCGAAAGGCTTCACGAAGCGCTATGGCCTGAAGCGCCTTGTTTATACGGAGTTCTACGAAAGTATTCGCGATGCGATACAGCGTGAGAAAAATATCAAGCATTGGTCGCGCGCCTGGAAGGTGCGTTTGATCCTTGATGTAAATCCAGAATGGCGCGATTTATATGAGGAGCTCAACAACTGAGCCTTCTGGATTGCGTTCCAGGCGCCAACCCCCGTCATGATCGGGTTTGTCCCGGTCATCCACGCCGTAGGTCTGGATGAGACGTTGCAAGACTATGGGTGCGAGCGATGTTGCGGACCTCTATCCGATCGATGCGGTGACCGAACCGCGTGGATGACCGGGACAAGCCCGGTCATGACGATGGTGGGGCAGCAAGCGCAAGCAATATTCGCTGCCAGCCGCCAACCCCTGTCATGACCGGGCTTGTCCCGGTCATCCACGCCGTGAGGAGGGCTAAAGCGTTGCAAGGCTATCCGGTGGGCGCGGTGCTGCGGGCTTCTATCCGACCGATGCGGCGGCCGGACCGCGTGGATGACCGGGACCAGCCTGGTCAAGACGATGGTGGGGCAGCAAGCGCAAGCAATATTCGCTACCGCGCGCCAACCCCTGTCACGACCGGGCTTGTCCCGGTCATCCACGCCGTCGGTCTGGATGCAACGTTGCAAAGCTATCGATGGCGTGGTGTAGCGGACTCCCATTCGATCGATGCAGGGGCCGAACCGCGTGGATGACCGGGACAAGCCCGGACATGACGGAGGTGAGGTTGCGCCCGCATGCCTAGGAGAGCGACCTCACCCCTCCATCTTCAGCACCACCCTAAACCGCGCCTTGCCGCTCATCATCCGGTCATAGGCCTCCTGCGCCTTCTCCAGAGGAAACACTTCGTTCATCGATGCGATCTCATGGAGCTGGCTGAACAGCAGCGTGTCTTCTGAATCAGCCGAGGTGCCGGAATACCAGCCTTTCACCGCCGCGCGCTTGTTGAGCAGGTCGAGCGAATCGATGGTGAGGGCGCCGACTGCGCCGATCACCATCAGGATGCCGTTTGGGCCGAGGCCGCCCGATATCGCCTGCATCGCCCCGGCATTGGTGACGGTGGCGATGATCGCCTTGGCGCCGCCCATCGCCTGGAGCTTCTTGGCGGGGTCGTCGGCGGCGCTGTCGATATAGTCATGCGCGCCGAGCGAGCGCGCCAGTTGCTCCTTGTCGCGGCCGCGGTTGACCGCCACCGTGCGAAATCCCTGCCGCGCCGCGTATTGGATGCCGAGATGGCCGAGGCCGCCGACGCCGTGGATGGCGACGAGGTCGCCTGGTCCCGCGCCGCAATGGCGCAGCGCATTGAATGTCGTGATGCCGGCGCAGAGCAGCGGCGCCGATTCCACTGAATCGAGCGCGTCGGGCACGCGCGCCAGCGCCGAGGCGCGCGCCAGCATATGAGTTGCATAGCCGCCATCGCGCGTGACGCCGGTGGCGCCGCGCATGTTCTCGCAAGCGAAGGCGTCGCCGCGACGGCAATTGCCGCAATAGCCGCAGGCGCCGCCGAACCAGCCGACGCCGACGCGCGCGCCGACAGCCCAGCCCTCGACGTCGGGGCCGATCGCCTCGATCACGCCGATCACTTCGTGACCGGGAATGCGGGGGTATCGCAGCCCCGGCATAATTCCTTCGACAGTGATGGAATCGCTGTGGCAGACGCCGCAGGCCTGCACCTTGACGCGAACCTCGTGCAGGCGCGGTTCAGGCAGATCGCGTTCCTCCATCGTCAGCCCGGCGCCGGGTTTGGCGACGACCATTGCGCGCATTTTCGACATGACGACCTCCAGAATGATAAGCCCGGCCGCGTGACGCTTCGCGTACGGCGGCCGCTTGTCGCGTGAGGGGAGACGAGAGATGACGACGAGAATTAGACCCTTCCTGATGTTCGAAGGCAAGGCGTCGCAAGAGATTGCCCGTAGGGCCGCCCGCCCACGCTTGCCATCGCCGGCCGCTTCCAACAAGGTGGCCCGATGAACCAATCCTCCCCCGCCGATTTTGTCCGTCCCGATCGTTATTCGCCCGACGGCGCTTACGCCTATTCGCGCCTCGTATTGTCGTTGTTGATCGGAACGATCGCCGGCGCCGGCATGTGGGCGGTCATCATCGTCCTGCCGAAAGTGCAGATCGAATTTGGCGTTGATCGCGCGGCGGCGTCCTTGCCTTACACGTTGATGATGTTCGGCTTCGCCTTTGGCACGATCATGCTCGGCCGGATGGCGGACCGCACCGGCATTGTCGCGCCGATCCTGATCGCCGGCGTCTGTCTCGGCCTCGGCTTTGTCCTGGCGGGCCTCGCGCCAAATCTCCCGATTTTCTCGGCCGCGCATGGCCTGCTGATCGGCGTCGGCGCCGGCACCGGTTTTGCGCCGATGATGGCCGATATCTCGCATTGGTTCGTCAAGCGGCGCGGCATGGCGGTGGTGATCGTGGCCTCGGGCAATTATCTCGCCGGCACGCTCTGGCCGCTGCTGATGAACCTGACCATGCCGCTGGTCGGCTGGCGTTGGACCTATGTCGGAATGGGAATATTCATCGCGGCGACGGTGATCCCGCTCGCTTTTTTCCTGCGTCCGCGTCCTTCGGCGCAGGTGATTGCACAAGCGGAGGCTGCGACCAAAATCGCGCGCGCCGATGTCGGCGTCTCGTCGCGCCTGTTATTGGCGCTGCTCATTGTGGCGGGCTTTTCCTGTTGCGTGGCGATGTCGATGCCGCAGGTTCATATTGTCGCCTATTGCGGCGACCTCGGCTATGGCGTCGCGCGCGGCGCCGAAATGCTTTCATTGATGCTGTTTCTCGGAATTGTCTCGCGAATCGGCTCTGGCTTTGTCGCCGATGCGATCGGCGGAACCGCGACTTTGCTGATCGGCTCGTTCATGCAGGGCCTCGCGCTGCTGCTCTATCTCTATTTTGACGGGCTCGCTTCGCTGTTCATCGTCTCCGGCATTTTCGGCCTGTTCCAGGGCGGGCTCGTGCCGATGTACGCGGTGATCTGCCGAGAATTGCTGCCGCCGCGCGAGGCGGGGGCGAAGATCGGCCTGGTCGTCTCGGCGACGATCATCGGCATGGCGTTCGGCGGTTATTTCTCCGGCGTGATCTTCGATTGGACCAGTTCCTACCGGATGGCGTTTCTCAATGGCGTGATCTGGAACGCGGTCAATTTCGCGGTCGTCGGCTGGCTGTTCTGGCGCCGGCGGAGACTGACGCCCAGGGCGCGGCTCGCCGTGGCTTCCTAGCGGGTCGTTTCGCGAGGCCCGGCGGGAGCCCTAAATTAGCCCCGACGAGGCGCCACTATCGGGGCACGCTCTGAAAAGAGCCAAAGCGGAGGACCGGGGAGGAGCCAGATGATCTATCTTCCGACCATTATCGCGGAGGATTACGAAGCCTTCAGGGCGATCCTGCGCCAGCACATCCCCTACGCCTACGACAAATGGCTCAAGCTCCATGCGATGTCGCACCACCATTATGTGTCTGAGGGTCAAGCCATCTGCAACGTCCACGTCAATGCGAACCAGTTCGCCCGGCATTTGAAGAGGACCGGGCGCGCCGCCAATATGGACGAACTCACCATCTTCGCCGTTCGAGTCGTGAAGGGCGAGGCGCACTGAAGAGGAGCGATCCTCGCTAACCTTCAATGCGCCCTTCAATGATTGAATTGCGTCGCGCTGGGCGCTGACGACACCATCGCATTATAGTCGTTGACGATCCAGGTCAGGTCGCCGCCGGCGCCGCGCCGCGCGTCGCCCCTGGCGCGATCGATCTTCTCCTGGAAATCGCGCAGCTTGCTGAGCAGCGAGCGCGGCTGCGATTCGAACACGAAGAACGAGTTGGGATTGGTCGCGCCATAGGCGTCCATATCCTTGACCGCGCCGGCGTATTCGGCGATCGCCGCGTCGAAAGGCGCGACATCGATGACAGGCTTTGCCCCCGAGGGCAGCAGGTCCATCACGCGTTGCGCGCGGATCATGACATTGGCGACATGCCAATTGGCCTTGCGCCCTTCGTGCTTTTCGATCGAGACCAGCCGCGCGGCGTCGACCTTGGCCTTCTCGACGGTGAAGAGCGCGTCGAGGCGCGCCCGCGCCGCCAGGAAGGGCCCGGCGGCGGCGACGATCCTGGCATGCAGCGCGATGCCGCCGGCCATCTTGTCGTCCTTGTAATCCTTGCGCTCGTAATAGGCACTCGCCTCGTTGAGGATCGGGCCGAGCGCCGCATTGGCGGCGATATAATCGCGCATCGCGGCGTCGAGCTCGGGCAGCAACGGTTCCTGCGTCAACGCCGCCGTCGCGGCAGCCGCCTCGCGCGTCGTATCGTACACTTCGTAGAGGCCATAGATCAGCGATTCATGGCCGGTCGGACCGGTCTTCATATTGACCCAGCTCTTGTAGCGATCGAGCGATTGCGTCGCCCGCAGCGTTCGGTTCATGAAGCCGACATAGGCGTTGAACTTGACGGTGACCGCCTTAAGGCCGGCATCGTCGACTCCGCCGCTCGCCGAAGCGGCGGGCGGGTCCTGCGCCTGGGCCTTGGCTGCCCCCGCGCCAGCGAGCAACGCGGCCAGCAACGCCGCGCTCAATTTCATCATTCCGGCCATATTCCCCTCCAGTTTTCGCCCGCAGGCGAAGTCCCCGTCGCTGCGCCTTACGGGATTGCTTTGCAACTGGCAGGCTAGCGGCGCAGAGACAGAGGTTGACATCGCGCATGCGCGCGCGCGCACTCTGGGGCGTCGCTTCCATCCTCGCGAGCGCTCCGCCACGGGGACGCGTCGGCGGGCGCGACATACGGAGGGCAGGACCATGCGGTCTTTGTGCGATCTCGTCAGGCGCTCGCAGCGGACGAGTCGCCTTGCCTTTTCTCTGCTTCTCGCGATGGCGCCTCACCTTGTTCGCGCCCAGACGGCTTCGAGCGATCAGGTCGCAGCCGCGCTGCCGGCGCTCGACGCTTTGGCGCAGCAGCAAGTCGAAACGGGCGCCGTGCCTGGCCTCGCCATCGCCATCGTCCACGACGATGAAGTCGTCTATCTCAAAGGCTTCGGTCGCCGCGAAGCCGGCAAGCCCGAGTTGGTGGATGGCGACACTGTGTTCCAGATCGCCTCGCTCACCAAGCCGATTTCCGCCACCGTGGTCGCCGCTTTGGTCAGCGATGGCAAGCTCGCCTGGGATTCGCGCATCGCCGATCTCGACCCGGCGTTCCAGCTTTATGACGCCTATCCAACGGCGCAACTGACTTTGCGCGATCTGTTCTCCCATCGCAGCGGCCTTCCGGGCGGCGCCGGCGACGAGCTGGAGTACATCGGCTTCGGCCGCGACGAAATATTGCGCCGCTTGCGGCTGGTTCCCCCTTCGTCCAGTTTTCGCGCCGGCTATTCCTACAGCAATTTCGGGCTCTTCGTTCTACGGGCTCGGCTGGAACGTCGAGTTCGGCCGGCATGGCCTGAGCTGGGGCCATGCCGGCGCCTTCAGCGTCGGCGCGCGCAGTTTGGTCACGCTCTATCCCAAAGCCAATCTTGGCATCGTCGTCTTGACCAACGCTTTTCCGACCGGCGCGCCCGAAGGTCTCGCTGATAGTTTCGCCGACCTCGTCTTCGACGGGAAAGTCGGCAAAGACTGGGTTGAGGCGTGGGACGGCGTCTACCAAGGCCTGTTCGGCCCGGCGGTCGCCGCGGCGAAGGCGGCCTATGCCGCGCCGCCGGCTGCGCCGACCGCCGCGATGCCGGTGGCCGCCTATGCCGGTCGCTACGCCAACGCCTATATCGGCGAGGCGATCGTCGCCGATCGCAATGGCGTTCTGACCCTGTCGGTCGGCCCTGGCGCGGCGCGCGCCTATGCGCTGCGCCATTTCGATCGCGACCTGTTTCTCTCTTTCCCCGATCCGGAAACGCCGGATAAACCGTCCGCGGTGCGCTTTGCGATCGGCCCCGACGGCAAGGCGTCGGCGGTGACGTTGGAATCGCTGAACGACCTGGGGCTCGGCACGCTCAATCGGGTCGAAGAATAGGGCGAAACATCAGGGAATCGCGATCAACCGCGGGCTGGATGCTTCCAGCATATTCCGCGTTCAACGAGAGGAGTTGTCATGAGCAAGATATGGTTCGTCACCGGCGCCGCGCGCGGCATCGGCGCGGAAATCGTCAAGGCGGCGCTTGCCGCCGGCGAAAAGGTCGTGGCGACCGGGCGCGATCCGGCGAAAGTCGCGCAAGCCTTCGACGCATCGTCGGAGAAACTGTTTGTCACGACGCTCGACGTCGCCGTTGCAGGCCAGGCGGAATCGGCGGTGGCGGCGGCGATCGCCCGTTTTGGCGGCATCGACGTGCTCGTCAACAATGCCGGCTATGGGCAACTCGGCGCCTTCGAGCAGCAGGGGCCGGCCGACGCCGAACGGCAGTTCGCCACCAATGTGTTTGGCGTGTTCAATGTCACGCGCGCCGTTTTGCCTGTCATGCGCAAGCAGCGCGCCGGACGCATCTTCAACATCACTTCGATCGGCGGCCTGCGCGGCGGGCCAGGCGCTTCGCTCTACGCGGCGAGCAAATTCGCCATCGAGGGCTTCTCTGAATCTCTGGCGCTTGAAATCGCCGAATTCGGCATCGCTCTCACGCTGGTCGAGCCGGGCTTTTTCCGCACCGATTTCCTCGATCCGAGCTCGGCCCGCTATGGCGACAATCGGATCGCCGATTATGACGCGTTCACCAAGAGGCTCACCGACAATTACGGCCCGCGCAATCACCAGCAGGCAGGCGATCCGGCCAAGCTCGCCGCCATCCTTGTCGATCTCGCCCGACGCGAAAAGCCGCCGTTGCGCTTTGTCGCCGGTTCGGACGCGGTGGCGATGTTCGAGACCAAAATCGCGAGCGTCAGCGCCGAGCTCGCGCAATGGCGCGCGCTTTCCGTGACCACTGACGGCGCTTTTTGAACGGCGGGGGTTTGGCGGCCGCGGACGTTCGCGGTTCGCTCCTTGTGAACCTGGCCCGGGCGAATGCGATGCATTCGTCCGGGCTGCGCGCTTCGCAACGATGTCTTCGGCGCACGAACCGCCGCGTTCAGATCTGCTTGAACGTGATCTTGCCGTCGTCGCCCTTCTTCCAGACGTACCAGACATAGTCGACGGTGGTGCGATCGCCCTTCTTGTCATAGGCGATGTCGCCGATCACGGTCTTGAACGTCATGCCGGAATGCATGACTTCGGCGATCTTCTTCGGATCGAGCGAATTGGCCTTTTCGGCCGCCTGCTTGATGATCTGCACGCCGGCGTAGGAATAAAGCGTGTAGCCGGCGGGATCGAAGCCGGTCGCCTTGATCGCTTCGACAATATCCTTGGCGGCAGGATTGTTGCGCGGCTCGGGGCCGAACGACATCAGCGTGCCTTCGACGCCGGGGCCGCCGATCGAGGCGAATTCATTGTCGGTGATGCCGTCGCCCGAGATCAGGATCGTCTTCAGGCCCTGGTCGCGCATCTGGCGGACGATCAGGCCGCCTTCGGTGTGCAGGCCGCCCCACATCAGATAGTCGGCGCCGGAGGCTTTGATCTTCGACACGATCGCCGAATAATCCTTCTCCCCGGTGTTGACGCCTTCATAAAGCACCTCCTTCTTGCCGCCGGCGTTCATGAAACCGCGCGCGGCGTCGGCGAGGCCTTGGCCGTAAGTGGTCTTGTCGTGGATGATGGCGATCTTCTTGTCTTTCAGTTCGCCAAGAGCGAGATCGGCCCACAGCTTGCCCTGCTGGTCGTCGCGCCCGCAGGTGCGGAAAATATCCCATAGGCCGCGTTCGGTGATCTTCGGATTGGTCGCCGAAGGCGTGATTTCGAGAATGCCGTTGTCGGCATAGACTTCGGAGGCGGGGATGGTGACGCCCGAGTTGAAATGGCCGATCACGAATTTGACGCCGTCGCCGACGAATTTATTGGCGACCGAGACGCCCTGTTTGGGATCGGAGACGTCGTCGCCCTGTTCAACCTCGATTTTCTGACCAAGGATTCCGCCGGCGGCGTTGATGTCCTTGGCCGCCTGGTTGACGCCATTGGTCAATTGGGCGCCGAACGAGGCGTTGGCGCCGGTGATCGGGCCGGCGACGCCGAGCTTGATCTGGGCGTTGGCGCCGCCGCTGGCGAGGGCGGCGGCGGCGAAAATGACGGCGGCGCCTTTGAGAAATGAGAGCTTCATACTAACCTCCAAAACGGGTATGATCGGTGAGCGTTGCAGGCTAGCGCGCGCTTCTTAACCTGTAAAGACGACTTTGATGGTTATAAACCCCGCTTCTACCGACCCTTCCCGCGCGGAATCGCGTGCGGGTTCGCTCGCCCTGATCGGCGGCGAATTGGCGTTCGATTTCACCAACACTTCCTCCGGCCGCGGCTGGCCGACCCATCAGGAACATCTGCGATCGGCGGAGAATGTCGTCGCCTGGGCGCGGCACGCCAAATTGCTCGGCCCGGCGGACGCCGAATGGTTGCAAGGCGCGGTCGCCGCCGACGAGGCTCTGGCGCGACGTCTGCTGCGGCGCGCGCTCGATCTGCGCGAGGCGCTGCACGCCATCGGCGTCGCGGTTGCGGCGGGCGATGCGGCCCCGGCGCCGGAGGTCGCGCGCCTGGCCAAAGAACACGCGGCCTGCGTCGCCTGTGCGCAACTGACGCCCGATGGCGGTCGCTATGTCTGGTCGTGGATGCCGCGCGAGGCGCCGGTCGAAGCCTTGCTGGGGCCGATCGCGCTGTCGGCGCTTGCAACGCTGGGCCAGGCGGATCTGACGCGGGTCAAGCGATGCGAGGGCGAGAAATGCGGCTGGCTGTTCTTCGATACGACGAAGAACAAAAGCCGCCGTTGGTGCGAGATGGAAATCTGCGGCAATCGCGCCAAACAGAAACGGCTTGGCGAGCGCCTGCGCGGCGGCGGGTAAGCAGCGACGCCAGCGAGGGATGACGCGCCGTCGCACGTCAATTGCGAGGTCCGGCGAATGACTACATTCGCCTGACCTCGCAATTGTGCAGGTTCACAATTTCGTTGATCGGGCCTCCAACAGGAAGGAGATGCAGGATAGGACAAAAGCTTCAACAGCATTCGTCCGGACCGGTTCTCAGGAAGAAGGCGTGGGCCGCGCCAGCGCGAGAACAACGACAACTGAAACGGTCGAGTGTGATCCATCGTTTCGCATGGCGGAGCGTGTTTCACCGCTGAGACCTTTGTCAATGGCGACCGCGAAAGCGGTCGCCGCCTTCGGCGGTGGCCTGAAAGGCCATCATTGACAAAGGTCTCAGCGGTGAAAGAATTGCCTCCATGCGAACAATGGCTCAATAGCGAAGTCAGTAGGGGCGATCTGTCGATTGTCTCGCATCCTGAACCTCCTCCCATATGGAGACCCAATCAACGAATTCGTGAACCTGCACAGCAATGACGGCAAAATGACCCAGCCGCTAGCTTCTCCCCCAGCCGCTAGCTTCTCCCGTAGACGACGATCGGCAGTTTCTCGAAATGCGTTGCGCGCGGCCGGGGGCCGACGAGTATGATTTTCGGGCGTGCGCCTGCGAAATAATCCGCCGCCGAGGAATGCGCCGCGCCCGCCGCTGTCGGTGCGATGACGGTGACATTGACCACTGGCGCGGCCGCGACAAAGCTGGGCGGCTGTACATCGGCGGCGGGGGAATAAGCCTGCTCCTCGAAATAGCCCAGGCCGAAAGCAGAGAACTGGCCGTCGCGGCCTCGGCGGAAGGCATCCGCGTCGCGCATGCCGAAACGCCCGGCCTGCCAGACATGCCCCTCGAAATGGCCGACGCCCAAAGGTGGGAACCGGCGGTCGCCCGTTCGGCCGAATGCACCAGCGTCGCGCATGCCGAAACGTCCGGCCTGCCCGACATGGTTCATGATGGCCGGCCGGGCGGGTGGGATCATCCGCGGCGCCCGTGCGACGAAGCCGGCATTGGCCGGACCGAGCGTGGCGAATGTGAGGGCGATCGCAGTCGCCAGGCCGATTGACGAAGGTTGCATGAATGCTCCATCGATGAGGCGGCCTCCTCAACGCGCACATTAGAACATTTCGAACGATTTCGATAGCGAAGCTTTAATGGCCGGTGAGGTCGTAGCGTTTCTGCGCCGTGACCACGTCCTCGATATGCGCTTCCGCCCATAGTCGCAGCCCATCCACCGTCGCCGCCAGCGTGCCGCCGAGCGGGGTGATCGCATATTCGACGCTGATCGGGACGGTCGGCGTCACTTTTCGCGACACCATCCCGTCGCGCTCGAGCGCTTTCAGCGTTTGCGACAGCATTTTCTGCGTCAGGCCCTCGATCTCGCGGCGAATCTGATTGAAACGCCGCGGATGATCGCTCAGCAAGCCCAGCACCAGCACGGTCCATTTGTCGGCGATCCGGTCGAGGATCATGCGCGTCGGACATTGTGCGCGATAGGGATCGGCGGGCGGTTTGGCGGCGATCGATTTGGCGGCGCGCGGTTTCCTAGGCGAAATCAGGTGTCGCGGCGGTGCCTTCTTTACATCGGGGACTCGTTGCAGCATGTGATGTCAATCCGATAGCTAGTATCTTTTCCATACCACGAAGGAGACATCATTGAAAGTCGCTCTCATCGGCGCCTCCGGCCAAGCCGGTTCGCGCATTCTGGCCGAGCTCGCGCGCCGTGGCCATAGCGTCACCGGCATCGCGCGCCACCCCGAAAAGATCGCCGCCGCCCCCGGCGTGACGGCTGAAAAGGGCGATGTCTACGACAAGGAAGGCCTCGTCGCGCTGCTCAAAGGGCATGACGTCGTCATCAGCTCGGTGCATTTCAGCGCGAGCGATCCCAAGCTGCTGATCGAGGCGGTGCACGCCTCCGGCGTCAAACGCTATTTCGTCGTCGGCGGCGCCGGCAGCCTGGAAGTGGCGCCCGGCGTCACGCTGGTCAGCACGCCGCAATTTCCGGCCATCTACAAGGATGAAGCGACCAAGGGCGGCGAGTTCCTTGGCCTGCTGCGTCAGGAAAAGAGACTCGACTGGACGTTCCTGTCGCCTTCCGCCATGTTCGTGCCGGGCGAGCGCACCGGCAAGTTCCGGCTCGGCAAGGACCAGCTTCTGACCAATGACAAGGGCAGCAGCATTTCCTTCGAGGATTACGCGATCGCGGCGGTCGACGAACTGGAGAAGCCCGCCCATTCGCGCCAGCGTTTCACCGTCGGCTATTGAGCAAGGATCGTCACGCCTTCGCGCGCGGCCAGGCGGCGCGATAGGCCGCCTCCACATAGGGACCGCAGGCGAGCGGCTCGTAGAGCTTCCCGCCGGCGGCGCCTGCTCGCGTCAAGGGAACGATCGTCGCCTCATAATCGGGATTGGCGAAGAACGGCACGGAAATGCGGTCCTGGCCGGTGCGATTGGCGACGCGATGTGGCGTCGAGACGAAGCGGCCATTGGTCCAGCGCTGCATCATATCGGCGATATTGATGACGAAACTGCCAGGGATCGGCGTCGCGCGAATCCACTCGCCCGCGCGATTGCGCACGTCGAGCCCGCCGACCTGATCCTGCAACAGAATGGTGAAGGCGCCGGTGTCGGTATGCGCCTCGACGCCTTCGACGTCGGAATCGGGCGGCTGCGGCGGATAATGCAACAGGCGCAATTGCGTCAAAGGCTTGCGAAAGAACGGTTGAAAATAATCGACCGGCAGATCGAGCCCGCGCGCGAAAGCGCCGAGCAGCCTTTGCGAGAGCGCCGTCACGGCGCCGTAATAGGCCTCCATCGCCGTGCGAAACGCCGGCGCGTCGGGCGGCCAGCGGTTGGGGCCATGCATCACATTGCCGGCGCGCACGTCGGCATCGTCGGGGCCGAGCTCCAGCATAATCTGGAAG